>NZ_CP157483.1:3605246-4206121 GCF_045348425.1 Pedococcus sp. KACC 23699
ACACCGTGCTCGTGAGCGAGAGCCATCACCGACGCGACGACCACGACGACCTCGGAGACCGCTGCCGTCAGCACCGCCCCTCCGGTCCAGCGCTCGTGGACGCCGAACAGCCCGACGGTGGCCGAGGTGACGAACGCCGCCAGCGTCGAGACGCCGAACCCGATGGCGAGCAGGAGTGGCGCCCAGTGCGCCCAGCGCAGCACCAGCGCGGCGATGACGACGGCCGCCACGGCGTTCACCATGAAGGCCGGCCCGATCACCGCGATGGAGCCGTATCCGTCGAACCACAGCCAGAGGTGGACCGCCCCTGAGACCAGCAGCCCGACCGCGGCAAGCATCCGCATCTTCATGACCTTCCCCTTCTCCGTCGTGACCGCGCGGTGTGCGTGGGACTCCAGAGAGGACGGCACAGAGCCGCTCGGCGTTCACCGCCCGGGTGTGACCGAACGCGGGTGACCGAAGGCGGCTGACGGTGGTCGGGTGAGCGCTACAGTCGGCCTGTGCCCCGTGCTGTGCGCGCGTTGTGGACGGTGGGCCCCTCCGCGGCCGAGATCCGGCCGGCCGAGCTGCCGCCCACCGGGCCCGGCGACGTCCTCGTCCGCACCCTGCACACCGCGGTGAGCAAGGGCACGGAGCGCCTCGTCCTTCGCGGTCAGGTGCCGCCGAGCCAGTACGCCGTCATGCGGGCTCCCTTTCAGGACGGTGACTTTCCCTGGCCGGTGAAGTACGGGTACCTCAATGTGGGGATCGTCGAGGAGGGACCGCCGCAGCTGCTCGGCCGCACCGTCTTCTCGCTGTTCCCGCACCAGAGCGCCTACGTCGTGCCCGCCGAGGCGGTGTCGGTCGTCCCGGACGGAGTCCCGGCCGAGCGAGCCGTGCTCACCGGGACGGTCGAGACCGCCGTCAACGCGCTCTGGGACGCGGCGCCCCTCGTCGGTGACACCGTGGCGGTCGTCGGGGCGGGGATGGTGGGGTGCTGCGTCGCGCGCCTGCTGGCCGGCATCCCGGGTGTGGGCGTCACCCTCGTGGACGTCGACCCCACCCGCGTCGAGGTCGCGTCGGCCCTCGGTGTCGGGTTCGCCCTGGCGACGGACGCCGCCCGGGTGGTCGCCCCCTGCGACCTGGTCGTCCACACCAGCGCCACGTCGGCGGGTTTGCAGCTGTCCCTGGAGCTGCTGGTCGCCGACGGCACCGTCCTCGAGCTCAGCTGGTACGGCGACCGCGACGTCCAGCTCGCCCTCGGCGGCGCGTTCCACTCCGGCCGGTTGGCCATCCGCGCCAGCCAGGTGGGGGAGGTGGCCAACGCGAGGCGGTCGAGGCGGTCGCACGCCGACCGCCGTGCGATCGCGCTGGACCTCCTGCGCGACCCGGCCTTCGACGCGCTCATCACCGGTCGGTCGCGCTTCGAGGACCTGCCGGCGGTCCTGGCGCGGCTGGCCGACGGCAGCCTGCCCGCCATCTGCCACACGATCAGCTACGGCGAGGAGCAGCCATGTTCACCGTGACCGTCCGCGACCACCTGATGGTCGCCCACAGCCTGCGAGGTGAGGCCTTCGGGCCCGCCCAACGGCTCCACGGCGCGACGTATGTCGTGGACGCCTCCTTCCGTCGGCCCTCCCTCGACCCCGACGGCGTCGTCGTCGACATCGCGCGGGCCACCGAGCAGCTCCGAGCGGTCATCGGCCGGCTGACCTACCGCAACCTCGACGACGAACCCGACCTCGCGGGTGTCAACACGACCACCGAGGTGCTCGCCCGGGTGGTCGCCGATGCCCTCGTCGCCAGGATCCGAGCGGGCGAGCTCGGCGCGGGCGCTCGGGAGCTCGCCGGGATCGCGGTCACCCTGCGGGAGTCCCACGTGGCCTGGGCCAGCTACGAACGAGACCTGTGAGGACGGTCCACGTCGTCGTCCCCGACGCGGTCGACGACCCGTCGAGACCGAGCGGGGGCAACACCTACGACCGGCGGGTCTGCGCCGAGCTCCCCGGCCACGGGTGGACCGTCCGCGTGCACGCTCTCTCGGGGTGCTGGCCACGTCCGGACCAGGAGCGCCGCGACGGCCTCGCCACGGTCCTGGCTGGAATGACGGACGGTTCGGTCGTTGTACTCGACGGCCTCGTAGCCTGCGGACTGCCCGAAGCCGTTGTGCCACAGGCGAACCGGTTGCACATCGTGGTGCTGGTCCACCTACCCCTGGGAGCCGCGCCGGGGACCGGCGCCGACGGGCGCACCCGCCGCGCCGAGCACGCCGTGCTGTCGAAGGCCAGAGCCATCGTGACGACCAGCGAGTGGACGCGCCGCTGGTTGCTCGCCGCATACCCCCTGGACCCTTCCTGCCTGCACGTCGCGCAGCCGGGGGCGGACCCCGCGGAGCCGGCCCACGGCACGCCGACAGGGGGCGCGCTGCTGTGCGTCGCAGCCGTGGTCCCGGCCAAGGGGCACGACGACCTGCTGCGGGCGCTCACGCGGGTGCGGGACCTCCCGTGGCGACTGACCTGCGCCGGCGCCGTCGACCTCGACGCGCCGTTCCACGAGGGGCTCGTCCGCCAGGCCGCCGGGAGCGGCATCGCGGGCCGGGTCGACTTCGTGGGGCCGCGCGGGGCGGACGAGCTCGCCCGCCTGTATGCCGACGCAGACGTCCTCGTCCTCGCCTCCCGCCTGGAGACGTACGGGTTGGTCCTCACCGAGGCCTTGGCGAGGGGCCTGCCGGTGGTGGCTGCCTCGGTGGGCGGGGTCCCGGAGGCCGTCGGTCGGGCCCCCGACGGCACGAGGCCGGGACTGCTCGTGCCCGGAGGCGACGTCGACGCGTTCGCCGACGCGATCAGGGCGTGGTTGGCCGACGCGGAGCTCCGTCGACGGTTGCGAAGGGCCGCGGGGGACCGGCGGTCGACCCTGGTGCCCTGGTCCACGACCGCCCACCGCATCGGCGAGCTCCTGGGCGCGGTGGCGCCGTGACCCCTCGATCGGGAGCCCTGAAGCAGGCTGAACCGGGATGGCACGTCATCCGTCGTATCCACCGAGAGTCCCCGCGACGGAAGGTGGTGTCCACCAGTGGACGGTTCCCTCCTTCGCGCGGGCCCTCGGTCACGCGGCTGGACCTTGCCGCGACGGGGCCGCTGGACCCGGCTGCGCCGGCTGGCTGCGGTCGGCGTCCTGGGTGTGCTGGTGTGGCGACTGGGCACAGGACCCTTCCTCGCCGGGTTCGCGCAGGTCGACGTCTGGTCACTGGTGGCGGGGACCGGCTTGGCCGTCGTGACGACCCTGTGCTGCGCCTGGCGGTGGATGCTGGTGTCCAGGGGTCTGGGGGTCGCGGTGTCGTTGCCCTCGGCGGTGGCCGCCTGCTACCGGTCGCAGTTCGTCAACCTCGCCACTCCGGGCGGGGTGCTCGGTGACGTGGACCGGGCCGTGCGCCACGGACGAGGCGCGCAGGACACGAGCAGTGGGCTCCGGTCGGTGCTCTGGGACCGCGCGGCGGGTCAGGCGGTGCTCCTGGCCACGGCCGGTGCCCTGCTGGTCCTCCTGCCGTCGCCGGTGCGGGATGGGGCACGGACGGCCGGAATCGCTCTTGTGGCAGTCACATTGGCGCTACTCGGTGTCGTTCTCGTCTTCCGACGACGTCCCCCGTCCGTTTCGGTGTCGGCGGTGAGCCGGGTACGGGCCGACGTCCGGGCGGTCGGGGTCTCACGCCACTCCTGGTCCTGGATCCTGCTGGCGTCGGCCGTGGCCCTGTCGTGCCACGTCCTGACCTTCTTCGTCGCCGCCCGGACGGCCGGGACCGGCGGGGCGACGGTGCAGGTCCTGCCCCTGGCGCTGCTCGTCATCCTCGCGATGGGGCTGCCCAACGTCGCCGGGTGGGGTCCCAGGGAGGGTGCCGCGGCCTGGGCGTTCGGCGCCGGGGGCCTCGGCGCCCAGCAGGGTGT
Organism: Pedococcus sp. KACC 23699; assembly: GCF_045348425.1. Lineage (GTDB taxonomy): Bacteria > Actinomycetota > Actinomycetes > Actinomycetales > Dermatophilaceae > Pedococcus. The sequence continues at coordinate 3,609,167 of NZ_CP157483.1, forward strand.
CGCCACCGCCGTGGTCTACGGCGTGATGGTCTTCGTCGGGGCGCTGCCCGGGGCGATCGTCCTGCTGGCACACGTGATCCGCAGAGATCGGAGGGTGCCCGGTGGCTGACCGTCCGTACACCCTGCTGAGCTGCTGCATGTCCCTGGACGGATACCTGGGGAGTGCGTCCGGCGGGCGGTTGCAGCTGTCCAACGCGGCCGACTTCGACCGCGTCGACGGTGAACGAGCGGCCTCGGACGCGATCCTCGTCGGTGCGGCGACCATCCGGAACGACAACCCCCGGTTGCTCGTGCGTTCGGCCGGGCGACGTGCCGAACGGGTCGCTCGAGGGCACTCGCCGTCACCGGTCAAGGTGACCGTGACGGGCGGGGGCGACCTCGACCCGGGGGCGGAGTTCTTCGTCACCGGCGACGTCCAAAAGCTCGTCTTCTGCTCGCGCGACGCGCTGGCGGCCACCCGGGACCGGCTCGGCGGGGTCGCGACGGTCCTCGGTGCCGGTGTGGCCCGGGACTCCGTCGACCTTCGCCACGTGGGCGAGGAGCTGGGTGCGCGGGGCATCGGTCGGTTGATGGTCGAGGGTGGTGGCAGGGTGCACACCCAGTTCCTCAGCGAAGGCCTGGCCGACGAGCTGCAGCTGGTCGTGGCGCCGTTCTTCGTCGGGGACGCCTGTGCCCCGAGGTTCGTCGACGAGGGGACCTTTCCCTGGACCGTGGCCCGTCGGGCCACGTTGGCGCAGGTCCAGCAGGTCGACGACGTCGCCCTGCTGAGGTACGCGTTGTCGCCGCGCTACGGCGAGGGCTGAGCGGCCACGGGTCAGGCGGGTCCGGTCAAGGGCGGACCAGCACGTCCTGGTGGTGGACGGTGACCCGCAGGACGCCCTCGGCGGACTCGGCGAGCCGACGTCGCGCGTAGGCGTCGGCCTCGGCCGTGAGGCGCGGATCCTGCTCGCGCGCGGCCCGGAGCCACCCGGCCAGCCACTGCTGCTGGAGGTCCTGCTGCCCGGGACCGAGCAGCCACGGGCTCGGTCGCACGACGACCTCGCGGCCCAGCTCGGTGAAGGCGTCCACGGCGCGGCCGACCGCATCGGGCCCGAGCAGCCGGTGTCCCTCGACGCTGCGCCGCTGGTGGGCGTTGAAGGCCTCGGCCACCCGCACGTCGAGCCGGTCGGGCGGCTCGAGGTCGACGTGCCCGGTGACGCTCAGCGCGATGAGTGCCGGGCAGCGCGCGCCGGCGACGGTGGCGACGAAGCGGTCCAGCTCCATACCGGTCATCATGTCGAGCAGCGCGGACGCGGTCACGAGCCCGGCCTGACCCAGCTCGTGCGGCGGGAGCCGGGTGACGTCCTTGTGGCGGGTCTCGACGGTGACCGGGGCGCCCGCGAGCGACCGCTGCGGGGCGCTGCCGGCAGCGACGGCGAGCAGCTCGACGTCGCGGTCGACCAGGACCCAGTGCTGCGGCCCGGACAGGCGGACGGCCAGCCAGCGGGCCATCGACCCGGTGCCGCAACCGAGGTCGTGGACGACGAGCCCGTCGCGCGGCAGCTGTCGGCGCAGCTCGTCAACGAGCTCGGTCGAGCGGGCAGCCGCATCCGCGGCCTCGCGCAGGGCCAGCCAGCCAGCGCTGGCCCGGCCGTGCTCCTGCGTCACCTGACCTCCCCGGGCCACCTCGATGAACCGATCGCCAGCCCCGACCGTAGTAGATGCTGAACGCCCGGAACGGTCGGACGTCCCTTACTCGGGAGGCGCTGTGCTGACGGTTCGACGGCTCCCCGAGGTCGGGTTGGTCGCGCTGACGATGCTGCTCGCGGCGGTCTGGGCATCGGTGGGCCTGACGGCTGCGGGCTGGGGCGTGGGCCTGTTCTGCGGCGCCCTGCTCAACCCGGTCGTCGCCGTGGCGCTGCACCGGACCGGCGCGCGCGGGCCGGGTCCGGCCGACGTCGTCACCCTCACCCGGGCCATGCTCGCCTGCGGCCTGGCGGCCCTGACCGCGGACGCCCTCGTGCACCAGGTCCACACCCACTTGTTCGTGCCGATCGCGGTCGTGGCCCTCGCCCTGGACGCCCTGGACGGCTGGGTCGCGAGGCGCACCCATACCTGCTCCGCCTTCGGGAGCCGCTTCGACGGGGAGGTGGACGCCTTCCTCATCCTCGTGCTCAGCGTCTACGTCACCCCGACCTTCGGCGCGTGGATCCTCTCCGCGGGGCTGATGCGGTACGCGTTCGCCGTGGCCGGTTGTGGTGTGCCGTGGCTGCGGGCGCGGCTCCCGTACCGCTTCTGGCGCAAGGTGGTCACCGCGTCCACGGGCATCGTGCTGACGCTCGCGGCCGCGGACGTCCAGCCGCGCTGGCTCTCCACCAGTGCCCTCGTCGTGGGCCTCGCCCTGCTCGTCGAGTCGTTCGGCCGTGACGTCTGGTGGTCGTGGCGCCACCGCGTCGTCACCGCCGAGGAGACGGCCAGCCTCGGAGCGACCCCCATGGCGCCGGCCCGGGCGCCGACCCGGGCCCGAATCGAGCCGGTGTAGCCGTGCGTTCCGCGCCCTCGACCCGGACCCGTCCTGCGTCCCCCCAGGACGACGAGGCGCCCCGACGACGGCTGGCGGCGCTGCTGGTGGACTGCCTGGCGCTGGCCTTCGTGTGGACCGCGCTGGTGCTTCCGGACACCCCGGATCGGTTGACACCGTCGGCCCTGGTGCAGGTCCCCGTCGAGGCGGTCGCCCTGGCCGCCATGGCGCTGACGCTGCCGCGGCGACCGACCCGGGTGCTGGTGTGGCTGGTGGGGGTGCTGCTCGGCCTCTTGACCGCGCTCAAGGTCGCCGGGCTGGTGTCGGTCGGGGTCCTCGGCCGGCCCTTCGACCCCGTGACCGATGCTGCGCACCTGGGGCCGGCAGTGGACTTCGTCAGTGCGTCCTTCGGGTCGGTGGCCGCAGGAGGTGCCGCCGTCGCAGCAGTGCTGCTCGTCGTCCTCCTCCTCGTCGGCACACCCCTGTCCGTGGGGCGAGCGGTGCGACTGGTCCAGCGACGACGCGGGACGTCCGTAGTGGCGGTCCTGGGGCTCACCGCGGTGTGGTCCGTGGCGGCCGTGAGCGGACTCGGCATCGCGCCGCGCGAGCCCCTCGCGGCCGCCGACACGGTGCGCTTCGCCGAGGGGGAGGTGCGGGCCGTGTCCTCCTCCCTGGCCGAGCAGCGCAGGTTCGACGCCGCCGTGCGCGTCGACCCCTACCGCCGGGCCGCACCCGGCGACCTCTCCGCGCTCCGGGGCAAGGACGTGGTCCTCGCGTTCGTCGAGAGCTACGGGCGGGTCGCCGTGCAGGGGCAGGCTTCGGCCGGTGTCCAGCGCGTGCTCGACGCGGGTTCCCGGCAGCTGAGGGCCTCCGGGTATGCAGCGCGGAGCGCCTTCCTCACGTCACCGACCTTCGGCGGGGTCAGCTGGCTGGCCCACTCGACGTTGCAGTCGGGCGTGTGGGTCGACAACCAGTCGAGCTACGACCGGCTGCTGGCTGGTGACCGCACCAGTCTCACCAGCGCCTTCGGACGCGCGGGCTGGCGGACCGTCGCCCTGCTGCCCTCGGACCGGGGAGCCTGGCCCCAGGGCCGCGCCCACTACCGCTTCGACACGGTCTACGACAGCTCGAGCCTGGGGTACGCGGGCCCGGGCTTCGGTTTCTCGATGATGCCGGACCAGTATGCGCTGCAGGCCTTCCAGCGCCTCGAGCTCGCCCCGAGCAAGCGTCCCCCGCTGATGGCCGAGGTCGACCTGGCGTCCAGTCACGGTCCGTGGGCGCCGGTGCCGCACATGCTCGCCTGGGACGGCCTCGGTGACGGCTCGGTGTTCGCTGGGATGCACGACGGTGCGCAGACGGCGGGGGAGCTGTGGAGCCACCGCGACCGGGTCCCGGCCGCCTACATGGCCTCCATCGAGTACTCCCTCACGGCGCTCATCTCGTTCGTCGAGAGGTACGGCAGCGACTCCCTCGTGCTGGTCCTCGTCGGCGACCACCAACCGGCGACCATCGTCAGCGGTCACGGGGGCAACCATGACGTGCCGATCACCCTGGTCGCCCGTGACCCCGAGGTCATCTCCCGGATCTCTGGCTGGGGCTGGCAGGACGGCCTGCGTCCCGGGGCGGGGGCGCCGGTGTGGCGGATGGACCTGTTCCGTGACCGCTTCCTGGGTGCCTTCGGCAAGGCACCCAGGTGACCCCGGACCCGACGGTGCGGCTGGAGGCAGCGCTGCTGCCGGCACGCCTCGCAGCGTACGAACCCGGCGAGTACGTCGGCCAGGAGAGCTTCATGCGGGCCAGCGAGATCAGGATGCTCGCCGCGCGGGCCGGCATCGGACCCACGACGTCGGTGCTGGACGTGTGCTGTGGGGTGGCCGGCCCCGGACGACTCATCGCCCGGGAGCTGTGCTGCACCTACCTCGGGGTCGACGGCTGCGCGGAGGCGATCGCGGTGGCTCGACGCCGGGGCCCGGAGAACTGTCGCTTCGAGGTCTCGCACGTCCCGCCGCTGCCGGCCGGTCAGTTCGACGTGGTCCTCCTGCTCGAGACGATGCTGGCCTTCGCGGACAAGGCCACGCTGGCCCGGGCGGTCTCCGCCGCCCTTGCTCCCGGCGGACGCTTCGCGTTCACCGTCGAGGAGGGGCACCCGCTGACCGAGGCCGAGCGTGCGCTCATGCCGGCCGCCGACACGGTCTGGCCGATGACCAGGGAGCAGCTGGTGTGCTGCCTGGGGACTGCGGGTCTGCGGGTCAGGTGGCAGTCCGACTGCACGAAGGCGCACCAGGCGACCGTCGACTCCTTGGTGAATGCCTTTGTGGCACATGCGGACTGGATCCGCGATCAAGTGCCCGACACGGTCCTCGACGAGCTGCTGGTCGCGCACCGGCTGTGGGGTGAATGGCTCCGCCGAGGACGCATCCGCAAGTTCCTGGTGGTCGCCGAGAGGGGGTGACCTTGGTCCCCGGGACCGTGCCGAGCGGCCCCTAGCGTGGTCCTGGGTCGGCTGCGGGGCCGCTCCACACCGTCGTCGGACGCGCCCGCCCTGCGGGATGCCGTGCCGCGTACCGGAAGGGATCTGGGGATGAGCGAGGTCGAGCAGACAGGGCAGGCAGGGCAGGCAGGACCGGGGGAGCGGGCAGGCGCGGGCGCGGCGGAACCCGTGGTCGTGGTGGGGGTGGACGGGTCGGAGTCCAGCGTCCTGGCCCTGCGGTGGGGGGCCCACCTGGCTGCCGCCTCGGGGGCGCGCACCCTCGTGGTCGGTGTGTGGGAGGCCTACTCCGCCTTCGGGCTCGTGGGCGAGGGATGGAGCGCCCTGCCGCCCGACTGGGACCCCGAGAAGATCGTCCACACCGAGGTCCGCCACGTCGTCGCCCACGTGTACGGCAACGACCTGCCACCCGGCGTCGAGGTCCGCTTCGAGCAGGGCAATGTCGCCCGCGTGCTGCTGGACCTCAGTGCCGACGCCGTGGCCCTCGTGGTCGGCAGCCGTGGACAGGGTGGTTTCGCCAGCCTCCTGCTCGGCTCGGTGAGCGCGGCGTGCGCCGCCCATGCCACGTGTCCTGTCCTCGTGGTGCACGGCGACCGCCCTCCGCCGACCGCGCCGTCCGTCGCCGGTCGGGAGGCCGGGTCCGGTGGGTGAGCGGGCGAGCAGTGGTCCCGTGCGCGCCTGGGAGGTGACGGGGCATCCCGGCGAGCCCGGCCGCATACGTCTGGGGGAGCGCCCCGTGCCCGTGCCCGGCGTGGACGAGGTGCTGGTCCGCGTCGAGGCGTGCGGGGTCTGCCGCACCGATCTGCACGTGGCCGACGGGGACCTCGAGGTCCGGCGAGCACGCGTCGTCCCTGGGCACGAGGTGGTCGGCACCGTGGTCGACGCGCGCCCGGGTGGGAGGTTCGCCACGGGGGACCGGGTCGGGGTCGCCTGGCTGCGTCGGACGTGCGGGGTGTGCCGCTGGTGCCGCCGCGGAGACGAGAACCTCTGTCCCCGTGCGGAATTCACGGGATGGGACCACGACGGAGGGTATGCGGAGTACACGACGGTGCCTGCCGCGTTCGCCTATCGCGTGCCTGAGCTCCTGACGCCGGCGGAGGCTGCACCTCTGCTGTGCGCCGGCATCATCGGGTACCGCGCACTGCGTCGTGCGCAGCTGCCGCCGGGAGGTCGACTCGGCCTCTACGGGTTCGGTGCCAGCGCGCACCTCACTGCCCAGCTGGCGCTGGCGCAGGGTGCCGAGGTGCACGTCCTCACCCGTGGCGAGGCGGCCCGCGACCTGGCCCTGTCGCTCGGCGTGGCGTCGGCCGGGCATGCCTTCGACCCAACGCCAGTGTCCTTGGACGCAGCCATCGTCTTCGCGCCGGTCGGCGAGCTGGTGCCGGTCGCCCTCGAGGCGCTCGACCGCGCGGGCTGCCTGGTCCTGGCCGGCATCCACATGACCGACGTCCCGTCGCTGGACTACCGCCGCCACCTCTTCCTCGAGAAGCGGGTGGTCTCGGTGACGGCCAACACGCGCGCGGACGGCGAGGACTTCCTGCGTCTCGCCGGTCGGCTGGGCCTGCGTGCGACCGTGACGCAGTACCCGTTCCTGCACGCGGACACGGCGCTCGACGACCTGGCCGGCGGTCGGGTCACCGGAGTCGCCGTCCTCACTGGCTGGTGAGGTGCCGACCACGTGGTGAGGCGTCGACGACGAACAGCGTCGGCTCTCAACGCAAGGAGCTCACTGCTGCGTCCGCGGTCGTCACCAGGGGGGAGGCGGCCACGCCGCCGAACGACGCCGGCCTTCGTCGCGACGACGCTGCTGCCGGCGGCGCTCGAGCTCCGAGGTGATCCTGGCACCCGTCTCCCTGGCTGCCTGCTGCTCGTGCGGGGCCTCGGCCTCCGGCCTCCTGTGCTGGGTGACCCGCAGGGTCTCCTCGGAGGCGGCGAGGCGCTGCAACAGCTCGCGCAGGGGAAGGTGGTCCAACGACACACTGTCCGCATCGCTGCGCTGGCGTGTCGTCGACGTGCTGGAGTGCATACCGGATTCCTGTTCCTGGAGGGACTTGGTCACCCTGCACCGCCAAGTGAACAGGGAGATCCGGCCGCCCCGTGAGGACCATGGTCCCGGCACCTCGCAGCGGGACCAAGGGCCCGGACGCCGCGCGCCCACAGTGGGCACAGTGGGCCCAGGACGTCGGGACCCAGGGCACCGGAACGTCGGGACATCGGGCGGGAGGCCGCAGTGGGTGGGACCGCACTCATGCGCGACGGGGCACCGGTGGAGATCCGCAGCGCGCACCTCGACGACTTCGACGCGATCGTGCGACTCCTGCGGGGGCTGTCCGTGCGGTCGCGGTACCAACGGTTCCTGTCGGCCGCCCCCCAGACCGGGGAGTATGCCGCCGCGCTCTTCGATGCGAACCGGACCCTGGCCACCCTGGTGGCGACGAGTGGGGGCGCCGTCATCGCGGTGGGGTCGCTGCACCGCACCGACCCGAGCTGCGCGGAGTTCGCCATGGCCGTCGGCGACCAGGTGCAGGGCCACGGTGTCGGGACCCTGCTGCTCGAGGGACTGGTGGAGCGGGGCAGGGCACTGGGCCTGCACCGGCTGACGGGGGAGGTCCTCAGCACGAACCACCAGATGTTGGACGTGCTGCACCACCTCGGGCTGCCCGTGGGCGTGTCCTTGGACGCGCAGGGAGCTGCCTCGGTGACCTCGGTGACCGTCGACCTCGACGGCGACGAGGGGCTGCGTCGAGCACACCGGCGCCGGGAGGAGATCGCCGGTCGGGAGTTCCTGCGCCCGCTCTTCGACCCGGCCGGGGTGGTGGTGGTCGACGGCGAGGTCGGCGACGACCCTGCAGGGGCGACCCGGGCGGTGACGGTGGGCGACGTCGTCCCGGTGCGCCACGCCCGGGCCCACCCGGCAGGCGGTGGCTCCGCCGCATACGTGGGAGCCGAGGTCGTGGTGGTCGCCGCGGGCGAGGGCGTGGACGACGTGCTGCGGGATGCGCTGGAGGCGGGCGTCGAAGCCGCGGTCGTGACCGCGGGGGAGCCCGAGATCGCCACCGAGGACGTGTGCGCCGCGGTCCGTGCCGCGGAGGCGGCCGGTATGCGGGTCGCAGGTCCGGCAGCGCGACTGGTCCTCGGCTCCTGGTGCCTGGGGCCTCCCGGCCTCGGGGAGCGCCTGCGTCCCAGGAGCGAGGGGGTGGCGGTGGTCGGGGACCACGGCAGGGCCGTGGCACTGGTCGAGCGGCTCGTGCGTCGCGGTGTCGACGTCCACCTGGCCCTCGAGCTAGGGGCGGCCGCGGGACTGGGGGCCGGTGAGACCGCTGCGTGGATGTCGCACCAGTGCGGGGTCGGTTCGCTGGTGCTCGTCGTCGGCGGGGGGACCAGCAGCGGCGACCTGACGCACCTGGCCGGCAGCCTGGGTACCTCTGGCGCGCCGGTGGTGGTCTCGCTGGTGGACTCGACCGTCGTGGGCGACAGCGGGTCGTCCAGCCTGCACACGGTGCCCACGGACCGCGACCTCGTCGAGCTCGCAACCCTGCGTGCCAGGGCAGGGTGGCGGTCGGTCCCCAAGGTCGTCATCGTCACCAACGACCCCGCGGTCGCGCACGACCGCGTCGACCACGGCGTCCCGGAGCTGGCGGTGCTGGCCCTGGACCGCGACGTGACCGCGTCCGCGGTGGCCGAGGTGCTCGAGACGCTCTCGGCCGAGTCCGGGGTCGAGCCCGGGGTCGAGCCCGGGGTCGATGTGGTCGTCCTGGCCCTGCACCAGACCCGTCACCTGCATCCTCGGCAGCTGGACCGCGTCGTGCACGTCTTTGCGCAGCACCACCGCGAGATCCAGCTCGTCCTGGTCGATGACGGGACGGGTGACAAGCACGGGCACCGGCGACGCAGCGACCTGCCCCGGTTCGACGACGAACGCACCGCCCTGACGGCCATCGCCCTGTGCAGCGCTGACGTCAGGGCCGCTGACGTCGCGGCTGTTGAGTGAGGAGGGCGTCCTCGCTCTACGGGCGCACGACCATGACCGGGCAGTGGGCCCCGTGCAGCACCCCCTGGCTGACCGAGCCCAGCAGCATGCCGCGGAAGCCGCCGAGGCCGCGGCTGCCGACGACGACGAGGGCAGCGTCGCGCGAGGCCTCCACCAAGGCGGAGACCGGGTGCGCGTCGAGCACCCGCGAACGGACCCGGACCTGTGGGTACTTCTCGGACCAGGCCGCGACGGCCTCCTCGGTCGCGGTCGTGACCTGGTCGCCCAAGCGGCTGCGGAGCTCGTCCGGGTCGAGGACGACCATGCCCGTGTCCGCGTACTCGACGGTCCAGGTGTGGACCACGGTCAGGGGCAGACCCCGCTGCTCGGCCTGCCGGAACCCTTCGCCCAGCGCGGCGTCGCTGAGGTCGGAGGTGTCATAGCCCACCACCACACCTTCGCCCGGGTCGGACGTCGGCGGCAGCGTTCGCACCACGGTGACCGGGCAGTGCGCGTGGGCCGCGACGTCGAGTGAGGTCGACCCCAGGAATGCGCTGGCGAGGGCTCCGCGGCCACGGGCCCCCACCACGACGAGCTGGGCGCTCCGGGAGGCCTCGACGAGGAGCGCGGCGGGGCTGCCGATGCCCGTGGACGTGGTGACCTCGATCGCGCCGGACACGCCTCGGATGCGCTGCGTGGCCTCCGTCAGGACCCGCTTCGCCACGGCGTCGGAGGTGGCCATCAGGGGTTCGATGTGCGGTCCCTGCACGGGCACGGACCTCCCGTGGACCAGGTGCATCCCGCACCGTCGACGGACGGCCTCGGCGAGGGCCCAGTCGAGGGCGTCACGCGTGTGGTCCTGGCCGTCGAGGCCGACCACGATGGGCGGGGGTGAAGCTGTCTCGGGCATGCCACAGCGTCGGTCGCGGAGCGGACCGTGGCACAGAGTCCAAGGTCCCTGCTGCCCCCGGGTCGCGAGAACGACACTGGAGCCGTGACCGAGCCCTCGGCGGATGTCGCGGGAGCCGCGCAGCCGGCGGTCCTGCCGCCGGCCGCTGCCGCGGAGGTGCGCGAGACCCACTCGGCGGTCGTCCTGCTCTGTGGGGAGTTCGCCTACAAGGTCAAGAAGCCCGTGGACCTCGGCTTCCTCGACTTCAGCACGGCAGAGCGCCGACGAGCAGCCTGTCACCGTGAGCTCGTCCTCAACCGACGGATGACCCCGGACGTCTACGTCGAGGTACTGGACCTGGTGGACGAGCAGGGCACCGCCCGCGACCACGTCCTCGTCATGCGGCGGATGCCCGACGACCGCAGGCTCTCGACCCTGGTCCGGCAGGGGTCCGACGTCACCGAGGCGGTCCGCCAGCTCGCCAGGCAGGTCGCGAGCTTCCACTCCAGCGCCAGGACCAACGCGCAGATCTCCGAATGCGGCAGCCCGGAGGCGCTGGAGCAGCGGTGGCGCTCGAACACCGAGGCGCTGCGGCAGCTCGCTCCGAGCGGCGTGCCGACGGCCACGATCGCGGAGGTCGAACGTCTCTGCGCGGCATACGTGTCCGGCCGCCGCGCCCTCCTCGAGGACCGGATGCGGACCGGTCGGGTGCGCGACGGTCACGGCGACCTCCTCGCGGACGACATCTTCCTGCTGCCGCAGGGACCTCGTGTGCTGGACTGCCTCGACTTCGACGACACCCTGCGGTGGATGGACGTGGTCGACGACCTCGCCAGCCTGGTGATGGACCTCGAGCGGCTCGGGGCCGCGCCGGTGGCCGCGCAGCTGGTCCGGGACTACCACGAGTTCTCCGGGGCCGTGGAGCCGTCCTCGTTGGCGCACCACTACGTGGCGTACCGGGCGGTGATGCGCTGCAAGATCGCCGCCATCCGGGAGAGCACGTCCACCGGTGCGGCCAGGGACGCGGCTGCCCGGGAGGCTGCGGTGCTGGCGGCCATCGGTGTGCGGCACCTGCGCGCCGGTGTTCCCCGCCTGGTCCTGGTCGGTGGGGCTCCCGGGACGGGCAAGTCCACGACGGCCGACCGACTCGGGGAGCTGCTGTCCGTCGGCGTGCTCTCGGCCGACCGGGTGCGCAAGGAGCTCGCGGGCCTGAGCCCGGACGTGCACCACCCGGAGCCGTACGGGGTGGGGCTGTACTCGCAGGAAAGCACCGACGCGACCTACCGGTCGCTCGCCGCCAAGGCGAGGTACCTCGTGGGACGCGGGGAGACCGTCGTGGTCGACGCCTCCTTCTCGACGGTGGCGCAACGCGACCTGTTCCACGCCGTCGGCAGCGACCTGCGGTCACCGGTCGTGGGTCTCGAGTGCGCGGCGCCGCGCGAGGTGGTGGCGGCGCGCCTGCGAGGGCGCGAGCACGTGCCCAGCCAGTACAGCGACGCGGATCTGGACGTGGGGATGAAGCTCGCCGGCGCGAGGCAGGCATGGCCGTCCGCGGTCACGGTGGACACCACCGCCAGCCCGGAGCTGACCGCCCGCCGCGCCGCGGAGACGGTCTCCGGCGCAGTCGCGGAGACGGTCTCCGGCGCAGTGGGGAGCTGAGGGCACGCGGTCGGGGGTGCGGTCAGGGGGTCAGGACCACCTTGAGGGCCTGGGTCTCGGCGGCGTCGGTGAAGGCGTCGTAGGCCTCGGTGAAGGCGTCCATGGTGAAGCGGTGGGTGACGAACCGCGCGACATCGAGCTGACCGCTGGCCACCAGTCGCAGCAGGGTGGGGGTCGAGTACGTGTCCACCAGCCCCGTCGTGATGGTGACGTCCTTGATCCAGAGGTCCTCCAGGTGCAGGACGGCGGACTCGCCGTGGACCCCGACGTTGGCGACCGTGCCCCCGGGCCGGACCAGGGCCGTGCACTGCTCGAAGGCTGCCGGCACCCCCACGGCCTCGACGGCCACGTCGGCGCCGAGCCCGTCGGTCAGCTCCTTGACCACGGCCAGGGCATCCTCCCGGGTCGGGTTGACCGTGACGTCCGCCCCGAACCGCTTGGCGGCCTCCAGCCGCGAGTCGGCGATGTCGATGGCCACGACCTGGGCAGGACTGAACAGCTTGGCGCCCATGATCACGGACAACCCGATGGGGCCGGAGCCGACCACCGCGACCGTGTCGCCGGGGGAGACCCGCCCGTTGAGCACACCCACCTCGTACCCCGTCGGCCCGATGTCGGCGAGCATCAGGACCTCCTCGTCGCTCACGCCCTCCGGGACCAGGAAGGTCGAGGTGTCGGCGAAGGGGACGAGGACCTTCTCGGCCTGCGTGCCGTCAGTGGTGTGGCCGAGGATCCAGCCACCGCCGCCGAGGCACTGGCCGTACCGACCTTCGCGGCAGAACCGGCAGGCTCCGCAGGAGGTGATGCACGAGACGAGGACGCGGTCTCCGGGCTTGACGTTCTTCACCGCGGACCCGACCTCCTGGACCGTGCCCACGGCCTCGTGCCCGAGGATGCGGCCGTCGGTCACGGCAGGAACGTCTCCCTTGAGGATGTGCAGGTCGGTGCCGCAGATGGTCACGGCGTCGACCTTGACGATCGCGTCGGTGTCGGCGCGGATCACGGGGTCGGGGACGTCCTCCCATGCCTTGGTCCCAGGACCGTGGTAGACGAGTGCCTTCATGACGGGCTCCTCAGGGTCGCGGTCGTCACGAGATCTCGATGTGCGTGGTCTTGGTCTCGGTGGCCTTGGGCAGGACGACCTCGAGGACGCCGTCCTTGAGGCTTGCCTTGACGGCGGACTCGTCCACGGGGGTGGGCAGGACGCTCTCGTACGTGAACGACCCGGAGATGCGGGTGGAGTGCCGGAGCACGCCCTCGCGGCCCTTGCCGGTCTTGGTGCCGTGGACGCGGACGCGGCGGCCGCTGACATCGATGGTGATGTCCTTGCGATCCACCCCGGGGAGGTCGACGTCGAGCTGGAAGGCGCCATCGGACTCATGCAGCTCCACCCCGGGGGTGAACTCCCCGGTGGACAGGGCGGACGGCCAGCCCTGGCGCAGGAGGTCGTCCATGCGAGACGCCCAAGGCCCGAAGTCAGCCCAGGGCGCCACGTCGAACGGCGACCGGATGCCGAGTTCTGTCGAGCGTGCAGGTGTGTTGGTGCTCATCGTTCTCTCCTTACCGAAGGCCACCTTGGCCTGTCGACCCAGTCGATTCCCCGCTGCGCGTGCGTGACAGTGCCGTAGGTCCTGACCTCCTGACCCCGCAGAAGAGGGATGGGGGCACGTCCCGGGCAGAGCAGGACCGAAGTCCCTGTCCATCTGCGTTCACAGGTCGTCCACTGTTCTGTGAACGGCGACGGACCCGAAGTCGGTGGAGGACCGACGGCTGTGGCCGGACGGCAAGGCGCACGCGTTCCGCAGCGCCGGAGGATCGCAGGGTTCCTCACCGATGTTCACAGGAACCAGGAGCAGCACATGAGTGTGTCCCGCGTGGACGAGGTGTCCAGTGCCACCTACGAGCATGCAGGGCCGGTCCCCCTCGGGGAGCTGTCGGTCCGCGAGCTCGTCCGGGAGCTGGCCCTCACCGAGGACATGATCCGCAAGACACCTGCGTCGCGGTGGGGGCGCACCCAGAGCCTGCTGGCGTCGCTCTCCGACTCCCATCGCGCGTTCTGGCTGGGCAGGCAACGCGCGATCGTCGTCGAGCTCAGGGCCCGCCGCGAGGCGCTGGGGCGCGACACCGCTGCCAGCCGCCGGCTCGTCCGGCTGTCCTGACCGCGCGCAGGACTCCTGGCCCCATCCTGGCCCCCCGCCACGGGGGCGCGACCTGGCCACTGACCGTGCTCAGTGAGCGCGAAGTGTCGCCATCACTGCGCCATACCGACACTTCGTGCTCACTCGGCGTGCTCACTCGGCGCACGGGTGGGTATGGCGCGGAAGGGCTCAGGTCCTCGTCGGTGCGACGACCAGCACGACCCAGGTGTGCACCACCAGCGCGATGCCCCAGCCGAACAGTGGGAAGACGGGCCAGAAGAACGCGGCCTCGGTGACGATCCACCCCGCGACGAGCAGCAGGTTGACCACGGCGTAGGCCAGGGCATCCACGGCGAGCCAGTGCCGGTGGTGCACGACGCCGGGGTGACGCCGCGGTCCGTCGAGGTCCTCGGAGAGGCCGCCGGTCCCGATCGTGCGTGCGTGGCCGGTCATCCGAGCCACCTCCTTCCTGGTCCGGGTCCTGTCCCTGTGGGTTACAGGGGCCGGAGCATGACGTCGTGCTCGCCCGTCAGCTGCTCAATGTCGGTGGCAGCGACGTCGAGCAGGTGATCGGCGAGGTGCCGCAGGGCGCGGGCCGCCGCGACCTCGTCGCCGATCTCAGGGATGGCAGCGTCGGACCGGCCGCGGGTGCTGCTCCCGTTGGCCTCGATGGGCGTTGGTGAGTCGCCGTAGAGCACGGCGCGGGCGTGGGTGACGTCCCCCTGCTCGAACAGGGTCACGACGACGCGCCACTGGTTCATCCTCGGAGGCGTGTCCAGGGTGAGCTTCACGGTGTTCTCCTTCCTGTACTGGTCGCGAGCGACCATTCGTCCCATCGATGGTCCACGTGGGTGCAGCCGGTGCCCATGGACCTACGACCCTGCATCTCGGCGTCCGCGGACGAGGAACGCGACAGCCGACTCGGGGGTCCGCAGCGCGTCGGCGTCGGAGTCCTCGATGCGGAAGCCGGCGTGAGCGCTGAGCTTCTCGACGAGCTCGACGAAGTCGAGGGAGTCCAGCTCGAAGGTCTCACGCAGGTCCGCGTCGCCCGGAAGCGAGCCGAGGTCGGCGTCGGGGACGATCTCGCGGACCGTGGTGTCCAGCAGGGTTCGGGCCTCGTCGGGTGTCACAGCTCCTCCGGTCTCTGCAGCAGTCGGTCGATGGCACGCAGGAGGCGGGCGCCGGTGGCCCCGTCCGTGGCGCGGTGGTCACCGGACAGCGTGGCCGTGACGAGCGACCGGACACCGAGCATCCCGCCGACCGCCCAGGGCCGCTGCCCCACGGCGCCGAACCCCACCAGCGCCACCTGGGGTGGGTAGATGACGCCGAGGACGCTGTCGGCGCCCTGGTCGCCGAGGTTGGACACGCTGATGCTGGGAGTGCTCAGGTCGGAGCCGCGCAGTCGTCCCGCTCGGGCCCGCTTGGTCAGCTCGCGGATGCGGGACATCATCGCCTCGGCGCCGAGCAGGTCGGCATCAGCGATGGCCGGAACGAGCAGGCCACCGCCCCGCAGCGACAGGATGAGGCCCAGGTCGACCCGGGAGGCCGGCCGGAAGCCGTCGTCCACCCAGTGCCCGTTGAGCTGGGGCACCTCCTTGGCGGCGCGGGCAGCGGCCACCAGGAGCAGGGCGGCGGTGACCAGCTGCTCTCCCATGGGGAGCTCACGGTTCCGGGCGTGCACGAAGTCGACCGCGGCCTGGACGTCGATGGTGAGGGTCAGGTGGTAGTGCGGGATCTCCCGGTTCGAGCGGCTCATGAGGGCAGCGATGCTGCGTCGCATGTCGGTGGCGGAGCCGTCCGCGTGCGTCGGTGGGCCCGGTGGGGTCGTGGCACCGGGGGTGGAGCCGTTCTGCCGCGCCGCCGGCGGTCCCGGTGTCGCCGGGGTGGCCGGGGGTGCCGCGGTTGCGGCTCCAGCGGGGATGACGGCCCCGCGGACGTCCACGGCGCGGACGGCGCCGGCCGCACCCGTACCCACCACCCTGGAGAGGTCCACGCCGGCCTCCTCGGCGAGTCGCCGTGCCAGCGGTGAGACCCGGTGCCTGCCCGGGGGGCGGGTGCGAGCCCCGGTGGAAGCCACGCCGTGGTCGGCCGCTGAGGGAGCCGGCCGGGTGGCGCGAGCGGCCTGCTCCTGGGGTCGTTGAGCGGGTCGTTCGGCGGGTCGTTCACGGGGTCGTTCGGCGGGTCGTTCACGGGGTCGTTCGGCGGGTCGTTCGGGGCTCGGGGCGTTCGCCTGCTGGCGTGCGCGGTGACGTTGTGGCGGGGTGAGGCCGCGTTCCGCTGCCGGATGCCCGGCCGCCGGCTGCTGCGCGGTGGCTCCAGCACCGGCTGGCGTCCCCGCGACGGACCGGGGACGGTGCTCCGGCGCCTTCGCCTCGGCTGCCCCCAGGGTCGTCAGCACGGTCCCGACCGGGACGGTCTCACCCTCACCGACGAGCAGGTCACCCACGACGCCGTCCTCGAAGGTCTCGACCTCCACGGCGGACTTCGGTGTCTCGACCACGGCGACGACATCACCGCGGTGCACCGTCGCCCCGGGCTCGGTCAGCCACTCCAGGAGGATGCCCTCCTCCATGTCGGCGCCCAGGGACGGCATACGGAACTCACCCACGGGGGCCCACCGTCCGCAGGGCGGCGGCGACGATGCCTTCGGGCTGCGGCAGGGTCGCCTGCTCGAGGTGCTGGGCGTAGGGGACCGGCACCTCCACGGAGCAGACCCGCTCGACGGGGGCGTCGAGGTCCCAGAACGACTGCTCCATGATCCGGGCCGAGACCTCGGCGGCCAGGCTGCCGGAGCGCCACGCCTCGTCCACCACGACGCAGCGGTGGGTGCGCGCCAGGGAGGCGGCGATGGCGGCGTCGTCAAGGGGGCGGAGCACCCGCAGGTCGAGCACCTCCGCCTCGATGCCCTGCGCCGCAAGGACATCCGCCGCGGTCAGTGCCTTGCTGACGCTGCCACCGTGCGCGATGAGGGTGACGTCCGTGCCCGTCCTGCGGACCGCCGCATGGGTGATGTCGACCGTGGTCGCCGGGTCCGGCACCGGGCCGGAGAGGTTGTAGAGGGAGCCGTGCTCGAAGATCACCACGGGGTCGGGGTCCTGCAGCGCGGGCCAGAGCATGCCGCGGGCGTCCTCGATCGTGGCCGGCGCGAGCACCCGGATCCCGGGGATGTGCGCGTACCAACCCTCGAGGCTGTGCGAGTGCTGCGCGGCCAGCTGGCGTCCGGCCCCGGTGGTCATCCGGATGACCAGGGGGACCGAGAGCTGGCCGCCGGACATGTGTCGCAGGGTGGCCGCGTTGTTGAGCACCTGATCGAGGGCGAGCAGGCTGAAGTTGACGGTCATGATCTCGACGATGGGGCGCATCCCGTTGATGGCGGCGCCGATCCCGGCTCCCGTGAAGCCCGCCTCGGACAGCGGGGTGTCGCGCACGCGCTCCTCACCGAACTCGGCCAGCAGCCCGAGGCTGACCGCGAACGACCCCCCGTACCGACCCACGTCCTCACCCATGAGGAACACCCGCGGGTCGCGCTGCATGGCCTCCCGGTGCGCGGCGCGCAAGGCCTCGCGGTAGGTGGTGGTCGCCGGGGGAGCGGTCGAGCGGGCGGTGGCGGACGCGCCCTGGCGGTCCCGGGTCGCGGCCCGGCGGGTCATGGCTGCCTCCCCACGGCGACCGGCGCGGGGTCGGGCGCCGACTCGACGTCGGTGGTGAGGTAGCGCTCCAGGTCCGCCACGGGTTCTGGCTCCGCGGCGTCCGCGGCAGCCGTCGCCGCCGCGATCTCCGTGGAGATCTCCCGCTCCCACTCCTCGAGCTGCGCCGTCGTGACCGTGCCGGCCCCGGTGAGGCTTGCCGCGAGGGCGGGTATGGGGTCTGACCGACGCCAGTCCTTCACCTCGGCCTTGTCACGGTAGAGATCCGGGTCGTACATCGAGTGGGCCCGGAAGCGGTAGGTGTGCAGCTCGAGGAAGCACGGGCTGCCGCTGTCGCGGACGTAGGCCAGGGCCCGCGTCGTCGCCTCGCGCACGGCCACCGCGTCCATGCCGTCGACCGACCAGGCCACCATGCCGTAGCCGGCCGCCCGCGCGGCCAGGTCGGTCTGGGCGTGCTCGCGAGCCAGGGAGGTCCCCATGGCGTAGCGGTTGTTCTCGCAGGCGAAGAGCACCGGGAGGTGCCACAGCGCTGCGAGGTTCGCGGCCTCGTGGAACTCGCCCTCGGCGAACGCGCCGTCGCCGAACAGGCAGGTCGTCACCGCATCCCTCCCGCAGAGCTTGTCGGCCAGGGCCAGGCCGACCGCGAGCGGGATGCCTCCTGCGACGATCGCATTGCCCCCGTAGAAGCGTCGCGACGTGTCGAAGAGGTGCATCGACCCGCCACGACCGTGGCTGCACCCCGTGGACTTCCCGAACATCTCGGCGAGGAGCGCCGTCATCGGGACCCCCCTGGCCAGCGCGTGCCCGTGCTCGCGGTAGGTCGAGACCACGGCGTCGGACTCCCTGAGGGCGCCGACCACCCCGACGGCTACCGCCTCCTCACCGATGCACAGGTGGAGGAAGCCCCGGATGCGGCGCCCGCTGTAGAGCTCGGCGCAGGTCTCCTCGAAGCGACGGACCCGCATCATCTGGCGAAGCATGGTGAGGGCGGTATCGGTGTTGGTGGTGGTGGTGGTCGCGGTCGTGGGACCTGGGTCGCTCATGTCGGTGCCTCCACGGTCGAGACGTCGCCCTCGGGCAGCCCGAGCTCCCGGGCGCGCAGCAGCCGCCGCATGACCTTGCCGCTGCGCGTGTGGGGCAGGGCCGGGTCGAACTCGATCTCGCGGGGTGCCACCGACCCGAGCCGGTGCCGACCGAAGGACAGGATCTCGCGGCGGAGGGTGGGCGTCGGTTCGACACCCAGGCGCAGCGTCACGAACGCCTTGACCACCTCGCCGACCAGGGGGTCGGGCTTGCCGATGACCCCGACCTCGGCCACCGCAGGGTGCTCCATCAGCGCGCTCTCGACCTCGAACGGGCCGATGAGGTGCCCCGCGGACTTGATCACGTCATCGGCTCGACCGACGAACCAGACGTACCCGTCGGCATCGATCCGGGCGAGGTCCCCCGTGAGGTACCACCCTCCCGCGAACGCCTGGCGATACCGGTCGGGGTCGTCGAGGTAGGCGCGGAACATCGAGGGCCAGCCGAGCCGTACGGCGAGCTCACCCACCACGTCCGGGTCGTGCAGGACCGTCACGCGCTCGCCGGTGGCAGCCGCGACGTCGCCGGCGTCCGCGGGGTCGCCGGTGGTGGCCGAGGGATCGCGGATGACCGCCGCCCGGCCGTCGGCCCCACGCTCGAGGACGGCGACCTCGATCCCCGGCACCGGACGTCCCATCGAACCGGGCCGGATCGCCATACCGGGGTAGTTGCTGACCATGATCGCGCCGGTCTCGGTCTGCCACCACGTGTCGTGCACCGGCAGCCCCCACGCCTGCAGGCCCCAGAGGACGGCTTCGGGGTTGAGCGGTTCACCGACGCTGGCCACGTGCCGCAGCGCCGCGAAGGTGTAGTTCTTGGCCAGATCCTCGCCCTGGCGCATCAGCATCCGCAGGGCCGTGGGAGCGGTGTAGAAGACCGAGACCCGCTGATCCTGCAGGATCTGGTACCACCGTCGGGCGTCGAAGTCCGCCGTGTCGGTGACGACCGTGACACCGCGCGTCAGCGGCCCGATCACGCCGTACGAGATGCCGGTCACCCAGCCGGGGTCGGCGGTGCACCAGTAGACGTCGCCCGGTCGCAGGTCGAGGCAGAACCGGGCGGTCGCATGGTGCGCGACCACAGCCTCGTGGACGTGGACGGCTCCCTTGGGACGGCCGGTGGTGCCGCTGGTGAAGTGCAGCAGGGCGGGCTCGTCGGGCCTGGTGAGAGCACGGTGGGGGCCGTGCCGCCGCACACCCTCGCGGCCGGCCTCGGCGAGCTCGGTCCAGCTCGTCGTCCCGTCCACGGCCTCTGCGTCGTGGGAGGCGTCGTCCGAGGCGTCGTCCGAGGCGGCGTCGGAGACGTCAACGACCACCACGGTTTCCAGGTGGGGCAGGGAGTCGCGGAACGGTGCGACCTTGCGCTCGTAGGACACCCGGTCGGTCACCAGCAGCCGGGCGCGCCCGAGGGAGAGCCGCTGGCGGACCGGCTCGGGACCGAAGGCCGGGAACAGCGGGCAGAACACGACTCCGGCCTTGAGCGCGCCGAGCACGGTGAGGTAGAGCTCGGGCCTGCGGGGCAGCAGGGATGCCACGACATCGCCGCGGCCCAGTCCCAGGTGGTGCAGCGCCGACGCCACGACGTCGGTCTCGTGCGACAGCTCTGCGTAGGTCAGCTCGGTCGTGGCCTCCTGGCGGTGCAGGAAGCGCAAGGCCACCGTGTCGGCGAGCGGACCCGTGGCATGCCGGTCCACCGCCTCGTGCGCGATGTTGAGGTGCCCGTCGTCGGAGCCGTCGAGCAGCTCCCGGCCGGCCGCCCAGGTGAAGGTGCGGCGCTGGCTCTCCCAGTCGCCGAGCAGCGGCGTGAGCCTGGGCGGGCTGAGCACCTCGCGGCGTGGATCCGAACGCGTCGAGCTTTCCACGGTCGGGGAGGGCATGCCTCCACCCTCCTCGGGGGTGGATCGGGTCGCTAGGGACCAAAGGCCGTGTCGGCGTTGGTGCGCAGCCGGGCCCAGTCCTCGCGCTCGAGCTGCTCCAGGGCCGCCTCGAGCAGCCGCAGCGACTCCTCGAGCTGCGGCACCCACCGCGTGTCCAGGGCCCGCAGCCGGCGTCGGGTGAGGGCGATCTCGTGGTCCAGGCGCAGCAGCCCGGCCTGGGCCGCGCCGAGGGCCGCGCCGGCCCGGACCGCGGCTCGGTGGGCGGCGATGGCGGGAGCGAGGGCCGTGGTGGCGTGGTAGGCCGGGACCGTCGCGCTGGGTTCGCTGACCGTGACCATGACGGGGTAGGAGACCCCTGCCGTGGTCGTCCAGCGCACCTGCGCCAGGAGCGACCCGGACCCCCTGGCCGTGCGTATGCCGTCGCGGCCGGACAGCAGCGCGACCCGGTCCAGCCACGTCGCCCCCAGGGTGCAGGTCCGCTCCCACTCGGCCCGGTGCTCCTCCTCGAGGCAGGCCAACCGGCGGCGTTCGGCGGTGAGCAGGTGCAGCTTGCGGTCGAGCTGTCCGCGGCTGCGCGTGGCCGTGGCGAGGCGTCGACGCAGCCAGAGCCGACCCGCACGACCGGGAGGGACACCTCGCAGGACGGCCACGTCAGCCCCCGTCCGGCGCCGCGGGGTCGAGGTGCTCGTCGAGCAGCGCCGTGGACAGCATGGTGAGCTCGCGCCGGGGCAGGATGCGCAGGACGTCCCAGCACAGCCCGAGGGTCTGGTCCAGCGTGCGCAGCTCACGACGCCCCTGGTCCACCAGTGAGTGCTCGAACGCCTCCTCGAGTCGTAGGTAGAGACCGTCGGCGGGGCTGATCCCGTCCGCGCCGACGATCTCCGCCAGCTCGCGCACCTGCCGGGCCCGCGCGAGGGCAGCCAGGAGCTGCGCCGCGACCTCGGCGTGACCGGCCTGCGTCCGGCCCTCCCCGACACCACGGCGCATGAGCCGCGACAGCGAGGACAGCGGGTCCACCGGCGGGTACGTGCCCCGGGCGTGGGCCTCCCGGGTGAGCACCACCTGTCCCTCGGTGATGTAGCCGGTGAGGTCGGGCACGGGGTGGGTGATGTCCCAGGCCGGCATCGTCAGGACGGGGACCACGGTCACCGAGCCGGCGACCCCACTGATGCGACCGCAACGTTCGTACAGGGAGGCCAGGTCGCTGTAGAGGTAGCCGGGGTAGGCGCGGCGCCCGGGGAGCTCTCCGCGCGCGGAGGAGACCTCCCGCACCGCCTCCGCGTAGCTCGTCATGTCGGCCAGCACCACCATGACGTGTCGGCCCTCGACGAAGGCCAGGTGCTCGGCCACCGTGAGGGCGATGCGCGGCGTGAGGATGCGTTCGACCACGGGGTCGTCGGCGGTGTTGAGCAGGAGCACCAGCTCACCTGACCCCAGTCGGGCCTCGAGGGTGCCGCGGACGGTGTCGGCGTCGGGGTGGGTGAGCCCGAGGCCGGCGAAGACGACGCTGAAGGGCTCGCCGCCCGCGCTCGCCTGGGCGGCCAGCTGAGCAGCGAGCTCGAGGTGCGGCAGGCCCGCGCCGGAGAAGATCGGGAGCTTCTGCCCCCGGACCAGCGTGGTGAGGGCGTCGATCGCGGAGATCCCGGTCAGCACCGGCTCGGACGGAGGCTCCCGGTGCGTCGGGTTCAGGGGGGAGCCGGTGACCGACCTGGTGACCGGTCCGGTCACCGGCGGTCCGCCGTCGATGGCTTCGCCCCTGCCGTTGCACACCCGGCCGAGCCACCCCCGACCGACCGGGACCCGGAAGGGGTGGCCGGTGAACTGGACCGACGTGCTGCCCGGTCGCAGCCCCTCGGTGCCCTCGAGGACCTGGACCACGGCGATGTCCCTGTTGACCTCGAGGACCACCCCGTGCCGGTCCGGCTCGTCGTGCGCCCCCGGCCGCACCACGGCGTAGTCGTCCCAGCCGATGCCGCCGACGGCCTTCACCACGAGCAGCGGGCCCCTCAACCTGGAGACGTCCCGGTGCCGCAGCGGCAGCCGCAGCGGCTCGGCAGGCTCGGCGGGCTCGGCGGGCTCGGCGGGCTCGGCGGGCTCGGTGCTCATGGTGCGGTGCCTCTCCTCATGACGGTCCCCGTCCGTGGTGCAGGGCCTCCAGCGCCGCCTGCACCCGGGCCCCCCGCGCCGCGACGGAGTCGTCGTCGTGGGCACCGGTCTCGGCGGCGGCCCGCAGCAGCAGGGAGTAGTCGGCGCCCTCGAGCTCGGCCGCCGGGACGAGGTGGTCGTCCACCAGCCGGCGGCAGGTGTCCACCACAGCCAGCACGGCGACGACCAGCGCGGTCGTCTTGGCGGCCGAGGAGTACTCGTCCAGCGTGTCGAGCGAGCTCTGCTGCAGCACGCCCTCGCGCACCAACCGACCCGCGAGGAGGGTCACCCGGTCGTGGTCCGACAGCGAGGTGACGCCGACCAGCGCCGCCAGCTCGCCCAGCCGGTCGGAGTCCGCCAGGAGCGTGGTCATCCGCGCCCGGCGACCGCTCCAGTCCGGGTCGCCGTGACGGGACCACCAGGAGCCGACCTGCTCGGCATCGCGGGAGAACGAACCCGACCACCCCACGGAGGGGTAGTGGCGGGCATACGCGAGGTCGCGGTCCAGGCTCCACACCTCCCGGACGAACCGCTCGGTGTAGGCGGTCACCGGCTCGGTGGTGTCGCCGCCCGGTGGGGAGACCGCTCCGATGATGGTGACCGAGCCCTGCTCGCCGCCCAGCGTGACGACCCGTCCGGCCCGCTCGTAGAAGGCCGCGAGCGCCGAGGACAGGCCGGCGGGGTAGCCCTCCTCGGCGGGGAGGGCGCCCGACCGGGAGGCGAACTCCCGCATGGCCTCCGCCCACCGCGAGGTCGAGTCCGCGACGAGGACGACGTCATACCCCATGTCCCTGAAGTACTCCGCGACCGTGACCCCGCTGTAGATGCTCGCCTCGCGAGCCATCATCGGCATGTTCGAGGTGTTGGCGATGATCACCGTCCGTTCGGCCAGTGGACGTCCTGTCGCGGGGTCCGTGAGCGCCGAGAGCTCGCCCAGGACGTCGGCCATCTCGTTGCCGCGCTCGCCGCACCCGATGTAGATGATCACCTGCGCCGCGCACCACTTCGCGATCTGCTGCAGCAGCACCGTCTTGCCCGTGCCGAAGCCACCGGGCACCGCGACGGTGCTCCCGCGCACCACCGGGAAGACCGCGTCGAGCACCCGTTGACCGGTGGACAGCGGCTCGAGTGCGACCAGTCGCTCACGCACCGGCCGGGGGCGCCGCACCGGCCACGACGAGGTGACCGTGACCGGCACCCCCGCAACCCGCAGGACCGGGTCCCGGGGACCGACCGGACCGGGAGGGGCGACCCATTGCACGATCCCGGCCAGCCCGGGCGGCACGAGGACACGGTGCTCGAGCAGCGCGCCGTCGGGGACCGTGCCCACCCGGTCCCCGGGGCCGACGTGCGCCCCGGCCACGACGCCGGGCTCCCAGACGACCGGGACGTCCTCGAGGTCCCAGCCGGTCGCGGTGCCCAGCCACGTCGGGGCGTTGCCCAGAGGCCGCAGCAGCCCGTCGAACACCCGCCCCAGCAGGTGCGGGCCGAGGGTCGCGGAGAGCGGGTGTCCCAGCAGCGTCGCCCCGGCGCCGACCGCCAACCCGCCGGTGTACTCGTAGGCCTGCAGGGTCACGGTGGCGCCGCGGATCTCGACGACCTCGCTCGCCACCGCGTCCTCACCGAGGGTGACGAGGTCGGACATGGCGGCCGCCGTGAGGCCGTCGACCTCCACGAGCGGGCCGCTGACCCGCACGACCCGGCCACTGGTCCCTGTCCGTGTCCTCGCCCGTGTCCCTGTCCCCGTCCCCGCCCGTGTCCCTGCTCGGGTTCCTGTCCGTGTTCCTGTCCCGGCCCGGGTCACCGTGGGGTCCACAGGTCCTCCAGGTCGAGCTCGTCGAGGGCCTGCGCCACGAGGGTCTGCACGGAGGCGTCGACCGAGGCGCCGGTCTCGTCCTCGGCCCGCAGGCCGCCGTCCGCCGTGTCGGTCACGACCGCGCCGGGACCCAGGACGGACCTGAGCCGGGCCTCCAGCCCGCGACGCCGGGAGGGGTCCACGAGGAGTCGACGGACCGCGTCCTGCGACCGGTGCACGAGGTCGTCGTAGACCTCCCTGCGTGCGCCCAGCAGGCGGGTGTGCGCTTGACGGCGCGTCGCGGCGACCTCCACCTCGGCGAGCTGCGCGCCGTCCTCCCGGCCGCGCTCGCGGGCACCCGCCAGCTGTTCGTCGAGCCACTCCTCGGCGTGGGCGACCTCCGCCTCACCCCTGGTCCGGGCGTCGGAGACGAGCTGTGCCGCCTGCTGTCGCGCAGCAGCGATGAGGGACTCCTGCAGCGGACCCAGCCCCGGGAGCGGATGCGCACTCGGGGCTGTGGTGCCGGGCATCACGGTGGTCACTCGGGGAGCACCACCGTGATGGGGGCGCCGGGCTCGCGACGCTGCCCGCTGAGCCAGCTCGCGGTGGCCGGCGTGAGGATCACGAGCGCGGCGTCGGCGAGACCGGTCCAGGCCCGCAACGCCTCGGACTCGGTGCGGGCCGACACGACCTGCGCTCCTGCCAGGCCGAACCCGGCGACGTGGTCGGGGTCGCCGACGACGGCGACCACCGCGTCCCCGCCACGATCTTGCCGGGGGCTCATGCCATGCCCACGAGGATGACCGAGATGATCAGGCCGTAGATCGCGATGCCCTCGGCGAGGCCGACGATGACCATGGCCCGCCCGAACAGCTCGGGTCTCTCGCTGATCGCTGCGAGGGCCGCGGAGCCGGTGTAGGCCACCGCGATGGCTGCCCCGATGGACGAGCCGGCCACCGCCACCGCGGCACCGATCAGGGCGGCACCGTTGGGGGCGCCCGTTGCCGTTGCGGCCGTTGCGGCCGTTGCCGCGGCGACGGGGTCGACGGTCGCGGCGTTCGTCGGACCCGCCCCCACGGCCAGCACCAGGACGGCGGTGGCGCCGGCCACCAGGGCCGCGTTCAGGGCGATCAACCAGCCGAGGGCGCGGCGTGGCCGGGAGCGGGCCGAGCGCAGGAGCAGGACCACGGCGAACAGCGCGGGGGGCACGAGCAGCCAGACGATCATCAGATCTCCTCGGTGGTGAGCGGGACGTGCCACGGGCGGAAGGGGACCCCTTCGGTGTCGAAGACGCGCGAGAACAGCTCGTAGTACTCCAGGCGCAGCGCCTGGATGGCGGCCACCAGCCCTTCCAGCGTGAAGGTCACGGCGTTGCCCACCAGGAAGACCAGGACCGCCGCTGCGATGGCGAGTCCGCCGTCGTGCCACAGGGCCGCGGTGGCCGACCACACGACCGCGCCGAGCGCCGCGTGGGTCAGGCCGAACGCGGCGAGCCGGGCGAAGGACACCACGTTGGAACCCAGGCGCACCACCAGGTCGATGAGCTCCACGGCCGCCTGCGCCGCACCGCCGGCACCGCCGCCCGCGGCCACGAGCAGACCTGCGTATGCCGCCGCCAGACCTGCGGTGGCAACGACGGCCCCGCCCACCACCAGCGCGGTGACGTCGCCACCGACACCCCCGGCGAGGAGGGCGAGTCCGAGGAAGAGGGCTGCCCCGGCCAGCCCCGACGGCGCATACACCGCGCGGCGCCATCCGCCCTCACGGAAGCGGTTGACGGTCCCCAGGGCGTAGGCGCCGGCCAGGAGCACGGCCCCGACCGCCACCCCCGACACCAGCAGCTCCACCGGCTGCTCCAGCGGTTCGAGCCACAGGGCGGGCAGGACGCCGGTCGGGCCGAAGAACTCACCGAAGGCCACCCCGAACACCGTGCTCATCACGCCCGCCCCCAGCAGGAACAGCCAGACGCGGCGCAGCTGGTGCAGCCGGGGCAAGCGGTCGCTCCTCACGACCAGGGCCGCGATGACCAGGAGCAGCCCCTGCCCGGCGTCGGCGAACATCATCCCGAACATCACGACGTAGGCCAGGGCGGCCAGCAGGGTGGGGTTCACGTCGGAGTAGGGCGTGGTCGCATACGTGTCCACGAGGGGAGCGAGGTCGCTGCCGGTGCCGGTCGTCGCGAGCAACGTGGGTGGTTGGGACCCCGCTGGGCGAGGCAGCGGCACGAGCGCCCCGCCGTGGGCGGACAGACGGTCTGCGAGGGTGGGCAGCTCCGCGGAAGGCATCCACCCGACGAGCGCGGCGACCTGTCCCCGGGTGAGCGCCGCCCCGGTCGCGGCCTGCACCTGCGCCTCCCCGGAGAGGAGGTCGAGACGTCCCCTGCGTTCGCAGTCGTCGAGGTCGGGCGGGAGCAGGGTGAGGGCGGGCGTGAGCCCGGACGGACGACCCAGGCGCAGCAGCCGCAGCCCGGCGGCGGTGTCGGGCCCCTGCAGTGGTGGCGCGTCGAGCTGCACCGTCCCGGAGGCGGCGACCTCGACCAGCAGGGGGCGCAGGTCGGCCCGGGGCCCGAGCAGCGCGACGCGCTGCATCACCACCGGGTTCAGGGCCTCACGCCACCGCATCGAAGGCCTCCATGACCCGGCCGCCGTCGGCGGCACGTTCGAGGGCCGCGCGGACGCGCCACGCGTCGACGGCCAGGAGGGCCACGGCACCCACGACCGGTTCTCGACCCGAGCCGGCGTGGTGCACCAGCGCCGCTGCGTCCTGCTCCACCCGGGTCCACCACCGCGACTCGGCCCGCCACAGGTCGGCCAGGTCGTCGACGTCGGCGAGCGCCCACCTCGCATCGCTCGGGAGCGCCTCGCGCAGCGCCGCCAGGGTCCGTGCCTGCAACGCGCCCCGACCGAGGACCCGGGCGGCCGGCACCGCGAGAGGGAGGGTGGACCCACCGTCCTGGTCCAGCAGCCCTGCCAGCGTCAGGGCCAGCGCCCCGGCGGCCCAGGAGCCGGCCGTCGGCACGAGCGACACGACCTGCTCGGCGAGCACGGCGCGCAGGTACAGGCCGACGGCCCGCGGCGCGGTTTCGCCGGGATCACCCCACGCCGAGGAGGCGAGGACCGTCCGGAGGTCGGCCGCGCTGGTCGTCCGGGCGAGGCGCGGCCAGGCGGTCGCCAGCCCTCCCAGCTGGTGGGGAGGTGGCACCGCGTGGCCCTGGAGTCGCTGCAGGTGGTCGAGGGTGTTGGCGACCTCGAGCGGGGCGACCAAGGGGCGCAGGAGCACCACGCCCTGACGCGGGCTCCACCCGGCGAGGACGCGGACGTTCCACAGCCAGGCGGCAGTGACGGCCCGCTGTGCCTCGGCGAGGTCCTGTCCCGGGTGGACCATGCGCCCGTATGCCGTCTGCCTGAGGGCGACCAGCCCCTCCTCCAGGGAGGTGCTGGTGGCGAGCGCAGCTGCGCCGCGCCGGCCGAGGCGGCGCTGCGTCATCGCCCGGGCGCGCACGCTGGCGGCGACCCAGCCAGGCCTCACGGGCCGCCCCCGTCCGGCGGCTGCGAGCAGAGCCGGTCCACCGCGGCCGTGACGCGGGCGACGTAGGCAGGCACGAGGCTCTGGGCCCGGGACCGAAGGGCG
This sequence comes from Pedococcus sp. KACC 23699, assembly GCF_045348425.1. Lineage (GTDB taxonomy): Bacteria > Actinomycetota > Actinomycetes > Actinomycetales > Dermatophilaceae > Pedococcus. Next base: position 3,636,987 of record NZ_CP157483.1, read on the forward strand.
CCGACGAGGGCGTCGACCTCCTTGTCGAGGTCAGCTCCGGCGGCGGTTGCCGACGCGTGGGATGAGGCACCCGAGGCGGCACGTTCGGCCTCGGCGCGTTCTCGCATCCCGGCTCGGACGGCCGCCGCGCGTTCCGCGTGCGTCCGCTGGACCAGCGCAGCCCGTCGCCGTCCGTCCTCGACGATCGCCGCGCACTCGTCCTCGGTGGTGGCGAGCAGTGCGAAGAGCGGTTCGAGCTCGGCCGACAGGCGCTGCGGCAGGTCGACCGGAACCCCTGCCGGACCTGCCCTCCCCGGTGACCCGGAGGGGCGGAACCTCAGGAGCAGGTCACGCACCCGTGGCGCCGCCACGGCTAGTGCCGCTGGTCGTCGGCGCGTCTCGGCGGGGTCGGCCGCGGCGGGGTGGGGGCAGGGGGGCTCTGCGAGCCGTTGCGCTGCCTCATCGTGAACAGCGAGGTGCCCAGGTAGCGCCGGAGTGCGGCCTGCAGTCGCGAGTCACCCTCACCCGGTGGCCGGGAGGTGACGTCGTCGGCGGCCTCCTTGCGCATGCGTTCGCGCTCGATGTCGGACATGTCCAGTCCTCCTGTCCTTCGGGTCAAGCCGCACGGTGGATTCTCGGTGCACCTCGAGCGTGACGCCGCGTGGACCTGGCGGACAGGGACCAACGGCCCTCACCGCTGGACCTGCCGCAGCCGGATGCTGGACCCGACGAAGCGACGCCCAACCAGACCGGGGAGCCAACATGTCCGCACGCGTCGACGAGATCCTGTCCTGGTACCCCTCCGACACCAAGGGCACGCTGGCCCACCTGCGCCGGATCCTCATGCAGGGCAGGACCGGCGGGTCGGGCAAGCTGGTCGTGCTCCCGGTCGACCAGGGTGTCGAGCACGGCCCTGGTCGCAGCTTTGCGGCCAACCCGGCCGGGTACGACCCCAGGTACCACGCCCGACTGGCGCTCGACGCGGGGTGCAGCGCCCACGCCCTCCCGCTGGGAGCCGCTCGACTCGTGGCACCCACCTATGCGGAGAGCCTGCCGCTCATCCTCAAGTGCAACGGTGCGGACGGTCTCTACGTCGGCGCCGACCCCCAGCCCGCACTCGTTGCCGGGGTCGAGGAGGCGCTCGCCCTGCGCTGTGCTGCAGTTGGTTTCACCATCTATCCGGGCTCGGCGCACCGCAACGAGATGTACGAGCAGGCCAGAGCCCTGGCCCGCGACGCGGAGGCCGCCGGCCTGCCGCTGGTGCTGTGGTCCTACCCGCGGGGCAGCGGTGTGTCCGAGGGTGGGCGGACCGCCGTGGACGTCGTCGCCTACGCCGCCCACCTCGCCTGCCAGCTCGGGGCGCACATCGTCAAGGTGAAGCCACCCACGGAGGTCATCGAGTCGGCCGCGGCCCGCTCGGCCCTCGTGCAGGCGGGGGTCCCGCTGGGCACGCTCGCGGACCGGGTGCGCCACGTCGTGCAGTCGGCCTTCGACGGGCACCGCATCGTCATCTTCTCCGGAGGTGCCGCCAAGGAGACTGCTGCGGTCCTGGAGGAGAACCGGCAGACCGCCCTGGGTGGCGGGTTCGGCACGATCATGGGGCGCAACTCCTTCCAGCGGCCGCACGACGAAGCGGTGCACCTGCTCGGCAACGTCATGGACATCCACCTGACGACGACGGCGCACCCGGCTGCGACGCACCGGCCGCCCGCACCGCACCTCACCACGACGCGCGGTTGAGCGGGGGCCGCCTGGTCGGTCCGCCGTCGCAGCGGTTGCTTCAGTGCGGCTGCGTCAGTCCGCCGTGGCAGCGGCTGCGGCATCGCCCGGAGGGCGGGTGGGCAGCACCACCAGCGTGCGGGGCTGGGCGACCTCAGGACCGTCGAGGTAGACCTCCCAGGCGTCCCCCACGGGGGTCATGGCGTGCTCGCTGGCGTACGTGTTGAGGGCCTCGTGCGCCAGCTGGGCCTGGGCGTAGCTGCCACGGTGCAGGGTGCGCAGGGCCTGACCGCCGGGCAGGTGGTCCGCCTGGACGTCGCCCTGTCCGAGCCCGACGCCGGTCACGGGGAAGCCGGCCTCGATCTCGAGCGCACCGTGGGGAGCGGGATGGATGCGTGCGAACGGGGCTCCGCAGATGTGCATGCCGTCCCCGCTGGCCACCTTGGCCACGCGTTCGAAGGCCTGGCCGACGAACTGGCCGACCTCGGACTCCTGCACGGTGCCGTGCACCGCCAGGACAGATTGTTCGTGCAGCGTGACGGTCTCGATCTGGTAGCCGGAGGTCTCGGCGTCCTGGGTCATGCGAGCTCTTCTTTCGTCAGGGCCACGCGGCGGTGGCCGGTCGTGGGTCCTGGTCAGATGAAGAGGAGCTGGGCGCCCTCGGTCTTCTCGATGAAGTCGCTCGCACTGATGATTGCCTCGACCTCGTCGTAGAGGTCGTCCTCCGTGAGGTGGTTCATGTCGGCCGACATGCGACAGGCCCAGAGGTGTCCACCGGAGGCGACGATCTGCTCGAGGAAGTCCGGCACCTCGGGCACGTCGAGGTCGGCGATCGACTTCTTCAGCTTGGACGTGGCCATGTGCGTGATACCGGGGATACCGCCCAGGCCTTGTGGCATGTGCGTCGCCGTGTTGCCCAGCGGGGTGAACTTGAGGTCGGCCATCGTCTGCTTGTTGATGATGTCGAAGCCCCAGAACGTGAAGAACATGTGGGTCTCGACGCCCTCACCGAGAGCCGCGTTGGCCAGGATGAGCCCCGGGTAGGCCATGTCGAGGCTGCCCTTGGAGCAGATGATGGCCAGCTTGCGCCCCTCGCCGGAGGGCGTGTCGAAGCTGGGGATGATGGCGGGTGCGGCGTCGGTGGTGGTCATGAGTGGTCCCTTGGGGTTGGTCAGACGCAGCCGTGCGGCTTGGGCAGCCCGGCGATGTAGGCCATCTTCTTGGCCGGCTTCTGTGGGAAGAGCTGGAACAGCTGCTTGGTCGGTATGCCGCCCGCGACGGTCACGCGGCGCAGCGTCGGGGTCTCGCCGTTGGCGTCGAAGTCCTTGCGCAGGAAGCGGATCGCCTTCCAATGGTCGTCTCCGAGCTGGATACCGATCTGCGTGGCCAGCGCGCTGCCGAGCGCCTCGTCCCACTCCGTGGGGTCGGTGAGGAAGCCTTCCTCGTTGACGTGCACCTGACGGCTGTCGATGGTCGTGACGGGCATCGTGCTCACTCCTGTTCGGTCGTCGCGCCGGGAGCACCGGCGGCGTGGCTGTCGGCGGGGACGACCTTGCCCGCCATGGACATCAGTGCCGGCAGTGGGATCGGTCGGCCGGGAAGCAGGACGTTCCAGTAGATCCAGCGGAACGCCAGCTTGCCCAGGTGGTTCGCGCGGGTCTCCTTGAGCAGGCTCAGCGGACCGACCAGGGGCAACGGGTAGCGACCGGGCAGCGGCTGGGTGTCGTAGTTGAAGTCGATGAGCAGGCCCTTGCCGTCACCGGACTCGACGAAGCAGTTGGCGTGGCCGTCGAACGCACCGGTCATCGGCAGGCCGCGGATGAGCTGCAGGAAGTTGGCGACGAAGATCTCGACCGAGAAGTGCGCCACGGAGCCGGCCTTCGAGGCCGGGATGTTGGAGGCGTCGCCCACGGCGAAGACGTTGTCGTGCTTGGTCGAACGCAGGGTCCGCCGGTCCACGGGCACGTAGTTGAGCTCGTCGCCCAGCCCTGACCTGGCGACGAAGTCGGCACCCATGTTGAGCGGGATCGTCACGAGCAGGTCGAAGGGCACCGACCGCTCGTCGTAGGACACGAGCGCCCTGTGCTCGTTGTCCACCCGCTCGACCATGAAGTCGGCCTCGACGAGGATCTTGCGCTCCTCGAGCATCTCCCCGAGCTGCGCGGAGGCGATGGGCTGGGTGAACGCACCCGAGAGGGGAGTCACGTAGACGAGCTCGACCCGGTCGCGGATGCCGCGTTCCCTCAGCCACGCATCGGCCAGGAACGCGAACTCCAGCGGTGCGACCGGGCACTTGATCGGCATCTCGGTGATGTGGACCACCAGCCGTCCGTGGTCGAAGGACCGCAGCGCCTCCGCGAGCGCAGTGGCCCCTTCGAAGGAGTAGAAGTCGAAGACCGTCCTGCGCCACTGCTCGCCGAGCATCCCGGGGGTCTGGCCGGGTCTCGGCGTCGTGCCGCTGGCGATCACCAGGTAGTCGTAGGTCAGGCTCCGACCGCCCTCGAGGAGAACGGTGTTCGTCTCGGCGTCGACCCGGTCGATCTCGCCGAGGACGAGCTCGACTCCGTCCGGGATGAAGACGTGCCGCTTCCGGACGACCTGGTCGGCGGTGTAGGTCCCGAAGGGGAGGAACAGGTAGCCGGGCTGGTAGCGGTGTTCGTCGTCCCGGTCGACGATGGTGATCTCCCAGTCCGAGGAGGGCAGTCGGCGCCGCAGCTTGTTCACGACCATGGTCCCGGCCGTGCCCCCACCGAGCACCAGCAGCTTTCTCATGCGACCCGCTCCCACCTGTCGTCGTCCTCTCCCTTCCGACGCTAGGAGCCAGGGCCGGCCGCCCACAGGGCACAACGTCCCGGCGGCATGGCGCGGACCGCAGGCGGACGAGGACCTTCGGCCGTGTCCGTCGTGGTTCCCGACAGCGAGGCTCGAAGGAGGTCGAGAGCCTCGTTGGGCTCTCGTCACGACCCGGGGATGGTGTGTCGCATGGTCATGGCCACGAACGTCGGGGAGGGCCTGGAGCCTTCGAGGACAAGGGTGCCCGGACGCGAGTGGTCCCTGCTCTACCGCATCGGTGGTGTCTCGGCGTTCGTCTTCGTGGGGATGCTCCTGGCGGCCGTGGTGCTCTTCGTCGTCAACCCGGCGCCGCCGGCCGACGGCGGCGCAGCCACGTTGCGGTACATCGCCGCCCACCGGACGCCATACGTCGTCCAGCAGCAGCTCTGGCTCGTCCCCGGCGTCTTCGCGATGGTCACCTACGTGGCGCTGTACCCGGCACTGAGGGGCGTGAGCATGAGCCTGGCGCTGTTGGGATCCGCGGTCGGTGCCGTGGCCTGGGCGGTGACCCTGGCGATCCCCACGACGACCACGGGCGCCCCCGCGCTGGTCTACCTCAGCGACCAGTACGCGAGCGCCGCCGACCCGTCCCGGCGGCTCGCCCTCGCCACCGCCGCTGAGACGCTGGTCGCCCAGAACCGCACCACGTCGGTGGTGGGTCCGCTGACCGCCGCAGGGATGCTGATCGTGTCGCTGGCGATGCTGCACGGGGTGTTCCCGCGCTTCGTCGCCTTGCTGGGCATCGTCACCGGCGGGCTCGGCATCGCGGCAGAGGTGCTGCGCATGGTCTTCGAGGGCTTCTACGGGATCTACGGGATCCTGCTGCCCGTCTGGATGGGCGCCGTCGGCTGGAACCTCTACCGGCTGGGGCGCCATCGCGGCCGTGTCCCTGACCCCGGAGGCGGTCCCGACCCCGGCAGGGTCAGCTCGACGGCTCGGCGCGACGCGCCCTGACGATCCAGCGGGCTCCCGTCTGCCGGTGCACGCGTAGGGTTCAGCGCATGTCCTCGGCCTCGCTCAGTCCTCGGGCCCGCCGGTGAGCCTGGCCCTGCTGGCCGCGCTGCTCGGCACCTTCGGGTATGGCGCGGGGTCGGTGCTCCAGAGCATCGGCACCTCGCGGGCGAGAGGGGTCATGGTGGTCCGGCAACCCACCTACGTCGCGGGTCTGGTGTGCGACGGGGTCGCCTGGCTCGCCTCCCTCCTGGCACTGCGTGCCCTGCCGTTGTTCGCGGTGCAGGCGCTGCTGGCCGGCTCGCTCGCCGTGACGGTCGTCCTCGCCCGCATCGTCCTGCACGCCCGCCTGCGTGTCCGGGACTGGGTGGCGTCAGGGGTCATCACGGTCGCGCTCGTCGTGCTGGCCGCCAGCGCGGGACCGCTGTCGGCGCAGGGACCTCCGCGTCCCTTCGAGCTGACCGTCCTGGTCGGGCTCGGCATCCTCGCTGTGGCCACGGTGGTCGCCTCACGTCGCGCACGCTCGGTCGAGCTGGCGGTGCTGGGAGGCCTGGCCTTCTCCGGTGCCGCCCTGTGTGCCCGGGCAGCCCATACGTCGGGCAGCTGGGGGACCTTGCTGCACGAGCCCCTGGCGTGGGCGGTGCTGGGGTACGGGGCGCTGGGCATGATCGGCTACACCGGTGCGCTCGAGCACGGTGCCGTGGGCCCGGCGACGGCGATCCTCTGGGTGGTCGAGGTGGCCGTGCCCGCCGTGGTGGGGGTCTGGGTGCTGGGTGACACGGTCCGCGCTGGGTGGGTGGTGCCGGCCGTAGTGGCCCTGGTCCTGGCCCTGGGTGCGTGCGTGGTCCTGTCCAGCAGCCCGTCCGGGTCCCACGGCTGAGCGCTCAGGCCCGGCCCGTCGGCGCCCTGCCGCGCAGGGTCCACCTCGGGAGCAGGACCGTCCCGGTCCGGTGACGCAATACCTGCCCCCACGCCCGGACCCGTTCGCCGCCCAGCACCGCCACCGACGCGGCCACGGCGAAGACCACGAGGGCAGGCCCGTGCAGCGGGTCGAGCGCGTGAAACCAGCGGGCGACGTGGAGGAACAGCACGACGGTGGCGCTCCACCACGGCCAGCGGTGACGACTGCCCGCGACGTCCCAGAGGAGTGCGCCGGCTGCCAGGCCGGCGGTGTAGTAGCGGTTGGTGCCGGGGTCCAGGGCCAGGCGGCTGGCCAGCACGAGCAGCAGGACACCGGCCGTGCGACCACGCCACACCGCTGCCCCGGCCAACGCGGCGCCCACCAGCGTCTGCAGGGGACGGTCCCACGGTGGCGTCCGCGCGGCGGTGACCCCGAAGAAGTGCAAACCCGACAAGGCGGTGGTGGGGATCGTGTAGCGCAGCGCCCGCACGGTCTGGGGGTCGGCCAGGAAGAACGGCAACCAGGCCAGGGCCACACCCGCAGCGGTGGTGGCGAAGCCCAGGAGCCTGGCGCGCATCGACGGCAGGGCGAGCAGCACGACGACCAGGGGCAGGGCCCACGGCTTCGAGTCGACCGCGATGGCCAGGGCCGCGCCGGCCCACACCGCTCGCCCTGACCTCACCAGGGCGAGCGCCACCACCCCCGACGTCAGGGCCATGACGTCGTCGAGGTGGGTCGAGCTGACGGCGGCATACATCCACACCGGCACGAAGCAGATGACCCCCGCAAGCAGGGTCAGGTCGCGCTCTCGCCGGCGAGCCGCGTCGGCGAGGGGTTCGCCCCGCCGGGCGATCCGTCGGACCAGGAGGACCACCACGACACCCATGAGCGCGCCCGCGCTCTCGGCGGCCCCGAGCCCGTGCCCCTGGGAGATCCATCCCAGGGCCCACGCCGCGGCAAGGGCCAGCGGGCCGATCTGGAGCAACGGGTGCTCCGCGTAGACGTGCAGCCCGGCTCGGGACCCGTCGTCGAGGTCGGACAGGACCTGACCACCGGTGTGGAAGAAGTGCCAGGACCCCCCACCGTGAACGCCGAGCGCGACGAACCAGGCCACTGCCCAGAGCACCACGACGGTGGGTGCGAGGCGTCCCCGCACCCTGCTGTGGCGCCAACGGAGGTCGACGATCGGGACGTGGTCGACGCGTGGCGTCGTCCTGACGCCGGTCATGCAGCCACTGTGCGACGGGTCGGCTGAGGACGGGCTGAGGGACGGCTGAGGCAGGTCCCGAGGGCAGGGCGCCGACTCGGCGCACGATCCGGTCAGGAATCGAGAAGCGGGTCCGATCGGGGGACGCCTAGCCTTCCAGGAGCAGGGAGCACACGAGCAGGAAGCACGGGAGCACCCGGAGCCGCCGGGCACCATGCCCGCGGTGACCACGACGCGAGAGGGGACCATGAGATGACTGTCAAGACTGCCGCCACGTCCGACGGATTCACCGAGCAGGAGCGGGCCGCGATGAAGGAGCGGGCCGCCGAGCTGCGGGCGGAGGGCAAGAAGGGCGCGAAGAAGGCCGACGGGCTCCAGGACCTGCTCGACAAGGTCGCGGCCATGGCGCCGGCCGACCGGGCCCTCGCCGAGCGCGTGCACGTCGCGGTCTCGTCGACGGCACCGCAGCTGTCGCCGAAGACCTGGTACGGCATGCCCGCCTGGGCCGACGAGGACGGCAAGGTCGTGCTGTTCTTCCAGGACTCCGGCAAGTTCAACTACCGCTACTCGACGCTGGGGTTCCAGGACGCGGCCCACCTCGACGACGGCGACATGTGGCCGGCATCCTTCGCGTTGCTGAGGTGGAGCCCCCAGGTGGAGAAGCGCGTGGTGGAGCTCGTGAGGGCGGCAGTCTCCTGAGGGCGACCACCGGACGTGGGGCAGCCGCCGGCCCACATCCCGTCGTGGCGGTCGGCGAGGTTGCCGAGGGCACCGTAGGTTGATCCCCTCGGGGCAGGTGCCCCACGAGAGGACTGGACATGAGGAGTCGGCTGGCCAGGCTGGTGCTGCGGCTCGCACGGTGGACCGCAGTCGGTGACGTGCCCCGCACCGGGGTGGTCGTGGGCGCCCCCCACACCTCCAACTGGGACTTCGTCATGATGCTGCTCATCATGTGGAGGGGCGGGGTCACCCCACGGGTCCTCATCAAGCACTCGCTCTTCAAGGGACCGCTGGGGTGGCTGCTGACGCGGCTCGGGGGAGTGTCCCTCGACCGCGACAACCCCGGCGCGGTGGTCCGCGAGCTCATGAGCGAGGCCAGGAGGGGCGAGCCCTTCCTCCTGATCCTGGCCGCGGAGGGCACCCGGACCAAGGGGGAGTACTGGAAGTCCGGCTTCTGGCGCATCGCCCGGGCCGCGAAGCTCCCGATCGCCCTGGCCTTCATCGACGGCCCTTCGCGCACAGCAGGATTCGGCCCGACCATCGTCGCCGGCCCCGACGTCGTCCAGGTGATGGACCAGGTCCGCGACTTCTACCGTGACAAAAGGGGCATACACCCCGAGCGGCGCACCGAGCCACGACTGCGCGAGGAACGCGGTGCCGCGGACGGCCCCACCGCAGGCTGAGGCGGCACGAGCCGGCGTCGCGCCAGTTCCGTGTCTGGTGGTGGTCGGCTGTCGTCATGGAGATGGCAAAGGTCCGCCGGACCCGCGACGCCGACGGGTGGCGTCGTGTCAGGGTCTGGCGCATGGAGCTCAGAGTCATGGCCGACTGGAATGCCGACCCGGTCTGGACGAAGCAGGGCATGGTCGACCTCGAGACCCTGCCGCTCTCGCCCCGCCTGACCGCAGACCTGCTCGCGTGGGCGCGGCGTTGGGAGCAGCTGCACGACCGGACGTTCAGCGTGCCTGAGAAGGACTCGTACGCGTCCTGGGTCGTCGCGGGGAGACGGTTGTCGCGTGACCTCCAGCTCGAGCTCGGCCCGCGGTACGACGTCGAGTACGCCCACGACCACGAGGGCTGAGCTCAGCAGTGGTGGGCGACCAGTGACGCGGTGTCGAGGAACGTCGTGGCCTCGGACGCGTACCCGTGCCAGGCGAGGTACAGCCCGGTCGTGACGCGTTCGACGAAACCCCACTGCCACACGCGATCCTCGTCGACGCCGGTCAGCGTCGACAGGTGTCGGCATCCTTGGCAGAGCACGTCGACGCCCGACCCGGTCTGCGTCTGCTCCGCCGCCGCGATCTCGCGACAGGCATCGCGCAGCACCACCCCGAGGTCGTAGGCCCGCTCGCCGACGAACCCGTCGGGGTCGATCAGGGCCCAGCCGCTGCCACGACGCAGGACGTTGCCGGCGTGCGGGTCGCCGTGACAGACGACCTCGGGGCGTTCGGTTGCGGCGAGTGCTCGGGCGTAGGTCGTCGCGAGGCGCAACGCGCCCTCGTGGCCGGCGGCATACCGGGGACCGAGGTCGGCGAGGATGGAGACGAGCCCGGAAGCCTTGCCCTCGAACGGTCTGCCGCTCGTCAGGGGCACGGCCCAGGCGTCCCTCAACAGTGGCGCCACGACAGTGCCCTGTGGCACCACCCCCGTCTGCTCGGTCCACAGGTCGGTCCCGAGTCGCTCGGACACCAGGGCGCCGGCGCGGTCGTCCCAGGCCATGACGCGCGCATACCCACGGCCCTCGGCGGCGATCATGACCCGGGCGGCGTCATCGAGCTCTCCCGGCAGGGCGATCTTGAGGACCCCGGGCATCCCGTCCGCTCGCACGACGTCGAGCGTCGGCATGGCCGCCCCACCGTCGAACCACCCGCGCGGGCTTAGCTCCCACGCGTCGCACACCCACCCGACGGTCGCCGCGAAGTGGGTCACCGCCGGCGTGAGGTCGCGCTCGGAGAGCTGCTGCCGACGGCGTGCCTCCGCGAGGGCTCCCGCGATGACGGGGTCCGGGACGGGGTGGTGGGTCACCGCGTCAGGGTAGTGATGGCCACGCGCCGCTGCCTTCCCGGTGCTGCCCGGTGCACCGGCTGGTTGGATGGACAGATGCCTCCCGTCGTGAACGTCACCGGTGGACTCGTCCGCGGCACCAGCCGCGACGGTGTCGACGCCTTCCTCGGACTTCCGTATGCCGCACCCGCCGTCGGGGCCGACCGCTACCGGTTGCCTCAGCCGGTCGTGCCCTGGGAGGGGGAGCGCGACGGCAGCGTCCACGGACCTGCCGCCGCCCAGACCGCCTATCCGAGCCCGATGGACCAGTTCCTGCCGAGCTCGGTCGCCCCGGGCGACGACTACCTCAACGTCAGCGTCTGGGCACCGTCCGACGGCGGGGGTGATCTGCCCGTCATGGTCTGGATCCACGGAGGCGCCTTTGTTCGTGGTGCGAACCGCCTTGACACGTATGACGGTTCGGCCTTCGCACGCGACGGCGTCGTCCTCGTCTCGATCAACTACCGCCTCGGTGCGCCGGGGTTCGCGGTTCTCGAAGGAGCTCCCACGAACCTCGGGCTGCGCGACCAGGTGGCGGCGTTGGAGTGGGTGCGCGACAACGTCGCGGGCTTCGGGGGCAACCCGGCCGACGTGACCATCTTCGGTGAGTCCGCCGGGGGGATGAGCGTCGCCACCCTGATGTCGTCGCCCGCGGCCGCAGGCCTGTTCCAGCGCGCCATCATCCAGTCGGGCAGCGGGGCGGCGGTCTGTTCGCTGGAGGACGCCCGTCGCGTGGGTGTCGAGCTGGCGACGATCCTCGGGGTCCCCGCCACGGCGGAAGCGTTCGCCGCGCTCGACCCGGCGGCGGTGGCCGCAGCCCAGGGCGCCCTGTCGCTGGCCGTCCAGTCCGATCCCGACCCGCAGCGGTGGGGCGCGTCGGTCCTGCGTGGCGGGTTGGGGATCATGAGCCTCTTTCCCGTCGTCGACGGGGACCTCGTGCCCGACGTCCCGGCTGCCCGGATCGCCGCCGGCTCGGCTGCCGGGGTGCCGTTGCTCATCGGCACGACGGCCGAGGAGATGCGGCTGTTCCTGGTGCCGACCGGCGTCGCCGCGTCGATCACCGAGCCGGCGCTGCCGTTCCTCGCCCAGCGTTACGGCTGGCCCGCCGGTGCCGTGGAGACGTATGCCGCGAACCGGCCCGCTGCCCCTGCCGGCGACGTCGCCGCTGCGGTCCTCACGGACGCCGGCTTCCGGGCCCCGTCGGCCCAGCTCGCGACCGCGCAGCGAGGGGCGGGGAGCTCCGTCCACGTCTACGAGTTCGGGTGGCAGACACCGACGGCCGACCTCGGTGCCTGCCACGCCCTCGAGCTGCCGTTCGTCTTCGACACCCTCGGGGAGGACGCCCTGATGGCAGGAACCTCCGCTCCGCAGGCGCTGGCCGAGGAGATGCACCGGGCCTGGGTCGACTTCGCCAGGAGCGGTGACCCGGGTTGGCCTGCGTGGGCGCCCGACGAGCCGGTCGTCATGGCCTTCGGTGCCCCGTCGCAGGTGGCGGGGTGGCCACGTCAGGACGAGCTGGCGCTCTGGGGCTGACCGGTCTGCGGCGTGCCCGCCGCGAGCAGCTGGTGCCCGACGGTGCGGGCGACCTCCTGGAGCTCGGTGCAGCCGACGATGTGGAAGGGCGTGCGAAGGACGGCGAGCTGTTCGGCGTACCACCACGGGTTGCTGGTGCTCCCCACCAGACGGGTGGTGTGGTCGTCCACCGCCTCGAGCCGACCCAGCGCCCTGGGGAGCCAGTGGGCGACGTGGTCCAGGGATGCCTCGATGACGACCTCGGCGGCATACTCCCACCCGGTGGCGAGGTGGTGCTCCAGGAGCGTGACCGGGTCGAGGTCTGGCGGCGGGGTGAAGGTCGCCTCGAGCACCGTGGTGCTCGACACCCGGTCGACCCGGTAGGTGCGCACGGCGGCATCCTCCGTCGTGGGGCGGGTCAGGCAGAGCAGGTACCACCGGCCGTGCCTCACCACCACGGCCCAGGGGTCGACGTCCACCTCCCAGGTGTTGCCTGACTCCGAGTGGTAGGTGACCCGGACGCGCCGGTGCTCCGCGCTGGCGTTCACCAGTGTTGCGGCGGTGGACGGGTCGGGCCGCGCGGCCGCGCGGTCAGGCGCTGACGCAGCCGTGCGCCGTACAGCATCTGCTTGTGCCGCAACGGATTCGGGGAGGGCCCGGACGATCTTGGCCAAGGCGCTGCCGACGGGGTCAGCGGCGTTGCCGGCGTCGTGGTGACCGTCCAGCACCGCCATGACGAGGCCGAGCGCCTCGGTGGACGTGAAGGTCAGCGGCGGCAGGCGCAGCCCGCGGCCCACGCGGTAGCCGCCGTACGGGCCACGGGTGGACTCGACCGGGATGCCGGCCTCCCGCAGGATGCCGACGTAGCGCCGCGCCGCCCGCGAGGTGACTCCGAGCCTGGTGCCGAGCCGCTCGGCGGTGATGCCGGGGGAGTCGTGCAGCAGCTCGAGGCATAGCAGCGCGCGGGCGGTGGGGTTCGTGGTGTCCACCGGTCCAGATTCGCACACCATGCGGAAGCGATCCGTCCGGAACCGCGCCTAGCCTGCTCGTCATGACGACCGAGGAGAGCGCGCAGGTCCCGATGGCGGGAGACGGCGAGGGGCCGGCACACCCCTGGGTGCCACCGAGCTGGGAGCCCCCGCTCGCCGGCAGCGAGGTCGAGCACCTCACGGGAGCCCTCGACCGGCTCCGCACGACCTTCCGGTGGAAGGCGGGTGGCTTGGACGCCGCGGGTCTGGACACCCGCATCGGGGCCTCGTCCCTCACCCTCGGTGGGCTGCTGAAGCATCTTGCGGCCTGCGAGGACCACATGTTCTCCACGAAGTTCAAGGGTGAGCCGATGGGTTCCCCGTGGACAGAGATGGCGAACGACGGCAGCGAGAAGTGGCACTTCACGTCGGCGGCCCAGGACCCGCCCGAGGAGCTCTACGCCCTGTGGGACGGTGCGGTGGCCCGCTCCCGCGCGACGCTCGCTGCTGCCGTCGCCGAGGGCGGGCTGGACCAGGAGGCGTGGGTGACCGCGCCCGACGGGCAGCATGCGAGCCTGCGGCGACTCGTCTTCGACCTCGTCGAGGAGTACGGCCGCCACACCGGCCACACCGACCTGCTCCGTGAGGCGGTCGACGGCCTGGTGGGCGAGGACCCCCCTGACGACTGGCGTCCGTGAGCCGTCGCGGCGGCCGTTCCCCGGCAGCCGGGGCGGACGGTCCCCATGCCGGCGGGCTGGAGCTCGAGTTCAGGGGTGACGTGTGGTTCTGGCGAGGTCCTTCGCCATGGCACTTCGTCACCGTCCCGGACGAGGAGTGCCGCGCCCTGGCGTCGCTCGCCCCGCAGGTGACCTACGGGTGGGGGATGATCCCGGTGCGGGCCCGGATCGGGCGGACGACGTGGACGACGTCGTTGTTCCCCAAGGACGGGGAGTATGCCGTGCCGCTGAAGTTCGCCGTCCTGCGTGCCGAGCAGATCGACGTCGGTGACCTCGTGAGCGTGCGGTTGACCGTCGACGTCTGACCTCGTCCCAAACAGTCCGACCTGTCCACGTCGCACCGCTGGCGGGGGCGCACGCCCCATACCGCTCGCGTTCGAGTGCGTCGGTCACGCCTCGGTCGGCAGCTCGGCCCAGACGACCTTCCCGTCCGAGACCGCGTCGCAGCCCCACCGGTCGGCGAGGGCCTCGACGATGCTGACACCACGCCCGTTCACCTCGACGGCGCTCGGGGTGCCCTGCTCGAACCAGCCCCGCTGGGCGTCGCGCACCGACAGGTGCAGGACGCCGGGGGAGCGGTGGATGAACACCCGGAAGGGCGACCCGGCGTGCAGGACGGCGTTCGTGGCCATCTCCGAGACCAGCAGCAGCGCATCGGGCACGAGGTGGTCCAGGCCCCAGTGCTCCAGGGTGGCGCCGACGAAGCGACGGGCCGCTGTCACCGCGGTGGTGGTGGGGACGAACACCTCCGTGCGCTGGGCCGTGGCCGCCTCCGTCACCGGCGACTCGTCCGACCCTTCGTCCGTCTCCCCGTCCGGCGCCCCGTCCGTCTCCCTGTCCGGCTTCAGGGTGTCGGTGACCGGCCCCGGTGAGCGGTAGGCCGTGGGGGCGAGGACCTCGGAGTGCAGCAGGCAGGTCTCCCGGACCCCCGACAGCCCGGTCGGGGCGAGCAGCGCGGTGGGGTAGGCGCACAGGAGGCTCGCCTCCAGCCCCGCCAGGACGCCGTTCCACGCACCCTCGAGGGCGACTGCGTCCGAGACAGCGCCCTCCTCCCAGAGCAGGCCGACCATCTCGCCATAGATCCGCAGGTGGGTCCCCACGGCTGTCGCAGCCGCGATCACGGCGCCGATCGCCGCCTCGAACGCCTCGAGGTCGAGCTGCCCACCCGTGCGGAGGCTGTCCAGCATCGTCCGGGCGTCGCGCAGGTCCAGCCGTCCAGCGGCGCGCGCCCCGAGGACGTCGACCCCTCGGTCCTGCAGGGACTCGATGACGGCCTGGTGGTGACCTTCGGTCGTGACGAGCAGGACCGTGTCACCGGCCTGCAGCCCCTCGTGCACGTACGCGGCCACCGCCGAGACGATCTCGGACTCGTGGTCGTAGAACAACACCGCGTGATCGTGGGGAGCGGCCACCGTTCGGGGTAGCACGAGATGCACTGTACGCCCGGATCCGCAGGTCGAGGCAGGATTTTCACGAGTTGTCTCACGGCGGCCAGGTGGACGTCCGCGCCGGGCCGGACCAGACTGTTGCGGCGTCATCCGGGGCGTGGGTCACACGTCCCCCGCCACCCCCGGTCCCGATCCCCCGAGAGGTCCTCATCGTGCTGCAGACCGACCACTTCATCCGTTTCGAAGAGGTCCGGGAGGTGACGACGACCGAGCGAGGTCTGGTCGCCCAGGTGGAGCGCGAGCAGCTGCGCCTCGACCTCGTCAGTGCGGACGTCGTGCGGGTGAAGATGAGTCGTGGCGGCACGTTCGACGAGGCGCCGACGTTCGCGGTCTGCGTCGACCCGCTGGCCGCACCCGTCGAGTTCACCGTGGACCGCGACGACGAGCGGGTGAGGATCACCACCGCCGCGATGGTGGTCTCGTTGTGGCTCAACCCCTTCCGGCTCGACGTCCACCGCACCGACGGCACCCCGGTCGTGGAGACGGCCCAGGACGACCGGGGACGCTACTGGGCCTACGCGACCCTCAACGACACCTTCACGATCCGGCGCCGGTGCCGTCAGGAGGACGCGGTCTTCGGCCTGGGGGAGAAGTCGGGGCGACACAACCGCAAGGGCCGTGACTTCACGATGTGGAACACCGACGTCCTCAGCCCCGACGCGGTCGGGGAGTTCACGGCGGGGAAGGACCCGGGAGACCCGCGCGGCGACCGCACCAGCGTCGAGTTCGACCCCTTCTACGTCACCATCCCGTTCTTCTACCACCAGAGCTACCCGGCCGGCACGATGGCAGGGTCGTTCATGGACAACGGATACCGCGGCGAGTACGAGTTCTCTGGCCACGACGAGTACCGCATGACGTTCCGCGGCGGCCAGTACACCGAGTACATCTTCGCGGGGCCCGACATGCCGGCGATCCTCACGGCCTACACCGGGCTCACCGGGCGCACGCAGCTGCCGCCGCTGTGGTCCCTGGGCTACCACCAGTGCCGCTGGTTCGACTACACCCAGGACGCCGTCGAGGCTCTTGCCCAGCGCCACCGTGACGACCAGATCCCCTGCGACGCAATGTGGTTGGACATCGACTACATGGATGGTTACCGCGTCTTCACCTGGGACACCGAGAAGTTCCCCGATGCGCCGGGGATGCTCGAGCGGCTGTCCGACCAGGGCTTCAAGGTCATCACGATCATCGACCCCGGGGTGAAGTGGGATCCGGGCTACGCGGTCTTCGACGATGGCCTGGAACGAGACCTCTTCTGCCGCACCGAGGGCGGTGACACCTACATCGGGCAGGTCTGGCCGGGCAACACGGCGTTCCCCGACTTCGTCACCGAGGAGGCGCGAGCCTGGTGGGGCGAGCTCAACGCCAAGCACGTGCAGTCCGGCCTCGCCGGGATCTGGAACGACATGAACGAGCCGGCGACCGGCAGCATCGCCGCGAAGGACATGCGCTTCGGCAGGGGAGAGCACTCCCACGACCGCTACCACAACCAGTACGCGCTGCTCATGGCGATGGGCACCACGGAGGGCCTGCAGCAGGCGATGCCCGAGCTGCGCACCTTCATCCTGTCGCGTGCCGGCTTCGCCGGCATCCAGCGCTACGCCGCCAACTGGATGGGTGACAACCTCTCGCGCTGGGACCACCTGTGGCTGAGCATCGCCATGGGGTCGGGCTTCGGGGTCTCCGGCCAGGCCTTCGTCGGCGCCGACGTCGGCGGGTTCGCGGGGAGCTCCGACCCCGAGCTGTTCACGCGGTGGATGCAGTACGGCGTGCTGACCCCCTTCTGCCGCAACCACTCCATGATCGGCAACGTCGACCAGTACGCCTGGGCGTTCGGCCCGGTCGTCCAGGACATCGTCCGCGAGGCGATCCGCCTGCGCTACCGCCTCATGCCCTACATCTACAGCGCCTTCGTCCGCGCCTCCGTCACCGGTGAGCCGGTGCAGCGACCGATGGTCTTCGACCACCAGTACGACGGCACCGTCCGTGACCTCGACGACCAGTACCTGTTCGGCACCGACCTGCTCGTCGCCCCGGTGACGGCGCCGGGAACGACGTCCCGGCAGGTCTACCTGCCCGCGGGTGACTGGTACGACTGGCATTCCGATGACGTGCACCGAGGCCGCGCGTTCGTCGTCGCACCGACGCCGATGGACCGCATCCCGATCTACGCACGTGGGGGAGCGGTCGTCCCCATGTGGGTGGAGGCGCCCGCATCGACCGACGGCTACCACCCCGAGTCGATCGAGCTCCACGTCTTCGTGCCCGGGGATGACGGTGAGCACGTGTCCCGGCTCGTCGAGGACGACGGCCTCACCACGACGTCGGTCGACGGTGCGGCGTGGCGCACGACGTTCACCCTGACCCGCGAGGGCGCCTCGGTGCGCCTTCACGCCGAGGTCGAGGGGGACGGCTACCCGCAGTTCCGCCGGGAGGCGTTCCACCTCGTGGTCCACGGCTGCGCCCCGACGGGGGTCGACCTCGACGGCACGACCATGGCGGTCGAGGACGGTGTCGCGGTGCTGCCCGTGGGTGGCGAGGGTTTCGCCGTGACCTTCGAGGTCTGAGTCAGGTCCACCCGGGCGTGTGGACGGCGCAGCGTCCCTCTGCATGGGTGCTGCGCCGCCGCACCGTGGTGCGCACGGCCCAGCGGATCCGTCGACGGCCGACGACCAGCACCACCCCGACCCACAGTGCGATGGCCCACCCGCGCGGTCCCACCGGAGGACGGGGGACCGGTGGGTAGCCACCGGCATACAGCCCCGCCGACTGCTCGAAGTGGTTCTCCGAGCCCGGGTAGAGCGAGCTGTCCACGAGATAGGCCAGGGGAAGCAGGCCGATCCCGCCGACGACCGTGAAGAGCGCCCACTGGTCGACGTGCCGCGACTCGTGCTGGGCCAGCAGCCTGGCCCGGACCGGGTTGACCCTCGGTGTGGGAGAAGCGAGGAAGACCTCGCCGACCATGCTCCCCGGCAGGTTCTTGGCGGCCGGGATGAACGCCAGGGTGATCTGGGGGTCGCCCACGCTGCAGAGCCCACGTCCCTTGAGCTCGGCGAACCCCAGGGCCAGGCCGCTCACCGGAGCGGTGAGGGCCGACCGCAGGCTGGACCGGAGGCCGGCCCGTGCCGGGACGACGGGGTCGGCGACCGTTCGCCCCTCGGAGATGGAGATCGGGGCCACGCAGGCGGGCAGGCTGCGTGCCTTCTGCGACACGCGCAGCCCGAACCCGACGACCGAGAGCAACGCCAGGACCACCATGGCGGCGAGCAGGCGCTGGTGCCGTCGCTGGCACATGTCGCAGGCCAGCACCCGCCGGGGCCGCAGCGGCCGGGTCCGGGGGAGGACCAGCAGCAGGCCCAGGACGCCCGCCGCCGTGAAGGCCACCACGGCCCACACGACCCTCATGGCGCCGGAGACGGGGCGTCGCCTTCCAGAGAGGTCGACCACCGGGCCATCCTCCCGCCGGTCCGAGGTCCGGCGCCAGCCGAGGTGAGGGTCGCCGACGCAGGATGTCCCGGTTCACTCCTGGAAGGCCGATTCGTTCTGGCTCAGGTAATTTCGGAACATGACAAGCACCGCTGACAAGGCCCGAGAGCTCCTGCGACTCCACACCGACCCCGAGCTGCTGCTCGTGGTCAACGTCTGGGACGTCATCACCGCGAAGGTCGTCGCGGACACGCCCGGAACCAAGGCGCTGGCGACGGCCAGCCACTCCATCGCCGCGTCCCACGGCTACCCCGACGGCGAGCAGATACCGCGCGACCTCATGATCGAGGCGGTCGGACGGATCGCCGCGGCCGTCGACCTGCCGGTCACGGCCGACCTCGAGGGCGGCTACGGCGATGCCGGTGAGACGGTGGCCCGGGCGATCGACGTCGGCATCGTCGGCGCCAACCTCGAGGACCAGATGAAGCCGCTCGCCGACTCGGTCCGGGCCGTCGAGGCAGCGGTGGCCGCCGGGGAGCGGGCCGGGGTGCCGTTCGTCCTCAACGCCCGCACCGATGCCTTCGTCAAGGCGGGCGACCGTGAGCCGCAGGACGTCCTGGCCGAGGCCATCGAGAGGGGCCGGGCCTACCTGGATGCCGGAGCCGCGACGTTCTTCGTTCCGGGGATGCTCGACGAGGCGGCGGTCACCAGCCTCGTCGAGGCGCTGGGCCGCCAGAAGGTCAACCTCATCGGCATCCCCGGCTCGTTGCCCCTGGCCAGGCTCCAGGAGCTCGGGGTGGCGCGCGTGTCCTACGGACCGTGGAGCCAGAACGTCGCCCTCACCGCCCTGGCCCGGCTGGCCGAGGACGTCTACGCCGGTGGCGGCCTGCCGGAGGGCACGCGCAAGCTCAACTGACCCCCTTCGGTCCCGCGGAGATCAGCCGCGCCGTATGGCGTCGTGCCCCAGGGAGGCATGCACGCCCCAGGTCTGGTTGGCGACCTGGGTGACGTGCAGGTCGACCGCGGCACTCGACAGGGCCAGGGCCTCGGCCCGCGTCACCTCAAGCAGGGTCTCGAGCCAGGTGACCATCGCGTCGAGGGCGGCCGCGGTCGCGACGTTCAGGTCCGGGTCGAAACCCAGCGTCAACCGCGCCGACGGCGTGACGGCGTGGACGGTGCGCAGTGGTGGGTCCGCGACCAGGTCCAGGACCATCGTGGTGGTCATGGGGCACTCGATCGCCGTCCCACCAACCTCGCCGTGACCCTGGGCCGCGTGGCCGTCGCCGGCGGTCAGCAGGGCGCCGGGCACGTTGACCGGCAGGAAGAGCGTCGACCCGGCGACGAGGTCGCGGCAGTCGATGTTGCCCGCGCTCTCCGTCCGCGGCGGCACCGTGGAGAGCTCCTCGGGGACGTCGCAGGCCACGCCCACGACGCCGAGGAACGGTGCCAGCCGCACGGCATACCCGAGGTGGCTGCGGGCGATCCCGGCCGCGCCGTCGATCTCCCACAGGAGGTGACCACCACGTCCCTCGCCGAGGCCGAGTCGCTGGTTGAGCCACGAGTCCGCGCCGCCGGAGGCGGTCCACCCCCAGCCACCGGGCTCGATCGCCGTGAAGTGGACCGACAGGACATCGCCCGGCTCTGCGCCAGCGACCGCGACCGGCCCGGTGAGGCAGTGCCCGCGCCGCGGGCTGAACATCCGCGGACGCTCCTGCCCCGGGAGCTCCTGGGGCTCGAGGTGGCCCCCGGAGTCGAGCGACTCCTGCACGACCGTGTCCCCCGGCTGCACCGTGAGAACCGGCGGGCTGTCGCGGGAGATCGTCTCGACGACGGTGTCAGGGCTGACGGGGAGGTGGTGGATCACGGTGCTCCTGGTGGTGGTGGGCTTGGGGTGGTGGCGTTCAAGCGCCGGGGCCGCTGGGGGTGGTGGGGGTCAGGCGCCGGGGTGGCGGGGCGGGGGCGCTGAGGTGACGATGGTCTCGACCCTGCCACAGCCGACCGGCTGTGGCCGCTGCTGAGAGGACCCCATGGAGTATGTGAAGCTCGGAGCCACCGGACTGGATGTCTCACGGATCGTGCTGGGGTGCATGAGCTTCGGCGAGCCGGACCGCGGCAACCACGCCTGGACCCTCGACGAGGAGGCGAGCCGCCCACTGCTGCGCCAGGCCGTCGAGGCCGGGATCACGTTCTTCGACACCGCCAACGTGTACTCGGCGGGCAGCAGCGAGGAGATCGTGGGCCGGGTGCTGGCGGAGTACGGCCGCCGCGACGAGTTCGTCATCGCGACCAAGGTGCACGGCCGGATGCACGACGGGCCGAACGGAGCAGGCCTGTCACGCAAGGCCATCCTGGCTGCGATCGACGCGAGCCTGGCGCGGCTGGGCACCGACTACGTCGACCTCTACCAGATCCACCGCTGGGACCCGCACACGCCGATCGAGGAGACGATGGAGGCGCTGCACGACGTCGTCCGTTCGGGCAAGGTGCGCTACCTCGGCGCGTCGTCGATGTGGGCGTGGCAGTTCGCCAAGGCGCAGGAGACGACCAGGGCGCACGGCTGGACGCCGTTCGTCTCGATGCAGGACCACTACAACCTCCTCAACCGTGAGGAGGAGCGCGAGATGCTCCCCCTCTGCGTCGACCAGGGGGTCGGGGTCATCCCGTGGAGCCCGCTCGCGCGCGGCCTGCTCACCCGCGAGTGGGGGGAGCAGACCACCAGGAGCGAGACCGACGAGTTCGGTCGCACCCTGTACGGCGACGCCGACCGGGCCGTCGTCGACGCCGTGGGCGAGGTGGCTGGGTCGCGCGGGGTCCCGCGGGCGCAGGTCGCGCTGGCGTGGGTCATGCGCAACCCCGCGGTGACCGCCCCCATCGTCGGAGCGACCCGCGCGGGTCACCTCGAGGATGCCGTCGCCGCCCTCGACCTCGAGCTCACCGACGACGAGGTGGCGAGCCTCGAGGCCCCGTACGTGCCGCACGAGCCCGCTGGCTTTTAGCCCGGCGCCGCAAAACGCCGGTTGCGCGGCATACCGCGGGTTGTCAACCCGACATTTGCCGCGCAACCAGCGTTTTGTGGGAGGCGTGTCAGGCGGGTTCGGGCATCAGTCGCTCGAGGATGTCGGGCACACCCACGACGCCGAGCGCCGGGCCGCCGGGCTCGGCCACGACGACGAGCTGGGTGCTCGTCTGCTTCATCCGGGTCAGGGCCTGGTGGACCAGGGAGTCCGGCGCCATGGTCTCGGGGGTCCGCATGATCGCGGTGACCGGCTGGTCCGGCGCCGCGGTGAGGGCGTCGCGGACGTGGACCACGCCGCGTACGTGCTGGCCGTCGCGCACCAGCACGCGCAGGTGACCGGTGCGCCGCGAGGTCTCCCAGAGGTCGGCGGCGGTGGCGTCGGTGGCGACGGCGGTGAGCGGCCGGTCGTCGTCGACGAGGTCGGCCAGCGTGAGGGTCTGGAGGTCGAGGGCGCCGGCGAGCTGGTGGGAGTACGAGGTGTCCAGCGCGCCGACGTTGGTGGAGTGCTCCAGCAGGTGGCGCAGGTCCTCGGGGCTGCGGCCTGACGCGACGTGGTCGGTCGGCTCGACCCCCACCCGGCGCAGGCAGGCGTTGGCAGCGGAGTTGAGGGCCCTCAGCAGCGGCCTGGTCAACCACATGAAGCCACGCATCGGCAGAGCCAGCAACGTCGCCGAGCGTTCCGGGTGGGCGATCGCCCACGACTTCGGGGCCATCTCACCGACGACGAGGTGAAGGAACGTGACGACGACCAGGGCGAGCACGAAGGCCACGACGTCGGCTACCCAGGCCGGCAGGCCCGTCGCCTCGAGCGGGGGCATCAGCCAGTGGTGGACAGCCGGCTTGGTGATGGCGCCGAGGGCCAGCGTGCAGACGGTGATGCCCAGCTGCGACCCGGCGAGGAGCAGGGTCAGCTCGTGGGAGCTGCGCAGTGCGGCACGTGCGGCGCGGCTCGTGTGCGCTGCGTCCTGGAGCCGGTGCCGCTTGGCCGACATCAGCGCGAACTCGATGGCGACGAAGAACGCCGACAGCGCGATGATGGCGGCGGTGGCGCCCAGGATCACCCCGGGGCTGCTCATGACTGCTCCTCGTCGTGGTGGGTCGGGTCGGGCGCGGTGACCGGGACCGCGGGCTCCACCCGCAGCCGGACGCTCGCTGGGACGTACCGCTCCACCTCGAGCACCTCGATGGTCGCGACGTATGGCGTGGGCTCGCCCTCCTCGGCGAGCTCGGCCGGGTCGATGGGCAGCTCGACCGCGACCACGTCCCCCGGGTCGGGCAGGGCACCGTGGTGGGCGATGACGAAGCCCGACACCGTCTCGTAGTCCCCGACCGGGAGGTGGTGGCCGAGGAGGCGCTGCGCCTCGTCGAGCGGCAGGTCGCCGGGCAGGGTCCACCAGCCGTCAGCCGCCGGCTCGTGGACCGGCTCGGCCACCAGCTCGTCGTGCTCGTCGGTCAGCTCGCCGACCAGCTCCTCGGCGAGGTCCTCGAGGGTGAGGATGCCGGCGAAGGAGCCGTACTCGTCGATGACGCAGGCCAGCTCGCGTCCACGGTCGACCAGCTCGCGGACGGCGTCGGGCAGGGCCATCGTCGTGGGCACGACCACGGGCTCCTGCATGAGCTCGGTCACCGAACGGCCGCCGCGACCCGACGTCGACAGGACGTCGTGCAGCTCGATCACCCCCAGGACGCTGTGACCGTCCTCCGCCAGGACGGGGTAGCGGGAGTGGCCGGCGGCCATGAGGGCGCGGACGTCGTCGACCGTGTGGTGCGGGTCGACGGCATCGACCCGTGGCCGCGGCACCATCGCGTGCTCCACGTCGCGGCCGGGGAAGTCGAGGATGCGCTCGAGCAGCAGGGACAGCTCGGGGGACAGGTCGCCGCTGTCGCGCGACTCGGCCACGATGTGCTCGAGGTCGCGGGCGCTGGCGGAGTGCTCGACGTCGTGCACGGGCTTGATCCCGAGCGTGCGCAGCAGGACGTTGGACGCCTGGTCGAACACCTGGATCAGCCACCCGAACGCCTTGAGATAGATCGTCGTCGACCGGGACAGCCGGCGCGCGATCGGTTCCGGCCGGGCGATCGCGAGGTTCTTGGGGAACAGCTCGCCGAACACCATCTGCACGACGGTCGAGAAGCCGAGGGCGATGGCGGTGCCGATGGCCAGGCCCACGCCGGTCGGCACGGGGGTGCCCCCGAGCAGGTCAGACAGCGACTGACCGATGAGGGGTTCGGCGACGTAACCGACCACCAGCCCGGTGACGGTGATGCCGAGCTGGGCGCCGGACAGCATGAAGGAGGTCCGGCGGGTGACCGCGAGCGCCCGGGCGGCCACCGGGTCACCGGCCTCGGCGCGTGCGGCGAGGCGGGACCGGTCGACCGCCATGTAGGCGAACTCCTGGGCCACGAAGTAGCCGGTCAGGCCGGTGATCAGCAGGACGACGAGGATCCCGAGCAGGAGGGACAGCACCGCGCTCACGCGTCAGCTCCACCGTCGGTGGGGACAGGACAGGCGCGCCGGGTGTGTCCCGGCGTACTGGGGGGTTCCATGCTTCTCCGTGGTCGGGTGCTCTGGTGCGGACAGGGTCACTCGTTGGTCGCAACGCCGGTACGGCCCGTGGGGTTCCGGGCGTACCGTGGACGGGTGCGCCTCACCGACGGCGGCCTCGAGACCAGCCTGATCTTCCACCAGGGGATCGACCTGCCGGACTTCGCCGCCTTCCCGCTGCTCGACGACGAGCAGGGCCGGGCCGCGCTCCGGGCCTACTGGGCGCCCTACCTCGAGCTGGCCCGTGAGACGGGGGCCGACTTCCTGGTGGACACCGCGACCTGGCGCGCCAACGCCGACTGGGGCGACCGCCTCGGCTACGACGCGCAGGCCCTGCACGACGTGAACACCGAAGCGGTGGAGTTCGCGCGCGAGCTCACCGAAGGCCTGACGTCGGCCGGCGTCGTTGGGGTGGTGGGCCCCCGCGGCGACGGGTACGTGGTCGGTCACGAGATGACGGTGCAGGAGGCTGCGACCTACCACCGGCCCCAGGTCCGGTCGCTGGCCGCAGCCGGCGCCGACCACGTCGCCCTGCTCACCATCACCTACGTCGCTGAGGCGGTCGGGTTCGTCCGTGCCGCGCGTGATGTCGGCGTCCCCTGCGTCGCGTCGTTCACGGTCGAGACCGACGGCAGGCTCCCCAGCGGGGTGACCCTGCGGGACGCCGTCGAGGTCGTCGACCACGAGACCGACGGATCCGCCATGGGGTTCATGGTCAACTGCGCGCACCCGGACCACGTGGCATCGGCGTTCGACGACGGCGAGTGGGTGCGTCGCGTGGTGGGCTTCCGGGGCAACGCCTCGCGGATGAGCCACGCCGAGCTCGACGCCGCGGAGGCGCTCGACCCGGGCGATCCCGAGGAGCTCGCCCAGGCGTATGCAGCGTTGCTGCGCCGGCTGCCGTCCGTGGACGTGGTCGGTGGCTGTTGTGGGACCGATGACCGGCACGTCCGCGCGATCGCGGCTACGGTGCTCGACCATGGGCGCACCCACCACTGACTTCTACGGGCTCGAGGGCCTCCTCGACGACGACGAGCGCGAGATCCTGCTCGGGATGCGGGAGTTCCTCGCCCGCGAGGTGGCGCCGATCATCACCGACCACTGGGTCCGGGCCACCTTCCCGTTCGAGATCATCCCCGGAATGGCGGCCCTCGGGACCGCCGGACTGGCCTTCGACGGACCCGGTGGGGGCAAGCGCAGGTTCCTCCTCGACGGCATGCTCGCGATGGAGATGGCCCGGGTGGACCCGTCGATCGCCACCTTCCACGGGGTGCACAGCGGCCTTGCCATGGGCTCGATCCAGCTGTGCGGGTCGCAGGAGCAGAAGGAACGCTGGCTGCCCGCCATGGCCCGCTGGGAGAAGATCGGCGCCTTCGGCCTGACCGAGCCAGACGCCGGCTCCGGTGCGGCCGGTGGGCTGACCACCACGGCGACCCGCGACGGCGACGAGTGGGTCCTGGACGGGGAGAAGAAGTGGATCGGCAACGCGACGTTCGCCGACCTCACCATCATCTGGGCCCGCGACACCGAGAGCGACGAGGTGCTCGGCTTCGTGGTCGAGAAGGGCACTGCGGGGTTCACCACCGAGGCGATCGGCGACAAGATCGCGCTACGGGTCGTGCAGAACGCCCACATCACCCTCGACGGCGTGCGCGTCCCCGAGGCCAACCGTCTGCAGCACGCCAACTCCTTCGAGGACACCGGGCGGGTGCTGCTCATGACGCGCGCCGGGGTCGCCTGGATGGCCGTCGGATGCGCGCTGGGTGCCTACGAGCACGCGCTCGCGTACGCCACCGAGCGTGAGCAGTTCGGCCAGAAGATCGGCGGGTTCCAGCTGATCCAGGACCTGCTCGTCCAGATGCTCGGCAACACCACGGCCTCGGCCACCCTCTGCGTCCAGCTCAGCCAGCTGCAGGACGCGGGCAACGCCACCGACGCGCAGGCCTCGCTCGCCAAGGCGTTCTGCACGGTGCGGATGCGCGAGACGGTTGGCTACGCCCGAGAGCTGTTGGGCGGCAACGGGATCCTGCTCGACCACCAGGTCGGCCGCTTCGTCGCCGACGCCGAGGCGATCTATTCCTACGAAGGCACCCGCGAGATCAACACCCTCATCGTGGGCCGTGACATCACCGGGATCGGCGCCTTCGTCTGAGCTCGTCTTCGTCCGAGCTGTCGCCCCGCCCGACCCCGCGGGGACGGACCTAGCTCGTCGGTCCGGGTCCGCCCGGGTGCCCGTGGTGGCCCTGCCCGGCCAGCGCCGTCACGGAACCCGCACCGGCGAGGGGCAGCGAGACGGTGAAGACCGACCCGCCGTCCGGGCCGGGCTCGTAGCGCACGTCGCCGTGGTGGGCGTGGGCGATGGAGCTGACGATGGTCAGGCCCAGACCCGTGCCCTGGATCGCTTCCGCCTGCGCGGTGCTCGACCGGAAGAAGCGCTCGAACAGGCGGTGCGACTCGCTCTCGGGGACACCCATACCGGTGTCCTCGACCGCGATCTCGACGCGGTCGTCGGGGGTCTCGGTGACCCGCACGGTGACCCGGCCACCGGACGGGGTGAACTTCACGGCGTTGGACGCGAGGTTGAGCAGGGCCCGCTCGAGCTGTCCGACGTCGCCGGTGACGACGACGGGCACCTGGGGCGCCACGACGGTCAGCGTCACCTCGGCGTCGCCGGCCATCTTGTCCAGCGCCTCGCAGGCCTGCCAGGCGCACTGGACCACGTCGACCTCGGTGGTCGTGAAGGAGAAGCTGCCGGCGTCGACCCGGGCGACCGCGAGGACGTCCTCGATGAGGGCAAGGAGGCGGCCGGCGTTGCGTTCGACCTTGTCGACCATCCCCAGCTGGAGCCTTGTGAGCTCACCGGCATCGCCCGCCGACAACATCTCCGCGTACCCGATCACGCTGGTGATGGGGGTGCGCAGCTCGTGGCTGATGTTGGTGACGAAGTCGTCCTTGGCCTGGTCGAGCTCGGTCAGGCGCTCGACCGCCTTGCGCTCCTTGTCGAGGGCCGAGCGCAGCTGCGTCTCGGCATCGCGGCGCTCGGTGACGTCGACGAGCTGGGCGGTGTAGAGGTCGCCGTCGTACTCGTCGAGCGGGGAGAGGGTGACCTCGAGCCAGGCCCGTGAGGGGCGCGCCACCTGGACCTCGCCCTGCCAGCCCCGAGGGCGCTCGCCCTCACGCAGCACGGACACCGCCGAGCCCGGGACGACACCGTCCACCTCGATGGCACTCATCGGGTCGAGCAGGACCGACCAGCTCCGGCCCAGCAGGTCAGCCTCCGTCCGCCCGTCGCCACCCGTGAGCAGCGCGAGGGCCACCGCGTTGAGCTCGACGACGCGCAGCACTCCGTCGCCGCGCTGGAGCAACAGCATGCCGACGCGGGCACCGTTGAAGCCGTGACGGAACAGCGCCTCGCTGCGTTCGAGCTCGGCCACCGCGTCCTGACGCTGACGGATCGCCACCGACAGGGGCAGGACGAGGAGGGCTGCGCAGACGACGAACGCCTGCACCAGGGCCGTGATGACCTCCGGTGGATGGCCGGCGGAGACGTGGGCGAAGGGTCCACCTCCCGCTGCGCTGAGCAGGGTCGCGACGACACCGGTGGTCACCAGCTGCGCGAACACGGTCCGCTGGCCCATGCGCACCGCACCCCACATGAGGGGGACGAAGGGCGCGAAGGCCAGGGGGAGGCTCTGCGCGGGGGCGAAGACGAGGGACACGACGGCGAGCAGGGCCAGCCACTGGGCCGCGCGCTCGGTCCGGCGGCGTCGCGGTGGGGGCGGCGCCCCGAGGAACCAGGGCAGGACCAGCAGCAGCGCCGCGCCGTGCGAGGCGCCGACCGCCCGCGCCACGTCGGTGAAGTCACCGGTGCCGGAGAGCTGGACCGTGAGCCCGGCGCCCACCGCGATGACGGCGGCTCCGGCGGTGCAGGCCTGCAGGAAGCGACCGAACCCGGCCATGGAGGCGAGTGCGGACCTGGCGCCACCGGCTCGGACCAGCAGGAGGGTGACGACGACGGTCTCTGCGAGGTTGGCGAGGGCGAAACCGAGCGAGATCCCCAGTGGCCGGTCCCCGATGAGGTTGCCGACGACGGAGACCACGAACAAACCGGTGCCGAGTCCCCACCGGTGCCGTCCGCGAGCCCGGAGCAGGGCGGCCACCGAGACCCCGCCGGCCGGCCACCACGCGGCAACGCTGGAGCCCTTCGGCGCCAGCAGGACCGAGCTGATGGTCAGGAGGAAGACGATGCCGAGCAAGGCGGCCGAGGCCACTGCGGGCGGGAGGCGGTCCAGCGGCTGGTCGATCCGGTCCTGCCTGCCGCGGGTCGCGTCGGCGAGCGCCATCGACGCACCCCTGGGCGGGGCGGTGCCGGCACCCGTGGGGACCTCAGGATGGGCGTCCGCGGCCCGACGGGCCGGAGCAGGGCGGTGGTGCCACGGCGTCACGGGACGGGCCTCCAGGTCGAGGCGGGCACTGCGCGCGCACGCACCACGCGGACACCTGGCTCTCGGACGGCGGACGGGACGCGGGCCATCATGCCCGACGGCACCCCGAACGCCCGTCAGCGCGCGCCGCGCGCACAGGGTACGGCGCGTCGGCTCCATACCCTGTCCGCTCGGGCGCGGGGCCGCTAGGTTCGGACCCGCACGCGAGGATGGGCGGTGACCCGCCTGCTCCGCGGTCCAGTCCCGGTCCAGTCCCGTTCCAGGAGCAGCCCATGAGCAGTGCCACGAACCTCGACGGTGACCAGGCTCCTGCACCGGTCCCGGACGACGGGTCGGGGGAGGCGTGGTGGCGCAGCGCCGTGATGTACCAGGTCTACCCGCGCAGCTTCGCCGACGGGAACGGTGACGGCGAGGGCGACCTGGCCGGGCTGCGCTCCCGGCTGCCCTACCTGGCCGACCTCGGCGTCGACGGCCTGTGGATCTCGCCGTGGTTCCCCTCGCCCATGGCCGACGGGGGCTACGACGTCAGCGACTTCACCGACATCCACCCCATGTTCGGGACGCTCGCGGACGCCGACGCGGTCCTGCGCGACGCCCGGGCGCTCGGCCTGCGCGTCATCATCGACCTCGTCCCCAACCACACCTCCGACCAGCACCCGTGGTTCCTCGCGGCCCTCGCCGGCGGGCGCCAGGCCCCGGAGCGGGCGCGGTACTTCTTCCGCGACGGACGCGGCGAGACGGGGCAGGAGCCGCCCAACAACTGGATCAGCGCCTTCGGCGGCCCGGCGTGGAGTCGCGTCACCGAGCCGGACGGCACGCCCGGCCAGTGGTACCTGCACCTGTTCGCCCCGGAGCAGCCGGACCTCGACTGGAGCAACGCCGAGGTCCTCGACGACTTCGACGACGTGCTGCGGTTCTGGTTCGACCGCGGCGTCGACGGGCTGCGCATCGACGCTGCCCCGGCGATGTCGAAGAAGGCCGGGCTGCCCGACGCCGACTACGGCGGGGTGCTGCAGTTCCGGACCGTCGACTGGGACGACAACCCGCACTGGGACGTCGAGACCGTCCACGACATCTTCCGCCGCTGGCGCGCCATCGCCGACACCTACGACGGGGAGCGGGTCTTCGTCGCCGAGGCCGTCGTCAGCACGCCCGAGCGGTTGGCGAAGTACCTGCGCCCCGACGAGATGCACACGGCCTTCAACTTCCCCTACCTCAAGGGCCCGTGGGAGGCCACGGCGCTGCGGACCGTCATCGACGACACCCTGGCGTCGTTCGCACCGATGGGTACTCCCTCCACCTGGGTCCTCACGAGCCACGACGAGATCCGGCCGGTGACGCGCTACGGCCGGGCCACGACCAGCTCCTACTTCATCACCGACGGTGAGGGCGAGGTGCCGGACCTCGAGCTGGGCACCCGTCGCGCCCGAGCGGCCGCGATGCTCATGCTGGCGCTGCCGGGCGGCGCGTACATCTACCAGGGCGAGGAGCTCGGCCTGCCCAACGTCGACGACCTGCCCGACGAGGTGCTGCAGGACCCGATGTTCCTGCGCAGCGGGGGTGCGATGCGTGGCCGCGACGGCTGCCGGGTGCCGCTGCCGTGGTCCGGCTCCCAGCCGCCGTTCGGGTTCTCGCCCGAGGGGGTGCAGCCCTGGCTGCCGCAACCGGCGTCATGGTCGGCCCTCACGGCCGAGGCCGAGCTGGCGGACCCCGCGTCGATGCTGTCGTTGTATCGGTCCCTGCTGCGCCTGCGGCGGGAGACTCCGGGACTCGCAGCGACGGGGCTCTCCTGGCGCCCGTCGGCTGACGGCGTGCTCGACTTCGACCGCGGGCGCGCGTTGCGCTGCGTGGTGAACCTGTCGCCCCGACCGGTGTCGCTCGGGGCGTCCACGGTGCTCGTCAGCAGCGTCTCCCTCGAGGACGGCGTGCTGCCGACTGACGTGGCTGCCTGGCTCACGGTGGGCTGAGGCTCGGACAGGCCGGCCGGGCGAGGCAGCCGGACGGGCGTGCCGGGCCGGCTCGGCACGCCCGCGACGAACCGGCCTGTGGGTCAGGACACCGGTCGCAAGGGGTGGATGACGATGTCCCCGGCGAGGTGGCCGCTGGTCGCCTTCATCGCCTCGGCGATGTGGGCCGTGCCGAGGTGGGCATCGAGGTCGTCCTGACCTCGCCACCGCTCGACGGTGACGAACGTCCCGGGGGCGGAGGCCGACTCGAACAGGTCGTAGGACAGGCACCCCGGCTCCTGGCGGGTGGCGTCGCCGAGGGTGGTGAGCGCTCCGCGGACGGTCTCCTCCGACCCGTTGCTGGCAGGAATGGTGGCAACGACGTGGAGCTCGCTCATGGGGGTGCCTCTTCGGGTCGGGAAGGATCGGGTGAGTTCACCCTAGGGTGGGCGAGCCGGCGCTGCAGGACTGCTCGGTCACCTCCCGGCGGTGGGCGACGGGGTCAACGGGCCGCGAACCGGCGACGTACGAGCCGGTGCGTCCCGATATGCCGCTCCCACGGCCGAAGATCGATGTCCATCGGGCCGTGGGAGCGTTGTAGTGTCACGGCGTGGATGCACGAACGGACCATGCGGGCGTTGGCCAGGACCTCGAGGTGGCGGTCACCCATGACCAGGCCAGGGAGCCTCAGTCCCGCCGCGCCGATGCCAGCATCGGCACCCCCGGGACCGTGCGCGACGTCTTCGACCAGCTCAACGTGATGGTGGTGGCCTGGGAGGGCCCGCAGCACGTTGCCGTCGCCGCCAACGAGCAGTACCGCCGATACGTCGGCCGGGACGCCTTCATCGGACAGCCGTGGAGCGAGGTGATGCCGGAGCTCGAGGGACAGCAGTTCCTGGAGATCCTCGACCGGGTCTATGCCTCGGGCGAGACGCACGTCGGCACGGAGTGGCGCTTCCAGATCCGGCGGGATGACACCGACCAGCTCCACGAGATCTACGTGGACTTCACGGTCACCCCGCGCCGGGATGCCGACGGCGCCACCATGGGCGCGGTCTGCTCCGTCGTCGACGTGACCGACCGGGTGCACGAGCGCCACGAGGCAGCGCTGCGCACCGCGCACGTCCAGGAGAAATATGAGGCGGTGCACGACGTCGTCGTCGAGCTCCAGCGCGCGCTGCTGTCCATGTCGCTGCCGGTGCTGCCGACGGCGACCGTCGCGGCCAGGTACCTCGTGGCGGCGAAGGACCAGGCTGCGGGCGGCGACTGGTTCGATGCGTTCGTGCTCGACGGCGGGCGGCTCGCCCTCGTGGTGGGCGACGTCGTCGGTCACGGTGTGGTGGCGTCGGCCGCCATGGGCCAGCTGCGGGCCGTCCTCGAGGAGCTCCTGCGGACCGAGAGCGAGCTCGAGGTGGTGCTCGGCAGGCTCGACGCGTATGCCGCGCACAACCCGGCCATGCGGGCGGCCACCGTCGTCGTGGTGCTGCTCGACCCCGAGACCGGGGAGATCGTCTACGGGCGCTGCGGTCACCCCGCTCCACTGGTGGTGTCCGAGGACGGTGCCACACGACTGCTCGATGCCGGGATCGGCGGTCCGCTGGGGACCGGCGCACCGCAGTCCCTCGCCCACACGAGGCTGCGGCCGGGCGAGGTGGTGCTGCTCTACAGCGACGGCCTGGTGGAGCGCAGCGGGCACTCCCTCGACGACGGCGTGCGCGAGCTGAGCCGGGTGGCCTCCGACGCCCTGACCAACCGCAGCCTCCCCGTAGGGGCGTCATCGTCCCCGGCGAACCGGGTGGCCGAGCTGACGATGGAGCTCATGACGCGCAGGGGCCACGAGGACGACGTGACCGTGCTCGTGGCCCAGCGGCTGGCCGAGCAGATCGAGGACCTCGACCTCCAGCTCACGGCGACCCAGGAAAGCCTGCACCAGGTCAACGCAGCCTTCGGCGGGTGGCTCGCCGCCATCGGCCCATCGCCCGGTGACCGGTTCGCCCTCGAGCTGGCCGTCACCGAGGCCGTCACCAACGTCATCGAGCACGCCTATCCCACTGGACGGCCCGGCATGCTCAACCTCGTGGCGTCGGTGCTCCCCACCGGAGGCATCTCCGTGCGCATCCGCGACGAGGGACGCTGGCAGGTGCCGTCGTCGCAAGCCACCACCGGAGGCCGGGGCCTGCTGCTGATGTCGCAGGTGGTCGACGAGGCCGAGGTCCTTCACCCGCCCCAGTCGGTCCAGGCGCCCGAGGGGGACCGCGGGACGACGGTGGTGCTGCGCCACCGCGCCCATCGCAGCGCAGTGATGGCCTCGGGAAGGAGCCTGGTGAACGACGAGGGCGGCGCGGACGAGTTCCCCGACGTCGGCTTCGAGGTCTCGGCGGACGACGGGGAGGACGGACCCGTGGTGCGGTTGACCGGCATCATCGACCTCGACACGGCAGAGCGTGCACGGGCAGCCCTGCTCGGCGCGTCCCGTGGTGGCGTGCGCTCGCTGACGGTGGACCTCACCGGCGTCACGCAGCTGGCCAGTGCAGGGGTGCGCACCCTTTTCGAGGTCCGCGAGCAGGTGCTCGCCAACCGCCACGAGCTGGTCATCGTCGCTGCCCCGGGAAGCCCGGCCGCCATGGTGCTGGAGCTCGTCTCGCTGCCCTACCGGCAGTCCACCACGCCTGCGGCGACACCGGCCTGAGGGCCGACCCGTCTTCCGGACCCCGGCAGCGCTGTCACGGGCGCTGCGGAGGAGCCGGCCGACGCTGCTCCAGGAGGGCGGGCACCGTCTGGTCGGCCAGGAGCACCGCGGTGCACCGTTGGTCGCGCGACGGCCTGGTGACCCGCGAGGCCGCGGTCAGCAGGAACGCTCCCAGCACCTCGTCCTGGGCCGCGACCTCGACGGCCACCTCGGTGTCCACGGGCAGGCCGTCGCGATCGATGTCGTAGCTGCTGCCTCGGCCCAGCAGTCCACCGGTGCGTGACAGCCGTGGCAGGCCCGCGGCGGGAGGTCCGGCGACGAAACGGCAGCGGTCGAGCCCGAGCACGTCGGTGATGCGTTGGGCCACGTCTGAGACAAGGTCCTCGACGGAGCGGTCGGCCGCCTGCGCGGACTCGGCGCTCACGACGAGCCCGTCGAGGAACCCCGAGGCCCGGCTGGCGCGGGCCTGTTGCCGGCGGCCCCACAGGGACAGCTCGGTGACCGCGGCGCCGACGACCATGAGCAGGACCATCGCCTCGGCGTCCTCCCGGCCGTGGATCGCGAGCTGTCCGTAGGGGCGGGTGAGCAGCACGTCGAACCACACCGCCGCCGAGGCAGCCGCCAGCACACCGGCCGCTCGGTCCCCGGTGGACGCGGCGGCGACGACGAGCAGCACGAGCACCAGGACCGCGGGGGCGTTGGCGACCTCGGCCCGCAGGCCGGCGAGCACCAGACACGCCAGCAGCGGCAGGACTCCTGCGAGGACGAGGAGGACAGGTCGGTGGGCCAGCACCGTGCGGGAGATCACCCTTCCATGACGCACCCCGCGAGGCCCGTGGGTCAAGAGCCGTTGATGCGATCCATACGCAGATCTCGTCACAGGTCCATGGACAGCGTCGGCACAGGGCACGACGGCGTGGCGCTCGAGCTCACCGCACCGACCGGCTGACGGTCAGAGGCGTTCGCGGACGGGCGGCACCGGCAGGTGGAAACCTCGGTTGTCCCGGCCCCGATGGTGTCCGGTCTCGTGTTCCGCGTCGCGTCCGTCGTCCTGCTCGAGCTCGGCCGGGTGAACCACTGCGACCGGACAGTGCGCTGAACGCACGATCGACTGGGACACCGAGCCCTTGGCCCAGCCGGCCAACGCACCGCGGCCGTGGGTGCCGACGACGAGCAGACACGCGTTCTCGCTCTGACGCGTCAGCTCCTCGACCGGGTGCCGCCGGGCGACGTCGCGCCGTACGTCGACGGTGGGGTACTGCGCACCGAACCCGGCGATCGCCTCGGCGACGACCGATCGTTCCTCCTCTTCAGCCTGGTCCCAGTCCACCGACCAAGCCATCGAGGCCGACACCCCCTCGACCGCATCGAGCTCCCAGGTGTGCACCACGGTGAGCCCGACCCCGCGGGAGGCGGCCTGCTCGAAGGCGAACGCCAGCGCTTCGCGAGAGGTCTCGCTCCCGTCCACGCCGACCACGACCCGCGCGTCCGGCAGGGACCGGGACGGTGCCTCGTGCACGACGACGACGGGGCAGTGGGCGTGGGCACAGACATACGTGGAGACCGAGCCCATCATCAGGCCACGAAAGGCGCCGAGTCCTCGAGCCCCCATGACGACCAGTGCCGCGTCCCGCGACGCCCGGACGAGCGCCTCGCCGGGCGAACCGGCGCCCGTCTGCACCAGCACGTCGACCCCGGGGTGGGCCGTGCGCACGTCCTGGGCGGCGTGGTTCGTGGCTCGGATCGCGGCCTCCCGGATGGAGTCGTCCAGATCGGTCACGGCCGCATCCCCCGGCACGCCGGCACGGACGGCGGGGTACGCGGGCACGGAGTAGGTGTGCACCACGAGCAGACGACTGCGGCGTCGAGCCGCCTCCTGCGCCGCCCACCGCAGGGCGAGGTCGCTGGTGTCCGACAAGTCGATGCCGACAACGATCGTGCGACGGCGCGTGTGCATGGGGCGCTCCTCCTGACGGTCCACCGACACCTCAACCGTCGTCGCGAGCCCTCCTGCGGCACAGGGCACTTGGTCCCTGTGCCGCGCGACGGCTCGGCGTCAGGGTGGGGGCACCACGCCCTGCCACCAAGGAGCCCCCATGCTCGTCCGCGAGATCATGACGGTCCCCGCCTACAGCCTGCCTCTCGGGAGCACGCTCGAGGCGGCGATCCAGCTGTTGGCCAGGGCCCACCTGTCGGCGCTCCCGGTGGTGGACGGCGACCACCGGGTCGTGGGCATCGTGAGCGAGGCCGACATCCTGCGCCTGCAGCTCACCCCCGACCCGCGTGCCCACCTGCGCCCCGTCGAGCTGGACGAGGTCCCGTGGCCCCGGCTCGTCGACGAGGTCATGACGCCCGACCCTGTCACCGTCCTGGAGACCGCCGACGTCGCCGAGCTCGGACAGCTGCTGGCGGACACGGGGTGGAAGAGCGTGCCCGTCGTCCGCGACAGGGTGCTCGTGGCGATGGTGAGCCGCAGCGACATCCTCCGCGCGATGACGACGTCGGACAGCGCGATCCGGCGTCACCTCACGCGCGAGTTCGCCGCGCTCGGACGTGCGCGGTGGTCGGTCAGCGTCGCCGAGGGCGAGGTCACCGTCACCGGGACGCGGGGCGGCCGTGAGGCACGACTGGCGCACGTGATGGCCTCTGCCGTGCCCGGGGTGCGCCGGGTCGTGGTGGCCGCGTCATCCCAGCCCGCCGCCGCCACGGATCGTCCCGCCGCTGCCACGGATCGTCCCGCCGCTGCCACGGATCGTCCCGTCTGATCCGCCGCCGCCGCCAGCGGGGTCCGCTATCGCAGCCAGCGGTGGTGCCGGACGACCGGGAGGCGGTTCCACGCGTCACCGAGACCCAGGTGGTGACCGGCGCCGATACCCAGGAGCACACCGAGGGTGAGGGCGTAGATGAGGTGGTCGTCCATGAAGGGGTTGTTGTCCGGGGGCAGGTACGCACTCCACATCATCACGAGCATGGCGATGCCGGAGACCGTCGCGACCCGCATGCCGATGCCGAGCATGAGGGCGGCCCCGATGCCGAGCAGGCCGATCATGAACAGCCAGTCGGCCCAGGCGGCGCCCGCGAAGCTTCCGTAGAAGTCCTTCAGCGGTCCGGCGGTCCCGAAGGTCAGGAACCCCTTCGTGGGGGAGCCGCCATGGATCCAGGCTGCGTCCCCGAACCGGTCCACGACACCGGTCTTGGGGTCTCGCCCCGTGGAGTACCCGAGGGCGAAGGTCTTGTCCAGGAACGCCCAGAGGAAGATCCAGCCGAGGGACAGCCGCAAGGCACCGATGACCGGGCCGACGCGGGAGCTGATGCCTTCGACGACGACATCGTCCGACGCGGCGTCGGCAGCGCTGCCGACGGTGCCGCGGCGGGGGCTGATGGTGGCCATGGTGAACTCCTTCTCCTGTGGGGCGTGGAGCAGGTCGCTCCCTCCCGAGGAGCTCGCGTTGCTGCGGGCTCGCCATCGACGCTAGGGCCGGGCCGCCTTGTCCCCCAGTGGCTTTAGTCCCTGCGCGACTCGGCGTGGGCCTGAGCGGAGGCGCCCGTCCGGGGGACCACGTGGACGGGGCACAGGGCGTGCGCCCGGCAGTACTCAGCGACGTCGGAGTGCTCGGTGGCGTCGCCTCTTGCTCGGTCCTCACCGAGGACGAGGCCCACGGCCCTGGCGCTGCGGGCCACGAGGAGCTGGCCGGGGTCGCCTCCCGGTGACTCGAACGTCGCTCCCCGGTGATGGCCATGGCGCAACGCCTTGAGCCCGGCCGCGAACGTCGAGCTCTCGGCCTCGGCACGATCGGCGCTGCTGAGCCCGACCGGGACCACCTGGACGAACCTGACCGACGCACCGAGCTCGGCCGCGAGCTCGACACCACGCAGCGCCACGGTGAAGGCCTGCCCGTCGTTGACCAGTCCGATGACGACCTCGGGTCCCGAGGTGTCGGAGTGAACTGGCGGTGCATGCTGCGTCATCGGTCCAGTCTCGGCGGGGTCGGTGGCGCAGGACACAGGCGAAGGTCCCGGACGTTCGCGACAGGCCTGTTTGCTTACCTGACCTGTTTCGTGCCTGCTGCACCTATTCTTCGCTCATGGAGCCCCCCGCAGTCCCCGACAGCACTCCTCCGCAGATGGAGGGGCTGCTGGATGCCGTCCTGGCGGTGAGCGCGGGACTGGATCTCTCCGAGGTGCTCACCCGCATCGTGCGCTCCGCCTGCACGCTGGTCGGAGCGCGGTACGGCGCCCTCGGCGTGCTGGCGCCGGATCGCAACCACCTCGTGGAGTTCATCACCCACGGGCTGAGCGACGAGGAGCGGGAGCGCATCGGTGACCTGCCTCGAGGACACGGCGTCCTCGGCCTGCTCATCCGTGATCCCCGCCCGCGTCGCCTCTCCGACATCCGGACCCACCCCGACTCGTACGGCTTCCCGCCCAACCACCCGCCCATGACCAGCTTCCTCGCGGCACCCGTCCGGATCCGCGACGAGGTGTTCGGCAACCTCTACCTCGCCGTCAAGGAGGGGGCTCCCGAGTTCTCCGAGGAGGACCAGGACCACGTCGTGGCCCTGGCCGCGGCGGCCGGCGTGGCCATCGAGAATGCCCGTCTCTATGAGCGCAGTCAGGTCCAGCGCCGCTGGGCGCAGGCCGTTGCCGACGTCAGCCAGGCGCTGCTGGAGGGCCAAGCCGAGGTCACTGCACTCAGGGTCATGGCCGAGCAGGTCTGCTTGGTGTCTGGCGCCACGGCTTGTGCCGTGGCGATCGAGCACGAGGACCAGACGCCCGTGGTGAGCGTCGTGCACCGCCGCGACAGCGGGGCGCTCGAGATCCCCGAGGGGAGAACAGATTTCGGGACGCTGGCCGGACCGCACTGGGGGAGCGTCCGCGACGTCAACGAGCCCCTCCTGCTCATCCCGGGCGAGCAGGATCCCGCAGTCGCCGAGATCATCGACGACGTCGTGGCCATCACCGGGGTGGACACGACCGGCCCCACGGCACTGGTACCCGTCCTTGCCGGGGCCAGATCCGTGGGTGCCCTGCTGGTGTGCTGGGAGTCCGCTGACCAGGACGTGGCATCCGGGGTGCTCGGTCCGCTGCACGAGTTCGCCCAGCACGCGGGCCTGGCCCTGGTGGCGGCCAGCGCGCAGGAGGACCGGGCGGTGGTGACCCTGCTCGAGGACCGCGAGCGCATCGCCAGGGACATGCACGACCATGTCATCCAGCGGCTGTTCGCGACAGGCCTGGCCCTGCAGGCCAGCGGCCGGCTGACCCAGCAGCCGGTGCTGCGCAGGCGGCTCGAAGAGGCGGTCGACGAGCTGGACCTCGCCATCAAGGACATCCGTCAGGCCATCTACCAGCTGGCGCCGCTGCAGGCGCCCACTGGTCTGCGCGGGCGGCTCGAGGAGCTGGTGCGGAATGCATCCGAGCTCTTGGGCTTCCCGGCGCGGCTGCAGCTGTTCGGGGAGGCGGCGAGCATCACGGCGGATCAGGAGCAGGACGTCGCGGCGGTGGTCCGCGAGGGACTGGCGAACATCGCCCGGCACGCCCGTGCCTCGTCCGCCACCGTCCGGGTGTCGATGGGTCGACTCATCGAGGTCGTGATCGTGGACGACGGTGTCGGCACCCCTCCCACAGGTCGACGAAGCGGGCTCACCAACTTGGCGGACCGGGCCAGTGCCCGCGGGGGCTACTGTGAGATCGCGGCGGCTTACCCGCGCGGAACGCGCCTCACCTGGAGCGTTCCGGCCGTGGGCAGTGCGCCACCTGTGGGGCGGGCGGCCCGGCAGTCGGGACCATGGTCCCAGGACTGAGGCTGACGGCCTGACACTGTTTGACGGCGGACGTCCGGGACCGCCGAACCACGAGGCAGGAGAGGACCCCATGACCACGATCTTCCTGCTGGACGACCACGAGATCGTCCGGCGCGGGCTTCGCGAGCTGCTCGACGGCACCGAGGGATTCACCGTGGTGGGGGAGTCGGGATCGGCGCTCGAGGCCGCTCGCCGGATACCCGCGCTGCGGCCTGACGTCGCGATCTTCGATGCACGCCTCCCGGACGGCTCGGGGATCGAGGCGTGCCGTCAGGTGCGTTCGGTCGACCCGACCATCGCGGGTCTCATCCTCACGTCGTTCGACGACGACACGGCGCTCACCGCGGCGATCCTGGCCGGGGCGGCCGGCTACCTCCTCAAGGACATCCGGGGCAACGGCCTCGTCGAGGCGATCACGCGGGTCGCGCGGGGTGAGAACCTCCTCGACCCCGAGCGTGCCCGGCGGGTGCGCACCGACTGGGCCGACGACCGCGACATCGACCCCCGGCTGCGCTCGCTCAGCCCGCAGGAGCGTCGCATCCTCGACCACATCGCCGACGGCCTGACCAACCGCCAGATCGGCGAGACCATGGCCCTGGCCGAGAAGACGGTGAAGAACTACGTCACGTCCGTCCTCGCCAAGATGGGTATGGAGCGCCGCACCCAGGCAGCCGTGTACGTCGCCACCCACGGCAAGGACGGACGGGGTGGCCGAACGGTCCCGTGACCGGCCCGATTCCTTACTGCGGCACGATCATCCGCCCAGTGACCTGACGGGTGGAGACCCGCACCCAACGGGTCTGCTCGGGGTCGAGGGCGAACCACGGCGGCGGTGCGGCCGCATCCAGACGGGCCGCCTGCGCGTCGTCGTCGACGATGGTGGCCGTGCCGTGGACGAGGACCGACCAGCCCGAACGCTGGGCGCTGTCCCATTCGTCGACCTCGTACGACACGGCGTCGCCGTCGACGGCCGCCTGGATCTTGGAGCCGCCGGCGGTGCGGAAGCAGATGTCGACCCCGTCGAGCACGTGGTTGACCGGCAGCACGGCGATCTCCCCGTCGAGCGGGAAGGCGAGCCGCCCCACCGGCGCCTCGTCCACCCTGCTGAGGCATTCCTCGAGACCCATGACGCGCAACCCGCTGTGGTCGGTGACGGAGCCGATGTCCCATCCGTTCCGGGGATCGGCCTGGGGATTGCCGGGTCGGGAGGTGTCGGAGTCGTCCATGGGGTCTCCTTCCGTGGGGTGGGAGTCAGCCGAGGTAGCGACTCGTCGAGGGCACGACCGTCACCGGGCACCGGGCGTGGGTGATCAGCGAGGCGCTCACCGAGCCCAGCAACAGACCCTTGAACCCCCCACGACCACGGCTGCCGACGACCAGGAGCTGCCCGTCGCGGGACTCCTCGGCGAGGACCGTCGCCGCGTGCCCACGGACCAGTGTCGTGGCGACCTGCACGTCGGGGTACTTCTCCTGCCACCCGGCCAACATCTCGGCGACCTCGAGCCGCTGGGACTCGGCCACGTCGCGCCACTCACCCTCCCAGTCGCGGCCCGACAGGAAGGGGTCGGGCTCCTCCCACCACCAGGTGTGCACGGCGAGCAGGGGCGCCTCTCTGCTGGACGCCTCGGCGAAGGCCCAGGCGATCGCCGGCACCGAGTGCTCCGAGGCGTCCACCCCGACCACCACGGGTCCGTGCTCGTTCCACTCACCCGTGTGGGGGGTGAGGAGCACCGGGCAGTGGGCGTGGGCGGCGACCGGTCGGCTGGTCGCCCCCAGGAGGAGCCCGGAGGCGCGACCCAGCCCCCCGGCGTCCACGACGACGAGGTCGGCGGTCTCGCTGGCCGCCACGAGGGCCGCGGCCGGCTCGGCGACGACGGTCTCCCGCGTCACCGCAAGGCTCGGGTCGGCCTCGCGCGCCTTGCGGGCCGCGGCGTCGGCGATGCGGTCCTGTGCCTCCAGGCGCTGGGTGGTCCACGGCACGATGCCGACCCCGGTGGCATGCAGCGCGTGCAGGGGCCGACCGAGCCGATGCGCCTGCTCCACCGCGACACCGAGGGCACGGTGTCCCGCGGCGGACCCGTCGACCCCGACCACCACCGCGTGCCGTGGCTGTGCATCCAACCTGCCCATGACCTGCTCCTCTCACTCACCGCCCGTGTCCCCACCACGGTCGCGCCGCGGCTGCCCGCGGGGGAGGGGCGAAGGTCCCGGCGGTCGGCCCCATTCGGGACCTTGGCCCCATACGGTTGGACCTCCTGCGGGGGAGTCTGTTGGCATGAGCACCAGCACCGAACCCACGCTCCACGAGATCCCCCGGCACGAGTGCTGGGCACTGCTACGAGACGCCGCCGTCGGTCGGCTGGCGACAGCCATCGACGGGCACCCGGAGATCTTCCCGGTCAACCACGTGGTGGACCACGGGACAATCGTCATCCGCACCGCGGCCGGTACCAAGCTCGAGACGGCCGCCGGCCACCCGGTGGCTTTCGAGGTCGACGGCTACGACGTCGAGGCCGGCGCCGCGTGGAGCGTCGTCGTCAAGGGCCGGGCTGTCGAGGTGACCCGCCTGCACGACGTCCTCGAGGTCCTCTCCCTGCCGCTGTTCCCCTGGCACGACTCGGTGAAGCCGCACTTCCTGCGGGTGGAGGCCGACGACGTGAGCGGGCGCCGGTTCTCCGTGTCCGGGGGCGCTCACCGCGCCCCGGTGTCCGGCGGCGGGACGTCGACCCGATGACCTCGCTGTCGCCAACTCCTCGACGGCGCTCGGGCGGGCACCTGCTGGTGGCCGCCACGCTCAGGTCCCCCGTGCGGCAGGCGCTCGGGCACCTGACCCTGCTCGAGTATGCCGCGGCCGACGGCCGCCGGGTGCGCCTCCCGGTCCAGTACGCCCGGTGGCGGGACGAGCTCGTCCTGGCCGCCGGCCGTGCGCGTGACAAGACCTGGTGGCGGGCGTTTCGTTCCCCGCGGCGCGCCACCCTGATCCTGGACGGGGTGGTGCTCGAGGGCGTCGGTCACGTCGTCCGTCGGGACGACCCCACGTGGTCGCAGGTGGCGATCGCCTACCAGCGCGTGCACCCGCTGGCCCGCCTCGACACCGCGGAGATCGTCCTGCTGCGCCGGCTGTGACAACGCCGCGTCTCCCGGGGCCGAGCCCCGGTGCCCCGGCGGAGGAGGGACCAAGGGCCCGGCCGGCTCCACGCGCCGGTTGGATGCTGGAGATCCATACCCGTGATCGGAGTGCGCATGTCCACTGCCATCGTCGTCGTGGCCGTCATCGCGTTGGTGCTGCTGGTGCTGGCCCTGTCGGTGCACGTCGTCAAGCAGTACGAGCGTGGCGTCCTGTTCCGGCTGGGTCGCGTGATCGCGGTCCGTGAACCGGGCCTGCGCCTGATCATCCCCGTGGTCGACGTGCTCCGCCGGGTGGACCTGCGCATCATCACGATGCCCATCCAGTCGCAGGGGATCATCACCCGGGACAACGTCAGCGTGGACGTGTC
The DNA here is from genome assembly GCF_045348425.1 of Pedococcus sp. KACC 23699. Classification (GTDB taxonomy): domain Bacteria; phylum Actinomycetota; class Actinomycetes; order Actinomycetales; family Dermatophilaceae; genus Pedococcus. Next base: position 3,679,372 of record NZ_CP157483.1, read on the forward strand.
CGCCGTGGCCTACTTCCGCGTCGTCGATGCCAAGAAGTCGGTGGTGGCCATCGCGAACGTGAACGCCGCCATCGACCAGATCGCCCAGACCACCCTGCGCAAGGTCGTCGGCCAGCACTCCCTCGACGAGACGCTGTCGGAGACCGACCGCATCAACCTCGACATCCGCAAGATTCTCGACGTGACCACGGTCGAGTGGGGCGTCGAGGTGACCCTCGTCGAGCTCAAGGACATCCAGCTGCCCGACGGCATGAAGCGCGCCATGGCGAAGCAGGCCGAGGCCGAGCGCGAGAAGCGCGCCAAGATCATCAACGCCGAGGGTGAGGCCCTCGCGGCAGCGGCACTGGGGAACGCGTCCGACATCATGATGTCCCACCCCGTTGCCCTGCAGCTGCGGACCCTGCAGAGCCTGGTCGAGATCGGGGTGGACAAGAACACCACCGTGATCTTCCCGGCCCCGCTCATGAGCACCATCGAGGGGTTGGGTGCGTTCCTGTCCCAGGAGCAGACGGCGCGGGACCGGCTGGTAGGGGCGACGCGGCCGAACGGCACTGATCCCGATGGTCCGGCGCCGAATGGTGCCGCACCGCTGGTCCCGGGGGGACGACGGTGACCCCCGGATCGGTCACCGTGGAGGTTCAGACGGCGTTGACGCGTCCGGTCCGCGCCATCCTGCTCGACCTCAGGGATGCCACCTCGACCGCGCACGAGCAGATGATGGCCGCGCGGCGTCCCCCGCACGACCGTGCGACGTTCGAGGCGGCGCGACTGAAGTACCTCAGCTCCCTGACCGCCTACGACGACGCCCTCAGGCAGCTGGGGCTCCCGCTTCCCCGGCGCCTGAGGGACGACCTGCGGCTGCTGAGACGACTGGTCGTCAACGGCCGCTCCCGCTGAAGGGTCACCGGGTCTCGGGCGTCACCGGGTCTCGGGCGTCACCGGGTCTCGGGCGTCACCGGGTCTCGGGCGTCACCGGGTCTCGGGCGCCGTCGCCGCTGACTGACCGAGCACGGCATACCGGCCGGCCTCGAGGCGGGCCACGGGCACCCGGGGCGGGGAGCAGGACAGGTAGTCGACCCCGGAGGCGAGCAGGAGGTGGATGGAGGCCGGGTCGCCGGCGTGCTCGCCACACACCCCGAGACCGAGGTCGGGCCGGGTGAGGCGTCCCTCGGTCACGGCGAGCCGGACCAACCGGCCCACCCCCTCGTCGTCGAGGGTCGAGAACGGGTCGGAGGCCAGCGTTCCAGCCCCGCGGTAGGCAGCCAGGAAGCTCGTCTCGGCGTCGTCGCGCGACATGCCCCAGGTCGTCTGCGTCAGGTCGTTGGTGCCGAAGGAGAAGAAGTCGACGTGCTCGGCGAGACGCGCCGCGGTCAGGGCGGCGCGGGGCAGCTCGATCATCACGCCGAGCGGCACGTCGAGCTCGGTGCCGCTGTCGCCCACCACCGCGGCGACCTCGGCCCGCACGCTGGCCAGGGCGGCCTCGAGCTCACCGACGTCGGCCACCAACGGCACCATGACCTCGGGTCGCGGGTCCAGGCCGCGTTCGCGCAGGGCGACCGCGGCCTGCGCCAGCGCCCGCACCTGGGCGGTGACCAGCTCGGGCACCACGGCGAGCAGGCGCACGCCCCGCAGCCCGAGCATGGGGTTCTGCTCGTGCCAGCGGCGGACCAGCGCCAGGCGGCGCTCGACCGCGTCGTCGACCGTGCCGGCGGCCCGGTCCACCGCGGCCCTGACCTCGAGCTCCACGAGGTCGGGGAGGAACTCGTGCAGCGGTGGGTCGAGGAGGCGCACCACCGTCGGCAGTCCGTCCATGGCCCCGAGGATCTGCTCGAACTCTGTCCGGGCGAGGGCCTCGATGCTGCGCAGGCCGGCCTCGCGCTCGTCCCCGGTCACGACCTGCTCGACGAGGACCCTCCGGTCCCCGAGCAGCATGTGCTCGGTGCGGGCGAGCCCGATGCCCTCCGCGCCGAGCTCGCGCCCGGCGCGGGCGTCGTGGAACGTCTCGGCGTTCGCCCGGACCGTGCAGGTGCGGCGCAGGTCGGCGTGGGCGAGGAGACGACCCATGGCGCGCACCACCGGGTCGGCCTCCGCGAGGTATGGCGCGGAGGCCGATGGTGCGGACGTGGTCCAGGCGCGGATCGCCAGGGCGCCGGCGCTGGCCACCACCTGGCGCGATCCGAGGAAGATGTCCCCCGTCGTGCCGTCCACGGACAACGCGTCGCCCTCGGCGAGGAGGTGACCGCCGGGCAGCACCGCGGTGCGGGCGGCGCTGTCGATGTCGAGTCCCTCGACCCCCGTCACGCAGGTCTTCCCGAATCCGCGAGCAACGACGGCGGCATGGGAGGTGAGTCCGCCCCGCGCGGTGATGACCGCCGTGGCGGCCAGGAGACCGCCGACGTCGTCGGCGCTGGTCTCCGGCCGCAGGAGGACGACCTGCTCGCCGCGGGCGGCCCAGGCCATCGCCGTGGGCGCGTCGAACACCGCTCGCCCGGTCGCGGCCCCCGGACTGGCCGCCAGGCCGTGGGCGGCCGGGGGATGCCCGGCGCTGTCGGCGAAGCCGGGGTGGAGCAGAGCCGCCAGCTGGTGGCCGTCGACCCGCAGGAGCGCCTCGTCGAGGTCGATGACCCCCTCGTCCACGAGGTCGCAGGCGATGCGGAACGCCGCCGCCGCGCTGCGCTTGCCGACGCGCGTCTGCAGGATCCACAACCGTCCGTCCTCGATCGTGAACTCGACGTCGCACAGGTCCCGGTAGTGGCGCTCGAGCGTCCGCAGGTGGTCGCACAGCTCTGCGTGGAGGGCGGGTTCGCGAGCTGCGAGGGTGGTCAGGTCCATCGTCTGCCGACTGCCGTTGACGACGTCCTCGCCCTGCGCGTCGACCAGGTAGTCGCCGTAGGGGACGGGCTCGCCCGTCGCCGGGTTCCGGGTGAAGCAGACGCCGCTGCCCGAGCGGGGCCCGCCGTTGCCGAAGACCATCTGGACGATGTTGACGGCTGTGCCCAGGTCCTCCGAGATGTGCTCGTGCACCCGGTAGCGCCGCGCACGGTCACCGGTCCAGGACTCGAAGACCGCCAGGACCGAACGGTGCAGCTGCTCGTGGGGGTCCTGCGGGAGGTCCTCGCCCGTCTGCTCCCGACACAGGACCCGGAAGTCGCGGGTCACCACCTCCAGCCGGCCGGCGGACAGCTCCTGGTCGGTGGACACGCCGGCAGCCGCGCGCTCGGCGCGCAGGCGCGCCTCGAAGAGGTCACCCTCGATGCCGAGCACGGTTCGCCCGTACATCTGGACGAGCCGCCGGTAGGAGTCCCAGGCGAACCTCGCCCCTCGACTCACGGCCAGGGCGGCCACGACGGCATCGTTGAGGCCGACGTTGAGGATGGTCTCCATCATCCCGGGCATCGAGAACCGGGCTCCCGAGCGCACCGAGACGAGCAGTGGCCGGGCCGGGTCGCCCAGGCGCCGTCCGCAGCGCTCCTCCAGCAGGGCCAGAGCCGTCGCCAGCTCGCCCGCCAGCAGGGGTGGCTCCCGGCCGGCCGCCAGGTAGGCGCGACAGGCCTCGGTGGTGACGGTGAACCCGGCGGGGACCGGCAGCCCGAGGCGGGTCATCTGGGCCAGCCCGGCGCCCTTGCCGCCCAACGAGTCGACCATCGTGCCGTCCCCGTCGGCGAAGGCGACGACGAATCCGGTCCGGCTCGCGGTCGGTGCGGTCATGGTGGTCTCCTGTCCGGCGGGCCTCGTGGGCCGCGGTGGGGCCACCGGTGACCCGGCAGCGCTTCCACCGTCCCCGACGATGGCGTGAGGGCCCGTGCCGGCACAGTGCCGAAGGTCCCCGTGCGCCCCTCCCGGGACCATTGGCCCTTGGGCCACGAGGAGCGGCGGCTGACGCTGAGGAGCGGGACGGTGCGTCCCCCTCATCGCTCTCGGAGGCTCCCATGGTGGTCGGTGCACAGCAGGACCCGGCGGTCGTCGTCGGCTGCGACGGTTCGTGGGAGTCGATGGAGGCCGTCGACGTCGCGGTGGAGGAGGCCGCGCGCCGCCGGCTGCACCTGGTCGTCCTCACCATCGAGGACGAGGCGGACAGAGGAGTGCGTCACCTCGGTGACTGGTCGCGCGCCACCTCCGAGAGCACCTTGCAGGCGGAGGCGACCGGCAGGCGCGCCGTCGAACGGATCGGCAGCCGGTGGTCCCACGTCACCGTGGTGAGCGCAGAGACCGTCGAGTCGCCGCAGGTGGAGGCACTTGCGGCTCGGGCACGGCTGCTCGTCGTGGGCCGACACGGCTCCCGTGGCCTGGGCGCCTTCGCCTCGGGCTCGACGAGCGAGCAGCTCGTACGGCGCCTCGGCTGCCCCGTTCTCGTGGCCGGACCACGTCCCGCCGCCCCACGGATCAGCACCGTCGGCACCCGGCACCCCGTCGTCGTCGTGGGGGTCGATGACGAGCCCAGCGCGGACGTGGTGCTGTCGATCGCCGTCGAGGCGGCGCAGTCGCGAGGTTGGGCCCTGACCGTCGTGTATGCCGCCCCTCGCGCCGATGCCGAGCTGCACGTCCTCGCAGCACGGATCTGGGACCGGCACGCCGACCTGCTGCTGTCCCAGCGGGCGCCGGACCACTCCTTGGCACGGGTCGTCGTCGACGTGACCCAACCCGTGGCGGCACTGCTGACCCACGCAGGCCCGCAGGACCTGCTGGTCGTGGGGACCGAGGGACAGGGACGCCTGGCCGGGCTCATCAGTGGCTCGGTGGCTCGCGGGGTGCTCGACCAGATGCCGTGCGACGTCCTGGTGGTCCCACCGGCCGCGGTGCTGGCGCATCGACCCGCTGCCCACGACAACGGGGCGTCGCCCGTCCCGGCCGTGGACGCCTGACCGGGACGGACGCCTGACCGGGACGGACTCAGCGCCAGGGGATTCACAGCCCGGGGTTTCACAGCCCGGGGTTTCACAGCCCGGGGTCAGGGGACGATGACCCGTTCACCGAGGCGTGGGACGACCACCGTCGCGCCGGTGACCTCACGGAGTCGTGCCGCGAGGGCCGAAGCCGCCTCGGGCTCACCGTGCGTGACGAACACCGACTCGGGTGGCTCGGCGAGCCCGCTGACCCAGCGGACGAGCTCATCGGCATCGGCGTGCACCGAGAAGCCCTGGTCCTGGATGACCTGCGCCCGCACCCTGACGTAGGCGCCGGCGATCTTCACCTCGTGGGCTCCGTCGGCGAGCGCCCGGCCCCGCGTGCCCACCGCCTGGTAGCCGGTGAGCACCACGGTGTTCCGTGGGTCGGGAAGCAACGCCCGCAGGTGGTGCACGACCCGGCCACCCGACGCCATACCGGAGGACGAGACGATGACGGACGGCTCCTTGGGCCGGTTGATGCGCTGGGACTCCTGCGCAGACGGGAGGGTGCGTAGCCCCGGCAGCCGGACGAGGTCCGCGCCGGCACTCTCCCGGAGTTCGCTGCGGTGCCGCTGGTCGCGGTACACGTCAAGGACCCGCAAAGCCATCGGGCTGTCCACGTAGACGGGCACCTGCGGGATGCGGCCTTCGCGCCACAGGCCGCTCAGGGCGTGCAGGACGAGCTCGGTGCGGTCCACGGCGAACGCGGGGATCACCACGGAGCCGCCCCTGTCGACGGTGCGCCGGATGGCCTCCGCGAGGATGTGGTGCTCGGGGTCGAGGGGTGGGTGGCTGCGGTCGCCGTACGTCGACTCGACGACGACGTTGCGGGCGGCCGGCGCCGGCTCCCGGGGACGCAGGACGGGGTGCTCGGGCCGTCCGAGGTCGCCGGAGAACAGAACCGTCGTGTCCGCCGTGGTCAGGTGGGCGCTCGCCGACCCCAGGACGTGGCCCGCACGCACGAGGACCAGGGACCCGTCCCCGCCCAGGACGACGGGCCCGCCGTACACGGTCTCGTGCAGGAGGTGGACGGCTCTCTCCACGTCGCCACTCGTGTACAGCGGCAGGGGTGGGTCGTGCTTGGAGTAGCCGCTCGTCCGGGCGTACGAAGCCTCCTCCTCCAGGAGGTGAGCACTGTCCCGCAGCACGATCGGGGCCAGGTCGGCCGTCCCCGTCGTGCACCACACCGGACCCTCGAAGCCTTGCCGGACGAGCGCGGGGAGGTAGCCGCAGTGGTCGAGGTGGGCGTGCGTCAGCACGACCCCGTCGATGCTCGCGGCCCGGACCGGGAACGGCTGCCAGTTCAGTCGGCGCCACTGGCGCTCGCCCTGGTAGAGGCCACAGTCGACCAGGGTCCGGGTGCCCGAGTGCTCCACCAGCGTCCGGCTCCCGGTCACCGTCCCGGCCGCTCCGAGGAAGGTCAGGACGGTGCTCATGGAGCAGCGCCCGTCGCGTCGCTTCGCTGGGTCATCGTCGACTCCCTTCGCCCGCCCCACGGTCGGCCCGGGCACGGTGGTGCCGACAGGGGACTTGGTCCCCGGTTCAGAAGCTGGCCGGTCGCACGAGCCGACCGACGAGGTAGGCAAGGCAGCCGGCCCCTGCCGCCCACGCCCAGGACGCGGGCGGCAGGGGTGCGGTGCCGAGGAGGGCTGCGAGAGGGGGGACCGTGACCGCAGCGACGAGCAGCGCCAGGGCTGCGGCCAAGGTGGCGGGCAGGACGAAGCGTGACCGCCCGCGTTCCACGGACGTGCGCGAGCGCACCGCCAGGGCCACCGCGAGCTGGCCGGTGCCCAGGCTGACCAGGGCGGTCGACGGGCCTGCGCCGCCTCCTGCGACGACCGAGCCGAGCAGGCTCATCGTGGCCACGGCGGTGGAGAGCACGAGGAGCCGCCACCACAACCGGTCCAGGGCGCCCTGGGACGGGGGTCGCGGACCGGCGGCCATGGTGCCGTCCTCGAGGGGTTCGGCGCCCAGGGCCGCCCCGGCGAAGGAGTGGGTGACGAGGTTGACCCACAGGATCTGGGCCGGCAACAGGGGCAGGGCGATCCCGACCACCGGCCCGCCCAGCATCAGCAGGATCTCCGCGGCGCCTCCTGAGATCCCGTAGAGCAGGAAGCGGCGGATGTTGGCGTAGACCCGACGCCCTTCCTCCACGGCCGCGACGACCGTCGCCAGGTTGTCGTCGGTGAGCACCACGTCGGCGGCCTCTCGAGCCACCTCGGTGCCGCGTCGTCCCAGGGCCACCCCGATGTCGGCCCGGTGCAGCGCCGGGGCGTCGTTGACGCCGTCGCCGAGCATCGCCACGACGTGGCCCCTGCGCTGCCAGGCGGAGATGAGCTCGAGCTTGTCACCCGGCGTCGCCCGGGCGATGACGTGGTGCAGCCTCGCCGCGTCGTGGTCGACGCCCTCGCGGTCGAGGTCCACCCCCGAGCCGCTGCCGTCGTGCAGGGCCAACGGTGGTTCGTCCGTGGAGATGTTGACGGCGGACGCCACGGCCTGGGCGGTGGCGGGGTGGTCCCCGGTGATGAGGGCGACCTCGACACCGGCGTCGCGGCACCGGCTCACGGCCCGGGCCGCGGCCGGGCGCGGACGGTCGCGCAGGGCCACCAGCCCCAGCAGACCCAGCCGCGGCACCACTCCGACGGAGCCGGTCGACTCGCCCTGGGCCACCGCCAGGACGCGGGCGCCGGTCGCCGCGAGGACGTCGACTTCGTGGCGGGCCGCCTCGAGGACGGCCGGCCCGTCGGTGAGCACGTCGGCGCGCAGCATGACCTCGGGCGCCCCCTTCGACACGACGAGCACGGACGACGGAGCCGCCTGGGGTTCCGTCCCGGGCTCGCCGACGTGGAGGCCGGTGCCGGCTCCGGCTCCGGTGCTGGCTCCGGTGCCTGCTCCGGAGCCGATGACCGCGGAGTGCCACGTGGTCATCCGCTTGGTCCTGCTGTCGAAGGGACGTTCGGACAGCCTGGGGTGCTCGGCGCGGACCAGGCCGGGGTCGACCCCGGCCGCCACGGCGGCGTCGAGGAGGGCGGTCTCGGTGGGGTCCGGCGGCACGGCGCCGTCCACGGTGACCTCTCGGGCGTCGTTGCACAAGGTGATGGCGACCACGAGGTCCCGGTCGGTCGAGCCGTCGGGGCACCACGTCGAGGAGACCGCCATCTTCCCCTCGGTGAGGGTTCCGGTCTTGTCGGTGGCGATCAGCGTGACCGAGCCCAACGTCTCGACCGCGGCGAGGCTGCGGACCACTGCGTGCCGAGAGGCCATCCTGCGCGCCGCCATCGCCATGCTCAGCGTGACGACGAGTGGCAGTGACTCGGGGACCGCTGCCACCATGAGGCTGACGGCGGTGAGCAGCATCTCCTCCAGTGGTTCACCACGCAGCAGCCCGAGGGCGAAGACCACGGCGCACAGGAGCACGGCGGCCGCTGCCAAGTAGCCGGAAAGCCGCGCCATCCGGTGCTGCAACGGTGTCTGGCGCTGCTCGTGCTCGACCAGCATCGACGCGATCCGCCCGGTGGCGCTGGCCGGGCCGGTCGCGGTCACGACAGCCGTGCCGCGTCCTGTGGTGACCGCGGTGCCCGCGTGCAGCCGGGCAGCCCGTCCGGCCAGGTCGGACCGCGCCGGGGCGGGCTCACCGGGCCACGGGGCCTTGGTGACCGGCAGCGACTCGCCCGTCAACGTCGACTCGTCGACCGTGAGCCCCGGTCCCCTCAACAGGGTCGCGTCGGCCGGGACGAGGTCACCCTGTCGCAGGTGGACCAGGTCGCCGGGCACGAGGTCCCGCACCGGGACGGACTGCTCACGCCCGTCCCGGGTGACCTGCGCCGAGGGGGACACCAGGCTGGACAAGGCCTGGACGGCGCGGTCGGCGCTGAGCTCCTGGCGGACGGCGAGGGTGGTGTTGACGACGACCACCAGGGCGATCACCGCCGCATCGGTGAGGTCGGTCGTAGCCAGGGTGAGGGCGAGGGCGCCGAGCAGGACGAGGACCAACGGGTCCTTGAGCGCGCGCAGGACACGGACCACGACCCGTGTCGGTGGGGCCGTGGGCAGGCTGTTGGGACCGTTGACGCCGAGCAGCCGACGGGCCTCGGCGCCGGTCAGCCCCTGATCCTGATCGGGTGTGGCGACCTTGGGCGCGCACGCGACCACACGGACGTCGGCCTCGTCGTAGGACGAGCCGGGCGTCGTCACCTCTCCGACCAGGGTGGTGCACCCGGGTGGAGGACCGACCCGCGGTCATGGCCGCCCTCGCCCGCGTCGGCGGCGCCGTGGTCGCGGTGCCCTCGATCATGACGGACCGCCGGACAGACGATGGCGAACATCGTCCCGGGGTGTCCCCGCCCGACTCGTCGCGCTGCTCCGACCAGGGCCGTCGCGCGCGCCGGGTCGTCGGTGCCGAGCGCGATGAGGACGGCGTCGCACCCAGGGTCGTCCGCTAGCGCACCCACTGCGGCCTCCAGGCTCGGTGCAGAGCACGCGCGGGTGAGGTCGACGAAGTCACGCACGCTGGCCGCCGGGGGAGCGCAGTGGCGGATCCGCATCTCGGTCTGCTGCCGAAGGTCGGGCGCCCGCGCAGAGGTGCCTGCGAGGGCGGCGACAGCCGCAGTTCCCAGGGACGCCTCGTCGGTGACGACGGCGACCCGGCGGCGCCGGTGACGGCCGCCTGCCGACGGTGGCTCCTGGCCGAGGGCCTTGACGGCTGACGACATCGACTTCAGGGTCGGCCCGGACATGATCGGGCTCCTCACGAGGCTCGGGGGCGCGGGTTCGCTCACCTCCCACTCTCGTCGTGACGCAGGCGGTGCAGATGAGACCTAGGTCCCGCGTCAGGGTCGGTCGATCTCCGCGAAGACCGGCCGACCCAGGGTCGGCTCCGACAGGAGCCGCCCGAAGTCCGTGGTGTTGCGCGAGATCGAGATGAGCAGCCTGCCGTCGGCCAGCCGGATGCCGGGGTGGGCCAGCGGTGCGTAGCGCAGCTGGCCGGACGGGTCCTGGAACTGCGCCCGCACGCCACGCCTGGGGGCCCACGGGCCGGTCGGCGACGCCGAGGTCCACGAGTAGACCGTGCTGCCCAGGTCGCCGTCCCGCTTGGACACGATGACGTACCGGCCGTCCACGACGTCCACCGACAGCGTCTGGGACACCCCTCCGGGAGCGGGCAGCACCGCCGCTGCGTCCTCCTGCGCGGACGACCACCGCGTCCCGTCCCAGAACCTCCACGTCCCCCGGTCGCGCGCCTCGGCGGCAGGCGCCCGAGCGACATACAGGGCACGCCCGAAGGACGTCGAGTTCGGCAGCCGCGTGCCGTAGACGTAGATCCAGGATCCCTGCACGGTCATCGCCGAACCCCAGTTGACCTGGCCGGGGTCAGGGCTGTCGGGCGTGATGTCGAGCTGGCTGCGCAGCTGCGGCACGCCGGGTCCACTCGCGTCGAAGACCGTTGCGCTGCTGCCGAGATAGGTGAAGTCGAACGCCCCCGAGGACCCGCGACGGATGCGCGCCGAGATCACCACGAGGAGGGTCTGTCGACCTCGGGCGAGGGTGGCGATCGACATGGGCCAGTGGACCGAGCCCTCCGCGCGGTCGGGGATGACCGGCCCGCGGTCGCGGGTCTCGACCTGCGAGGTGCACAGACCGCTGGTGACGAGCATGGAGTTGGCCACGATGCGCGGGGTGACCCCGGTCGCGCGGACCGTGTCTCCGAACACCCAGACGATGCGTCCGTCGGGCAGCCTGGTGCTCGCCCCGATGTCACCGGCCTGCCACAGCGGCAGGTCCAGCCCTGCCACGACGCGGTTGAGCTCGGCCACGGTCACGGTCCGGTTCGCCGCGGCCGGCGCCGCCGGGCACGTCGGGGTGAGCCGTGGGTATGCCGCGCCGCCGGTGGCGGTGCCTGCCCTGTCCCGGGCGAGGTCGGTGCCGCAGCCCGCGAGCGTGAGGACCACCGCCAGCGCCGCGGCGACGAGGGCACCTGCACCAGGGCGGGCGCCACGCGCCGGGAGGTGGGGTCGGGTGAGTCGCGGCACGCTGCAGAGCGTAGGGGCCGCGACACGCGGATCCCACATGTGGTGCTGTCGTTCGGTGCCGCCACCCGCATATGGTGTGTCTCGCTGGTCCGGGTCCCGTGCACACGGGACCTGGGGCAAGAGGGAACCCGGTGGGAATCCGGGACTGCCCCGCAGCGGTAAGCGGAAACGACAGCCGTCACCAAGCACTGCCCCGTCTCGGCGGGTGGGAAGCGACGGCCAGTAGGTGTCACCCCGGAACCACGGACCGTCCCCGGACGGACCACGGAGCCGGAAGGGACGGGTCCGCGAGTCCGAAGACCTGCCAGCGGCCGCGCACACCGTGCCCGGTTGAGTCGTGGCCTCGAGGGTGGGTCACCCGGCTTCTGCAGTCCCGTGCCGGCGCGCCGTCTCGGCTGCGTCGTCGTCCCCTCCTCGCGTCCACGGCACCGAATCGCTCGCGAGGAGAGAGCAGGATGACCCAGACCCCCGTGGTCGACCCATCGACCACCCCGAACACCCGTGGCGCGTCGTCGCGCCGCGCCACCATGGCCGTGCGCAAGCGCAACGGCGACCGCGAACCCGTCGACGTGATGAAGATCGTCCGCGCCGTCGAGCGCTGGTGCGACGACCTCGGCGAGGTCGACCCCATGGCGATCGCCACCCGGACCATCAGCGGCCTCTACGACGGCGCGACGACGGCCGAGCTCGACCGGCTGTCGATCCAGACCGCAGCCGAGATGACCGCGAGCGAGCCGGAGTACTCACGCCTCGCAGCACGGCTGCTGTCCAACTACATCGACAAGGAGGTGCGCGGCCAGCAGATCGCGTCGTTCAGCCAGGCCGTCCGCCTCGGCCACCTGGAAGGGCTCATCGGCGACGAGACGGCCGAGTTCGTCGAGGCCAACGCGCGCAAGCTCGACCACGCGGTCGACGTGTCGAACGACCGCCGCTTCGAGTACTTCGGGCTGCGCACCGTCTACGACCGCTACCTGCTGCGGCACCCGGAGACCCGCAGCGTCATCGAGACGCCGCAGTACTTCCTGCTGCGCGTCGCCTGCGGCCTGTCGCGCACCCCGCAGGAGGCGATCGCCTTCTACCGGCTCATGGCCTCGCTGGCCTACCTGCCGAGCTCGCCCACCCTGTTCAACTCCGGCACCCGGCACACCCAGATGTCGTCGTGCTACCTCGTCGACTCGCCGCAGGACCAGCTCGAGTCGATCTACGACCGATACGCGCAGGTCGCCAAGCTCTCGAAGTTCGCCGGTGGCATTGGTATCTCGTGGTCGAGGGTCCGTTCACGCGGTGCCCTGATCCGCGGCACGAACGGTCACTCCAACGGCATCGTCCCGTGGCTGCGCACCCTCGACTCCTCGGTCTCCGCCGTCAACCAGGGGGGTCGCCGCAAGGGCGCAGCGTGCGTCTACCTCGAGCCGTGGCACCCCGACATCGAGGAGTTCCTCGAGCTTCGCGACAACACCGGCGAGGACGCGCGCCGCACCCACAACCTCAACCTCGCCAACTGGGTCCCGGACGAGTTCATGCGGCGGGTCGAGGCCGACGAGCAGTGGAGCCTCATCGACCCCGACCAGGTGCCCGAGCTCCCCGATCTGTGGGGCCCCGCCTTCGAGGAGGCGTATGCCGCCGCGGAGCGCGACGGGCGCGTGGTGCGCACCGTCGGCGCACGTGAGCTCTACGGCAAGATGATGCGCACGCTGGCGCAGACCGGCAACGGCTGGATGACGTTCAAGGACGCCAGCAACCGCACCTGCAACCAGACCAGCGACGAGCAGGGGCCCGGGGCGCCGGTCGTGCACCTGTCCAACCTCTGCACCGAGATCATCGAGGTCTCGAGCAACGACGAGACCGCCGTTTGCAACCTCGGGTCGGTCAACCTCGCAGCGCACCTGACGACCGGCCGCGACGCCGTCGACTGGGACCGGTTGCGGGCGACGGTGCGCACAGCGGTCACCTACCTCGACCGGGTCATCGACATCAACTACTACCCGAGCGAGGAGTCGGCGGCGTCCAACCCGCGCTGGCGCCCCGTGGGCCTCGGGGTGATGGGGCTGCAGGACGTGTTCTTCGCGCTGCACCTGCCGTTCGACTCCGACGAGGCGCGTGAGCTGTCGACGCGGATCGCCGAGGAGGTCTACCTCTCGGCACTGGAGCGCTCGACCGAGCTGGCCGCCGAGCACGGTCCGCACCCGGCCTACGAGCAGACGCGCGCGGCGGGGGGCGCCCTGCAGCCGGACCTCTGGGGCGTGACCCCGACCCAGACCGAACGGTGGGTGTCGCTGCGGAAGTCGATCAAGGAGAACGGACTTCGCAACTCCCTGCTCATCGCCATCGCGCCGACGGCGACGATCGCGTCGATCGCCGGCGTGTACGAGTGCATCGAGCCGCAGGTGTCCACGTTGTTCAAGCGGGAGACGCTGTCGGGGGAGTTCCTGCAGGTGAACACCGCACTGGTGCGCGAGCTCAAGGCGCGTGACCTGTGGACCCCGCAGGTGCGGGAGGCGATCAAGCGCAGCGAGGGCTCCGTGCAGGGCATCGCCGAGATCCCGCAGGACGTGCGGCACCTGTTCCGCACCGCGTGGGAGCTGCCGCAGAAGGCGCTGGTCGACCTCGCTGCGGCCCGCCAGCCCTACATCGACCAGAGCCAGTCGCTCAACCTGTTCCTGGCGTCGCCGACGATCGGGAAGCTCAGCTCGATGTACCTCTACGCGTGGAAGGCGGGGCTGAAGACGACGTACTACCTGCGGTCGCGACCGGCCACCCGCATCCAGCAGGCGACGGTCGGCCTGACCGCCGCCGTGCCCAGCCCTGATCCCACCCCCACCGTGACCGACGAGGCAGCCATCGCGTGCTCCCTCGAGAACCCCGAGAGCTGCGAGGCCTGCGAATGACCACGACCACGACCACGACCACGGAGAAGATGCTGCTCGACCCGGGGATGAACCTCACCCTGCGGCCGATGCGGTACCCGCACTTCTACGAGCGCTACCGCGACGCCATCAAGAACACCTGGACCGTCGAGGAGGTGGACCTGCACAGCGATCTCAAGGACCTCCAGCGGCTGACTGCCGCCGAGCGGCACCTCGTCAGCCGCCTCGTGGCCTTCTTCGCGACCGGTGACACGATCGTCGCGAACAACCTCGTGCTCAACCTCTACCAGCACGTGAACTCCCCGGAGGGACGGCTCTACCTCAGCCGCCAGTTGTTCGAGGAGGCGGTGCACGTGCAGTTCTACCTGACCCTGCTCGACACCTACGTCCCCGACGAGAAGGAGCGGCACGAAGCGTTCGCTGCGGTCGACAACATCCCGTCGATCAAGGCCAAGGCGGACTTCTGCTTCGAGTGGATCGACACGGTCTTCGAGCTCGACCGGCTCGAGACGCGTGAGCACCGCAGGGCCTTCCTGCTCAACCTCATCTGCTTCGCCGCGTGCATCGAGGGGCTGTTCTTCTACGGCGCCTTCGCGTACGTCTACTTCCTGCGGTCGCGGGGTCTGCTCAACGGTCTGGCGAGCGGCACCAACTGGGTCTTCCGGGACGAGTCCATGCACATGGCGTTCGCGTTCGACGTCGTCGAGACCGTGCGGGCCGAGGAGCCCGACCTGTTCGACGACGAGCTGGCGGCCCAGGTCCGGGCGATGATCCGGGCCGCCGTGGACGCGGAGGCGCAGTTCGCCGAGGACCTCCTGGGGGGCGGTGTCGCCGGGCTCTCCACGGCTGACATGCGCACCTACCTCGAGTCCGTCGCCGACCGGCGGCTGCAGCAGCTCGGGCTGGAGCCCGAGTACGGCTCGACGAACCCGTTGGCGTTCATGGAGCTGCAGGACGTGCAGGAGCTGTCGAACTTCTTCGAGCGCCGGGTCTCCGCCTACCAGATGGGCGTCAGCGGCTCGGTCGGGTTCGACGAGGACTTCTGATCCCGCTCGGTCGGCCGGGCCCGCGCCAGTCAGGAGTGGGCCCGGCCGATCGCGGTTACGCTCGCAGCATGAAGCCTGTGCGCATCGCCCTGGGAGTCTTCCTCGTCCTCATCGGGGCGGTCTGGTTCCTCCAGGGCATCGACGTGCTCGGGGGCAGCGTGATGAGCGGGGTGACCATGTGGGCGGTGATCGGCCCCATCGTCGCCGTCGGAGGTGCGGTCCTCGTGGTCAACGGGGTGCGTGGCGGTCGCCACCGCACGCTGCACGAGGACTGAGCCTCAGCCCTCGAACGACACCTCGAGGGTGATCGGCACCGCGGACAGGGCCTGGCTCACGGGGCAACCGGCCTTGGCCGCCTGCGCCGCCTCGTCGAACTGCTCGGCGCTCAACCCGGGCACGACGCCCTTGACGGACAGGGCGATCCCAGTGATCCCCGTGCCCGGCTGGAACGTCACCGCGGCCTTGGTGTCGATGGTGGTCGCCGGGGTGCCGGCCTGGGCCAGGCCGTGCGAGAGCGCCATCGAGAAGCAGGTCGAGTGGGCGGCGGCGATGAGCTCCTCAGGGCTGGTCCTGCCGTTGGCCTCCTCCGCGCGGGAGGGCCACGTCACGTCATACGTGCCGAGACCCGACGAGTCGAGGGTGACCTGGCCGGCCCCCTCCATGAGCGAGCCCTCCCAGTGGGCGGAGGCGTTGCGGGTGGTGGCCATGTCTTCTCCTAGCGGTGTGGTTTGGTCGGCGGAGCGGGGTGGGGCGGCTGGCGCTGAGCGGGGTGGTGCGGTCGAGGCGATGGGGCACGAGGAGTCAGAAGGCGGTGTAGCCGCCGTCGGCGACGAGCACCGAACCGGTCACGAACGACGATGCGTCGCTGGCGAGGAACACGACGGCCGGGGCCAGCTCCTCGACCGTGCCGTAACGCTGCAGGGGCGCGTCCTCGATCCAGTGCCGGCGGAACTTCGGGTCGTCGACCGGTGACATGTCGGTCTTGATGTAGCCCGGGGCCAGCGCGTTCACCCTCACCCCGTGCGGACCCCACTCGGCGGCGAGGCTGCGCGTCAGGTGGTGCACAGCGGCCTTGGAGGCGTTGTAGGCGGGCTGCCACTGCGGGCGGTTGACGATGAAGCCGGACATCGAGCCGATGTTGACGATCGAGCCGGACCGTTGCGCGACGAAGTGGCGGCCGAAGGTCTGCGAGCAGGTCCACACGGCATCGACGTTGACCGCCATGACCGCCCGCCAGTCCTCGGGAGTGACGTCCAGGGCCGGGGCGTGGACGCAGGCGCCGGCGTTGTTCACGAGGACGTCCACCTGCCCGAAAGAGGCGAGGGTGCTGTCGAGGACACGCTGCACGTCTTCGGCCACGGTGACGTCCGCCGCAACGAACTCGGTGCGGATCCCCTTGGTGCGCAGGGTCGAGAGCACGGTCTCGGCGGCCTCGGCGTCGCGGCCCACGAGGACGACGGAGGCGCCGGCGTCACCGAGCGCCTCGGCGAACCCGGCCCCCAGCCCGCGCGTCCCGCCGGTGACGACGGCGACCCGACCGGCGAGGGAGAAGCGCTCCAGTGCACCCATGCGTGCCAATCTAGGGCGCGGCGCCGGTGAGGGCGAGGGATGGACCCGGTCAGGGGGCCAGGAACTGCAGACGCGTGCTGTCGTTCCACCGCACCAGCAGGGTCGCACTGCCGCGGCGGTGCGGGCACGGGCTGACCTGCTCGTTGCAGGGGACGAGGAACATCCGGTCGCCGTTCTGCACGAGCAGCCGCAGTCCCCGGTAGCGGTAGCGGAAGGTCTGGCCCTCCTCGAAGGGCAGCCTGGTCTCAGTGATGTCGGGGCTGCGCAGGTAGAGCCGCTCGCGGGTGTCGACGACGACGCGAGGCAGGTCCTCGAGGTGACCGGCCTGCTCCTGCGCGAGCCCGGTCCCCGACCACTGCGCGAGCGTGGCGTTCGCCCAGAACACGGCTGCGGCCACGGTGATCCAGAGCGCGACGCGCAGCCGCACCGAGCCCCCTCCCAGCCCGAGCACGTATGCCGTGACGGTGCCACCGAGGGCCATGAGCGCGGGCGTGGCCAGGGGGTAGTAGGGCCACCGGCCGACGATCGTGTAGGCGAACAGCAGCACCAGTCCGGCGCCCAGCAGGCCCAGTCCGGAGCCGAGCGCGACCGGGGCTCGCTGCCTCAGCCGAGGAGCCAGCCAGCGGTTGAGGGCCAGCGCCGCCGCGACGAGCAGGACCAGGACGAGCAGGGGGACGAGCAGCGGTCCGGGACTGCGCATGACGAAGCTCTGGGTCGACAGCCCGATGGTGTCCACGTCGAGACCGAAGTAGAGGTACTGCGCCCGGGTGGAGACGTAGCCGAAGTAGAACAGCAGCGCGCTCAGTGCGGTCGCCGGCGCCACGATGTTGCCCGCCACGCTGTAGACGCGGTCCCAGGACACCCCGGGGCGCGCGTCCTCGCCGGCCATCATCCGCCGCTGGACGCGGTGGTGGTGCTGTCGGTCGGGGCGGTCGTCGCGGTGTCGCTGCCGGGACCGGTCGTGCTGTCGGTGGCCGTGTCCGTCGTCGTGTCGGCTGTCGTGTCGGTCGGCCCTGCGGGGACCTGGGGGACGTTGAGCGACACGGACAGCTGCTGCTCCTGGCCCAGGGCAGCCACGAACCGGCGGCACACCGGGGACGCGTCGTCGGGACAGAAGACCAGCCCCCCGAGGCCGAGCGAGGGGCTGGCGTCCGGGGGGACGTCGCCGACGGCACGGACCGCGAGGTCGCACTGTAGGGCTGAGGTGCGGAAGACGTGGCGCAGGCAGCTGGGTCGCTGGGCTCCGCAGCCGGAGCCGACGGCCTCGAACGCGGCGGGGTCGAACGTCACCCCGGTGATCTCGACCCCGGTCCCTGGCGGAATCTGCCCGTCCTGGCTCGCGATCCAGGACACGTGGGCGCACTGGAGCAGCGGGTCGGTCGCGTCGTCCTGCGAGTCGCCACCGATGGGCAGCCGGGCCACCGAGATCCCCGGGTTGCCGTTGCTGCCTGAGCCGTCGGAGGTGTCGGGCGTGGTGGGTTCGACGGCGGGGGAGTCGAACGTCTCCGTGTCGCCGGCCGACGACGACCCGCCACCGCCGGGGGACGCCTGGGTGCCGCTCGTCGTGGCGCCAGCGGGTGGCGTGCTCCCCGAAGCGCATCCTGTGAGGACGGCACAGGCGAGGACGAGGACGGCAACGAGCGCACCCATGCAGCGCGACACCGTCACCGTCCCCGGCGCGGGCCGCGGCTCGGGTGCGCCACGTGGTCCCTGCGGGTCGGTGTCGTTCGGCTCCGGCAGTGCACTGACGACGGCCATCTGTGCACACCTCCGTCGGTGGTGCGGTCCGCAGCACGAATCAGGAGGAGAACGCTGCGGATGACTCAGGGTGCGCCCGGTAGCGGCGTGGTGGCATCGGCAATCTGACGTAGCGAAACGGCGTGTGCGTGGTGCAACCGGGTCATACCGGGCAGGCGAAGACGCCGTCGCGGGCGATGGGCCGGCCCGGGCCGCCGTGGGCGACCCGGGCCGGGAGGGTGGACTGCCGGTCAGCGAGCGAGCAGCTCCTCGAAGGGCACGGGGTCCGCCAGCTCACCCACGGCGCGGGCGGGCGGAGCGGCAGCGACCCGGCCGGCGACGAGGTCGGCCAGCTCGGCAGCCGCGACGTCGATCCGCGTCGACAGACCGTGGGCAAGGTCGCCGCCACCCCAGTCCTCAGAGGCCGCGAAGACACCGGTTGGCACCGTGATCGCCTTGAGGTAGGCGAACATCGGGCGCATCGCGTGCTCGAGGACGAGTGAGTGCCGGGCGGTGCCGGCGGTCGCACCCATCAGCAGCGGGGTGCCGCGCAGGGCACCTTCGTCGAGGACGTCGAAGAACGTCTTGAACAGTCCGCTGTATGACGCCTGGAACACCGGTGTCACGGCGATCACGGCATCGGCTGCGGCGACGGCGTCGACCGCCTCGCGCAGCCCACCGGTGGGGAAGCCGGTGAGCAGCGCGTTGGCCAGGTCGTGGGCGTGCTCGCGCAGGTCGACGACCTCGACGGCCGTCTCCTGCCCGCGTTCCAGCAGGGCGTCGCGGGTGGCGGCTGAGAGCCGGTCGGCGAGCAGGCGCGTCGAGGACGGCTGGCCGAGGCCTGCCTGCACGACGACAACCCGCCGCGGGGCCTGTTGCTGCGAAACGGTGTTGGTCACCGGGTCACCTCCAGGGTGCGGGCCGCTGCGAGGCGGCTGGCGTGGGTCGGGGCATCCGGCACGTGGGCCGGCTTGCGCGCTGCTGCGATCTTGCGGAGCTCTGGCACGACCTGGGTCCCGAGGATCTCGACCTGCTCCATCACCGTCTGGTGGGGGAGCCCTGCGTGGTCGATGAGGAAGAGCTGGCGCTGGTAGTCGCCGACGGAGTCGGCCATCGCGGCATACCGCTCGATGACCTGCTCGGGCGAACCCACGGTGAGGGGGGTCTCCCGGCTGAAGTCCTCCAGCGACGGGCCGTGGCCGTAGACGGGGGCGTTGTCGAAGTAGGGGCGGAACTCGCGCACCGCGTCCTGGCTGTTGGCCCGCATGAACACCTGTCCGCCGAGGCCGACGATGGCCTGGTCGGCACTGCCGTGACCGTAGTGCTCGAAGCGGCGCCGGTAGAGCGCCACCATCTGACGGGTGTGGCTCATCGGCCAGAAGATGTTGTTGTGGAAGAAGCCGTCGCCGTAGTACGCGGCCTGCTCGGCGATCTCGGGGCTGCGGATCGAGCCGTGCCAGACGAACGGCGCGATGCCGTCGAGCGGGCGCGGGGTGGCGGTGAACGACTGGAGCGGCGTGCGGTACTTGCCCTCCCAGGTGACGACGTCCTCGGTCCACAGGCGCCGGAGCAGCGCGTAGTTCTCGATGGCGAGCGGGATGCCGTCGCGGATGTCCTTGCCGAACCACGGGTAGACGGGCCCGGTGTTGCCGCGGCCCATCATCAGGTCGACGCGGCCGTCGGAGAGGTGCTGCAGGGTGGCGTAGTCCTCGGCGATCTTCACCGGGTCGTTCGTCGTGATGAGCGTCGTGGACGTCGACAGCAGCAGCCGTGACGTCTGAGCGGCGATGAACCCCAGCGTCGTGGTGGGGGAGGAGGGCACGAAGGGCGGGTTGTGGTGCTCGCCGGTCGCGAAGACGTCGAGGCCGACCTGCTCGACGTGCTTGGCGAGCTCGACGGTGTCCTTGATGCGCTGGTGCTCGCTGACGGTGGTGCCCGTGGTGGGGTCGGTGGTCAGGTCGCCGACGGTGAAGATCCCGAACTGCATCAGTCTCGCCTCTCATGTAGGTAGTTGCGAATTCAACTACATCAACCGAGGGTGTGTCACATCCATTCCCGCAGGTGCGGCGACGGGACCGCCCGTTGGAAGGTCGTCGGGAGAGCCCTCCAGGACCCGCGGGAGCTGCTCAGCTCGGCTTCGCCTCCAGGCCGGTGCAGGCATTCGCCTGCTCCCACAGCCCGTGCAGGCGCTTGGTGTCCGCAGCCCCCGGACGACGCGGTATGCCGTCGGCGCCGATGAGCATGGGCGTCCAGCTCGCGGTGCGCACCACGCTGTGGCCGTATGACCCGGTGCCCTTGGCCGCCTTGACGTCCACGGAGAGGGTGAGGACACCCGAGCGGGAGTCCGGCTCACGGCTGCGCCACCAGACGAAGTTGCCCAGCCCGTAGGCGACGTAGGACCTGCCCAGCCAGCCGGCGCCGTTGACCCGGTGGGAGTGACCGCCGACGATGATGTCGGCGCCGGCCTCCTCGAGCGCCTGGGCGGTGTCGGCGGAGAGGGGGTCGGGACACTTCTGGTAGTCCAGCCCCCAGTGGAGGAAGACCACGACGAGGTCGTACTTCCGGGACGCCGCCGAGACGGCCTTGCGCAGCCGGACGATCGGCGACGCACTGGCGATGCCGCCCTTGCCGGGGCCGGCGGAGTACCGCGCGAGCGTCATCTCGAAGACCTCGGAGGCGCCGAAGACCGCGACCTCCAGGCCCTTGGCGGACAGGACAGCGGGAGCGTAGGCCTCGTCCTCGTCGGCGCCGATGCCGACGATCGGGATGGGGCTGGCCTTCTTCGCCGCCAGGGTGTCCTGGAGGCCCACCGGTCCGTAGTCGACGCCGTGGTTGTTGGCCATGCTGACCGCGTCCACCCCGGCGCCCTGCACCGTCGCCAGCGCGGAGGCCGGCGCCCGGAAGTGGAACTCCTTGCCGATCTTGGTTCCTCGCGTGGTGATGGCCGTCTCGAGGTTCACCATCGACAGGTCGGCAGCCCCGAGGGAGTCGCGCAGCTCGGCCAGACCGTCGGGCCGCGATGCGAGGGGGGCCAGGTAGTCCTCGAAGTGCACGTCGCCCGCGAAGGCCATCGTGAGGGTGCTCGGGTCGCTCGGCTTCGACGCGGTGCTGGTCGCTCGGGTGGTCGGTGTCGCCGTTGCCGTCGCCGTCGCCGTCGACCCGGTGGACGGCGACGGTGCGCTGCTGCTGTTCGTGGCCCCGGTCGCCGGGGTCGTGGCAGCTGTGGCCGTCGCGCCCCGGGGGGCGGCCGTCTCCCCGTCGGGAGAGCCGCTCGAGCAGGAGGCCGTCAGGGTGACCGAGAGGGCGGCAGCGGTGACCGCTGCGAGTGGGCGCATGGGCGCCGAGTGTAGGTCGCCCTAGGATCGCCATCGTGGAGGCGGCCGCATCGGGACACGGGCGGTTCGGCTCGCTCGTCGCGACCGAGCCCGTCGAGGTGCGCCGCGACCTCAGCGGGCTCGACGAGCTGGGGTCGGGCTTCTGGGCCGTGGTCGCCGAGTTCGAGGGTGCGGTCACCGCGGTGCGGTTCGCCCGGGTCGAACGGGATGTCCCGCCACCGCCCGCGGTGGGCTGGAGGCCCCTGACCGGTGAGTGGGCCACGAGCCTGGACGAGGCGGCATACCTCTGCGGTGTGCGCGAGATCCGCGAGCGGATCGCCGCGGGCACGGTCTACCAGGTGAACCTCTGCCGGGTGATGTCCCACGAGCTCGCCGAGGAGGCTGACCTCGACGGGTTGGCGCAGCTGCTCGCACGGGGCAACCCCGCGCCGTACGCCTCGCGGATCCACGTCCCCGGCGCGGGACTGGACGTCGTGTGCGCCAGCCCCGAGGCGTTCCTCGTGCGTGACGGTGCGCGGCTGGAGTCGCGCCCCATCAAGGGGACCGCGACGCACCTCGAGGCCATGCTGCCCAAGGACTACGCGGAGAACGTCATGATCGTCGACCTCGTCCGCAACGACCTGTCGCACGTCAGCCGCCCCGGGACGGTGCGGGTGGACCACCTCTGCACCCCCGAGGAGCACCCCGGTCTGGTGCACCTCGTCTCGGCGGTGTCCGGCGAGCTGCGTCCGGGGGCCGGCTGGGACGACGTCATGGCGGCGACGTTCCCGCCGGGCTCGGTGTCCGGTGCCCCCAAACACACTGCGCTGCAGGCGATCAACGACCTCGAGCCAGTGCCTCGAGGTCCGTACTGCGGTGCCGTCGGGTGGGTCGACGTCGACTCGGGGACCGCGGAGCTCGCGGTCGGCATCCGCACGTTCTGGGCAGAGCGGGACCTCGACGGACGGCGCTTGCTGCGGTTCGGCACCGGCGCCGGCATCACCTGGGGGTCCGACCCCGCTGGTGAGTGGGAGGAGACACGGGTCAAGGCCGCACGGCTGGTCGGCCTCGCATCTGGGAGGGTGGACGCATGAGCAGCGTGAGGGTCTGGGTCAACGGTCGGCTGACGGGGGTGGACGAGCCGTCCATCGCGGCACTCGACCACGGGGTGACCGTCGGGGACGGGGCGTTCGAGACGGCCAAGGTCGACCGGGGGCAGGTCTTCGCGGCGTCGCGGCACGCCCGGCGCCTCGACCGCACCATGGCCGGGCTCGGGCTGCCGGCCGCCGACCACGACTACCTCGCCGAGGGCGTCAAGGCCGTCCTCGCCGCCGGCGACCCGATCGAGTTCGGACGCCTGCGCTACTCGGTCACCGGGGGAGCGGGGCCGCTCGGCTCCGACCGCGACGACAGCCCGCTCACCTACATCGTCACCGCCGGGGCCCAGCCGCGTCCGCCGGCCAGCGCGACGCTCGCCGTCACCCCGTGGACCCGCAACGAGAGGTCCGCCGTGGCGGGCCTGAAGACGACCTCGTATGCCGAGAACGTCGTCGCCCTGGCCTACGCCAAGGAACGCGGGGCGATCGAGGCGGTCTTCGCCAACACCAGGGGCGAGCTGTGCGAGTGCACCGGTTCCAACATCTTCGTCGTCACCGGTGGGGTGCTGCGGACGCCGCCGCTGGACTCGGGCTGCCTGGCCGGCATCACTCGCGAGGTGACGATCGAGTGGTGCCGCGAGGACGGCATGGAGGTCGTCGAGGAGGCGCTGCCCCTGGAGGTCCTGCAGTCCGCCGACGAGGTCTTCATCACGAGCAGCACCAAGGACGTCCTGCCGATCCACGCCGTCGACGACCGCACTCTGAAGGTCGGTCCGGTGACCCGCCGCGCCGCGGAGGTGTTTGCCCGGCTGTGTCAGGAGAGAATGGACCCGTGACCGACCAGACACGGGGCCGCACCCCCGATGCCGAGCAGGCCGAGCCCGAGGACAAGGACTGGGAGTGGCGGCGCAAGATCCGCTCCAACCCGCACAGCCACCGCATCTACAAGTGGGTCGTCGGGATCGTCGGCACCATCGTCACCGTGGTCGGCCTCATCGCCGTCCCGGCCCCCGGACCGGGCTGGCTGATCGTGTTCGTCGGTGTCGGCATCCTCGCCTCGGAGTTCGAGTGGGCCCAGCGGCTCCTCGACTGGGGCAAGGCGCGCCTCGCCGACTGGAACGACTGGCTGGCGCCCAAGCCGTGGTGGTTCAAGGGTCTCGTGGGCCTGATGACCCTGGCCCTCGTCGCCTTGGTGTTCTACGGGCTGTTCCTCATCTCCGGCATCCCGGGCTTCGTCCCCGACGTCATCCAGCACCGGTTGACCAGGCTCCCGGGGCTCTGACGGCCGGGCCGCAGACGAGCGGGGGACACGGCGACGGACCCCGGATTTCACCCATCGCCCCACGTCCCGCTATTCTTCGGCAGGTCCGCGAGGGCACCTGGACGTGTAGCTCAGTTGGTTAGAGCGTTCGCTTCACACGCGAGAGGCCATGGGTTCGAGTCCCTTCACGTCCACCGAGCACAGATGGCCCCTGAACTGCGTCGATGCGGTTCAGGGGCCTTCGTCGTCCCCGCCAGTCGCCGGGCTGCTCGCCCCGGCTTCGTGTCGTGCGCGTGGTGCTTCGCCGCCCGACGGCGGCGGCGCGACGGCAGCCTGAGGGCCCCGCCACCGATCTGCGGCGGGGAGCAGGCCGGTGGCGTCATACTCGGTCGTCGCCGCAGAGGCCGGCGACCGGGAGGCAGCGAACGCGAACAGCAGTGGCCAGCAGAGCATGGGCGGGCCCACCCAGGACGAGGTGCAGGCGATGTGCCAGCTCCTCGGCGCGGTGGCCGTGAAGCAGGGCCTGGACCTGGACAAGGTGTTCGAGGGCGCGCCTGCCACGACCGACTGCCAGGATGCCGCGCGGCAGGCCGCCAATCCCTGACGGTGGATACTGACGGTGGACCCCGGGGGGCCACGCCGGCGACTGCGGCATAACATCCGGAGGGTGAGCGATTCGATGCAGACCACAACCATCCGGATCATCGGCTACGACGGTGACGAGGTCGAGGCCTACCTCGCCAGGCCGGACGGTGACGGCCCCCGCGGTGGTGTCGTCGTCATCCACCACATGCCCGGCTACGACCGCGCCACCAAGGAGATCGTGCGCCGGTTCGCCGAGCTCGGGTATGACGCGATCTGCCCGAACCTCTACTGGCGCGAGGCTCCCGGTGCCGACCCCTCGGACGCCGCAGCGACTGCGCGGGCCAACGGGGGAGTGCCGGACGAGCGGCTCGTCGGCGACGTGGCCGGTGCGGCTGCGCACCTGCGATCACTGCCGACCAGCAACGGCAAGGTGGGTGTCATGGGGTACTGCTCGGGCGGCCGCCAGAGCGTCCTGGCCGCCTGTCACGTCGACCTCGACGCCGCGGTGGACTGCTACGGCGCGTTCGTGACCGGAACGCCACCGGAGGGTTTCCCGCTCAAGGTGACGAACCTCGTCGAGCAGCTCCCGGAGCTGCGTGCGCCGCTGCTCGGGCTGTTCGGCGCCGACGACAGGACGCCGAGCCCGGAGCACGTCGCCGAGCTCGACCAGCGGCTGACCCAGCTCGGCAAGCCGCACGAGTTCCACTCCTACGACGGGGCACCGCACGCGTTCTTCGCGGTGGACCGACCGTCCTACCGGCCGGAGGCGGCCAACGACGGCTGGGAGCGCATCGCCACCTTCTTCGACACCCACCTCGCGACGACGGGAGCCTGACGTGTGCACCTACGCGACCGTGACCGAGTCGGTCGACGGCAGCGCCAAGGGCCCCGGAGGCCAGTGGTTCCACGTGAGCGACGCGACGGTCTACTACGACCACCCCGTCCACGCGATGGCAGAACACACCCTCAACATCGACCTGGCCGACCCCTCGAGAGGACCCGGCCAACGGGTGGCGGTCGAGCTGACCCGCGAGTCGGCGACCCGTCTGCGCGACGCCATCGACGCGGCCCTGGCGTCCGCCCCCGAGGGAGTCTGATGACCGACGGCGAGACATCGGCGACCGTGCTGGGACTGCACATCCACCCCGTCAAGGGTGCGCCCGGACGTGACCTCCAGGACGCCCTCGTCGACGAGGAAGGGCTCCGGGGCGACCGCCGCAAGAAGGCCCCCGTGCAGGTCATCGCCGCCGAGGACGTCGCGGACGACACCCGGGCCAACGTCGTGGTGACCCTCACCTCCCAGGACCTCGCGGCGACCGTCGGTGCGGTCCTGCGCCTCGGCGAGGTCGAGCTCGCCGTCACCGGCCCCGCCGGCAGCTGCCCGGGGGTGTATGCCGGCGTGCGGCGGGGCGGCACGCTGCACCTGGGCGACGCCGTGTCCGTCGTGGGGGAACCCGCGTGACGGCTGTCCGGCCTGCGGCATATGGTCGTGCGGTGCTCAAGAACTTCTCCGGGAGGCGTGGGGTGCGCGCGACCTCGAAGGCCGCAGAGGGCCTCCTGGCTCGGTTCACGGCGCGGACCGCCCCTCGGCCGATGGTCGGTGCGGCAGATCACCACGCAGCGGTCGAGCGGCTGTCAGCGAGCTACCGCGCCATACCTGCCCACGCCACGGTGCGCCTCGCGAAGAAGACCTCCAACCTCTTCCGCGCCAGGGCGAGGACTGACGTCCCCGGCCTCGACGTCTCCGGACTGGCCGGCGTGCTGTCGGTGGACCCCGTGACGCGCACCGCGGACGTCCAGGGCATGTGCACCTACGCCGACCTCGTGGACGCCACCCTCGCGCACGGCCTGGCGCCGCTCGTCGTCCCCCAGCTGAAGACGATCACCCTGGGTGGCGCGGTGACCGGGCTCGGCATCGAGTCGACGTCGTTCCGCAGCGGCCTTCCCCACGAGTCGGTCCTTGAGATGGACATCCTCACCGGCAGCGGTGAGATCGTCACCGCTCGGCCAGAAGGTGAGCACGCCGACCTGTTCCACGGGTTCCCCAACTCCTACGGCACGCTCGGCTACGCGACCCGCCTGCGCATCGCTCTCGAGGAGGTGGATGCAGCAATTGCCCTGCGGCACCTGCGATTCCACGACATCGAGACGCTCGTCACCACGATGGGACTGGTCGTCGAGACCGGCGAGCACGACGGCGAGGCAGTCGACTACCTCGACGGCGTCGTGTTCTCGGCCACCGAGTCCTACCTCACGCTGGGTCGTCGCTCGCCGCTGACCGGGCCGACCAGCGACTACACCGGCCAGGACATCTACTACCGCTCGATCCAGCACGACGGCGCCCGGCCGCGCACCGACCTGCTCACCACGCACGACTACCTCTGGCGCTGGGACACCGACTGGTTCTGGTGCAGTCGGGCGTTCGGCGTGCAGCGGCCGATGGTGCGCCGCTTGTGGCCCAAGCGATTTCGCAACAGCGCCTCGTACTGGAAGCTCATCGCCCTCGACCACCGGTTCGACGTGGCCGACCGGCTCGAGGCCCGCCACGGCCGGCCGCCGCGGGAGCGTGTGGTGCAGGACATCGAGGTGCCGATCACGCGCACGACCGAGTTCGTCGAGTGGTTCCTGCGCGAGGTGCCGATCGAGCCGATCTGGCTCTGCCCGGTCCGCAGCACCGGCCGCTGGCCGCTCTACCCGCTGCGCCCGGGGGAGACCTACGTCAACGTGGGCTTCTGGTCCAGCGTGCCCCGTGCCCCCGACGACCCCGGTGCGACCAACCGCCTCATCGAGGCCAAGGTCACTGACCTCCAAGGCCACAAGTCCCTGTACTCCGACTCCTTCTATGACGAGGGTGAGTTCTGGAGCCTCTACGGCGGCGACACCTACGCCGCGCTCAAGGCCCGGTACGACCCGCGTTCCCGACTTCTCGACCTCTACTCCAAGGCGGTGCGACGCACATGACGATCCTCAAGAGCAACCGACTCGACTCCGACTCCCATCCTGCGAAGCTGTCGATGGCGCAGATCCTGGACGCCGTCACCGCGGGGGAGGTGCCGTTGCGCTTCACGGCCTACGACGGGTCCCGGACCGGTCCCGACGACGCCGAGTTCGGGCTCGACCTGCGGACGCCGCGCGGTGCGAGCTACCTGGCGACCGCTCCCGGCGACCTCGGCATGGCGCGCGCCTACGTCGCCGGCGACATCGGCCTGCTCGGGGTGCATCCCGCCGACCCCTACCCGCTGCTCGCCGCGATGGGCGAGGTGCACTTCCAGATGCCGACGGCCAGGACCGCGGCCGCCATCGCCCGCTCGCTGGGCGTGGAGCTGCTCAAGCCCCCGCCGCCGCCGCCCCAGGAGACGCTGCCGCGGTGGCGCCGGGTGGCCGAGGGCCTGCGGCACACCCGCACCCGTGACGCGGAGGCGATCCACCACCACTACGACGTCTCCAACGCGTTCTACGAGCGGGTGCTCGGACCGTCGATGACCTACACCTGCGCCGCATACCCGCAGGACTCCTCCACCCTCGAAGAAGCCCAGGAGAACAAGTACCGCCTGGTCTTCGACAAGCTCCGCCTCAAGCAGGGCGACCGACTGCTCGACATCGGTTGTGGCTGGGGTGGCATGGTCCGGTATGCCGCGCGGCGCGGCGTGCGCGTCATCGGCGCCACCCTGTCGGCCGAGCAGGCCGCGTGGGCCCAGGCCGCGATCGAGCGCGAGGGGCTGGGTCACCTGGCGGAGGTGCGGCACACCGACTACCGCGACGTCACCGAGACCGGCTTCGACGCGATCTCCTCGATCGGGCTGACCGAGCACATCGGCATCCGCAACTACCCGTCGTACTTCCGGTTCATGGAGGACCGCCTGCGCCCAGGCGGTCTGCTGCTCAACCACTGCATCACCCGTCCGGACAACAGGCGGACCTCGACCGGGGCGTTCATCGACCGCTACGTCTTCCCGGACGGTGAGCTCACCGGGTCGGGCACCATCATCAGCACGATCCAGGACGTCGGCGGCCTGGAGGTGCGTCACGAGGAGAACCTGCGCGAGCACTACGCGCGCACCCTCGCCGGGTGGTGCGACAACCTGCGCGAGAACTGGGACGCCTGCGTGGCCGAGGTGGGCGAGGCGACTGCTCGCGTCTGGGGGCTCTACATGGCGGGTTCGCGACTCGGGTTCGAGCGCAACGTCGTCCAGCTCCACCAGGTGCTGGCCGTGAAGCTCGGCGACAAGGGGGAGGCGGGGCTGCCCCTGCGTCCCTGGTGGGAAGGCTGATGGACCAGCGCGTCTCGCTGGTCACCCTCGGCGTGGGCGACCTCGCCCGCGCCGAGGCGTTCTACACGGCGCTGGGCTGGCAGCGGGGCAACGACGAGCAGGACGTCGTCTTCTTCCAGTGCGGCGGCATGGTCGTTGCCCTCTGGGACCGAGGTTCGCTGGCCGAGGACTCCGTGGTCACCGACGGTGGCGGGTGGGGTGGTGTCACGCTGGCGCTCAACGTCGGCAGCCCTGCCGAGGTCGATGCCGTCCTCGACGAGGCGCGGGCAGCCGGGGCGAGGATCGGGCGCACCGGCGCCAGGACCGAGTGGGGCGGGTACTCGGGGGTCTTCCTCGATCCCGACGGCCACCCCTGGGAGGTCGCCCACAACCCGTTCTGGACGGTCACCGACGACGGCCGCACCCTCCTGCGCCAGCCCTGACCCTCGGGGTCAGAGGAGCGGCGCCAGCAGCTCGGTGCCCAGCCACTCCTTGGGGATGCCGAAGGCGCCGACGAGGTCCTGGGCGTGCGGGCGCAGCGTCGCGCAGAGGTCGTTGACCGCGGCGGTCACCTGCTTGCTGCGCGCCGGCGTGATCCGGCCGTGCTCGAGGTACCAGCCCTTGTCGGACTCGATCGAGCTCAGGGCGTAGAGGTCGCAGACCGTGGACAGCATCGCCGCGGCGGCGCGGTCCTCGCACCCGTCGATGGCGGCGACGAACGCCTCGAGGATGGTCCGGTCGACGTGGGCGCGGGCGGCCTCGACGACGTGGTCCTGGGCGACGTTGAAGACCTCGAACAGGTCTGCCCCGGGCTTGCCCGCCTTGCGCATCCGCAGGGCAACGGTCTCCAGGAGGTGCCGCTCGCGGTCCTCGAAGAGCGCGAGCTGCCAACCGCGGTCGGTCGGTCCCTTCTCGCTGTCGCGCCCCGGGGCTGCGGCCACGAGGCGATCGACGAGGCTGCGTGCCGCGGTGCGTTCGATGACCGCGCCGGCGAACTGGCGCGCGCCGAAACGCACCATGCCCAGGGTGTCGAGGTTGCCGAAGCTGTCGCGGTAGTCGGTGAGCAGCCCCTTGGCCACGAGCTGCAGGAGCACCGTGTTGTCGCCCTCGAACGTCGTGAAGACGTCGGTGTCGGCCTTGAGCGACGGCAGCCGGTTGACCGACAGGTAGCCGGCGCCACCGCACGCCTCCCGGCACATCTGGATGGTGGCCGTGGCGTGGGCCGTCGACACGGCCTTGATCCCGGCCGCGCGGGCCTCGAGCTCACGCTGGCGGTGCTCGTCCACCTCGTCGCCGGCGCTCTGGACGTCGTGCATCAGGGAGACGAGCTCGTTCTGGGCGAGCTGGAGGGCGTAGGACTTCGCCAGGGCCGGGAGCAGCTTGCGCTGGTGCGTGCGGTAGTCGAGCAGCACGACCTCGTCCGGTGCGCCGGGCGGGGTGAACTGGCGGCGGTGCCCCGCATACGTCACGGCCAGGGTGAGTGCCGTCCGGGTGGCCGCACCCGCGGCCCCGGCCACGCTGACGCGACCTCGGACCAGGGTGCCCAGCATCGTGAAGAACCGACGCGTGGAGTTCTCGATGGGGGACGTGTAGCGACCCTTCTCGTCGATGTCGCCGTACCGGTTGAGCAGGTTGGTGCGCGGCACCCGCACGTGGTCGAAGGACAGCCGCCCGTTGTCGACACCGGCCAGGCCGGCCTTGGCGCCGCAGTCGCCGATCGTGACACCGGGTGAGGCCTGTCCGTGCTCGTCCCGGATGGGCACGAGGACGCAGTGCACTCCGTGGCTCTCCCCGTCCGTGACGAGCTGGGCGAACACCGCGGCGAGGCGGCCGTCGCGCGCGGCGCCCCCGATGTAGTCCTTGCGGGCCCGCAGGTCCGGGGTGTGGACGACGAGCTCGTCGGTCTCGGCGTCGTAGGTCGCCGTCGTCCCGAGCGACTGGACGTCGGAGCCGTGCCCGGTCTCGGTCATCGCGAAGCAGCCCGGAAGTGTCGCATCGATGATGCGCGGCAGGTACTCGGCGTGGTGGGCCGAGGTGCCGAGGTTCGCCACCGCGCCACCGAACAACCCCCAGTGCACCCCGGCCTTGACCATGACGGAGAGGTCGGCGTGGCCGAGCATCTCGAACGCCGTGACCGAGCCACCGAGGTCGCCGTTGCCGCCGGCCTCCTTGGGGAAGCCGCGCGCCGGGTGGCCGGTGGCAGCGATCTTCTGCACCTGGTCGGCGACACGGGCGCGATACTCCTCCATCGTCAGCTCGGCCTCGGGGGGCGCGAAGTCGCTGGGGGACAGGTCGGTGCGGGCCTCGTCCTTGATGTGGGCCCAGCGGCCGTCCAGGGTGCGGCGCAGTTCGGTGGCAAGGTCGGACATGGTGGCTCCTCTGGTCAGGCAGCTCGGGTCAGGCTCGGGTCAGGCGGATGGGTACGAGTCCGGTCAGGCGGATGGGGACGGGTCGGGCCAGGCGGCGGACAGGCCGCCCCAGGCCAGGTCGGTGAGGTGCGTCGTGAGCTCGGATCGGCTCAGGCCCGGGTCGGCGAGCCAGTGGTCGGCGGCCGCTCGCACCATGCCCACCACCCCGGCTCCCCAGACCGTCGCGGCCGACGGGTCGCGTCCGGCCGACGCGAGCGCGGCCCGGAGCAGGGCGGACATCTGGTCGGCGATGTGGCTCGTGACGGCCAGCGCCGGGTCGCCCCCGGAGTGCGTGTCGAGCAGCGGTGCGTTGACGACGAACCGGTAGACCTCGGGGTCGCGCTCGACGAGGGCGAGGTAGGAGTCGATCGCCGCGGCGATCACCGCACGGGGAGCTGCGCCGGCGCTGGCGAGGTCCGGGCTGCCGTCGACGCCGCCTTCGCCCATCGCCGCGCCCAGGTCACGCAGGATGCGCGCGTCGACGCTCTCCGACACCGCGGCATACAGGCCGGCGCGGTCGGTGAAGTGGCGGTAGAACACCGTCTTCGAGGTGCCGGCGGCGGCAGCGATGTCGTCCATGCCGACCCCGGCCCCGTGCTCACGGATGGCGCGCAGCGTGGCCTCGACGAGCTCGCGTCGCCGGGTGGCGCGGTGCTCGTCCCAGCGGGTGCTGCGGCCGTCGGTGGTGGTGCTCACGTCGTCGACGGTAGCAGGTACCAACCGTACCTGCTACCGTCAGTATCAGTAACCCTCGACCTCCAGGAGCATCCCGTGCCCGCACCAGCGAAGCCCCGTCGCGCCGCCGTCATCGGCGGCAACCGCATCCCGTTCGCCCGCGCCAACAGCACGTATGCCAAGGCCTCCAACCAGGACATGCTCACCGCCGCGCTGGAGGGCCTGGTGGCCAGGTTCGGGCTGGCGGGGGAGCAGGTCGGGGAGGTCGCCGCAGGTGCGGTGCTCAAGCACAGTCGCGACTTCAACCTGACCCGCGAGTCCGTCCTGGGGTCGAGCCTGGCGCCCACCACGCCGGCCTACGACGTGCAGCAGGCCTGCGGCACCGGCCTCGAGGCTGCTGTCCTCGTCGCCAACAAGATCGCCCTCGGCCAGGTCGAGTCCGGCGTGGCGGGCGGCACAGACACCGCCTCCGACGCACCGATCGCCGTGAACGAGGGCCTGCGCGAGGCCTTGCTGGCCCTCAACCGCGCCAAGACCCCGGCGCAGCGGCTCAAGGCGGCCGCCAAGCTGCGCCCGGGGCAGCTCGTCCCGGAGATCCCGCGCAACGTCGAGCCCCGGACCGGGCTGTCGATGGGGGAGCACATGGCGCAGACCGCGGCCCAGTGGGGGATCAGCCGCGAGGCGCAGGACGAGCTGGCCGTCGCCAGCCACCGCAACCTCGCAGCCGCCTACGACCGGGGCTTCTTCGACGACCTCCTCACGCCCTACCTCGGCCTGACTCGCGACCAGAACCTGCGCGCCGACTCCTCTGTCGACAAGCTCGCGAAGCTCAAGCCGGTCTTCGGGCGCGGCGACGACGCCACCATGACGGCCGCCAACTCCACCCCGCTGACGGACGGTGCCTCCGTGGTGCTGCTGGGCAGTGACGAGTGGGCCGCAGAGCGCGGGCTTCCCGTGCTGGCGCACGTGGTCGACGCGCAGACCGCCGCGGTCGACTACGTCACCGGCCACGAGGGCCTGCTCATGGCGCCGGCCTACGCGCTGCCCCACCTGCTCGAGCGGCAGGGCATGAAGCTGCAGGACTTCGACCTCGTCGAGATCCACGAGGCCTTCGCCGCCACCGTTCTCTGCACGCTCTCCGCGTGGGAGAGCGAGTCGTTCTGCCGGGACCGGCTGGGTCTCGACGCCCCGATCGGCGCGCTCGACCGCAGCAGGCTCAACGTCAACGGCTCGTCCCTGGCTGCAGGTCATCCCTTCGCCGCCACGGGTGGACGCATCGTCGCCTCCCTGGCGAAGTCGCTGCAGGAGAAGGGATCCGGTGCGCGTGGCCTGATCTCGATCTGTGCAGCCGGTGGTCAGGGCGTCATGGCGATCCTCGAGGCGGCCTGACATGCCCGGCGCCTACGCAGGATTCGTCAACAGTGCGGTCGGCACGAAGCTCGCCGCCCAGCTCGGGCTCCCGCGACCGGTGCGGCTGCGCCGGTATGCCGCGGACGCTCCTCTCGTCGAAGGTCCCGTCCTCGTCGGCGGACTCACCTCGGCACCGGCGGCCAGCCAGGTCAGGGACCTGCTGTCGCGAGCCGGGGTCGAGGTCGTGGACACGGTCGCCGAGGGCACCAAGGTCGGTGCCGTCGTCATCGACCTCACCACCGTGCAGGAGCCGGCCGACCTCGATGTCGTGCGCGTCGTGCTTGCTCCGGCGGTGAAGGCACTGCGTGCCTCGGGTCGCGTCGTCATCATCGGTGCCGAACCGGCGACGGCGACGACCGTCGCGCAAGCCGCCGCTCGGCGCGCCCTCGAGGGGATCACCCGCTCCGTGGGCAAGGAGCTGCGCGCCGGTGCCACGGCCAACCTCGTCCTCGTCGCCGACGGGGCCGAGGCCAACACCGACGCGGCGCTGCGGTTCCTGCTGTCCGGCCGCTCGGCATACGTCGACGGGCAGGTGGTGCGCGTCGGAGCGGGCGACCCCACCGAGCCTGCTGACTGGGCGCGTCCGCTCGACGGCAAGGTGGCCGTCGTGACCGGGGCCGCGCGCGGGATCGGCGCGGCGATCGCCGAGGTGCTCGCTCGTGACGGGGCGCATGTCGTCTGTGTCGACATCCCGGCGGCGGGGGATTCGCTGGCCCGCACCGCCAACCGCGTCGGGGGCACTGCGCTGCAGGTCGACGTCACCGCTGCCGACGCCGGGCAGCGGATCCTCGACCACGCGACCGAGCGCTTCGGCGGGCTGGACGTCGTCGTGCACAACGCCGGCATCACCCGCGACAAGCTGCTCGCCAACATGGACGAGTCACGCTGGGCATCGGTGCTGGACGTCAACCTCGGCTCCATCCTGCGGATGAACGAGGTCCTGTTGGGGGAGAATGGGATCCGCGACGGGGGTCACGTCGTGCTGGTCTCGTCCATCGCGGGGATCGCGGGCAACCGGGGCCAGACCAACTACGCCGCCTCCAAGGCCGGAGTGATCGGGCTCGTTGACGCGATGTCGGCGGACCCGGACCTGCGTCGTCGCGCGATCACCGTCAACGCCGTGGCTCCGGGGTTCATCGAGACGGAAATGACGGCCAAGGTTCCCTTTGCCACCCGGGAGGTTGGCCGGCTGCTCAACTCCCTGAGCCAGGGTGGTCTTCCCGTCGACGTCGCCGAGACGATCGCGTGGTTCAGCCAGGACGCCAACGCCGGCGTGACCGGCAACGTCGTCCGGGTCTGTGGCCAGAGCCTGTTGGGGGCCTGACGTGGAACTGCGCGAGGTCTCGTCGGTTCCTGCCCTGGCCCCGATGTTCGCGCGGGCCGCGCTCACCCAGCGCGGTCGCCCGGGTCGTGACGGGCACCTGCCGAACCACGGCCTGCGGCTGACCGGGGTCGACGTCGACCGCGGGCACCTGCTCGACTACCAGCACCTCTGCCGGTTCGCCGGGGGAGACGTGCTGCCGCACACCTACCCGCACGTCCTGGGGTTCCCCCTGCAGGTGCAGCTGATGGCCGACCGGGCGTTCCCGCTGCCGTTGCCCGGGCTGGTGCACCTCGAGAACCACATCACGGTGCACCGACTCCTGACAGCCGACGACCGGCTCGACCTCACGGTGCACGCGGCGGACCTCCGCCCGCACGCCAAGGGAACGCTGGTGGACCTCGTCACGGAGGTGGACGTGGATGGCGAGCGGGTCTGGGAAGGGCGCAGCACCTACCTGAGGCGCGGACGCGGTGACGCGAACGCCGTTGCAGGGCAGGCTCCTCCCGCACTTCCTGACGGCCCGCCAGTCGGCCTCCTCCGTCTTCCCGAGGGTCTCGGGCGGTCGTATGCCGCGGTGTCCGGCGACGTCAACCCCATCCACCTCCACGCCCTGAGTGCCAAGGCGATGGGCTTCCCGCGGGCCATCGCCCACGGCATGTGGACGGCCGCGCGGACGTTGGCCACGCTCGGTACGGCGGCAAGTGGTCCCTCGACGTCCACCGTGTGGTTCCGCAAGCCGGTGCTCCTGCCCTCGACCGTGCAGGTCGTCGTCGACGACAGCCACGACCGGCACGGCTTGGTCGACCGGCACGGCCGGGTCGTCGCTGGGCTGCGCTCGGGTGGCGACCCGGTCCGCGAGCACCTCGTACTGACTCTGGAGACCTGACTCGGGAGACGTGACCCCCGGGCGCCCGACCGTTGCGCCCCATTCGTCCTGGTTGGTGGGGGCTTGCCGCGCGCGAATTGGTGGGGCCCCGGTCGCCCGCCTAGGGTCGGCAGGATGGACGAACCAGCGCGGGACGAGCCCGAGAACTTCGTGGGACGCGCCCGGGCAGTCGTGTCGAGCTGGTGGACCTCAGCCGGGCAGGCACTTCGAGTTGCCGGGCCGCAGCGTGACGCCGCCCTGCTCATGGGCAAGGCGGCCCTGGCGACGGTTATCGCCTGGCAGTTCGCGGTCCTGGTCCTGCACAGCCCCAGCCCGTTCTATGCGCCGATGGCCGCCCTGCTGGTGGTCGACAAGACGATGGTGCGGTCACTGGGTGCCAGTGCCCAACGTGTGGTCGCCGTCGTCGTGGGGATGAGCGCCGCGTGGCTCGTCGGGACCACGTTGGGGGTGCACTGGTGGAGCATGCTCCCCGTCATCTACCTCGCCCTGCTGATAGCGCGGTGGAAGCGGCTCGGTGACCACGGCATCCAAGTGCCCACGATGGTGCTGCTCTCCTGCTGACGGTCGGCGGCACCAACGTGGAGTTCACCTACCTCACCATCATCGAGACGCTGGCCGGCGGCGTCATCGGCGTGGCCACCAACGCGATCGTCCTGGCGCCCCTGCACATCCAGCAGCCGCGCGAGCAGATCATCTCGCTCACCTCCCGGGTGTGCAGGCTGCTCAACGACATCGCGGCAGGTCTGCGTGAGGGCTGGGACACCCAGGAGGCTCGAGCCTGGTACGACACGAGCACCGAGCTGATCGCTCTGGCCCCCACGATCCAGCAGGAGATCGAGACCGGCCGGGAGAGCATGCGGTTCAACCCGCGCGACAACCTGCGCGGCCTGGAGATCGACTGGGCTGGTTATGAGCAGACCGTGGAGGCGGTCCGTAGGGCGCAGTGGCAGCTGTCAGGAATCGCCCGCACGCTGGTGGACGCCGCGGACGAGGACGAGAGCCAGCCGACGCCGACGAAGCGGTTCCTCGAGTGCTATGCGGAGGCGCTCGACAAGATCGCCGGTGCCCTCAGCCACTTCGGGCTCGCGGGTGACGACGAGGCCGCAGCCGTGTCGGACTACCTGCGTTCGGCCTCCGACATCCTCGACCAGCTCGGCCACGAAGTTCGAGAGAGCGAGCTCGAGGACCCGCGCGCGTGGCCTGCGTACGGCTCGCTCCTGCTCGATGCCCAACGGCTCATGCGCGAGCTGGAGATGGCCAGCGCCAAGGCGGTCATGCCGACCGACAGCGGCCCGATCCGCAAGCCCGGACGCCGCGTCATCGGCCGCTGAACCGGCTTGGCTGGTCGTCTGCCAGCGTCCTGCCGCTGAGCCCCTCGCGTCACGGAATCCGTTGCAGCACAGCGCCCGTCGCCTTGTGGATGACGGCCGGGCGTTGTCGGTGGTCGTCGATAGTGTTTGTGGTATGGCGATCGGTGCGGACACTTCTCACCCCATGTTGGGTGGTGTTTCCAGGCGTCCGGTGCTTGACGCGGCTGGGGTTGCGGTGGATGTGTTGTGCCAGGGCGAGGAAGCCAGGTTGTGGATGTTGAGCGACCCGGAGGTCGCTGCCGCGGTCGGCGCCTTGGGTGAGGTGGTCGCGGCGGCGAGGGCGCAGCTGGTGCTGGTCCTGGCCGAGGCGAAGGGGCGGAGCCTGGGCGTGGGTCAGGGGTTGGGTCCGGTGGACTGGGCCCGTTCGGTCGCGCCGTTGTTGGCGACGCGGGACCTGCTCGACGCGGACGTGGTCGCCGCGGTGGTGGCGGCAGGTGCGTCGGTTGATGCCGCGGACCGCCGCCTGGATGAGGTGGTCCAGGCGGTGGTGGGTGCGTGCTCGCCGCAGTCGGGGGTGCGGGCGCAGTCGTTGGCGGTGGGCAAGGCGGCGCAGATCTGCCGGTTCCACGCGGGGGTGCGGGCGATGGCCGAGCCGGTGGGGTTGGATGGGGCGACCAGTGAGCTGGTGTTCGGGGCTCGTGGGCCGGGTGGGTTGAGCGAGGCGAAGCTGGCGGTGGCGGTCCGGCACGCTGGGCAGGTCGCGCGCCCCGATGGTGCGGTGGAGCGTGATGCGCAGGTCCGTCGTGACCACCGGTCGCTGGTCAAGGGTGCTGGCCCGGTCGGGATGTGGCGGTACACGTTGTTGTTGGACGAGGAGGGCGCGTCGGTCGTCGACGCCGCGGTGGATGCGTTGGCCAGGCCGAGGCGTGATGCGGACACCGGCGAGCTCGACTCCCGTGCGCCGCAGACCCGGCGCGCTGATGCGTTGCTGGACCTGGTGTCCCGGGCGGTGTCCGCGCCAGATGGTCTGCCTCGTC
This sequence comes from Pedococcus sp. KACC 23699, assembly GCF_045348425.1. Classification (GTDB taxonomy): domain Bacteria; phylum Actinomycetota; class Actinomycetes; order Actinomycetales; family Dermatophilaceae; genus Pedococcus. The sequence goes on from NZ_CP157483.1 coordinate 3,717,063, forward strand.
AGGCCAAGACCGCCCTGGTGGTGACGGTGGGGCTTGATGCGTTGCAGGGGCGGTGTCGGGGTGCGGGCCTGACGATGGACGACGAAGCACTCACAGCAGGGACGGTGCGCCGGTTGGCGTGCGATGCCCAGGTCGTCCCGGTCGTGCTCGGCACCCAGGGTGAGATCTTGGACCAGGGCATGGGCCGGCGTTTGTTCGACCGGACCCAGATCCGGCACCTGTGGCTGCGGGACAGGCACTGCACGTTCCCTGGCTGCTCCAAGCCGGCAGCGTGGACCGATGCGCATCACCTGATCCACTGGGCTGACGACGGGCCAAGCGACATCGACAACGCCGCCCTGCTCTGTCGGGCGCACCACACGGTGGTGCACACCTACCGCTACGCCGGACGCGTGGTCCGCCACAACGACCACACCGACCACGACCACACCGACCACGACCACCACGACAGCAGCAGCGGAGGCAGTGGCGGGGGCGGTGGCGGGGGCGGTGGCGGTGGTGGGCGACCACGGGTGGTGTGGGACCTGACCATCGGGTCCTACGACAACGCCCTCACCCAGTTCCGGGACCGCCAACGGCAACGCGACCGAGATCAGACCTGCTCCCTGCCCGCCACAGCATGAGCGGGCGGTGGCCGACGCCCAGCCGCGGCTAGAGGCGTTTGGCGTAGCAGCGCGACAGGTCCGAGTCGGCGTAGTGGCCGAAGTCCAGGGTCCGCTCGTACCCGCTCGACTCGTACAGGGCGATGGCGTCCTCCTGCACGATGCCGGTCTCGAGGACGAGCAGCTGCGCGCCAGCCTCATGGGCCGTGCGCTCCAGATCGCCGAGGACGAGTCGTGAGACGCCGCGTCGACGGGCTCGGGGCGAGACATACATCCGCTTGATCTCCGCCACCGGTGCGTCGAACAGCTCGAGGAGGTCAGGGCGGTGTCGCCACCCACCCATCGCGACCGGTCCCGTCGCGTCGGTGGCGAGGACGAACGCACCACGAGGCGGCTCGAACTCGCCTTCGATGATGGGGGAGTCGTCGGGGCCGCCATAGATCGACACGTAGTAGGCCTGCACATCGGCCACGAGGTGCTGGACATCGGCGTGGTTGAACGGGACAGGGCGCAGCTGCACGCCGGGAACCTCAACAGGCACAGGGAGTTCCGTCACGGTCGGGAGTGGCTGGGGTGGGAGTGGGAGCGGGAGCAGGGTTTGCCCGGTTCACGAGCGCAGTGCCGCCACGGCGTCCGCCACCGGGACGCGGCCGGACACGACCTCGAGCACCTGCCCACTGCCGCACCGGTGCCGAGCAGCTCCGCGAGGACGGCCGCCACGTCGGCCCGGGGGATCTCGCCCCGGCCGACCGATGGCGCGACCTCGACCCGGTCCTTCGCCTCGTCATCGGTGAGCCGACCGGGACGGACGATCGTCCAGGCCAGCTCGTCACGGGCCATGAGGTCCGCGTCTGCGGCTCCCTTGGCGCGCAGGTAGACCTGGAAGACGTCGTCGGAGTCGGGGTCGGCCGCATCCGCACCCATCGACGAGACCATGACGTAGCGCCCTACCTCGGCGGCGACTGCCGCGTCGGCGAGCAGCACGGCGGCTCCACGGTCGACGGTCTCCTTGCGGGCCGCGCCGCTGCTCGCTCCCGCGCCGGCCGCGAACACGACTGCGTCGGCGCCCGCGATGGCAGCCGACAAGGCCTCGACGGTCGTGTGCTCGAGGTCGATGACCTCGGCCCGGGCGCCGTGCTTCTCGACGTCCGCGACGTGGTCGGGGTTTCTCACGAGGGCGATCGCCTCGTGGCCGCGCGCCGTCAGCTCCTTCTCGAGCAGCAGGGCGATCTGTCCGTGTCCTCCAGCGATGGCAACGATCATGGGTCCTGTCTACAACCTCAGCCCGTGGGCCGCGCGCCCGGGGAGCACGCGACGCAGGCGCGCGCCATACCGAGAACGACGAAGGGCCGCCGGACGCGAGGTGCGTCCAGCGGCCCTCCTGAGCCGTGCGTCCAGAGGCCGGGGCCTCAGGCGACGTCGAACCGGTCGAGCTCCATGACCTTGGTCCAGGCCGCGACGAACTCGTCGACGAAGCGGTCCTTCGCGTCGTCGCTGGCGTACACCTCGGCGACCGCGCGCAGCTCGGAGTTCGAGCCGAACACGAGGTCGGCGCGCGTGCCGGTCCAGCGAACCTGCCCGGAGCCGTCGCGGGCCTCGAACGTCGAGGAGTCCTCGGACGTGGGCGCCCACTGGGTGCCCAGGTCGAGCAGGTTGACGAAGAAGTCGTTCGTCAGCGTGCCGGGGGCGTCGGTGAGGACACCGTGCGCGGATCCGTCGTAGTTCGTGCCGAGGACCCGCAGACCGCCGACGAGGACGGTCATCTCGGGCGCGCTCAGCGTGAGCAGGTTGGCTCGGTCGACCAGCTGGTACTCAGCGCCCAGACGGTGGCCCTTGCCGGGGTAGTTGCGGAAGCCGTCGGCCCGCGGCTCGAGCCACGCGAAGGACTCCACATCGGTCTGCTCCTGCGTGGCGTCGACGCGACCCGGGGTGAAGGGCACCTCGATGTCACGGCCGGCTGCCTTGGCCGCCTGCTCGACCCCCACGCCACCCGCGAGGACGACCAGGTCTGCCAAGGAGACCTGACGGCCGCCCTTGCCGTTGAACGACTCCTGCACGCCCTCCAGAGTGCGCAGCACCGACGCCAGCTGGGCCGGGTTGTTGACCTCCCAGCCGTTCTGCGGCGCGAGCCGGATGCGCGCACCGTTGGCGCCACCACGCTTGTCGCTGCCGCGGAACGAGGACGCGGCGGCCCACGCGGTCGAGACGAGCTCCGACACCAGCAGCCCGGTCTCGGCGATCGCGGACTTCAGCGTGGCGACGTCCTCGGCCGTGATCGCGTCACCCGAGGGAGCCGGCAGCGGGTCCTGCCACAGCAGCTCCTCGGAGGGGACCTCTGGGCCGAGGTAGCGGGCGACCGGGCCCATGTCGCGGTGGGTCAGCTTGAACCACGCGCGGGCGAAGGCGTCCGCGAACTCGGCGGGGTTCTCCAGGAAGCGGCGCGAGATCTTCTCGTAGACCGGGTCGACGCGCAGGGCGATGTCGGTCGTGAGGAAGTTCGGGGCGATCTTCTTCGACGCGTCGTGGGCGTGGGGGACGGTGCCTTCGCCAGCGCCGTCTTTGGGCTTCCACTGGTGCGCGCCCGCGGGGCTCTTGGTGAGCTCCCACTCGAACCCGAAGAGGTTCTCGAAGAAGTTGTTGCTCCACCGGGTCGGCGTCGTGGTCCAGGTGACCTCGATGCCGCTGGTGATGGTGTCCGCACCGTTCCCCGTGCCGAAGCTGTTCTTCCAGCCCAGCCCCATCTGCTCCATGGGAGCGCCCTCGGGCTCGTCCGAGACGTATGCGTCGGGGTCGGCTGCACCGTGCGTCTTGCCGAAGGTGTGCCCACCGGCGATGAGGGCGACGGTCTCCTCGTCGTTCATGGCCATCCGGCCGAACGTCTCGCGGATGTCGCGCGCCGAGCGCAGCGGGTCGGGCTCGCCGTCCGGGCCCTCGGGGTTGACGTAGATCAGGCCCATCTGGACCGCAGCGAGCGGGTTCTCGAGGTCGCGCTCACCGGTGTAGCGCTCAGCGCCGAGCCACTCGGTCTCCGGGCCCCAGTAGACGTCCTCGTCCGGCTCCCACACGTCGGCGCGACCGCCGGCGAAGCCGAACGTCTCGAAGCCCATCGTCTCGAGCGCGACGTTGCCGGTGAGGATCATCAGGTCGGCCCACGAGAGGTTGCGGCCGTACTTCTTCTTGACCGGCCACAGCAGGCGACGGGCCTTGTCGAGGTTGGCGTTGTCGGGCCAGCTGTTGAGCGGGGCGAACCGCTGCTGTCCGGCACCGGCGCCACCGCGGCCGTCCTGGACGCGGTACGTGCCGGCGCTGTGCCAGGCCATCCGGATCATGAACGGGCCGTAGTGGCCGAAGTCGGCCGGCCACCAGTCCTGCGAGGTGGTGAGGGTCTCGGCGATGTCCGCCTTGACCGCATCGAGGTCGAGTGAGGAGAAGGCCTGCGCGTAGTCGAAGTCGCCGCCGTAGGGGTTCGCCACGGCGGGGTTCTTCGCGAGGATCTTGACGTTGAGGCGCTCGGGCCACCAGCCGCGGTTGCCGCCGCCCTGAGCGGGCTCCGGCGCACGGTTGTGGACGACCGGGCACTGACGGTCGCTCTCGTTCATCTCGCCGACGCGGGTCTCGTGACCCTCGGCGTTGGTGTTGCTGGTGTGGTTGTGCTCGGACATGGCTTCCTTCCGGAGTGCAAGGGATGGACGGACGGTATGGCGCGAGGCAGCCGGAGTGCGGCTGCTGGGTCGGTGCGGGTCGGTGGTCGATCAGGTGGTGTCGGCGGCGGCGGCATGGACCGCCGGGGGGACCGTCGCTGGGTCAGCCGCAGCGAGCACGGCGCAGTCGGGGCACAGGCCCCGGTAGACGACCTCGGCCTCGTCGATGGTGAAGCCGTGGTCGTCGGAGGCCGTGAGGCAGGGGGCGTGGCCCACGGCGCAGTCCACGTCGGCGATCGCGCCGCAGGAGCGGCACACGACGTGGTGGTGGTTGTCGCCGACGCGCGCCTCGTACCTGGCCACCGAGCCCGGCGGCTGGATGCGGCGCACCAGACCCGAGCGGGTCAGGGCTCCCAGGCAGTCGTAGACGGCCTGGTGTGACACGTCGGGCACATCGAGGCGGGCAGCCGCGATGAGCGCGTCGGTGTCGGCATGGGGGTGCGCGTTGACCGCGCCGAGGACCGCGACCCGAGGGCGCGTCACCCGCAGACCCGCCTCACGCAGGATCTGCGCGAGGTCCTGGGGGTGCCCGGTTGACGTCGTGGTCATGGCCTTCACTCTTCCGCGCGATCTGGAACGAGTCAAGATTCGACGCGCCTTTCGATACGGCCGGCAGGTGAACGTCCGGTGCCGGTATCTCGCGCGCGCCGTCCGCGACCCGGCCGATAGCATCGTGGGGCCGCGCGCGGGGTCCGCGGGCGGCATACCGAAGGGACCTGGTGCCACCACCGGTCCCACACCCGAACCAAGGAGAGCGCACCGTGTCTGCCCAGATCACCGTCACCATCGCCGGGAGCGAGCGACAGGTGCCGGAGCAGACGACTGCCGCCGACCTGTTCGAAGGGGATCGCGCGGTCCTCGTCGCTCGCGTGAACGGCGAGCTGCGCGACCTCGCCCATGTCGTGTCCGACGGTGACGTCGTCGAGCCGGTGACCGCCAAGGAGCAGGACGGTCTCGATGTGTTGCGGCACAGCGCAGCCCACGTGCTCGCCCAGGCTGTCCAGGAGGTCAACCCCAAGGCCAGGCTGGGCATCGGCCCGCCCGTCCGCGACGGCTTCTACTACGACTTCGACGTCGACGAGGCGTTCACCCCCGAGGACCTCAAGGCCCTCGAGAAGGTCATGCAGCGCATCGTCAACGAGGGCCAGACCTTCGTGCGCCGCGAGGTCAGCGACGAGGCCGCGGCCGTCGAGCTGGCCGACGAGCCCTACAAGATCGAGCTCATCGGCCTCAAGGGCGGAGCCGCCGGCGACGCGGCCGAAGGTGCCGACGTGGAGGTGGGCGGCGCGCAGCTGACCATCTACGACAACGTCAAGCGCGACGGGAGCCGTGCCTGGGGCGACCTGTGCCGTGGCCCGCACGTGCCGACCACCAAGGTGCTCGGCAACGCGTTCAAGCTCATGCGCAGCGGTGGCGCCTACTGGCGCGGCAGCGAGAAGAACCCTCAGCTGCAGCGCGTCTACGGCACCGCGTGGCCCACCAAGGACGAGCTCAAGGCCTACCTCGACCGCCTCGCCGAGGCCGAGAAGCGCGACCACCGCAAGATCGGCGCGGAGCAGGACCTGTTCAGCTTCCCCGACGAGCTGGGCTCTGGCCTGGCGGTGTTCCACCCCAAGGGCGGGGTCATCAAGCGGGAGATGGAGGACTACGTCCGCCGTCGGCACATCGAGGAGGGGTTCCAGTACGTCGGCACCCCCCACATCAGCAAGGACGGGCTGTTCCACACCTCGGGGCACCTGCCCTACTACGCGGACACGATGTTCCCCGCGATGGAGTTCGAGGGCACCGAGTACCGCCTCAAGGCGATGAACTGCCCGATGCACAACCTCATCTACCGCTCCCGGGGACGCTCGTACCGCGAGCTGCCGTTGCGCCTGTTCGAGTTCGGGTCGGTCTACCGGTTCGAGAAGTCGGGCGTCGTCCACGGCCTGACCCGCGTGCGCGGGATGACCCAGGACGACTCGCACTCCTACGTCACGGCCGAGCAGGCGCCGGGCGAGATCAAGCACCTGCTCGACTTCGTGCTGTCGCTGCTGCGCGACTTCGGCATGGACGACTACTACCTCGAGCTGTCCACCCGCGAGACCGAGGGTGACAAGAAGGACAAGTTCATCGGGTCCGACGACCAGTGGGAGCACGCGACCGAGGTGCTGCGCGACGTGGCCACCCAGTCCGGGCTCGAGCTCGTCATGGACCCCGGCGGCGCCGCCTACTACGGCCCGAAGATCTCCGTCCAGGCCCGGGACGCGATCGGCCGCACCTGGCAGATGTCGACCATCCAGTACGACTTCAACCAGCCGGAGCGGTTCGGGCTGGAGTACCAGGCGGCCGACGGTTCGCGCCAGCAGCCGGTGATGATCCACTCGGCCAAGTTCGGGTCGATCGAGCGGTTCCTCGGGGTGCTCGTCGAGCACTACGCCGGAGCGTTCCCGCCCTGGCTCTCGCCGGTGCAGGTCCTGGCCGTGCCCGTCGCGGAGGAGTACTCCGAGTACCTCCACGACGTCGCGGACCAGCTGCGCCGCAAGGGGATCCGGGTCGAGATCGACGACAGCGACGACCGGTTCCCCAAGAAGATCCGCAACGCGAGCAAGTCGCGCGTGCCGTTCACCCTCATCGCCGGCGAGGAGGACCGCTCGGCCGGCGCGGTGTCGTTCCGCTACCGCAACGGTGAGCAGAAGAACGGTGTGCCGATCGCCGACGCGATCGCCGAGGTCGTGGCAGCCGTGGAGGCGCGCGTCCAGGTCTGAGCCCCCGCCTCGCCGGCGCGCTGATCGCGCCCTGGCGTCCAGTGAGCGCGAAGTGTCGCAATCCGACAAGGATTCCGACACTTCGCGCTCACTCAGGCCGATGGCTCGGGTCGATGGCTCGGGTCGGAGCCGGTATGGCGCGTGCTCACCGCGCCGGGGCCCACACCATCCGCACGTCCGGGGCGCCCTCCTCGTTGTCGCCGTCGGTCCACTCGACGGCGACGAAACCGTGCCGCTCGTAGAACCGCAGAGCACCGGTGTTGGACTGGAACGCCCACAGCTGCAGGCCTGCGGGGAAGCGCTCCTTCGCGACCTCGAGGAAGAGGCTGCCGAGGCCCCGACCTGTGTGGTCGTCCGCGATGTAGAGGTGGCCCAGCTCGTCCGGCTCGGCCAGGGCGAGGAAGCCCACCAGCCGCCCGTCGGCCTCGGCCACCCAGACCTCACCCTGTCCGAGGAGCACGTGCTCGACGAACGGCAGGATGCTCTCGCGGGGGTGGACGATCATCGGGATCCGGGGCGTGGACTCGGTCCGCACCTGCCAGAAGAGGTCGGCGATCCCCGCCGCGTCGGCCGCCGTCCCGGGACGGATGGACACCGGCGGCACCTCACCGGTCGCCGCGGCGCCGCGGGCCTGGGGTTCACGCACGGCGACCATCATGGCCGACACCGCGCCTGCCCTGCTGCATAGGATCGGGGCATGAGCGACGCACCCGAGCCGGACACCGACTTCGCGAGCGTCAAGGACGGGTTCGAGCGGTTGTGGACCCCGCACCGGATGGCCTACATCACGGGGGACCGGCCCAGCGAGGACGCCGGGGACGGCTGTCCGTTCTGCGCGGCGCCCGGTCGCGGCGACGCCGAAGGCCTCGTGGTCCACCGCGGCGAACACTGCTACGTCGTGATGAACCTGTTCCCCTACAACCCCGGTCACGTGCTGGTCTGCCCCTACCGGCACGTCTCGCTCTACGTCGACCTGACCGAGGAGGAGACGGCCGAGTTCGGTCGTCTCACCAAGGAGGCCATTGCCGCGCTCGACGAGACGTCACAGCCGATGGGGTACAACATCGGCATGAACCAGGGCGCCGTCGCCGGTGCAGGGGTGCAGGCGCACCTGCACCAGCACGTCGTGCCGCGCTGGGGTGGCGACATGAACTTCCTGCCCATCATCGGGCAGACGAAAGCTCTTCCGATGCTGTTGGAGGACGTCCGGGGTCGGCTCGCCGCGGCCTGGCCGGGCGGGACCGCCGGGTCGGATGGCGCAACCGTTGCCACGGCGGGGTCCGCCACCACAGCCGGGTCTGCCACCACGGGCTGAGCCGCTCCAGCGGCAGGAAGCTGAGCAGGCAGACCACCAGTGGCAGGAAGTGGATCTTGAGCATGAGGTAGGTGCTCAGGTGGAACCCTCCCCAGAAGGCGAGCGCGGCATACAGGGCACGCCCGCGCAGCCAGAGCAGGACCGGGGAGCAGAACTCCGCGACCAGGACGATCCACTGCATCGCATGGGTGAGGGCCGGATGGGACCCGACCCACGGCCCGATGCCGTTGGGCCGACGGGTGAGCGCCCAGATCAGGGTGGCGCCGTTGGCCCAGCCCCAGCCGCCGAACCGCATCTTGGCGCTGGAGGACAGGAAGTAGATGCAGACGGCGCCGATCTGGACCATGCGGATGGCCCAGCCGGCGGCCTGTGAGCGCACGTCGACGTCGGACACCCGCGCCCGCCCGGCCGTCGGCAGCACGAACAGCGCGACGACCAGCGCGAAGTGGTCGTGGTCGACCTTGGAGTAGGCGAACGCGTTGCTCACCCAGTCGAGCATCCCGACCGCGCACACCCAGCCCGCGAGCCGGGGGAGCCGGCCGGTCGCTGCGACGACGGCACTGACGACGATGACGCCGAGGAGCACCCGGACGTAGACGTGCGACGGAGCGGGCAGGTGCAGCACGTCCCGGACCACCAGCCCGCGGTAGAGGCTGGGAGGCACGTCACCATGGGGGATCGGGTCGGTGACGATCCACAGCACGTCGAGCAGGACGAACGGGTAGATGACGTGACGCAGCCAGGCGACCCGCGCCATGGGCAGCGCAGGTGCGAGGAACCGCTCGACGGAGTTCACCGCGAGCCCCGCCCGCCGGGCAGGCCGCTCGGCGGCGGGTCGAGCGGGTCGCGGACCTGCCAGGTGGCCAGCGTGTGGACCGTGGTGTCACCCGTCGGGATGCTCGTGGAGGTGTTGCGCAGCCAGATGGTGGCGTACGGCGCCTCGTGGGGGAGCCGCCGGTGGTGCAGCACGGCGATGTCCTGCAGCAGCTCCGGCGTGCGGATGATCCGCGGTGCCTGGCCCTCGATCTCCGACCGCTCGATACCGATCATCTCCTTGGACAGCGGTACCCGGACGACCTCGCCCTGCGTGGTGAGCGCATCCATCGTCAGGGAGTTGATGACGCCGTCGTTCTGCACCGCGAAGGCGTACTGCGACATCGGCGCGAACGGCCACCACTCGTCGCCACCGACCCAGGTGCCGAGGCAGACCGTCGTCACGACGACCGCCGTCGTGGCCAGTCGCCACAGCACGGAGTAGGGCCCGAGCCGCTCCGTGGTGCCGTCCGGACGCCCCCGCATGGCCGTCATGGTGCCATGCGGATGAGAGACTTCGGCCATGGACACGGCCCCGGACAGCATCCTCAGGGAGCGCGGCCTGCTCATCTTCGACGGTGACTGCGGCTTCTGCACGACCAGCGCCCGGTTCCTGTCGCGGTGGGTCGACCGGCACGAGCGGTACGACGTCCAGCCCTGGCAGCAGCTCGACCTCGCGCCGCTCGGCGTGACCGAGGCCGACTGCATCGAGGCCGCGCAGTTCGTGCGACGCGACGGTTCGGTCGTCGCCGGGCACCTCGCCATCGCCGAGGGACTCAAGCACGGAGCACCGGCGTGGCGCCCGCTGGGCCACCTGCTCACCCTGCCGGGGGTCTCGTGGCTGGCCGCCCGTGCCTACACCTGGGTCGCCGACCACCGCTACGCACTTCCCGGCGGCACCCCGGCGTGCGCGCCCAAGGTTCCGGCCCAGCCTCAGTAGGCTGCCCCCACCATGCTCAACAAGTACGCACGCGCCCTCTTCACCACGATCTTCACCCCCGTGGCCCGGCTGTTCCTCAAGCTGGGCATCAGCCCGGACGTGGTCACCGTCGTGGGCACCATCGGCGTCTGCGTCGGCGCCCTCGGCTTCTACCCGCGCCACGAGTTCTTCTGGGGCACCATCGTCATCACCTTGTTCGTCTTCTCCGACACCGTCGACGGGGTGATGGCCCGCATGTCGGGCCGCTCCGGCAAGTGGGGGGCCTACCTCGACTCCACCCTCGACCGGGTCGGCGACTCCGCCATCTTCGGCGGCCTCGTGCTCTGGTACGCCGGCAGCGGCGACAACTTCCTCATGGCCGGGCTCGCGCTCGCCTGCCTGATCCTCGGCAGCGTGGTCTCCTACGCCAAGGCGCGCGCCGAGGGCCTGGGCTTCTCCGCCGACGTCGGCATCGCCGAGCGCGCCGACCGCCTGGTCGCCGTGCTCGCCACCACCGGCCTGGTCGGCCTCGGCCTGCCCGAGGTCGTCCTCGCGGTCGTGCTGGGCCTGCTGGCCGTGGCGAGCCTGATCACCGTGGTCCAGCGGATGCTCATGGTGCGCCGCCAGGCGCTCGCCGCAGCTCCGTGAGCCACCTCGGCGACGTCCTGGCCGTGACCGGTTACCGGCTCGGGTGGGGCACCGTCCGTCGCCTGCCCGAGCGCGCCGCATACGCCGCGTTCGACCGGATCGCCGACGTGACCGTGGCGCGCGGTGGCAAGGGCGTCCAGCGGTTGCGGTCCAACTACGCCAAGGTGCGGCCGGAGCTCGACGACCGTGCGCTCGACGCCCTGGTGCGGGCCGGTATGCGGTCCTACCTGCGCTACTACTGCGAGGCCTTCCGCCTGCCCGACCGCTCGCCGGAGGACGTCGCGGCCCAGGTGCGGGTCGAGGGCGACGGGCCCGTGCGGGCCGAGCTGGCGGCTGGCCGCCCGGTCATCTGCTTCCTCGGTCACCTCGGCAACTGGGACATCGCCGGTGCCTGGGGCACCAGGGCCCTGGGACCCGTCGTCACCGTCGCGGAACGGCTCGAGCCCGAGGAGGTGTATGCCGAGTTCCTCGAGTTCCGGGAGTCGCTCGGCATGACGATCCTGCCGCTGACCGGTGGCGGGGACGTCTTCGCCCAGCTCCGCGGGCACCTCGCGTCGCCGGTGCTCATGCCGCTGCTCGCGGACCGTGACCTCACCGACCGTGGCATCGAGGTGGACCTGCTCGGCCACCGCTCCAAGATGGCCGCCGGTCCGGCCGCCCTGGCGCTCGGCAGCCGGGCCGCGCTGCACCCGGTCTCGATCCACTACGAGCCGGTGCCCGGCTCGTGGCGGCACCGGGTCGTCATCACCTTCCACGACCGGGTCGAGGTGCCGGCCACAGGTGCCACCCGCACCAAGGCCGTCGCGATGACCCAGCGGTGCGCCGACGTCCTCGGCGCGGCGATCCGCGAGCACACGGCCGACTGGCACATGCTGCAGCGGATCTTCCTCGACGACCTCGAGCCGAGGGGCGCCCGCGGTCCTGCGCAGGCTCCCGCTCAAGCTCCTGGCCGGAACGGCACGGCGGGAGCCGCGTCATGAGGATCGGCATCGTCTGCCCCTACTCGTTCGACGTGCCCGGGGGAGTGCAGTTCCACGTCCGTGACCTCGCCGAGCACTTCCTCGCGCAGGGGCACCACGCCTCGGTCCTCGCCCCGGCCGACGAGGGCACCCCGCTGCCCGACTACGTCGAGTCCGTCGGTCGCGCGGTCCCCGTCCGCTACAACGGCTCGGTCGCCCGGCTCAACTTCGGCCCCGTGACGGCGGCCCGCGTCGGCCGCTGGCTGGAGCGTGGCGAGTTCGACGTGCTGCACATCCACGAACCTGTCACCCCGAGCATCTCGCTGCTCGCCCTGTGGTCCGCGGAGGGCCCGGTCGTGGCCACGTTCCACACCTCCAACCTGCGCTCGCGAGCCATGCAGGCGGCATACCCGCTGCTGCGTCCCAGCCTCGAGAAGATCAACGGCCGGATCGCGGTCTCCGAGGACGCGCGCCGCACGGTGACCACCCATCTCGGTGGTGACGCCGTGGTGATCCCCAACGGTGTCAACGTCAGCCGCTTCGCCGACGCCCTGCCCAACCCCGCGTGGAAGGGCACCGAGCAGGCCCCGACGCTGGCGTTCCTCGGGCGCATCGACGAGCCGCGCAAGGGCCTGCCCGTTCTGGCTGCGGCGATGCCGGCCGTCCTGGCCCGACACCCCGGAGCCCGGGTCCTCGTCGCCGGACCCGGGGACGTCGACGCTGCCCGGGAGCGCCTCGACCCGCGGGTCGCGGCCGCCACCGAGTTCCTCGGCATGGTCAGCGACGACGACAAGGCCGCGCTGCTCTCGTCGGTGGATGCGTATGTCGCCCCTCACACCGGCGGCGAGAGCTTCGGGATCGTCCTCGTCGAGGCGATGAGCGCGGGCGCCCCCGTCGTGGCCAGCGACCTCGCGGCCTTCGTGCGCGTGCTCGACTCGGGTCGCTGCGGTGCGATGTTCGCCAACGAGGACCCGGCCGACCTCTCGCGCCAGCTCGTGCGGCTGCTCGGCGACCCCGCCGAGCGCCGGCGCCTGAGCGCCGAGGGCAGCCGGAGGGCGCAGGTCTTCGACTGGGCCGTCGTCGCGGAGGACGTCATGGCCGTCTACGAGACCGTCACCCACGGCGTGGACGACTGGCGCCACGACCGCGGGGACCGCGTCGACCCGGCCGACACCCGCTGGACCCGGCTGCTGCGCGGCCGGCGAGGAGGCGAGGACTGATGCAGAGCATCACCCTGACCGCGGTCGTCGTGGCCGTCCTGCTGGGCATCGCCTGGTACCTGTCCTACAACGCCGCCCGCCTCGACCGGCTGCACACCCGGGTGGAGGGTGCCCTGTCCGCGCTGGACGCACAGCTGGTCCGCCGTTCGGAAGCCACCCTCGAGCTGGCCAACTCCGGCGCCCTCGACCCCGCCAGCGCGCTCATGCTGGCCGGCGCGGCGTCGGAGTCCCTGGAAGCGCACAACGAGCGCGCTCTCGAGGACGACTTCCTCGAAGGACAGAGCTTCGGGCAGCGGGAGGTGCTCGAGAGCGACCTCACCGCAGCGCTGCAGGCCGCGCTGAGTGCCGACGTCGTCGCCGAGATCCGCCAGGACGACGCCCTCGGCGCCCTCGCGCTCCAGCGGGTCGAGGCCGCCGGGGTCCGGGTGCAGCTGGCCCGGCGGTTCCACAACGACGCGGTAACCGACGTCCGCCGGGTGCGGCGCAAGCTGGTCGTCCGGGTGTTCCGGCTGGCCGGCCACGCCGACCTGCCGCGCACGGTCGAGTTCGACGACGAGCTGCCCCCTGCCGTCCGCGACTGACCCGCGCCTTTACCCCGCAAAACGCTGGTTGCGCGGCAAGACGTGGGTTGCAGACCCGCGTTTTGCCGCGCAACTGCCGTATTGCTGGCGTGTCGCCGGGGCGAGGCCGGGCGCCACGCCAGCGTCGGTCAGGGCACGGCGACGCACCAACTATCATCGGTTGCGAAGCGCGTCCCCTGCGCTGCGCCCTGAACAGATCTGGAGCTCGTCGTCATGTCCGCCGACACCACCACCCCCGCAACGCAGTCCTCGTCGCAGCCCACCACCGGCACGTCCCGCGTCAAGCGCGGCATGGCCGAGATGCTCAAGGGCGGCGTCATCATGGACGTCGTCAACGCCGAGCAGGCCAAGATCGCCGAGGACGCCGGCGCCGTCGCCGTCATGGCGCTCGAGCGCGTCCCGGCCGACATCCGCGCCCAGGGTGGCGTCTCCCGGATGTCCGACCCCGACATGATCGACGGCATCATCGAGGCCGTCTCCATCCCCGTGATGGCCAAGGCCCGCATCGGGCACTTCGTCGAGGCCCAGGTGCTGCAGTCCCTCGGTGTCGACTACATCGACGAGTCCGAGGTGCTGACCCCGGCCGACTACGCCAACCACATCGACAAGTGGAACTTCACCGTCCCCTTCGTCTGTGGCGCGACCAACCTCGGCGAGGCCCTGCGCCGCATCACCGAGGGTGCGGCGATGATCCGCTCCAAGGGTGAGGCTGGCACCGGTGACGTCTCCAACGCCACCACGCACATGCGCCAGATCCGCCAGCAGATCCGCAAGCTCGCCAACCTTCCCGAGGACGAGCTGTTCGTCGCCGCGAAGGAGCTCCAGGCACCGTACGAGCTGGTCAAGGAGGTCGCCGAGGCCGGCAAGCTGCCCGTGGTGCTCTTCACCGCCGGTGGCATCGCCACGCCCGCAGACGCCGCGATGATGATGCAGCTCGGCGCCGAGGGTGTCTTCGTCGGCTCCGGCATCTTCAAGTCCGGCAACCCCGCCCAGCGCGCCGAGGCGATCGTCAAGGCCACGACGTTCTTCGACGACCCCGACGTGATCGCCAAGGTCTCACGCGGTCTCGGCGAGGCCATGGTCGGCATCAACGTCGACGAGATCCCCGAGCCGCACCGTCTGGCCGAGCGCGGCTGGTGAACGCCGCCGGCGACGGGGCTCAGGCCCCGTCGCCGGGCAGCACCATGAGCAGCACGGGACGGTGGTCCTCAGGCAGCCACGGTGGCCTCGTCTCACCGACCACGACCCAGCCCTTGCGCTCGTACAGCCTCACGGCGCGGGTCGTCTCCTGCACCACGTCGAGGACCGGCGTCCACCCGCTGTCGCGGATGAACCCCACCGCCGTCCCCAGTAGCGCCGCGCCGACGCCGTGTCCGGACGTGGCGTGGTCGACGAACAGCACCGACACCTCCGCCAGCTCGGACATGGGGCGGCCGGTCCCGGCGCTCCATCCGGCAGCCATGTCGCCGGGCTGCACCGCGGCCACGGCCACGTGCCCCACGACGACGCCGTCGATCTCTGCCACCCAGGCCTCGAGCTGAGCCGGCCGGTGGAGGAACTCCTCGACCGGCATGGGGAGGGGCCATCGCTGCGGGTAGTTGCTGTGCGGTCGCTGCTCCGCCAGCACCCGGGCCAGGACGGGCAGGTCCTCGGGCCGTCGGGGACGGATGCTCACGTCGGTGCGGGTGCTGGTGCTCATGCCCCCACGCTAGGGCCGGTGCGCGCGCAGCTAGCATTCGCGTCGTGACAGCCCAACCCACCATCGGTGTCCTCGCCGTCCAGGGCGACGTGCGCGAGCACCTGTATGCCGTGGAGCAGGCGGGTGCGCACGGCACCACGGTGCGCCGCCCGAGCGAGCTCGCCGAGGTCGACGCCCTCATCATCCCCGGCGGTGAGTCGACGACGATGGACAAGCTGGTCCGCGCGTTCGATCTGTACCAACCGCTGCGTGAGCGCCTCGCCGGCGGCATGCCGGCCTACGGCTCGTGCGCAGGGATGATCATGCTGGCCGACCGGATCGCCGACGCGCGGCCCGACCAGCAGACGCTGGGCGGACTCGACATCACGGTGCGCCGCAACGCCTTCGGGCGACAGGTGGACTCCTTCGAGGAGGACATCCACTTCACGGGGCTGGACGACACCGTCCGCGCGATCTTCATCCGGGCGCCCTGGGTCGAGCAGGCGGGGGAGTCCGTCGAGGTGCTGGCCCGTGTGGAGGACGGACCCGCCGCCGGTAGGATCGTCGCCGTCCGTCAAGGGCCCCTGCTGGCCACCTCCTTCCACCCGGAGGTGAGTGGTGACCACCGGGTCCACGGACTGTTCGTGCAGATCGTGCGTGACTACCTGTTGGAGGGCATGGAATGAGTGGCCACAGTAAGTGGGCGACCACGAAGCACAAGAAGGCCGCCATCGATGCCAAGCGTGGCAAGCTCTTCGCCAAGCTGATCAAGAACATCGAGGTCGCGGCCCGCACGGGCGGAGGCGACGTCACCGGCAACCCGACGCTCTACGACGCCATCCAGAAGGCGAAGAAGACCTCGGTCCCCAACCACAACATCGACAACGCGGTCAAGCGCGGTTCCGGCGCGACCGCCGGCGGTGCCGACTGGGAGACCATCACCTACGAGGGCTACGCCCCCGGTGGTGTCGCCGTCCTCATCGAGTGCCTCACCGACAACCGCAACCGGGCCGCCGCCGAGGTCCGCACCGCCCTGACCCGCAACGGCGGCCAGCTCGCCGAGCCCGGTTCGGTCGCCTACGTGTTCGACCGCAAGGGCGTCGTCGTGGTGCCCAAGGGCGACCTGTCCGAGGACGACATCCTCGAGGTCGTGCTCGAGGCCGGCGCCGACGAGGTCAACGACCTCGGCGACTCCTTCCAGATCATCTCCGAGGCGAGCGACTTCGTGGCGGTCCGCAAGGCGGTCCAGGACGCCGGCATCGACTACGACTCCGCCGAGGCCTCCTGGGTGCCCAACCTCCAGGTGCCGCTCGACGCCGACGGGGCCCGCAAGATGATCCGCGTCGTCGAGGCCCTCGAGGACTCCGACGACGTCCAGGACGTCTTCGCCAACGGCGACATCAGCGACGAGGTCCTCGCCGAGCTCGAGGAGGACGAGGACTGAGCCCCCCCTCCGGCGAGTGGGCCCGATCCACTCCGAGCGGCTGCACCTCACCGATGCCCCGTCCTCCCCGCGTGTTGCTGCGGGGGAGGCGGGGCATCGTCCGTGTAGCGTTCACCCGAACACGTGTTCGGACGACCAGCGACGCGACCGTCGCATCAGAGGGAGCAGTGGAGTGCGCGTACTCGGTGTCGACCCCGGCCTCACGCGGTGCGGCCTCGGTGTCGTCGACAGCGGCCGCGGCAACCGGCTCACCATGGTCGCCGTCGGTGTCGTGCGCACCCCCGGTGACCGCGACACGGGGGAGCGCCTCGTCTACCTCCAGGACCAGATGGACGCGTGGCTGGACCGGTTCCAGCCCGACGCCATCGCGCTGGAGCGGGTGTATGCCGCCGACCACGTCCCGACCGTCATGACCACCGCCCAGGCGTCTGCGCTGGCACTGCTCGCCGCAGCCCGTCGTGGCCTCCCGCTGGTCACACACACCCCGACCGAGGTCAAGGCCGCCGTCACCGGCTCGGGCCGCGCCGACAAGGCGCAGGTCACGGCCATGGTGACCCGGATCCTCGAGCTCGAGGTCGCCCCCAAGCCCGCCGACGCCGCCGACGCCCTCGCCCTGGCCATCTGCCACCACTGGCGCGGCGGTGGCGACCAGCGCCTCGCCCTCGCTGCGGCGTCAGAGCGTGCCCGCCTCAAGGCCGTGGCCGCCCGGGCGGCCGAGACCGGCGCCGCGGCAGCCCGCCCCGCGCGCGCCAAGGCGGTGTCGCGGTGATCGCCTCCGTCCGCGGCACGGTCCAGCACATCGGCCTCGACCGCGTCGTCGTCGAGGTCGGTGGCGTCGGCATGCTCCTGCACACGACGCCCGCGACGGCCTCGGCCCAGCACCTCGGCCACGAAGCCACCCTCGCCACGACCCTGGTGGTCCGCGAGGACTCGCTCACCCTCTACGGCTTCGCCTCCGACGAGGAGCGCGACATCTTCGAGCAGGTCCAGACCGTCTCCGGCGTGGGGCCACGGCTGGCGTTGGCGATGTTGTCGGTCCTCGCGCCGGACCGGCTGCGCGCCGCCGTCACCGGGTCCGACCTGGCGACCCTCACCAAGGTCCCCGGTATCGGCAAGAAGGGCGCCGAGCGAATCGTCCTGGAGCTGCGCGACAAGATCGGGGTGCCGTCGGGCCCCGCGGGCGCGACGCCTGCCGCCCCGGCCTCATCGGGTCCCTCGTGGCGCGACCAGGTCACCGATGCGCTCACCGGCCTCGGCTACTCCGGCAAGCAGGCCGAGGATGCCGTGTCCTCCGTGGCGTCCACCGCGCCGGCCGATGCCAACGTCTCGGCGATGCTGCGGGCCGCGCTGCGCGAGCTGGGCCGATGACGCCCATGGCCGACGGCTTCTCCTCCGAGATGTACGAGGACTCCTCGCTGGACGCGACCGCCCGCATCGTCGACCCCTCGGGCGACAACGACGAGCGCACCGTCGAGATGGCGCTGCGACCGCGACGGCTCAGCGAGTTCACCGGGCAGACGCGCGTGCGCGACCAGCTGTCCCTCGTCCTCGAGGCGGCTCGCCGCCGCGGCACCCCTCCGGACCACGTCCTGCTGTCCGGGCCCCCAGGCCTGGGCAAGACGACGCTGGCCATGCTCATCGGCACCGAGCTCGAGCGCCCCATCCGCATCACCAGCGGTCCGGCGATCCAGCACGCCGGCGACCTCGCGGCGGTGCTGTCCTCGCTCACCGAGGGCGAGGTGCTCTTCCTCGACGAGATCCACCGGATGTCACGCTCCGCCGAGGAGATGCTCTACCTCGCCATGGAGGACTTCCGCGTCGACGTCATCGTCGGCAAGGGCCCCGGGGCGACCGCCATCCCCCTCGAGCTGCCGCCGTTCACCGTCGTCGGGGCGACGACCCGAGCGGGCCTGCTGCCCGCGCCGTTGCGGGACCGTTTCGGGTTCACCGGTCACCTCGACTTCTACGCCACCGACGACCTCGTGCGCATCCTGCACCGCTCGGCCCGGCTGCTCGAGGTGTCGGCCGACGTCGACGGCATCGAGGAGATCGCCCGTCGGTCGCGGGGCACACCCCGCATTGCCAACCGCCTGCTGCGCCGGGTCCGCGACTGGGCCCAGGTCCACGGCCGCGACGTCGTCGACGAGACCGCCGCCCACGCGGCGCTGGCGTTGTTCGACGTCGACGACCGAGGTCTGGACCGCCTCGACCGGGCCGTCCTCGAAGCCCTCTGCCGACGCTTCGGTGGGGGACCGGTGGGGTTGTCCACGTTGGCCGTGGCCGTCGGCGAGGAGGCCGACACCGTGGAGACCGTGGCCGAGCCCTTCCTGGTCCGCGAGGGCTTCATCACCCGCACACCGCGTGGACGTGCCGCCACCTCGCTCGCCTGGGACCACCTGGGCATCGCCCCGCCCGCCGGCACCGAGCGCCAGCCCGCGCTCCCGATCGACACCGGCGAAGGGCGCTTCAGCTCCTGAGCCACACCCGCGGTGACCGAGCCGCGGGTGTGGCGGAACGGCATACGACCGGCGCGAGGTGCGCCGCGCGAGGCGGCGCCGGACGGGCCCAGGAATGGTCACAATTGGAACGCGACCACGGTGAGGCACGTTGGTCGGTATGCGGTGCGTCACCTAGACTCGGGCGGTCACCGGCCACGCGTCGGGACTTGTGCGTGCCCGATGACCCGGCTGCGCGCACCACCTGCCAACCGTGAAGGGATCCTCCATGTCGAATGGCGGCTCGCCCATAGCCAGCCTGCTGATCTTCGCCCTGCCCGTGCTGCTCATCATCTTCATGGTGTTCAACCAGCGGCGGCGGCAGCGCGAGGTCCAGACCCTCCAGGCGGGGTTGGCGGTCGGCGACGAGGTCTGCACGACCTCGGGACTGTTCGGCACGGTGCGTTCCATCCAGGACTCCGTCGTCACCCTCGAGGTGGCCCCCGGGGTCGTGCTGCGGTTCGACCGCCGCGCCATCGGCCTGAAGACCCCCGCCACCACGGCGCCCGACCAGCCGGGCACCCCCGGCGCCACCGAGTAGAGGTCACCACCCGTGGCAATCAACCCGTACAACCGCAAGCCGCTGAAGGTCCTCGCAGCGCTGGCGGCCATCACCATCGGCCTCTACGGCCTGCTCTTCGCGGCGGCGACCTGGGGCACGGCGCAGTTCGCGCCCAAGCTCGGGCTCGACCTCGCCGGTGGCACCCAGCTGGTCCTGGCGCCGCGCCTCGTGGGCAACGCCAAGGTCTCGACCGACCAGCTCAACCAGGCGCGCGACATCATCGTGCAGCGCGTCGACTCCAACGGTGTGGCCGGCGCGGAGGTGACCACGACCGGTGGCCAGAACATCGTCGTGAGCATGCCAGGCACGCCCGACAAGACCACCGAGGACGCCATCCGCCGTTCCTCGCAGATGCAGTTCCGGCCCGTGCTGGCCGCGGCTCCGGGCACCAACATCCCGGTCCCCACCGGCACGTCGACCGGCGCCCCCACTGGGACGGCGACGGGCAAGGCGACGGGCACGGCCACCGCAAAGCCGAGCAGCTCGGCGACCCCGCCGAAGGCCACCGGCGCCACCACGACCGCCAAGAGCGGCCTGCCCGGGGCGTTCGTCAAGGCCACGACGGCCCCGACCGCCACGACGCCCGCCCCGAGTGCCACCACGGGCGCGGCGACGCCGACGACGCCGGCCCCGACCTCGAGCGGTGCCGCCCCGGCCAACGCCAGCGACCTCGCCCAGATCACCCCTGAGCTCACCAAGGAGTTCCAGGCGCTCGACTGCGCCAAGCCGGGAGTGCTCGACGGGATCGTCGACGACCCCGCCAAGCCCCTGGTCACCTGCAAGAACGACGGCACCGAGAAGTACATCCTCGGCCCGGTCGAAGTCCGTGGCGACCAGATCAAGGACGCCGTCGCGGGCTACCAGCCCCTCAGCAACGGCCAGCCGTCCGGCACCGTCGAGATCCGCCTGTCCTTCAACGGCAGCGGCACGACGGCCTTCGGCAACGTCACCAAGCGCCTGGTCAGCCTCGAGGACCCGCGCAACCGGTTCGCCGTGACCCTGGACTCCCAGGTCCTCACCGCGCCGACCGCGCAGGCGGCCATCCTCGACGGCCAGGCGAGCATCACCGGCGGCTTCACCATCGTCGAAGCCCGAGACCTGGCCCAGCAGCTGAAGTTCGGCGCCCTGCCGCTGTCCTTCGACCTGCAGACCCGCGACCAGATCAGCCCCACCCTGGGTGGCGAACAGCTCCGGATGGGCCTGGTCGCCGGGGTGATCGGCTTCATCCTGGTCTTCGGCTACTCGCTGATCCAGTACCGCGCCCTCGGCCTGGTCACCGTCGCGTCGATCGTCATCGCTGCCCTGCTGACCTACGTGTCCATCGCCCTGCTCGGGTGGTCGAAGAACTTCCGGCTCGACATGGCCGGGGTCACCGGCCTCATCGTGGCCATCGGTGTCACCGCCGACTCGTTCATCGTCTACTTCGAACGCATCCGTGACGAGGTCCGTGAGGGCCGGCCGCTGCGCGCAGCGGTCGACACCGGGTGGCGGCGTGCCCGGCGCACGATCCTGGCCGCGGACGGCGTGAACTTCCTCGCCGCCTTCGTCCTCTACCTGCTGGCGTCGTCCAACGTGCGTGGGTTCGCCTTCACGCTCGGCCTGACCACGCTCATCGACCTGCTGGTCGTCGTCATGTTCACGCACCCGGTCGTGGCCCTGCTGTCGAGCACCAAGTTCTTCGGTGGCGGCCACCGCTGGTCCGGCCTGGATCCCCAGCGCCTGGGGGTGAAGGCCGCCAAGCCCCGGTATGCCGGGCGAGGACGGGTCGCCATGCCCACCATGAACAAGACCGCGCCGGCCACCAACGACGGGAGTGCGCTGTGATCAACTTCGCCGCACTGGGCAACGACCTCTACACCGGCAAGCGTTCGATCGACTTCGTCGGACGCTACAAGCGCTGGTATGCGCTGTCGGGCATCTTCATCGTCGTCGCCGCGCTGGGCCTGGTCATCAACGGCCTGAACCTCAGCCTCGAGTTCCGCGGCGGTTCGGAGTTCCGGGTGTCCTCGGTCTCCAACCTGGACAACTACGAGCAGCGGGCCAAGGACGCGGTGACGTCCGTTGCTGCCACGGCCGCACCGGAGGTCACCACCGTCGGTGGCTCGACCGTCCGGGTCCAGACCGAGAAGCTCGCCAACAACGAGATCCGCGACGTGCAGGCCTCGCTCGCCAAGGCCTTCGAGACCACGACCGCCAAGACCTCCGCATCGTTCGTCGGGCCCTCGTGGGGTGCCTCGGTCAGCCAGAAGGCCCTGCAGGCGCTGGCCGTCTTCCTCGCTCTTGTCGCCGCGGTCATGGCGATCTACTTCCGCACCTGGAAGATGGCCGTCGCCGGTCTCGCCGCGCTGCTCCACGACCTGTTCATCACGGTGGGGATCTACGCCCTGGCCGGGTTCGAGGTGTCGCCCGCGACGATGATCGGCTTCCTGACGATCCTCGGCTACTCGCTCTACGACACCGTCGTCGTCTTCGACAAGGTTCGCGAGAACACCAACGAGGCCCGGGGCAACGGCCGGATGTCGTACGCCCAGGCTGCCAACCTCGCTGTCAACCAGACCCTGGTGCGTTCGATCAACACGACGGTCGTGGCCCTGCTGCCCATCGCCGCGATCCTCGTCATCGGGTTCCTGTTCCTCGGCCCGGGCACGCTGCTCGACCTCGCGCTGGCGCTCTTCGTCGGTATCGCGGTGGGTGCCTACTCCTCGATCTTCATCGCCACCCCGTTGCTGGTGCACATGCGTGAGCACGAGCCCGAGATGGTGGAGCTGACCAAGAAGGCCGAGCGTTACCAGCAGCGTCATGGCGGCAAGGTGCTCGCGTCCGACGCAGCGCCTGTCGACCACGGCGTCGACGACACCGCAGTTGACGAGCTCGAGTCGGCTTCGGTCGGGGGGAGCGCGAGCAGCAGTGGCACGCACGCGCCGACGGCGGTTCGCGAGACCCACAAGTACGCCCAGACGGGGCCGCGCAACCAGCCCAAGCGCCCCCCGAAGTCACGGCGCTGACCCTCGTCCCGGTTCGCGGGACCCGCACGCACCACGACAGGACCTGACCATGACGACGGCCGCCACCGAACCGCTGGTCGCGCTCATCGCGAGCCGGCTGCGAGACGTGCCCGACTTCCCGAGCCCCGGGGTGGTCTTCAAGGACGTCACCCCGCTCCTCGCGGACGCGGAGGCGTTCGGGGCGGTGGTCCGCGACATGGCCGACCGTCGTCGCGGCACCGTCGACCTGGTCGTGGGGATCGAGGCCCGCGGGTTCATCTTCGGCGCCGCCCTGGCCCACGAGCTCGGGATCGGGTTCGTGCCGGTCCGCAAGGCGGGCAAGCTGCCCGGGAAGACCGTGGGCGTGTCCTACGACCTCGAGTACGGCAGCGCCACCATCGAGATCCACGAGGACTCCTTCGTCGGTGGTGAGCGCGTGCTCGTCGTCGACGACGTCCTGGCCACCGGGGGAACTGCGGAGGCGGCCTGCCGGCTGCTCGAGGACGCTGGTGCCGAGGTGGTCGCCTTCGAGGCGCCGATCGAGCTGGAGTTCCTGCACGGTCGCGACCGTCTCCAGGGCCGTGAGGTGCACTGCAGCCTGGTCGTCCGAGGCGACTGATCCCACCCTCGTCGATCCCGTAGGCTCAACCCATGAGTGAGGACGTCGTCACCGGGCCGGTACCCACCGGCGCGTCCTCCTCGAGCCGTGTCCGCGCCCGGCTGGCGCGATTCGGCAGCCGTGGACCGACCAACCCGGTCCTCGAACCGCTCCTGCAGACGGTCCGGGCCACCCACCCCAAGGCCGACCTCACCGTCATCGAGCGTGCCTACGTCGTGGCCGAGGAGGCCCACCGCGGCCAGAAGCGCAAGTCCGGGGATGCCTACATCACCCACCCGCTGGCCGTGACGACGATCCTCGCCGAGCTCGGCATGACGCCCGCGACGCTCGCGGCCGCGTTGCTGCACGACACGGTCGAGGACACGTCATACAGCCTCACCCAGCTGGAGAAGGACTTCGGCCGCGAGGTCGCGATGCTCGTCGACGGCGTCACCAAGCTCGACAAGGTGACCTACGGCGACGCCGCGCAGGCCGAGACGGTCCGCAAGATGGTCGTCGCCATGGCCCGCGACATCCGGGTGCTCGTCATCAAGCTCGCCGACCGGCTCCACAACGCCCGCACCTGGCGCTACGTCTCGGTCGAGTCGGCCCAGCGCAAGGCTCGCGAGACGCTCGAGATCTACGCCCCCCTGGCCCACCGGCTCGGCATGAACACCATCAAGTGGGAGCTGGAGGACCTGTCGTTCGCGACGCTCTACCCGAAGGTGTACGACGAGATCGTGCGGCTCGTGGCGGAGCGCGCGCCGGCGCGTGAGGAGTTCCTCTCCGGGGTGCGCGACCAGGTGAGCGAGGACCTGCGCGCTGCGAAGATCAAGGCCACGGTCACGGGTCGTCCCAAGCACTACTACTCCGTCTACCAGAAGATGATCGTCCGCGGCCGCGACTTCGAGGACATCTACGACCTCGTCGCGGTGCGCGTCCTGGTCGACTCCGTCCGCGACTGCTACGCCGCGCTCGGTGCCCTGCACGCGCGCTGGAACCCCCTGCCCGGGCGGTTCAAGGACTACATCGCGATGCCGAAGTTCAACATGTACCAGTCGCTGCACACGACGGTCATCGGTCCCGAGGGCAAGCCGGTCGAGATCCAGATCCGCACCCACACCATGCACCGTCGGGCGGAGTACGGCGTCGCCGCGCACTGGAAGTACAAGGAGGACGGGACCGCGCCGGTCCCCGGCACCAAGGACGGCGAGACCGGTCCGATCAACGACATGGCGTGGCTGCGCCAGCTGCTGGACTGGCAGAAGGAGACGGCCGACCCTGGGGAGTTCCTCGACTCGCTGCGGTTCGAGATCAACGCCCGTGAGGTCTACGTCTTCACCCCCAAGGGCGAGGTCGTCGCCCTCCCCGCGGGCGCGACGCCGGTGGACTTCGCCTACGCCGTGCACACGGAGGTGGGCCACCACTGCATCGGTGGTCGCGTCAACGGACGGCTCGTGCCGCTGGAGTCCACCCTCGAGAACGGTGACGTCGTCGAGGTCCTCACCTCCAAGGCCGACGGCGCCGGCCCCTCACGCGACTGGCTCACGTTCGTCAAGTCACCGCGAGCCCGCAACAAGATCAAGCAGTGGTTCTCCAAGGAGCGGCGTGAGGAGGCCATCGAGTCCGGCAAGGACGCGATCGCCAAGGCCATGCGCAAGGAGGGCCTGCCGCTGCAGCGCCTGCTCACCGTGGAGACCCTCACCGGCCTCGCCTCCGAGCTGCGCTACCAGGACATCGACGCCCTGTATGCCGCCGTGGGCGAGGGGCACGTGTCCGCCCAGCACGTGGTGGGCCGGCTCGTCGTCTCCCTCGGCGGCGAGGAGGGTGCGTCCGAGGACCTCGCGGAGGCGACCACACCGACGCGCTCGATGCGCCGCCGCTCGGGCGACCCCGGTGTGGTCGTCGTCGGCACCGCCGACGTGTGGGTCAAGCTCGCCCGTTGCTGCACCCCGGTGCCCGGCGACCCGATCATGGGGTTCATCACCCGGGGCAACGGTGTCTCCGTTCACCGCACCGACTGCACCAACGCGGAATCGCTTCTCTCGCAACGTGACCGGATGATCGAGGTCGAGTGGGCGCCATCCTCCGCGTCGGTCTTCCTGGTCCAGCTGCAGGTCGAGGCGCTCGATCGCAACCGCCTGCTGTCCGACGTCACGCGGGTGCTGTCCGACCAGCACGTCAACATCCTGTCGGCGTCGGTGCAGACGTCGCGCGACCGCGTCGCCATCTCCAAGTTCACGTTCGAGATGGGGGACCCGAGCCACCTCGACCACGTGATGAAGGCGGTCCGCAAGATCGACGGCGTCTTCGACGTCTACCGCATCACCGGCACCAAGGCCACGGCCGCCAAGGCCTGACACCGCGCGTCGCCCACTCGCGCTGCCAAGCGGAGTGCGAATGGTAGGCCCGAGGGCCACACCACCACGCCCGGCGACCCGGCCACGCCACCCACCTCCTCGGCTCAGGCTGTCAGCGCGATCATCGCCCCCGCGGTCGCCAGGACTGCTCCGGCTGCTCGGGCCTTGTCTGCGGTCAGGAGGTGGCGGATCGCGGTGTCGCCTCTGCCTTCTCGTCCGAGGCGGGCGTGGGTCGGGGCGGCGACGAAGGCAGTTGTCGCGAAGGTGAGTGCGGTCCCTGCTGTCGCGAGCAGGAGTCCTGGGCTGGTGGGGACCGAGACCCACGCCCATGTGAGGGTGCTGAGGAGGGCGGCATACGTGAGGACGACGAGAGGGACGATGGCTCGGCTGTGGGCGTCGTGCGCCGCCGACCAGTCCTCGGGCCGCACCCGGGCGAGGGCGGGGTAGACCAGGACGGTGACGGTGAGCTGGAAGCCGAGGTGAAGGGCGGTGGCGGCGAAGAGCGCCGCGCCGGCAAGGTCGACCACCCGGTCAGCCGCGCAGGTCAGGCGACCTGAGGTCGGGCGCCATGAGGTCGGCCACGACGGCGGCGTCGGGGGAGGCCTCGCCGCGAAGGCCTTCGACCACCCCGGAACGGTCCTCGTCGGACCGGTTCTGGCTGAGCTTGGCCTTGGCCTCCACGCGCTCGACCGCGATCTCGACGCCGACGATGCCGCGTAGCTGCCCCTCGACGTACGCCTCGGGGGCATCGGTGACGCTCCACGGGTGTTCACGGCCGTGCTCGTGCGACTGCGTGAGCGCCGTGACCAGGTCACGGAGCCAGTCCACGTCGTCGTGGACCCGCACGCGGCCGGTGAGGTGGACGGTCGTGTAGTTCCAGGTCGGCACCACCCGGCCGTGCTCGGCCTTCGAGGCGTACCACGAGGGGGACACGTACGCCTGTGGACCGGTCACGACCAAGAGGCTGGGGGAATCCGCGGCGATGGAGCGCCAGTGCGGGTTGGCCCGGGCCAGGTGCGCCCGGACCCGGTCGCCGCTCCACAGCACGGGCAGCAACGTCGCCACGGGGTACCCGTCCGGGCCTACCGTCACGAGCTCACCCGCGCCGACGTGCGCCACCATCTGCCGGGCGACCTCCTCGTCCTCGACCCGGTTGAACGCAGGCGCGTACATGGAGGAGGCGGTCAGCCGCTGAACTCGTCGAGGTTGCCGCGGGCCTGGGCCAGCCACTGCTCCTGGGCCTCGAGCTTGGACTGGGCGTCCTTGACCTTCTTCTCGTTGCCGGAGGCCTGGGCCTTGGCGACGTCGGCCTTGAGCGCGGCGACGGAGGACTCGAGCTGGTCGACCATGCTCTGGGCGCGGGCCGCGACCTCGGGATTGGTCTTGTGCCAGCGCTTCTCGTCGGCTTCGCGCACGGCCGACTCGATGCGACGCATCCCCTTCTCCATGCGGTCCACGTCGCCACGAGGCACCTTGCCGGCGGCCTCCCAGCGGTCCTGGACGCTGCGGAGAGCGGACTTGGCCGCATCGAGGTCGGTGACGGGCAGGATGGCCTCGGCCTCCTTCAGGAGCTCCTCCTTGACGGCGAGGTTGCCCCGGAACTCCTCGTCCTCCTTGGACGCCTCGGCGTCCTTGGCGGTGAAGAAGGCGTCCTGGGCTGCCTTGAACCGCGCCCACAGGGCGTCGTCGTCGGAGCGGGAAGCGCGACCGGCCTGGCGCCAGCGGTCCATGAGCCGCTTGAACGCACCGGCGGTGGCGCCCCAGTCGGTGCTGGTCGCCAGGGCCTCGGCCTCCTTGACGAGCTCCTGCTTGGCGCCCTTGGCCTCGCCCTGGGTGCTCTCGAGCTGGGCGAAGTGGATCCGGCGCGCCTTGTCGAAGGAGTTGCGGGCCTGGCTGAAACGCTGCCAGAGCGCGCCCTCGGTCTCGCGGTCGAGTCGGGCGCCGGCACGCTGGTGCTTCTTCCAGTCCTCGAGGAGCTCGCGCATGCGGGCGCCGCTGCTCTTCCACTGGATCTTGTTCTCGGGCTGTGCGGCGATCGTCTCGGCCTCGGCGACGATGGCCTCACGCTCGGCGGCGGCCACGGCACGGGCGGCGTTGCGCTCGGCGCTCTCGACCTTCTTGCGAGCAGCCACCGCGTCGGCGATCTGGGCGATCTTGGCGTCGAGCGCCGCGAGGTCGCCGACGACGCCGGCCTCCGCCACGTGCTCGCGCAGCTTGGCCAGGCCCTCGGCTGCGTCCTTCGCGGACAGGTCGGTCGTGGTGACGCGCTGCTGCAGCAGGTCTGCCGAGGCGAACAGCTCGTCGTACTTGCGGGCGAAGTAGTGCAGCGCCTCCTCGGGGCTGGCACCCGGGTAGGCGCCGACCTCCTTCTCGCCGTCCGCCGTGCGGACGAAGACCGTGCCGTCCTCGGCCACGCGGCCGAACGTCTCGGCAGGGGGACCGCTCGGGGCGGCTGCGGTGAGGGTGGGCAGGGGGTGCGCGACCTTGCGGACCGCGGCCGGGGAAGGAACAGCCGACGGCCGGGGCACCGGACGCGGCTTCGCTGCAGGGACCGGCGCGGCAGCAGCCTCGGTCGCAGGTGCGTCCTCGGTCGCGGGTGCCTCATCGGCTGCGGGTGCCTCATCGGCTGCGGGGGCCTCGGCCGCTGGTGCCTCCTCGACTGCGGGAGCCTGCGCCGCGGCACCGTCGGGCGCAGGTGTCTGCTCCGCCGCGCTCTGCGGTTCTGCGGGAGCCTGCGGCTCGGTCGGGGCTGGCGGGGGCGTCTGCTCGGTCACGTCAGGCCTTCTTCTCGGTCACAGCAACCTTGAGGATGCTGATGGGTGCAGCCGGGGCGCCATCGGTGGCGCCACCACTCACACCTGCTGCGGCGATCTTCTCGACAATATCCATTCCACCGGTCACCGTGCCGAAGATGGAGTAGCCGCCACCCGCGGTCGGGAGCGAGGAGTCCTTGTAGACGATGAAGAACTGGTCGGCGTTGCTGTTCGGGTCGTCGGTGCGGGCCATGGCCAGCGTGCCCTTGGGGTACGAGCCGTCCTTGGGGGCGTTCTCGATGCCGTACGTGTAGCCGGGGCCGGTCCCGGTGCCGCCGAGCGGGTCGCCGCACTGCAGCACGAAGATGCCCTGGGTGGTGAGGCGGTGGCACGGGGCGTCGTTGAAGTAGCTGCTCCTGGACAGGGCCACGAACGAGGCAACGGTCTGAGGGGCCTTGGCTCCGTCGAGCGTGAGGGTGATGTCGCCACAGTTCGTGGTCACCACCGCGGTGAAGGTCTTGCCTGCGGCGGTGGCCTTGTCGGGCAGGCCCTGGGTCTTGACGGCGGTGGGCGTGGCCGGGGGAGCGGTGCACCCCGCGACCGCGGCGGTCGACGCACTCGGGGTGCTCGACGCGCTCGGCGTGCTGGAGGCGCTCGGGGCCGCGGCAGGGGTGCTCCCGCCGCCCAGCTTGGTGGCCAGGATGACGAACGCCACGACGACCACGAGGACGGCGGCGACGACCACCGCGACCTGGCGGTTGCGTGCGGCATCGCGTTCGCGCTGGGCCGCTCGCGCGTCCAGCTTCTCCTGGCGGCGGTGCGCCCTCGCTCGTTCCTGCTCCTTGGTCACGCGCGCCAGTCTAGGCAGGCGGCGTGGTGACTAGGCTTCCGCCCGTGCTGACCGTCGCCTTTCCCGCTGCCGCCTTCGACACGAACTGTTACGTCCTGACCCCTTCGTCCGGTGAGGAGTGCGTCATCGTCGACCCGGGGATCGGGATCGAGGAGACCCTGCGGGCCGTCCTGACCGAGCACCGGCTGCGCCCGGCAGCGGTCCTGCTGACCCACGGCCACATCGACCACGTCTACTCGGTGACGCCGGTCTGCGGCGCCGACACGGCGGCATACATCCACCACGACGACCGCTATCGGCTGGTGGACCTGCTCGGGCAGTCCAACCCGGGGCTGGTCGCGATGCTCGAGCAGCAGTTCGGCACCAAGGCGACCTGGACCGAGCCCAGCAACGTCGTCGAGATCGGTGACGGGACCCACCTCGACCTGGCCGGGCTCGGCTTCGACGTGCTGCACGCGCCCGGCCACACCGAGGGCTCGGTGATGTTCGCGGTCGACGCCGTCCCGGACGGCATCGGCGACCAGGTGGACGTCGACCGCACCCTGCTCAGCGGGGACGTGCTCTTCGCCGGGTCGATCGGGCGGACGGACCTGCCCGGTGGCGACCCCGCTGCCATGAACCGGTCGCTGCGCGACGTCGTGCTGCCCCTGCCCGACACCACGCTGGTGCTCCCGGGGCACTACGACGCCTCGACCATGGCGCGGGAGCGGGCGACGAACCCCTACCTGCAAGGATTGAGCGCGTGAAGATCTCCCCGATCAGCGGTTTCCCCGAGTACCTGCCTGCCGAGCGGATCGTCGAGCAGCACTTCCTCGACGTCATCCGCGAGACCTTCGAGCTGCACGGCTTTCCCTCGATCGAGACCCGTGCCGTCGAACCCGTCGAGCGCCTCCTCGGCAAGGGGGGCGACGCCGACAAGGAGATCTACGGCGTGAGCCGCCTCGCCGCCGACGACAGCGATGCGCGCGACGCGGCCCTCGGCCTGCACTTCGACCTGACCGTCCCGTTCGCCCGCTACGTGCTGGAGAACGCCGGACACCTCGCCTTCCCGTTCCGTCGCCACCAGATCCAGAAGGTATGGCGCGGCGAGCGGCCGCAGGAGGGCCGCTACCGCGAGTTCACCCAGGCCGACATCGACGTGGTCGACGCCGGCGAGCTCGCACCGCACTTCGAGGCAGAGATCCCGCTGGTCATGGCCGAGGTGTTCGCCAAGCTGCCGATCGGGCAGATGGTCATCCAGGTCAACAACCGCAAGATCCCCGAGGGGTTCTACCTGGGCATCGGCGTCACGGACGTCGTCGGCACGCTGCGCATCGTCGACAAGCTCGACAAGATCGGTCCTGCCAAGGTCGCCGACCTGCTCGTCGAGTCCGGGCTCACCCGTGAGCAGGCCGACCAGTGCCTGGCCCTGGCAGCCATCCGCACCGAGGACCTGGCGTTTGTCGATCGCGTCCGCGAGCTCGGCGTGAGCCACCCGACCCTGGACGAGGGTCTCGACGCGCTCGCTGCGGTGATCAGGGCGGGGTTGGCGAACGCCCGCGGTGCCCTCGTCGCCGACCTGCGGATCGCCCGCGGCCTCGACTACTACACCGGCACGGTCTACGAGACCCAGCTCGTCGGGCACGAGTCGTGGGGGTCGTTCTGCTCCGGCGGACGCTACGACTCGCTCGCCTCGGACGGGAAGACGACCTATCCCGGCGTCGGCATCTCCATCGGTGTCTCGCGCCTGCTCGGCCTGCTCCTGGGCCAGAAGCTGCTCACCGCGAGCCGTTCCACCCCTGCCTGCGTCCTGGTCGCCGTCAACGACGAGGACTCCCGCGCCACGTCGACCCGCGTCGCGACCCAGCTGCGCGCCCGCGGCATACCGTGCGAGGTCGCGCCCAAGCCGGCCAAGTTCGGCAAGCAGATCCGGTATGCCGAGCGGCGGGGGATGCCGTACGTCTGGTTCCCCGGCGCGGGCGACTCCAACGGTGACGTGGCGGAGGGCAGCCGCGACCAGGTCAAGGACATCCGGTCCGGCGAGCAGGTCGATGCCGACGCTGCGACCTGGCAACCGCCGGCCAACGACCTACACCCCCAGATCCTGCGCACCGAGAGCTGATCCATGGACACCACCGCGCCCCTGACGGATTCCCGCGCCAGCGGGGTCCAGCTGCACATCACCTCCCTGCCCGGCGGCCGCCTCGGCCAGCCCGCGCGGGACTTCGTCGACTGGCTCGTCGAGGCGGGACAGTCGGTGTGGCAGGTGCTTCCGGTGTCCGTGCCGGACCAGCACCGCTCGCCCTACAAGTCGCCGTCGGCCTTCGCCGCCTCCCCGGCGCTGCTGGAGGAGCCGGACGCCCCGGTCAGCCGGGCCGAGCTCGACGCCTTCGCCGAGCGGGAGGCCTACTGGGTCGACTCGTGGACCAGCTTTGGTGGCGACCTCGCCGACCAGGTGCGGTTCGACCGGGAGTGGTCCGCCCTGCGCACCTACGCCCACGACCGCGGCATCCAGATCCTCGGCGACGTCCCGATCTACGTCGCGCCCGACGGCGCGGACGAACGGGCCTGGCCGCAGTTCTTCCGCGACGACGCCGTGTCCGGCTGCCCGCCGGACGCCTATGCCGCCACGGGCCAGCTGTGGGGCAACCCGCTCTACCGCTGGGACGCCCTCGCCGATGACGGCTACCAGTGGTGGATCGAGCGGCTGCGACGGACCTTCGCGCTGTTCGACCTCGTGCGGGTCGACCACTTCCGCGGGTTCGCGGCCTACTGGGCCATCCCCGCGGGGGACGAGACCGCCCTCAATGGCCAGTGGGAGACCGGCCCGGGCCGAGCCGTGTTCGACGCGGCGCGTGCGGCGCTCGGGTCGCTGCCCGTGCTGGCCGAGGACCTCGGCGACATCGACCAGCCGGTCATCGACCTGCGCAAGGCGCTCGGCTTCCCCGGGATGGCGGTGCTGCAGTTCGGGTTCGAGCCGGCCTACGAGTACAACACCCACGACCTGGTCAACCTCGCCGCCGACCAGGTGGTCTACACCGGCACCCACGACAACGACACCGTCGCGGGCTGGTGGGCCGAGCTGCCCGGGCACCGGCGCGATCTGGTCCGTGCCGCGTGGAGCGCGCAGGGGGTGCGCGCCGACGGCGACGTCGAGCCGAGCTGGGCGATGATCGAGCTCGCCCTCGCGACGCCGTGCGGCCTGGCGATGATGCAGGCCCAGGACGTGCTGGGGCTGGGTTCGTCGGCCCGGATGAACGCTCCCGGCATCGAGGGCGGCTGGTCGTGGCAGCTGGACCCTGGCGCCCTGACGAGCGAGCACGCCGCACGTCTGCGCGAGCTGACCGAGGCCTCAGGCCGCGGGCGGGTGCAGGCCTGAGTCGCGCAGCTCCAGCAGGGCCAGCGCCCGGATCGTCGACTCCTCGCCCCGGCGCCAGGCGCCGGTGGGGTCGGGGGAGATGGCCGCCAGCTTGCGCATCGGCTGGCGGGCCATCGCCCGCAGCGCGAACAGGTCGAGGTCGGCCGCCTGGTCGATGAACCGCTGGGCGGCCGTGGCGCGGCGCACGAAGCGGCCACGGACGAACGCCCAGACGAGGCCGACGATGACGATCGGCACCAGTGCCGTCACCCAGCCCAGCAGGTTGGCCAGCCGGGTGACGGACTCGACGAGGTCGGTGCCGGCCTGCTGGATGGTCGTGCCCGCGGTCCCGGCCTGACGGAACGGCGCGGCGATCTTGTCGCCGACCAGCGGCACGTCCCGGACAGCGTCGCCCGCGCCGGTCATCTGCTCCCGGAAGCCCGAGCCGGCGCTCTGCAGCCGTCGGCCCGGTGCGGCGAGCTCGAGCGTCACGTCGTGGACGACCCGTCCCACCCACGCCCAGGCGCACACCCAGGCCACGATCCCGAGGTCCGCGAGGATCTGGAGGGTGCGGCGGCCCGGCAGGTCTGCGTAGAGCTTCATGGCGCCTACACTCCCATCCGTGCCCCCCACCAGCGCGATGGAGCGCGCGGTCCGCAGCTGGCTGGGCCACCTCGACGTCGAGCGCGGCATGGCCGCCAACACGCTGAAGTCCTACCGGCGCGACCTCGGCCGCTACACGGCATACCTCGACGCCCACGGGGTCCACGACCCGGCCGCGGTGACCGAGGCGCACGTCACCGACTTCCTCGCCACCCTGCGTGAGGGCAGCGCCGACCACCCGCCCCTGGCGGCCTCCTCGGCCGCGCGCACGCTGGTGGCCGTGCGCGGGTTCCACAAGTTCCTCGCCCTGGAGGGGGAGGTGCAGACCGACCCCGCCGGCGCCGTGAGCCCGCCCAAGCCGCCGACCCGGCTGCCCAAGGCCATCGGGGTCGACGAGGTGGAGCGGCTGCTCGAGGCGGCGAGCGTGGGGGACACCCCCGCCTCGCTGCGCGACCGTGCGCTGCTCGAGGTCCTGTATGGCGCGGGGGCCAGGATCTCCGAGGCCGTCGGTCTCGACATCGACGACATCGACACCTCCGAAGGGGTCGTCCGGTTGTTCGGCAAGGGAAGCAAGGAGCGGCTCGTCCCCCTGGGGTCGTATGCGGCCGAGGCCATCGGCGCGTACCTCGTGCGGGGTCGCCCCGCCCTGGCCACGCAGGGCCGCGGCACACCCGCGGTGTTCCTCAACCAGCGCGGCGGACGGTTGTCGCGGCAGTCCGCCTGGGCGGTGATGCGGACGGCCGCCGAGCGGGCCCAGCTGTCGGGTCACGTGTCCCCGCACACCCTGCGGCACTCCTTCGCCACCCACCTGCTGGACGGCGGCGCCGACGTCAGGGTCGTGCAGGAGCTGCTGGGGCACGCCTCGGTCACCACCACGCAGATCTACACGCTCGTCACGGTGCAGCGGCTGCGTGAGGTGTACGCACAGAGCCATCCCCGCGCCCGCTGATAGGGTCGTCCCGATCAGCGAGAGGCTGACCGCCGTACGCCAACGCACCGGGAGTGAAACGTCTGTGGAACCTGAGGTGACCACGCAGTCGCAACCGTCCGCCCAGGACACCCCGGAGTCGTCCGTCAACACCAGTGAGAGCGGCCACGCCCGCCTCCCGGGCACGGAGGCGGTGGGCGCCGGACTCGTCGGCCCGACCGGCCGCCCGATGCCGGACTTCCCCGAGCCCGCCCCCCTGAGCAGCCACGGTCCTGCGCGCATCATCGCGATGTGCAACCAGAAGGGTGGCGTCGGCAAGACCACGACGACCATCAACCTCGGTGCAGCGCTGGCCGAGGTGGGCCGCAAGGTGCTGCTCGTCGACTTCGACCCGCAGGGCGCGCTGTCCGTGGGTCTGGGCGTCCGGGCCAACGAGCTCGACGTCACCATCTACAACCTGCTCGTGGAGCGTGGCCACGACGTCCGCGACGTCATCCAGTCCACGTCAACGCCCAACCTCGACGTCATCCCGGCCAACATCGACCTGTCGGCCGCCGAGGTCCAGCTCGTCGGCGAGGTGGCTCGCGAGCAGATCCTGGCCCGCGTGCTGCGCCCGGTCATGGACGACTACGACGTCATCATGATCGACTGCCAGCCGTCGTTGGGCCTGCTCACCGTCAACGCCCTCACCGCCGCCCACGGCGTCCTGATCCCGCTCGAGTGCGAGTTCTTCGCGATGCGAGGCGTCGCGCTGCTGGTCGAGACGATCGACAAGATCACCGATCGGCTCAACCCGCGCCTGCAGGTCGACGGCATCCTCGCCACGATGTACGACTCGCGCACCCTGCACAGCAAGGAGGTCGTGCGCAGCGTCGTCGACCACTTCGACGACCAGGTGTTCCACACGGTGATCAGCCGCACGGTGAAGTTCCCCGACGCGACGCTGGCCGCTGAGCCGATCACCACGTACGCGTCCACGCACGGTGCCGCAGCGGCGTACCGGCAGCTGGCCCGCGAGCTGATCGCCCGTGGTGGGGCGGCCTGACCCGGTGAGCCCTGAGGCCACCGCGACCACCGCCGACGAGGCACCCCCCACCGCCCCGGCCACACCCGGTGGGGTGATCACCCGACGCGGCGGGGTCCCGTTCGAGGTGCACCTCGACGTCTTCTCGGGACCCTTCGACCTGCTGCTCGGCCTGATCAGCAAGCACAAGCTCGACATCACCGAGATCGCCCTGGCCAAGGTCACCGACGAGTTCATCGAGCACATCAAGACCGCGCAGAGGTCCGACACCGAGTGGGACCTCGGGCAGGCCTCGGAGTTCCTGCTCATCGCAGCGACGCTCCTCGACCTCAAGTCCGCGCGTTTGCTGCCGCAGACCGGTCCGCAGGACGAGGAGGACCTCGCCCTCATCGAGGCCCGCGACCTGCTCTTCGCCCGCCTGCTGCAGTACCGCGCCTTCAAGGACATCGCCTTCACCTTCGCCGAGCGGATGGCGACGGCCGGGCGGATGACGCCACGTCAGGCCGGGATCGAGCCGCAGTTCGCCAAGCTCCTGCCGGAGCTCGTCATGGGGATCACCCCCGAGCAGCTCGCGATGATCGCCGCGCGCGCCATGACGCCCAAGGTGGCGCCCACGGTGGGTCTGGAGCACCTGCACGCGCCGCAGGTCAGCGTCCGTGAGCAGGCAGGCATCATCGGTGTGCGGTTGCGGGCCGAGCGTGTCTGCTCGTTCCGGTCGCTGGTCGCCGACGCCGACTCGACCCTGGTGATCGTGGCGCGCTTCCTCGCGCTGCTCGAGCTCTTCCGGGAGGCGGCCATCGCGTTCGAGCAGGTCGAGGCGCTGGGGGAGCTCACCGTCCGCTGGACCGGCACCGACGACGGTGACATCGAGGTGAGCGACGAGTTCGACGAGTTCGACGACGCCGACGAGACCGAGGACGATGGTGCCGACCCGACCGACGAGCAGCTGTCGCCGGTGACCAACGAGGAGCAACGTGACGATGAGTGAGACCGGGCCCGAGCAGGACGCACCGGTCGTCGAGGAGGTCGACGCACCGGTCGTCGGGGACGTCGACGAGATGCTCGACGAGGAGACCGACGAACCGCTCGTCGAGGAGCAGTTCGCCTTCGACGTGAACGACTTCCCCGGTGGCGCCCGCAGCGCGATCGAGGCCGTCCTCATGGTCGTCGACGAGCCGGTCACCGAGATGGCCCTCGCCTCCGCGCTGGAGCTCCCGGTGGACGACGTCCGCGGCCACCTCGACGAGCTCGAGCAGGACTACGCCGAGCAGCAGCGCGGCTTCACGCTGCGCTCGGTCGCCGGTGGCTGGCGGATCTACAGCCGCTCGGACTACGCACCCGTCGTGGAGAAGTTCCTCCTCGACGGCCAGCAGGCCAAGCTGACGCAGGCGTCGCTGGAGACCCTCGCCGTGATCGCCTACCGCCAGCCGATCTCGCGGTCGCGCGTGTCGGCGGTGCGCGGCGTCAACGTCGACGGTGTCGTCCGCACCCTGCTCAACCGCGGACTGATCGAGGAGCTCGGCGCCGAGACCGAGAGTGGCGCGGTCCTCTACGGCACGACCACCTACTTCCTCCAGCGGCTGGGCCTGGGCAGCCTGGACGACCTTCCGGCGCTCGCGCCATACCTGCCCGAAATCGATGTGCTCGACGAAATAGCAGAACAGGGACGCGGATGACACCCCCACGCAGCAGAGACGACTCAGCAGGCGCAGGACGAGGAGGCGGTCGCCCGACCGGCGGTCGGGGCGGTTCGGGCTCGAGCTCGTCCGGTGGCTCGGGCGGGCGCAGCTACGGCGGCTCCGGTCGCGGCTCCTCCAGCGGCGGCCAGGGCGGTCGGCCCGGTCCTCGCGGTGGCTCCACGGGCGCAGGCCCGGGCGGTCGTGGCGACCGGCCGCAGCGCGGCAGCTCCGGTACGACGAAGAAGAGCCAGCCGACGCGCATCCCGCAGGAGCGCACCGAGCCCGTCATCGACATGCACGACCCCGATGGCGTCCGGCTGCAGAAGCTCCTCGCCGCCGCTGGCGTCGGTTCGCGTCGCGTGTGCGAGAACCTCATCTCGGACGGGCGCGTCGAGGTGGACGGGCACATCGTGCGCGAGCTCGGCGTCCGCATCCGCCCCGACCAGACGGTCCACGTCGATGGGGTGAAGGTCCAGCTCGACGAGAGCCGGGTGTACTTCGCGTTCAACAAGCCGCTCAACGTCGTCACCACGATGAACGACGAGCTCGGCCGGATCAACATCGGCGACTACGTGAAGGACCGCACGGACCGGCTGTTCCATGTCGGTCGCCTCGACGCCGACACCGAGGGCCTGCTGCTGCTCACCAACGACGGTGAGCTCGCGCACCGCCTCCAGCACCCGCAGTACGGCGTCCTCAAGACCTACCTCGCCCAGATCCGTGGCCCGGTGCCGCGCGACATGGGCAAGCAGCTGCGCGAGGGTGTGCAGCTCGAGGACGGCCTGGCTTCGGTCGACTCGTTCCGTGTGGTCGACTCCCAGCCCGGCAAGGCCCTCGTCGAGGTGGTCCTGCACGAAGGGCGCAAGCACATCGTGCGTCGCCTGCTCGATGCCGTCGGTCACCCGGTGCTCAGCCTCGTGCGCGTACAGGTCGGGCCGATCCACCTCGGCGACACCAAGCCCGGCAAGATGCGCAAGCTCACCAAGGACGAGGTCGGCAAGCTCTACACCGCTGCTGGACTCTGATCCCGTGGGTCACGGCGCGTGGGTAGCCTTCGCGTCGTGACCCCACGCGTTCGGATCGTCGGCACCGGCCTCATCGGCACCAGCCTGGGCATCGCCCTGAGCCGTGCCGGGTATGCCGTCGCACTCACCGACCCGTCACCGACCGCCTCGGCCCTGGCACGGGACCTCGGCGCGGGTTCGCTTGCGTCGCAAGAGGATCCGGCGCCCGACGTCGTGGTGGTCGCTGCTCCTCCGGACGTGGCGGGCGAGGTCGTGGCGCGGGAGCTCGAGCTGTGGCCGTCGGCGGTCGTCACCGACGTGGCCTCGGTCAAGGTGGCGGTGCTCGACCGGGTGAGTGCACTCGGCGGTGACCTGGCCCGGTACGTCGGGTCGCACCCCATGGCCGGTCGGGAACGCTCAGGCGCGGTGGCCGCCCGCGGGGACCTGTTCGACGGCAGGGCCTGGGTCGTCGTGCCCAACCCCCGTTCCTCGGCGGAGGCGGTCGAGGCGGTCCGAGCTGTCGCCACCGCCGCCGGCGGCACCGTCAGCACGATGAGCCCGGTCGACCACGACGCAGCCGTCGCCGTGGTCTCCCACGTGCCCCAGCTCGCCTCGTCACTCGTCGCGGGCCGTCTGCGTGAGCTGTCCGACCCGGCAGTCGCCCTGTCGGGACAGGGGATCCGCGACGTCACCAGGGTCGCCGCAAGCGACCCGCAGCTGTGGACCCAGATCCTGGCTGGCAACGCCTCGGCCGTCCGCGAGGTGCTGGCCCACGTGCACGCCGAGCTCGGCGAGGTCATCGCGGCGCTCGACACCCTGGCGGACGGTGACGGGGTCGGGGCGCGTGAGGTGCTGGCGCGGATCGTGGCCCAGGGCAACGCCGGCCACGCGCGGATCCCCGGCAAGCACGGTGCCGCGCCGACGGCATACGCCAGCGTCATGGTGCTCGTGCCGGACGAGCCGGGCGAGCTGGCCCGGCTCCTGCACGACGTCGGTGACGCCGGGGTGAACCTCGAGGACCTGCACCTCGAGCACGGGCTGGGGCAGCCGTTCGGGCTGGCCGAGGTCTCGGTGCTGCCCGCTGTGGCCGAGCGGCTCGGCGACGAGCTCCAGGCCCGCGGCTGGCGGCTGCACGGCTGACCGGTGGGGTGCTGGACCCGCCGCCGTGCCCATAGGCTGGTCCGCCATGAGCAGTCAGCACCTCGTCGTCGCGATCGACGGGCCCTCGGGGTCCGGCAAGTCCAGCGTCTCCCGGGCCGTCGCCCGTGAGCTGGGGATCGGTTACCTCGACACCGGCGCGATGTACCGCGCGGTCACCTGGTGGTGCCTCGAGGAGGGGATCGACCTCGACGACGCCTCAGCCGTCGAGCAGGCTTCTCGCGACATCCCGCTCACCATGGGCACCGACCCGTCGCACGCCAGCGTGCAGGTCGCCGGTCGCGAGATCGAGGACGACATCCGGGTGACGCGCGTCAGCGAGGTCGTCTCGAAGGTCGCCACCAACACCGGGGTCCGACCGGTCCTGCAGCAGCTGCAGCGGGACCTCATCGACCAGATCGCGACGCAGACCGGGGGAGTGGTCGCGGAGGGGCGCGACATCACCACGGTCGTCGCACCCGACGCCGATGTCCGCGTGCTGCTCACCGCCAGCGTCGAGGCCAGGCTCCGTCGCCGGTCCAAGGAGCTGCACGGGCACGACGCCGACCACGCCGTCGAGGCCACGCGCGACCAGATCGTGCGCCGCGACGCCGACGACTCCACGGTGTCGGAGTTCACCGAGGCGGCTGACGGGGTGCGGCTCGTCGACACCTCCGACCTCGACTTCGAGCAGAGCATCGCGGCCGTCATCGACGTGGTGCGGCAGGAGGCCCCGACCAAGATCGGGGTCTGACCCAGGGGCTGGTCGTGCGTGCGTGTCCCGAGCGCACCGAAAAGTGCGCGACAATGTGGGGCGGCCCCGCGCCATACCGCGCGCCGTGGCCCGAACACAGACCAACGCAAGGATTTCCCGTGAGTGAGCACCTGACCGACGACTCGACCGTCGAGCGCGCCCTGCGCGTGGGGTTGGAGGACTTCGACCTCACCGACGAGGACCGCTCC
Organism: Pedococcus sp. KACC 23699; assembly: GCF_045348425.1. GTDB lineage: Bacteria > Actinomycetota > Actinomycetes > Actinomycetales > Dermatophilaceae > Pedococcus. The sequence goes on from NZ_CP157483.1 coordinate 3,756,967, forward strand.
CTGATCGACGGTGACGTCGACGAGGACGGCTTCGTCGTCGGCAGTGGACCGCTGCCCGTCGTGGCCGTCGTCGGCCGCCCCAACGTCGGCAAGTCGACCCTGGTCAACCGCATCCTCGGCCGACGCGAGGCCGTCGTCGAGGACGTGCCGGGGGTGACCCGCGACCGCGTGGCCTACGACGCCGACTGGGCAGGGCGCCGCTTCACCCTCGTCGACACCGGTGGCTGGGAGATCGACGCCACCGGCATCCACCTGCGGGTGGCCGAGCAGGCCGAGGTGGCTGTGGACCTCGCCGACGTGGTGATGTTCGTCGTGGACGCCACGGTCGGCGCGACCGACGACGACGAGGCCGTCGTCAAGCTGCTGCGCCGTTCCGGCAAGCCGGTCGTCCTGGTCGCCAACAAGGTCGACGACCAGCGCACCGAGGCCGACGCCGCCGCCCTGTGGAACCTCGGGCTCGGCCAGCCGTGGCCGGTCTCGGCCCTGCACGGTCGCGGCAGCGGGGACGTCCTCGACGCCGTCCTCGACGTGCTGCCCTCGGTGGCAGCCAACTCCGAGGCCTACCAGCGCGGTGGCCCCCGTCGCGTGGCCCTCATCGGCCGCCCGAACGTCGGCAAGTCCTCGCTGCTCAACAAGCTCGCCGGCGAGGACCGCGTCGTCGTCGACAACGTCGCCGGCACCACCCGGGACCCGGTGGACGAGTTCATCGAGCTCGGTGGCAAGACCTGGCGCTTCGTCGACACCGCCGGCATCCGTCGCCGGGTCCACCAGACCCGCGGGGCCGACTTCTACGCCTCCCTGCGCACGCAGACAGCGCTGGAGAAGGCCGAGGTTGCCGTCGTCCTCATCGACGCCGAGCAGCAGATCGCCGAGCAGGACATCCGCGTCGTGCAGCAGGTCATCGACGCCGGCCGCTCGCTCGTGGTCGCCTACAACAAGTGGGACACCCTCGACGAGGAACGTCGCTACTACCTCGAGCGCGAGATCGAGCGCGAGCTCGTGCAGATCCCGTGGGCTCCGCGCGTCAACATCTCCGCCAAGACCGGCCGCTCGGTCGAGAAGCTCGTGCCAGCCCTGGAGAAGGCGCTCGACTCGTGGGACTACCGCGTGCCGACCGGTCGCCTCAACGCGTTCTTCGGCGAGGTCGTGGCCTCCAACCCGCACCCGGTCCGCGGTGGCAAGCAGCCGCGAATCCTCTTTGCCACCCAGGCTTCCACGCGCCCGCCGCGGTTCGTCATCTTCGCCTCCGGCTTCCTCGAGGCCGGCTACCGCCGCTTCCTCGAGCGTCGCCTGCGTGAGGAGTTCGGCTTCGAGGGCACGCCGATCGAGGTCTCGGTCCGTGTCCGCGAGAAGCGCAAGCGCAAGTAGTCCGCAGCTCCGCGTGGCCCTGGGCGTCGCGCGGCACCGGCCGCACGGCATACCGATTTCAAGGCGGGGTATGCCGTGCGCTAGTGTTTCGTTCGCTCCCGCGGGCCTGCTTCGGCTGGGTTCGGCAGGGGCGAAAACTCAACAACGGGCTGTAGCGCAGCTTGGTAGCGCACTTGACTGGGGGTCAAGGGGTCGCAGGTTCAAATCCTGTCAGCCCGACGAGCGGGGTCCGATGTGTCCACACACTTCGGGCCCCGCCTTCATGCCCGGTGTCGCGCGCGGATCTGTCCCGCAGGGCGCGGCGCGCACGCTAAGCAGGGGATCTGGCGGCCCGGGTCGCTCCGACGGCCGCGGCGCCGATGGTCACGAGGGCGCTCAGCACGAGCGCGGCCGGCTCACCGCCGCTGAGCAGGTGCGACTGTGTCCCCAAGGTGGCGGCCGCCACCGGCACGCCGAGCTGCGCGCTCGCGACGACACCGAGCGAGAAGGGTTGACCGGACAGTCGCGGCGCGAGATGGGTGATGACTGCTCCCAGCCCCAGGGCGAAGCCGAGACCGATGAGCGCGGGGTGCCGGGTGAGGGCGCGGAGGTCGAGCGAGGAGCCCAGCCAGATGAAGAACAGTGGTCCGAAGAATCCCTCGGTCACCGCGAACAGCTGGCGGGCCAGCCTGCGGGGTTCGCCGATGGCCGCCACGGCAAGGCCGATGGAGAAGCCGGCCAGCATGATCGAGACGCCGGCCGCGCGGGCGACTGCGGCGAGGCCGAACAGGACAGCCATGTTGACGCGCAGCTCCAGTGCGAACTTGCGCCGCTCGGAGAGGTGGTGCACCCGTTGTCGCCAGCCGCGCCTGTCGGCGGTCCGCAGGGCGAGGAAGACGACGGCGGCGCACGTGACGACGACCAGGGCTCCCAGCGCGGCGCGGCCGGCGCGGGCCGGGTCGATGACCAGTGGCAGGGCGACGATGCACGCGGCGTCGGCGACTGCCACCTGGGGCAACAGCTGGAGCACCGCGTCGCCGTGGAGGTTGAGGGCGTCGAGGATGGGCAGGATCAACGCAGCGGACGAGGACGCGAGCAGGACGGCGTAGAGCGGAGCGTGTCCGGTGTGGAAGACGTCGGCGATCAGCACTTCGACCGGCACCGACACGAGTCCGACCAGCACGCTTCGTCCGAGCCCCCCGGGCATGCTGCGTCGGAGCCGTCCGTCGCCGACCGGCACGTGTGATCCGGCGACGAACATCACCAGGGCGAACCCGATGTCGGCCATGAAGGCGAACGTGGGTTCCGAGGCGCGGAGAAGACCCAGAGCCATCGGCCCGAGCAGCACACCTACCAGCAGCTCCCCGACGACGACCGGGAGTCCCCAACGGTGCGAGATGGCCAGCAGGGGGCCGGCCAGCCCGGCGAGGCAGACCAGTGCCAGGAGGGTGAACGTCATGTCACTGGGCCGGCGAGCCTCCGCGGACGATGGCGGCCACGCGGGCCAGGTCACCGTCAGTCACGACACCGACGGGGTGGCCATCGTCGAGGACGATCGCGATTCCGCCGCGCAGGTGCAGCGGGAGCAGGACGGTGCCGAGGTCCTGGGACGGGGTCGTGGTCAGGAGGGGTCGGCGGTTGGCGACGTCTCCCAGCCGGGTCGATGCGACCCGGTCCGCAGGGATCGCGTCGAGCATGGGGAGGGTGACAGCCCCGCTGAGGGTGCCGTCGACGTCGGTCAGGGGGAAGAAGCCCTGCCGTGCGCTGTCGGGGCCAAGGCGGGTCAGGACCTCCTCGACGGTGGCCCGGTCCGGGAAGACCTGGGGGGTGGCGGTCATCGCATCGCGCACGGTCAGCCCGGCCAGGCCCTCGGCGCGTACGGCGTACCGCTCGGTGGCGGCGCCGTTGAGGATGAACCATCCGACGAGGACGGTCCACAGCCCGAGCACGCCACCGGTGAGGGTCTCGAGGATGCCGAGACCGACCAGGACCATGCCGAGGACGCGCCCGGCTCGGGCTGCCTTGGCTGCGGCGGCCGCCCGGTCGTGGCCACGCCACGACAGCACGGCTCGCAGCAGGCGGCCGCCGTCCAGTGGCGCCCCGGGCAGCAGGTTGAAGAGGCCGAGCAGCAGGTTGACCCGGGCGAGCCGGCCGAGCGCGGCCAGGACGAGCTCAGGGCAGGGCGCCAACCGGGCGCCCGCGGCGCACACCGCCCCGATCGCCAGGCTCGTCGCGGGTCCGGCGGCGGCGATGAGAGCCTCGGCTCGCGGGGCGGGTGTCTCGCCCTCCAGCTCGGTCAACCCGCCGAGCATCCACAGGGTGATCTGGTGGACCGGGATGCGGAAGTGGCGTGCGGTCACCGCGTGCGCCACCTCGTGGGCGAGGAGGGTCGCGAAGAACAACGGCGCCAGCACCGCGCCGGTGACCCAGTAGCTCAAGGCCGACGAGCCGGGTAGGACGGTGGGGAGCTCCACGCTGGCGATGAGGGCTGCGAAGAGCACCATGGCGATGAGGACCGACCAGTGTGCCTTGACCGGGATGCCGAACCATCGACCCAGCGGTACCCCGGCACCGAACGGGGTGCTGCCGCGCGCCAGTGCAGGCCGCGACTGGTCGCCGTCAGCCTTGCTGCTGCTCATCGGGACCTGCTCCCTTCCGACCCGTCGCGGGGTCGCTGCCTCTCACGCAACCACCGACGGTCTCCACGGTGCAGGGTCCAAGGTCCGGCGTCAGGTGTGACCTAGGACCCGGGACCGACCTCGCCGAGGCTGTCAGGGTGAGGACATGAGCCAGGCACCTGGTCGGTCCGCCACCTCGGATCGTCGGCGGCTGCTCGCGATCGCGGCGGCCTGTGGGGTGCTCGCGGGTGGCGTGGCCGGCGGGGTCGTGGCCGAGGTGGCGGACGGTGCGGGCACGACGAGTGGACCTGGCTCGGTGGTCACCGTCACCCCCACCCCATCCGAGACGGTCGGTTCCACACGCACCGGCTCCGGGGTGGTGGGGGTGGCACGGGTGGTCACTCCGTCCGTGGTCCTGCTGGAGGTCCAGGGGAGCGGCGCCGGGGGAGAGGGCAGCGGCATCGTCCTCACCGCCGACGGCGACATCCTGACCAACAACCACGTCGCCTCCGCCGGCGGGAGCGGCAGCCAGATCACCGTCGTCTTCAGCGACGGAGCCAGGAGCCCGGCGAAGGTCGTCGGCACCGACCCGGTCACCGACCTCGCGGTCGTGAGGGTGCAGGGCGCCTCCGGCCTGCACCCGGCCATGATCGGCGACTCGGACAGTCTCCTGGTCGGTCAGGCTGTGGTCGCGGTCGGAGCGCCGTTGGGGCTGCAGGGAACGGTGACCTCCGGGATCGTCAGTGCGCTGCACCGACCCGTCACCACCACCGGTGAGAGCGGCCAGGGAACGGTGTTCGGTGCGATCCAGACCGACGCCGCCATCAACCCCGGCAACTCGGGCGGCCCGCTCGTCGACATGTCCGCCAAGGTGATCGGGATCGACTCCGCCATCGCGTCCCTGCCCTCCTCGACCACGTCCCAGTCCGGTTCCATCGGTCTCGGCTTCGCCATCCCCATCTCCCAGGCGATGCCGATCGTCACCGAGCTCAGTCAGGGCAAACCGGCCACCCACGCCCAGCTCGGCATCCAGATCAAGGACTCCACGCATCCGGTCGGCGCTCTGGTGGCAACGGTGGAACCCCGGTCGCCCGCTGCCGCGGCAGGGATCCAGGACGGCGACGTCATCACCGAGGTCAACCAGCTCGTCGTCACCGACAGCAGCTCGTTGGTCGCAGCGGTCCGGGCCGAGCGCCCGGGCGACCACGTGAGCGTGACCTACCGGCGCGGGGGTTCCGAGCACTCGGCCCGGGTCACGCTGGGCAGCGACCAGCCCGGCTCCTGATTCGATGCGATCACCTCACCCCGTCAGGGTGACGAAAGGTGGCCTCTTCCGGCAGGGCAGGAGCAGCGCAGGGACTGGGCGCGAAGAGTCACCCTCAGGAGATGAGGTGCCATCGGCCGCCGGCCCCGACAGTGGGATCACAGTCTCCCGTCACGAGGAAGGGCTCCGGTCATGTCGTTCTGGGACATCGTCTGGTTCATCCTGATCAGTTTTGCCTTCATGGCATACCTGATGGTCATGTTCGCGATCATCACGGACCTGTTCAGGGACCCCAAGGCGTCAGGTTTCGCCAAGGCGGTCTGGTTCATCGCGCTGATCTTCCTTCCGTTCATCACCTCGGTCGTCTACCTGATCTCCAAGGGCAGCGAGATGAGTGAGCGCCAGGCCCGCGGCGTGCAGCAGGCGCGCGAGCAGCAGGACGCCTACATCAAGCAGGTTGCCAGCTCGTCGGCGCCGACAGAGCAGATCGCCCAGGCCAAGTCGATGCTCGACTCCGGTGCGATCACGACGGCCGAGTTCGAGCGGCTCAAGGAGAAGGCGTTGGCCTGACATGCCTCTGCGGGCGATCGGCGCACGCCTCAAGGAGTCGTTCCCGGGCCGGTGCGCGAGGACCTTCGTGGAGCAGCAGGGCCTCGACCGGGCGATGGCCATAGCGTCCCAGTCGTTCACAGCGCTGATCCCCCTGCTGATCCTGGCGTCTGCCGCGCTCCCCACGGGCAGCGAGCACGGCGTCGCCGACGCCATCGTCGGCAAGTTCGGCCTCAGTGGGGACGCCGAGAAGTCCGTGAGGCTGGTCTTCGCCCAGACGCAACCGGGAAGCGTGGGGGTCGGGAGCCTGTTCCTGCTCCTCTTCTCGGGCGTGTCCCTGACCAGGAGGCTGCAGCGGATGTACCTGCAGGCGTACGACCTCCCTCCGTCCCCCGGGGTGCGGGGCACGTTCAACGCGTCCCTGGGACTCGCTGCCTTCCTCGCCGAGGTGGGGCTCCTGTCCTTGCTTCGGAGCATCGTGCGGAGCCTGCCGTTCGACTGGGCGTCCGGCCTGCCCTTGACGATGGTGGTGGGGGTCCTGTTCTGGACGACGGTTCCGTTCCTGCTCCTCGACCGCCGTATGCCGTGGCGGCGGCTCCTCCCCGCCGGCGCTCTGGCCGGGGTGGCCGTGAGCCTGTACGGAGTGGCCACCACCTTCTACATGCCGGTGCTGATGACGTCATACAGCAGGCGGTACGGGCTCTTCGGCATCACCGTCGCGATCGTCGGCTGGCTGCTCTGCATGGCCGTCATCGTGGTGTCCACCACGATCGTGGCAGCGGAGTTCGACCGGGCTCGGGAGCCGTGGGCCTGTCGGCTGCGCGCGACGCTCGGGTTCGACCAACCCTTGGTGGTGCCCGAAGGCGCCCCCCTTGAAGATGAGCGCGAGGTGTCACGGAGATGGCAATGACCACAGGTCCGAGAAGAAGGGGCGATCTGGTGCCGTACACGCGCCAGGTCCGCCCCTTCGACGTCGCAGTCGGTCTTTCCGGCCTGCTCCTGGGAAGGGCCTTCAGCACGACCCGGCGGGCGGGGCGTGCGCTCGAGCCAGTGGCCGGGACGGTGCTGCACTCGCGGTGGACGTCGTGGGCACTGCAGGACCGATGGCGGCTGGAGATGCTGAGCCTTCAGGGGCAGGCGCAGCGGGCTGCCCTGCTCGACGAGGTCGCCCGACGACTCGACGCCCTGGTCCCTCTGGTGCTCACGGAGGTGCTGCGGCGTGCCGACCTGACCGACCTGGTCCTGCGCTACGTCGACCTCGACCAGGTGGTCGCGGCGGTCGACGTGGATGCCGTGGCTGCCCAGCTGGACGTGCAGGCCGTCCTGGACCAGCTCGACCTCACCGCCGTCGTGCTGGAGAAGGTGGACCTCGGCACCGTCGTCCAGGCGGCCCTGGACCGGGTCGACCTGATCGCTCTGGCAGGAGAGGTCATCGAGGGTGTCGACCTCCCCGAGATCATCCGGGAGTCGACCGGGACCATGGCTTCCGACACCGTCCAGGGCGTCAGGATGCACTCGATCGCCGCCGACGAGGTGGTCGGCCGTGCCGTGGACCGTCTGCTGCTGCGCCGCGGCCACAAGGCGGACCATGCATCGAGTCCGCCGGGGGCACCATCCCCGAGCCCGGCCACGCCCCGGGCGCCGAACGACCCACACCGTTGAGGTGAACCATGGTCGAGAGCGGGGTGTCCCCGCTTCCACGCGAGGCACGGGCCTACCAGGGTCGGCGCGCAGGGCTGGTGAGCCGCATGGCCGCGGGGATGATCGACGGCGTCGTGGTGGTGCTCATCCTGGCGATCGGGTATGTCGTGCTGGCCGCCTCGAAGTTCCTCCTGCACCCACGGGGATTCACCTTCCCGGCCGTCGCCCCGCTGTTCAGCCTGGCCGCCAGCTTTGTCGTGCTGGTCGTCTACCAGACCCTCGCGTGGTGGCTCACGGGGCGCACGTACGGAGACCTGGTCATGGGCCTGCGTGTGGTCAGCTCGCGTGGGCGCCGGCTGCCACTGTGGAGCGCGTTCGTGCGGTCGGTCTTCATCGCGTGGTTCCCGATCGGGATCATGTGGGTCGCGGTGAGTCGCGAGAACCGGTCCGTCCAGGACGTGGTGCTGCGAACCTCGGTCATCTACGACTGGCAGCCGAGTGGGGGACCACACCAGCTGTCCCACGAGGGCATCCGCCGGGCGGCCGGACATGAGTGATCGGCCCGACCACGGGCTACAGGCCTGCTGCGACATCACGTGACCTTCGGCCCCCTTCCGCGATGCGCCCCGTCCCTAGCGTGAGGGCATGGACACGCCGACCGTCACGACCAGGGAGGAACGGCTGGCCGTGCGCGTGCCCCAAGACTCGTTCTTCGAGCTCCTCCGTCCCCGAGTGCCGGCTCCGCGCGAGTTCCTCGTCCCCCGACCCCGGCTCGTGTCCCAGGTGGAGGGCGGTGCGCAAGGCCCCCTGACGCTGGTCACCGGGCCCGCGGGAACCGGCAAGACCGCCTTGGTCGAGGCCTGGGCGGCACAGCGACAGCAGGACGGCCCTGTGGGTTGGCTCACCCTGGGAGACGAGCACAACCAGGCGGGCCTGTTCTGGGGGTCCGTGCTCGAGTCGCTCCGTCCCGAGGGGGTCGCGTCGGCCGCCCGGGGCGACCTGCTGCTTCCCGACGTGGTGGACCACTCGTTCCTCGTGGACCTCGCAGCGAGCGTGGGCGACTCGGCCCGACCCGTCGTCCTCGTCCTCGACCAGCTGGACCGGGTGACCGATGAGCGCGTCCTGCTCCAGCTGGACCAGGTGCTGGACGCCGCGCAGCCCGCCCTCCGGCTGGTCGTCACGTCGCGCCGAGACCCCCGTGCGCTGTCGCGACGGCGCCGGCTGCGCGGGGCGATGACGACCATCCAGGCCACCGACCTCGCCTTCACCCTCGACGAGACGGTCGAGCTGCTCCGGCGGCACGGCCTGGACGTGCCGGATGCCGCGGTCACCACGCTCCAGGAGACCACGCAGGGGTGGGCCGCGGGCCTGCGGCTGTGTGCACTGGCCATGCGCGAGCACGGGGAGCAGGCCGGGCCGACAGGTGGCCCGTGGGCGCAGCGGCGGTTGGCCGGCTACCTCGTCGACGAGGTGCTCGACTCGCTGCCCGGGGACACCCGAGAGCTCATGCTGCGGCTGTGCGTCGTGGACGTTCTCGAACCCAGCCTCGCGCGGTCCCTGTCCGGACGACGGGATGCCGATCAGGTGCTCGCCGAGCTCGCCGGTGAGGACCTCTTCGTCACCACGGGCACCGAACCCGGCAGGTGGTACCGGATCCACCCCCTGCTGCTCGAGGTCCTCCGCAAGGAGCTGCGCGCTCGCGGCGAGGACGTCGTGACGTACCAGCACGCCCGCGCCGCCCGCTGGTTCGACGCGCACAGCGACCCCGTCCGTGCCGCCGTGCACTACGTGGCAGCCGGGTCCTGGGAAGAGTCCTGTGCCAGCGTGGTGCGGCACCTCGGTGTGGTCCAGCTTCTCGAGCACCGGGCACCGCGCGACCTGGAGGGCGTGCTGGCCCATGTCCCGCAGGGAGCGAAGACACCGGAGGTGCGCGTGGTCCAGGCCGCCACCGAGCTGGGCGCCCACCGACCCGACCGTGCGGCCGAGAGCCTGGCCGAGCTGGACTCCATGAACCTCGAGGCGCCGAGCCACAGCGCGCTGCGGGCATCGCTGTCGCTCAGCCGCCTGGTGATGGCCAGCGACCTGTGCGACGGCAGTGGGGCCGTCGATGCGTGGAGGGAACTGGAACCGACGCTGGGAACGGTCGGTCCTCCACGTGTCAGGGCCCAGGCGCGCGCCCTGGCCCTCTCCGCCCTCTCCTCCGCCCTCCTCTGGGGAGGGGACTACCAGGCTTTCGTCCAGATCCTGGGTGCCGTGGCCGAGGCGGCCGAGGCCGAGGGTTGCGAGTACGCGCGGATCTCGGTGCTCGGTCAGCAGGCGCTCGCTGCGTACCGCCGCGGCGCCCTGCGCGACAGTGCGCGGCTGGGGGAGGAGGCACTGCGCCTGGGCCGCGAGCACGGGCTCAAGGTGCGACACCGCACAGGTGTCGCCCATCTGGCCATGTCGGCGGTCGCCCTGGAGTGGAACGACCGGGTCGGTTCCCGACGTCACCTCGAGCACGCGGACCTGGCCGCCCAGGTCGAGAACGAGCCGGTGCTCGGCGCGGCCGTGAAGCTGGCGCTCGCCTACCACCACGCCCTGGACGGGCGTCGGGCCCTGGCCATGTCGGCGGTCGCCGACGTGCGCGCGACCGCCGGGAGCCGGGCGCTGCCGTCGTGGATCGCCGAACGCGTCGAGGTCGTCGACGCGCTGGTCCGCTTGCAGTGCGGGGACGCCGAGGGTGCGGTGGCCGTGCTCGACGCGGCGCCCAGCGCCACAGGTGACTGGCTTCATGCGCGGGCCAGCGCTGCATACTCCAGCGGCGACGCCGCGGGTGCCCTCGCCCTCCTCGCCCCCGTCGTCGACCGCGACCGGCTCCCGACGGAGCACGGTGACGTCGAGGCGATGCTGCTCGTCGCACGGATCCGCCTCGACCACGGCGACGTCCCCGCAGCACGGCGCGCGCTCGTCGATGCTCTTCGGGTTGCCCGCCCGGAGGGTCGTCGACGCCCCTTCGTGGCAGCGCGGGACTGGCTGCAGCCGTTGCTCACCCAGGACGCGGAGGTCGCCCGCGCCAGCAGCTGGATCGGCAGGGGCCTCACGTCACGGCACCGGACCGCCGAGGACGCCGTGCCGGTCCTGGTCGAGCCGCTCACGTCGCGGGAGAAGTCCGTGCTGGCGTTGATGGCCCAGGTGATGACGGTGGCCGAGATCGCCGAGGACCTGCACATCTCGGTCAACACGGTCAAGACGCACCAGCGGAGCCTCTACCGCAAGCTGTCGGTCGCACGCGCCCACGATGCCGTCCGCCGTGGCCGGGCGCTGGAGCTGATCTGAGCTGCCGAGGCCAGTCGACGAGCTGCACCTCCCCGCGGCGGTGTCCGCTGGGGGAACGACTAGAACCACCGGCCCCTGCCCCGGCGGACGTCCTCGAAACCTTGCCGCAGACCCTCGGTGAGCTGTCCGTCGAGCCGGTCCTCGGCCATCGCCTCCACCAGGGCGGAGCGGCCGCACGCCACGCCGACGAGCTCCAGGTCGGCGCGCAGGTCCTCCTCGCCGGGTGTCGTCGGCATCAGCTCGATCATCCAGTCCAGCACCGTCAGGAACTCCACGGTGGGTGGTCGACGCACATCCACCGGGGGCACCGGCGGCGGCAGTGGCGACGGCGCCCGGGTCGTGGAGCCGACGTGGTGGATGAGGACGGGCTCACCGGCTGGAGGCGCTCCCTGGGGACCCTGGGCCTGACGCCCGGGGTCCACGGAGACGCCCACGGCCACGCAGAGATCGGTCCGGCACCGAAGGATGGCTGCGACCTCTGGCGACACCGGAGAGTCCCACGACGGCCCGACGACCACCGACGGGTGGCCCGGGGTGTCGAGGGCCTCCGGCACCTGCCCCACGACCTCGCCGGAGAGGTCGAACACCGTGGCGCGGACGGTGGCGTCACGTGGTTCGACCGCCGGCACGATCAGGTGCACCGGGCCGCTGCGCAGGTCGAGCCAGGCACAGAAGGTCGAGGGCCCGGTGGTCCCTGACAGGGTCGCGAGTCCCGTGGGGAGGGGACCGTGCAGGACCCGGTTCAGCCGACCTGCCAGGCCGTTGTGCGCCGGCGCCAGCACCTGTTCGTGCAGGACGGCATAGAGGGTGACGGCAGGAAGGCCCCACACGAAAGCCTGCTGCGCCACCTGCTCCCTCAACGACATCGTCCCTCCTCGCGGGCTGCCCCTGACGGCGGTGGACCACTCGAACGTATGCCGCACGTGCCGACCGCGCGTCACCTGTGGAGTGTGATGGCGCGCCCTGGTCGGAGCCGAACTCACCCGCCGAGGGTGATGGGGGCCGACACGGCGCGCGGGACGATGACCAAGTCCGATCCCAGCCCACCCGGTCCTAGGAGTGACGGTGTCCGCAGCTACCGATGTCAGAGCCACCGAGGTCCACGGCCCCATCGACTTCCTCCTCCTCGAGTTCCCGGCCGAGGGGCTGACCGGGGAAGCCAGCCGCGCGCTCGCGGACCTGGTCGAGCGCGGAGTCATCCGCATCTACGACCTCGTGGTGGTCAGCAAGGACGAGGACGGAGCCGTCGACGTGCTCGAGCTCACGAACCCGGCGCACGGTGCGAGCACGTTCTCCTACTTCCACGGGGCCAGGTCCGGTCTCCTGAAGGACGAGGACGTCACCGAAGCGTCCTCGGCGATGCGGCCCGGAACGGTGGGCGCCCTGATCGTGTACGAGAACGCCTGGGCGATCCCCTTCGTCGCGGCGGCCCGCCACAGCGGAGGCGAGGTCGTCGCCAACCTCCACATCCCGGCAGCTGACGTCATCGCCGCCCTCGAAGCCCTCGAACCTGCCCACGACTGAGGAGAGAACCCATGCCAGGACTACTGCGCGGAGTCGCCCGGACCGCCGTCGTCGCCGGTACCGCGACCGCCGTCGCCGGCCGGGTCCAACGCCGACAGGCCTCCCGCTTCGCCGAGCGTGACGCCGAGACCGCCGCGAAGCAGGATGCGGCGTACCAGGAGCAGGTGGCCGAACAGGAGCCCCCGCCGCCGGCGCCCGCACCGTCCGGGTCCGACATGCTCGAGCAGCTCAAGACGCTGGGCGAGCTGAGGGACCAGGGCGTCCTCACCCAGGAGGAGTTCGACGCACAGAAGGCCAAGATCCTCGGCTGACCAGTAGGCACAGCTCTTCGCCGCTCAGACGGACCCGATGCCGCTGAGACGGCCTACCAGGAGCGTGGTCATGGCACAGCCTCTGCGCCGGGGCATCCGGTCCACCGACGTGCTCCGCATGGCCGTGGCCTGGGGGTCCTCGACGTTGGCCCTGGTCATCACCGGGGCCCTGCTGCCGAGCTTCTCTGCCACGAGCTGGTGGAGCTATGCCGAAGTCGCCGCCGTGGCGGGCCTGGTCGGCCTGAGCCTGCGGCCGCTGATGGTCGAGGTGGCCGCCAGGATCGGCTGGCTCGCGGTGGTCCTGCTCGCTCTCGGGGGCGAGGCCCTGATCATGTATGTCGCGATCCGTCTCGTCCCGGGCATCGAGTCGACGGCGTCCACCGCCCTTGCCGCCACCTGGGTCGCAGCCTTGGTGGGGACCCTCATCTCGTGGGTCACCACGGCAGGCACCGACGACGGGCTGGTCACCTCCCTTGCCCGTCGTGCGCGCCAACGGATGACCGTGCATGACCCTGACGTCGACGGGGTCCTGTTCGTGCAGCTCGACGGGGTCCCGTACCCCGTGCTCCAGTGGGCCGTCCAGTCGGGCGCCGTGCCCCACATCCGTGAGTGGTTGGCCGGAGGCAGCTATGCGCTGCGCCCGTGGACCCCGCAGATGCCGTGCACCACACCCGCCAGCCAGCTCGGCATCCTGCACGGCACCGTGAAGGGCATCCCGGCCTTCCGTTGGTACGACCGCGAGCTCGGCAGGGTGCTCGTCGCCAACCGTCCCGCTGACGCACGAGTGATCGAGGCCCGGGCCAGCGACGGTGCCGGACTGCTGCACGAGGACGGCGTCTCCATCTCCAACCTCTTCACCGGTGACGCCCCGCGGTCGCTGATGACCATGAGCCGGCTCGAGGCGCGTCGCGGCACCGCCGACACCCGCAAGGCGTTCGGGTGGTTCCTCACCACCCCGGTGGGCTTCACCCGGAGCCTGACCCGTGCGCTCGGCGAGATCCTCAAGGAGCGCTGGCAGGCGCGCCGCCAGGTCAAGCGTGCCCTCGAACCCCGGGTCGAGCGCAGCTGGATGTTCGCTGTGCTCCGTGCGGTGACCAACGGCCTGCTGCGTGACCTCAACACCTCGTTGGTGGCGGAGGAGATGCGCCGCGGCACCAAGGTGATCTACGTCGACTACGTCGACTACGACGAGATCGCCCACCACGCGGGGATGTTCCGGCCGGAGTCGCTCGCAGCGCTCGACGGCCTCGATCGGACCCTTGCGTCCCTGGCGCTCCTCGCGCAGACCGCTCCGCGGCGCTACCGTCTGGTCGCACTGTCGGATCACGGCCAGTCCCAAGGAGCCACCTTCCGGGACAGGTACGGTCAGCCCTTGGGCGACCTGTGCGCAGCCCTGATGGACGAGCAGGTGAGCAACGTCGACGCGGCGGTGGAGGGCCTGGGAAGAGCAGACTCCCTCGTCGGCGACATCGGTAGCGCCGGACTCACCGGCCGCCTGGCCGACCGGGCCGGAGCGGGGCTCGTCAAGGCACAGGCGACGCCCACGGTCGCGTCGCCCGATGAGGAGCCGGTCGTGGTGCTGGGCTCGGGCAACCTCGGGCTGCTCTACCTCCGCGGTCGGCACCGCTGGTCCTTGGAGGAGCTCGAGGAGCGTTGGCCGGCCCTGGTTCCCGGTCTGGTCCGTCACCCCGGGGTCGGGTTCGTGGCCGGGGTCGACGGCCGGGGGCACGCATGGGTCGTGGGAGCCGAGGGGCGGTTCGACCTGACCGCCGGGCTGGTGGAGGGCAGTGACCCCCTGGCCGGCTACGGATCGCACGCGTCGCGGGTGCTGCAGCGAGCCCTGGCGATCGAGCAGGCTCCGGACCTGTACGTCAACAGCGCGGTCGACCCGCTCACGGGCGACGTGGCGGCGTTCGAGGAGCTGGTCGGCTCCCACGGTGGGCTGGGGGGCTGGCAGGACCAGGCGATGCTGCTCGGCCCTGTCGACCTGATGGCGGGTCTGCCCGAGCGCATCGAGGGGGCGGACGAGCTCCACCGGGTGCTGGTCCGCATGCTCGAGGTCAGCGGTCAACGGTCAACAGAAACAAGTCTGTTGACCGTTGAGCCCGAATCACCGGCTGAGCTCGACTGAGCGAGATACCGGCTGAGCTTGACTGAAGGGCTTGACCGTTGAGCGTCGTCCTGACGGGTTCGACCCCTGACCGCTGAAGGCGGTCAGCGGGGTGCGTCCGCCAGGGCCCGCGGGTGGGCGGTCACGGCCCAGATCACGAACGCGTCGAAAGCGATGATCGTCATGCTCCACAGCGGGTAGTAGGGGATCCACATGAAGTTCGCGATGATGCTGACGGCAGCCATCAGGACGGCGACCGCGCGGGCCCACGTCGCGCCCTGGAAGAGCGCGAAGCCGGCGAAGGCGGCGATGACACCGAGGACGACGTGGACCCACCCCCAGGCGGTGACGTCGAACTCGAAGGTGTACTTGGCGCCGACGACGTAGAACTTGTCGTTGACGAGGGCGACCACGCCTTGAATGGCGTGGAAGACCCCGATCATGATCATGAAGATCGCTGCCGCGACGGTCACGCCGACCGCGGCCCCGCTCTGGTCCTGCTCCGTGGTCCTGCGGCTGGGCTGTGTGGTGGTCATGTGCACTCCTTGGTCAAGCGCGGCACGAGCACGTCCGCGCTGCGGATGGTTACCTGTCTACGGCTTCGCGACGGTGGCTGCCTCACCCCTGGGGGATGAACCTCCAGATGACCCCTGCCCGGGTGCCGGCGGACCAGCGAGGAACTCGATCAGGACCAGGGCGAGCACCACCAGGAGCGCGATGACGAGGACGGTTCCGACGGTGGGGTTGGTCCACAGCAGGAGAGCCGTGCCACCGGCGAGGAACGCGGCCAGACGCAGTCCGCGCCTGCGCGCGAAGACCCAGGAACCGAACCGCCCGGTGTGCAGACCGGCGCTCTCGGCGCTGCCCCTGAGCGAGCCGATGCCGCCCGACAGGGTGGAGCGGGTGCGCACGGCAGCGGTGGCCGGTCCGGTCAGGAACGCGGCCAGGGCAACGAGGAGGGCGAGGACACCGACCGCCCGCAGTCCGCTGCGCAGGAACTGCACCAGGTCCTCGAAGACGGCTCCAGCACTCTGCGAGGTGAGGATGTGGGCAGGGGTGGTTTCGACATACAGGGATCGCACGAGGGACAGCGCGACCCCCAGGACCACCATGGCGAGCGCGACACCGAGCGCACCCCGCAGCAGCGAGCGGCGGCGGTCGTGGGCCAGGAGGACCCCGGCGCCGAAGAGGCCGGCGACGATGAAGGGCAGCCAGAGCCCCAGCTTGTTCAGCACGACGTAGAGGGTCTGCGCCTTGGTGATTCCCTGCGACTGGACCAGGACGAAGGACTTGTCGATGGTGGGGATGTTCGAGGCCAGGCTGAAGCCTCGGTCGAGCAGTCGCTGCTTCACCTGCGCGATGACCGGGGCCAGGTTGAGGGTGATGGTGTCGGCCTGCGCGCTGACCACTCCGCCCTGGTTTCCCTCCAGCAGCTTGACGACCTGGGTGTGGGCGACCCGGTTCACCTCGTTCCACACCGAGGCGAACTTGGGGCTGCTGACCAGGTTCGAGACCTGGTCGTGGGTGAAGGTCGTGATCCCCTGGCTGAGCGGGGCGGCCAGGGCCGGTAGGGCGGTGGCCACCCTCGGCGGGAGGTTGGGGCTCTGGGCGAGCGCATCGAGGGTCCTCGTGGTCAGCCCGGCGACATCCAGGTTCTCGATGATCGCCGTGGTCACGGAGTCCGTGATCGCGGCCTGCACCCCTGGGTCCTCGGCGATGGGAGCGACGGTGCTCACGTAACGGTCGGGGTCGGAGAGGATGCTGCTCGCCCACACAGAGGTGACCGAGAGGGGGGCCAGCACGCAGGCCACGACGATGAGGATGGCCGAGGACGTCGACCTCCACGCGGAGCGATGCGCGGTGGTCCCCGCTGTTCGAGGTCCAGACGCCTCCACCTGGCTCTCGAGCTCGGCGACGCGGGCGCGCAGACGGGCAACATCTTGGTCGTTGTTCATCGCGGACTCGTCCTCCGTCGCCTCGCTGGGTGGAACCTCCACGATCTGTCAGGGAACAAGCGGCGGTCATCACCTCCCATGGATGAGGCGGGGCACTGCCGGCGTCCGGGTCACCCGCCGCGGATGACCCGCTACCCGGCCCGCCGCAGTGCAATGAGGTCGTTCGAGTTCTCACGACCTCAGCCGGGGGGAGCTGTCCATGGGAGGCAACCCTCCGGGTACGGTCGCTGACCCGGCCGTCGCGACCGCGGCGGGAGTCCTGCTCACCCTCTCGTCAGCGCAGTTCCTCATGACGCTCGACAGCTCGGTGATGAACGTGTCGATCGCGACCGTCGCCAAGGACATCGGGACGACGGTCACCGGGATCCAGACGGCGATCACGCTCTACACCCTCGTCATGGCGTCGCTGATGATCACCGGCGGCAAGATCGGTCAGATCGTCGGCCGCAAGAGGGCGTTCAGCGTCGGTTGCGTGATCTACGGCGCTGGCTCCCTGACGACCGCGCTCGCTCCCAACCTCACCGTGCTCCTGATCGGTTGGTCCCTGCTCGAGGGCCTGGGGGCGGCGTTGATCATGCCGGCGATCGTGGCCTTGGTGGCCACCAACTTCGGGCGCCCGGCGCGGCCACGCGCCTACGGGCTCGTCGCCGCGTCGGGAGCCGTCGCGGTCGCGGTGGGCCCCCTCATCGGCGGGCTGCTGACGACCTACGCCTCGTGGCGGTGGGTGTTCGCCGGCGAGGTGTTCATCGTGGCGGGGATCCTCGTGCTGACCGGCAGGCTGCACGACGTCGAGGCGAAACCCGCCCGGCTGGACCTCGTCGGGACGGGGCTCTCCGCCGTGGGGCTGGGCCTGGTGGTGATGGGCATCCTCAAGGCGGGCTCCTGGGGCTTCGTCGTCCCCAGACCGGGTTCGCCCTCGTGGCTGGGGCTCTCGGCGGTCGTCTGGCTGGTGGTTGCCGGTGGGCTGGTGCTGCGGGGGTTCCTGTGGTGGGAGGAGCGACAGCTGTCTCGGGGGCGGCCCGCGCTCTTCGACCCGGCAATGTTGGGCAACAGGTTCCTGCGCGGGGGGTTGACCTCGTTCTTCTTCCAGTACCTCCTCCAGGCAGGGGTCTTCTTCTGCGTACCGCTGTACCTGTCGGTGGCCCTGGGCTTGTCGGCCGTCGCGACCGGCGTCCGCATCCTGCCGTTGTCCTTCTCGCTCCTTCTCGTCGCGGTCGGGGTACCGAAGTTCTTTCCGCAGGCGTCCCCACGGCGCGTGGTCCGGTTGGGCTTCCTGTTCCTCTTCGCCGGAATCGTCCTCCTCATGGCCCTGCTCGAGCTCGGGGCAGGACCGCAGATCGTCACCTGGCCGTTGCTCCTCATCGGGACCGGTATCGGTGCGCTGGCCTCGCAGCTCGGGAGCGTCACCGTGTCGGCGGTCCCCGACGAGCAGAGCGCCGAGGTGGGCGGACTGCAGAACACCCTCACCAACCTGGGAGCCTCCATCGGCACCGCCCTGGCGGGCGCGGTGCTCATCGCGGGCCTGACCTCCTCGTTCCTCTCCGGGATCCAGGACAACCCGGCGATCCCGACGGCCCTGTCCTCCCAGGCAGCGGTCGACCTCAGCGGCGGGGTCCCCTTCGTCCCCGACAGCGCGCTGGAGTCAGCCCTGAAGGACAAGGGCATCGTCGGTGACACCGCGCAGGCCGTCATGGACGAGAACGCCACGTCGCGGATCGCCGGCCTTCGGGCCGCCATGTTCGTGCTGTCACTGATCGCCCTGATGGCGTTGTTCTTCCTCGGGGGAATCCCCACCCGACAACCGGGTGCGGATGCGCAGCCCACGACGGGCGAACCGATGACGGGCGAACCGATGACGGGCGAACCAACCTCCGGACCCACGACCGGACCCCGGACGACAGAGAGGGCACGGACCTGATGGCTGACCTGACCCCACCCCTGACCCATCCCTTGACCCCTTCCGAGCCCGACGAGGCCGACAACGGGGCCGACGACACGGCGCCCGGACCCGCGGCCGAGCTCGCTGGCGGGCTGGCGGCGTACCGACGCACGCGCGAGGACGTGGAGCGCCAGATCCTTCCCCTCGCGACCTCCGTCGACGGGCTCTCCTTCCACGTGCAGGCCTCCTTGCACCACCTCGAGCTGCGGCGCGGAGGGTACGTGGCCCTGACCTCCGAGGGTCGCTCGAGGCTGGGCCAGCTCACCGACCTGGAGGCCACCTCCATCGACGGGGGCGACAGCGTGGGCGGCATGCGGTCGACGATCCGCATCCGCCTTGCCGAGGGACGGGGCACCGTCGTCGCGGGCGACGGGAAGCCCTTCCACGATGCCGATGTCCGGGTCGCGACACCGCAGGAGGTGGGGGAGTACGTCGCTCGGTCGAGACCACCTCGCGCCGGGCTCCACCTCGGCGAGCTCAGCGCAGCTCCCGGTGTGCCCGCCATCCTGGACAGCGGCGGCCTGAACCGGCACTCCTTCCTCTGCGGGCAGTCCGGCTCGGGGAAGACCTACTCCCTGGGACTGCTCCTCGAGCGGGTGCTGGCGGAGACGACGCTGAGGGTGGTCGTCCTCGATCCGAACTCCGACTACGTCGGCCTCCCCGTGCTGCGCCCGGACGCCGACGCCGAGCTGGCTGCCCGCTATCGCCGGGTTCCCGCCGAGGTGGCGGTGTGGAGCAACGACCCGTCCGCCGACCACCCGCTGCACCTGCGGTTCGCGGACCTGGACAGGGCCACCCAGACCGCCGTCCTCGACCTGGACCCCATCCGCGACCGGGACGAGTACGCCTTCCTGTCCGAGTTGCTGCGCGCCCGGGAGGATGGCAAGCCGCTGATCACGGGAGTGCAGGAGCTGCTGTCGCTGGAGCACCCGGGAGCCCGGGGCCTCGGGCTCCGGGCCGGCAACCTCGGGGTCTTCGACTGGAAGATCTGGAACCCGCACCTCCCGTCCCTCGTGGACGAGATCCGTACGCCCACGACACGGTGCACCGTCGTCGACCTCGGTTCGCTCGACACCCTGCAGGAGCAACGCCTGGTGGCCCGCGCCGTCCTGGCAGCCCTGTGGGAGTCCCGGCTCGGCCGCACACCGTGCCTGGTGGTCATCGACGAGGCGCACAACATCTGCCCGGCAGAGCCTCATGACCTCATGACCGAGCTCTCGACCGAACAGACGGTGCAGATCGCCGCAGAGGGCCGCAAGTACGGGCTCTACCTGCTGACCTCCACCCAGCGCCCCGGCAAGGTGCACGAGGAGGTCGTCTCGCAGTGCGACAACCTGTTCCTGATGAGGATGAACTCCAGGGCGGACCTGGCAGACCTGGCCAGGCTGTTCTCCTTCGTGCCGGAGGGGCTCATGGCGGGGGCGACGTCGTTCCGGATGGGCCAGGCCCTCGTCGGTGGGAAGGTCATGCCGCAACCTGCCTACGTGCAGATGGGACGGCGGGTCTCGCAGGAGGGCGGGGCAGACATCCCCACCGAGTGGGCGTCCCCGCACGAACTCGACGACGCCGGGGACGTCGGGCTCACCCCTGCGGGATGAGGTGCCGGCGCTCGGTCCCGCGGAAACTGGAACAGCACGTTCACCGAGGAGGAAGGGCCGCACATGTCATTCTGGGACGTCGTCTGGTTCATCGTGATCACCTACGTCTTCGTGGCGTACCTCATGATGCTGTGGGCCATCGTCAAGGACCTGTTCAGGGACGAGCAGGCCTCCGGCTTCACCAAGGCCCTATGGGTCATCGCGCTCATCGTCCTCCCGATCCTGGCCGCCTGCGTCTACGTCATCTCCAAGAGTGGTCAGATGACCCAGCGCGAGATGGCCTCCAGGGCGGACGCGATGCGACAGCAGGAGGCCTACATCAAGGAGGTCGCCGGCCGCCCGAGCGCGTCCGACCAGCTCGCCAGCGCCAAGTCGATGCTGGACTCGGGCACGATCACCGAGGCGGAGTACGAGCGCCTCAAGAACAAGGCGCTCACCTGAGGAGATCCTGAGGGTTAAGGGGCGATACGAACGCGCCTCGAGGTGTGCCAAGGACCTTGGTCCCGCATACTCGGATGGGTGAGAATCTTCACCGTGCTGCTCGTGATCCACGCAGTCGTCGTGGCTGCCTTCGTCGCTGGGCGCGCGCTCCACACCAGGCTCGGACCCATGAACGTGGCGGGTTCCGGTGGTGCGGCGGCGCTGGCCCAGGGCTTCCCGCCGATGATCCCGGTCGGACGCTCCCTCGAGGAGTACGTCCAGACCGGACTGGTGGACCTGCGCATCATGCTGGTGCAGGCCGCTCGACGCCGGCACGACTGACCGAACGCCGAGCTGCTCCACCTCACCCCTGCGAGATGAGGTGCCTCCTGCGGCCCACTGGCACCGTGGTGCGGGGAGAGGAGCACGGCCGTGGCAGACGTATCTTTCGAGCGCAAGAGGACGTTGTCCCGTGAGGAGGCCAACGTCTGGCTGGCGGCCCTGGCCAAGGGATTCGCGGACGGGGGCGAGGTGAAGCTCCCGGTCGGCGGGGGAGGCGTGGTCGCGCTGCGCCTGCCCGAGACGGTGCAGGCCGAGTTCGAGGTGGAGATCACCGGCGACGAGGTAGAGGTGGAGCTCGAGTTCACCTGGTCGCTGCGCGGGTGAGCGTCCCGGACCTTCCCGGGTGGACACCTTGGTCACCGCGGCTTCCCGTGACCGCCCGTGTCGCAGCGCCGTGACGGCTCGAGACGCCGTGCTGCGTGGTCTAATCACCGCGTGAACCTGACGAAGGAGTTCGGCGCCGCCGAGTATGCCGCGGCGCTCGAGTCGTGGGAGTGGCTCGACCTCGCCGACGCGGTGCCCGTGCTGGCCACCTTGTTCGGCGACGTGATCCTGCAGACGCCACAGGGGTTCGCCTTCCTGGACACCGTCGAGGGCTCGCTGACCTTCCCGTGGCCCGACCGTGAGTCCGTCGAGGTGGCGCTGCAGACCCAGGACGGCCAGGACCGCTACCTCATGGGCGAACTGGCGCTCGCTGCCGCCGAGCAGGGCATCGTCGCGGGTCCGCAGCAGGTGCTGAGCTTCATCCACCCGCCAGTCCTGGGTGGAGAGCTCACGGTCGCCAACCTCGAGGTCCAGGACTTCGTGGTGGCCACCAACATCGTGGGCCAGATCCACCAGCAGGTCCTCGACCTCCCCGCCGGGACGCCCATCGCCGGTGTGGCCGTCGAGGTCCCGGCGGACGACTGCACCGCCGCCCGGGGCTGACCCGCTGGCCCCAGCGACCGCTCGACCCGCCGGCCTGACCCTCAGTCGGCCACCCGGGCGCTGACGCACCACGACTGCGCGGCGACCGTGAACGGACCGTCCGGGACCCGCTGGCGACACTCCTGCACGACCCGGTCCCGACCGGCGGCGTCCAGACCCCTGACGTACTCGCCGGCCGGTCCGACGCCGAGCGTGTAGGGCTCCCACCACTGGTCGAACGAGTCGAACGGCACGTGCACCGTCAACACCGCCTCGGTCAGGTCGTCGAGGCCGGCCGCGCGGAAGATCGTGGCGAGGTCACCTTCATGGACCCCCGCGTAGTGGTCCTCACCCTCCTGCTGCGGGTCGACGGCCCGGACGGCCTCCCAGAAGAGGGTCAGCGGGCCGGAGCCCGAGCCGTGGTTCCAGACCGTGGCGGCAACCACCCCACCGGGCCGGGTCACCCGGGCCATCTCGGCCAGTCCCGCAACGGGATCGGTCATGAAGTGCACGACCAGGGAGGCCAGGGCGGCATCAAAGGTGTCGGCGGGGAAGTCCAGCGACTCCGCGGTCCCCACGGTGACGTCGGTGCCGGGGAAGCGTCCACGCGCGGATTCGACGAAGGGTGCCGACGGGTCCACGGCCGAGACCGCCTCCGGGCCGAGGAGCTCGACCAGCCGAGCCGTGAGCGCGCCGGGCCCGCACCCCACGTCGAGGGCGCGCTGGCCGGGGTGGAGCCCCGCCACCGCGACGAACTGCTCGGCCAGGGGCTCGGAGAACCGGCCCATGAACCTGCCGTATGCCTGCGCCGGGACCAGGAAGCTCATTCCCCGGACTGTAGGCCCGTCCTGCCCGGCCGGGTAGGGCCCAGGAGGTCCGCTATTCCTCGGTCGCGACGTGCTCCAGCACCCACTCGGTGAGCGGACCGACCCGGCGCCAAGCCGCGCGCACCTCGTCCAGCGCCTGGGGTGTCGTCAACCAGTCAGGGGTGCCCACGCGACGCAGGGCCATCATCTCCTTGCGGCGCAACAGGTCCAGGCGGGGATGATCGGCGTCGAAGCCCTTCGGACGGGTCTTCAGGGTGGCGCCCTCGAGGGTGAAGCCCGCCGCTTCGAGGTCGGCGACGATGCCCTCGAGGGCCAACCCGGACGCGCTGGCGTCGACCGCAGCCCGGTAGCGCGCGGTGTCGGCGGGGGAGTGGGCCCGGAAGCCGCCACCGACGACGAGGCCGTCACCACCGAGCTGCAGGTACCAGCCTGCGCCCTTCTCGCGTCCCGCGAGGGCGCCCTGATGGGTCTTGTACGGGGACTTGTCGGCGCTGAAACGCAGGTTGCGGTTCGGTCGGAAGAGCTTGGCGGGCCCGAACTCGTCCTCGAGCTGGAGGACGAGGGCACGCATCGGGTCGCGGACGTCGCGTTGCCACTGCGCCTTGTGGGCGGCCCAGAACTCGCGGGTGTTGTCCTCCTCGAGGTCCTGGTAGAACTCGACGCCCCACATCGGGAAGCCCGCGAACGCAGCGATCTCAGCCATCGGCCCACTGTGCCACGCGACCTGCGTCGACCCGTCCGGGCCCACCCGGAGCCGACCCGGCGGCATACTCGGTCGCATGAGGTTCACAGCCGAGCTGCAGCAGACGGGCAGGACCACCACAGGTTTCGAGGTGCCCGCAGAGGTGGTCGAGGGCCTCGGCGGTGGCAGGCGCCCGAAGGTGACGGTGACCGTCAACGGCGCGACCTACCGCAGCAGCGTCGCCCCCATGGGTGGCAGCCACTGGGTCGGCGTGAGCGCCGAGAACCGCGCCCTGACCGGTGCCGTCGGCGGGCAGACCTACGACGTCGACCTCGAGCTCGACACCGAGCCCCGGGTGGTCGAGGTGCCCGCCGAGCTTGCCGAGGCCCTGGCCTCCGACCCCGTGGCGAAGGCGGTCTGGGACACGCTGTCGTACTCCCACCAGCGCCAGCACACCTTGGCCGTCGACGGCGCCAAGGCCCCGGAGACGCGGGCCCGCCGGGTGACCAAGACGCTGGAAGCGTTGCGCAGCAAGGGTTAGAGGGCCGAGGCGATTCGGGCGACGGCCTCGCGCAGGATCTCGGGAGAGGTCCCGAAGTTGAGCCGGGCATGCCCCTCACCGCCGGTGCCGAACCCCGGTCCCGGGTGCAGTGCCACCTTCGCCCGCTCCCGGAGCACCGAGGACGGGTCGGGGCCGAGGTCGTACGCCGTGAGGTCCAGCCAGGCGAGGAAGGTCCCCTCGGGCTCGCGGTAGCCCACCTCCGGGAGGTGCTCGGCGAGGAGCGAGCCGAGCAGGCGCCGGTTCTCCTCCAGCCCTGCCAGCAGGGCGTCGAGCCACGGACCTCCCTCGAGGTAGGCCGCCCGGTGGGCGATGACACCGACGTGGCTCGCCCCGTGCGAGACCTCATCCGGGATCTGCGCGAGCTCGGCCCGGGCCTCCGGCCCCGGGACCGCCACCGCGGCCTTGAGCCCGGCGAGGTTGAACGCCTTGGACGCCGACATCAGCGACACCGCCGTCGAGCCCGCGGGCAGGGAGGCGACCGGGGTGAAGGTCACCCCCGGGTGTGCCAGCGGGGCGTGGATCTCGTCAGCCACGACCCGCACGCCGTACGCCGTCGCCACCTCGAGCACCGCGGTGAGCTCGGCCGCCGTGTGCACGGCGCCTGTGGGGTTCTGCGGGTTGCAGACCAGGTATGCCACGCGGCCGCCACCGCGAGCCGCCTCGGCACACGCCCGTTCGACCGTCTGCGGGTCGAGGCGTCCCGAGGCGTCCAGCGGGGCCTCGACCACGCGGCGCCCGAGGCTGTGCACGAACTGGAAGAACGGCGGGTAGACGGGGGAGTTGACCACGACGGCGTCACCGACGTCGGTCAACAGCTTGAGGACCTCGGTCACCCCCAGCATGACATCGGGGACGAGCTGCATAGCGGCGGGATCGGGTGTCCAGCCCCACCGCTGGGTCGCGAACGAGGAGAGCGCCTCGGCGTAGTCCGGTGCCCAGGGGTAGCCGGTGTCGCCGCTGCGGACCGCGTCGATGACGGCCTGCTGCACGGGCTCTGCCGGGACCACGTCCATCTCGGCCACCCAGAGCGGCAGCACCTCGGGGCCGTAGAGACGCCACTTGACGCTGCGCCGCTCACGCAGGGCATCCAGACCGGGTCCCACCAGCGGGTTGTCCATGCCTGCGAACTCTACGTCGCGCTGGGCCGGTTAGGCTTCGAGCGTGGGAGCACAGGGCGATCGAGGAGCGGAGCAGGGGACGACCCCCGTGTCCGACCGGGTGCTCACCCTCCCCAACGTCCTGTCAGTGCTCCGCCTGTTCGGGGTGCCCGTGTTCCTCTGGGCGATCCTTACCGAGCACGACGCCATCGCGCTGGTCACCTTGATGCTGTCCGGCCTCAGCGACTACCTGGACGGGAAGATCGCCCGGCGGTTCGGCCTCGAGTCGCGACTCGGCCAGCTCCTCGACCCGTTCGCCGACCGCCTCTACATCGCCACGACGCTGCTGGGTCTGGCGGTGCGCGAGATCATCCCCTGGTGGCTGGTCTGGGCGCTCGTCGGGCGGGAGGTGCTGCTCGGCGGTGTCCTCTGGTGGGTCAAGCGCCACGGCCAGACGGGGTTGCCCGTCCACTTCATCGGCAAGGCGGCCACCTTCAACCTGCTGTACGCCTTCCCGCTCCTGCTGCTCGGGCAGGGGGACAGCGGGTTCACCGCCTGGGCGCTGCCCATCGGCTGGGCCTTCGCCTGGTGGGGCACGGTCCTGTACTGGGTCGCCGGCGTCATGTACATCGTCCAGGCACGTCAGGTGGTGGCCGCGCGCGTGGCCGCCACCGGCTGAGGATGACCGTGAACCCCACGTCGCACCGCGCCGAGGCCCCGGAACCACCGCCCACGGGACGTCGTCTCGACGAGTCGATGACGCTCCTCACCTCGATGATGGAGCGGCCCCTCGACCCGGGGTACGCGGCTGCCGCCGAACGGCGCCGGACCGACGGGCAACCGGCGAGCACCGGCACGATGACGTTCACCGTGGGCGTGGCCGCGCTGGTCGTGGGACTGCTCCTGACCCTCGGCGCCGTGGCCCTGCGTGCCCCGTCGACGTCCGCGGCCAAGGCCAAGGCGCAGCTCGTCTCCCAGGTGGAAGGTCGTCGTGCGGCGGTCGACCGCGAGGAGGCGAACCTGCGCAACCTCCAGGCCCAGGTCGACCGGCTGCGTGGTCAGGCGCTCGGGCAGACCTCCACCTCGCTGCAGACCCGGCTGTCGGCCCTGGAGCTCGCCTCGGGAGCCGAGGCACTCAAGGGCAAGGGGCTGGTCGTCGTCCTCGACAACGCTCCGGGCGCGGCCGGCAGCTCCGCCGACGGCAACCCCCGGACGTCGACCGCCAAGACGGACGGCACCGTCTACTCCAAGGACCTGCAGGTGGTGGTCAACGGACTGTGGCAGGCCGGGGCCGAGGCCATCTCCGTCAACGGCCAGCGGTTGACGTCGCGGTCGGCCATCCGGTTCGCGGGGGAGGCCATCCTGGTCAACTACCGTCCCCTGGCCAGGCCGTACACGATCACCGCACTGGGTGACCCCGACTCCCTGCAGACGAGCTTCGCCGAGAGCTCAGGCGGGGCCTACGCGCGTGCCCTCAAGGAAAACTACGGCATCCGTGTTTCCATTGACGCGCGCAGCAACCTCACCGTCCCTGCCGCGACCGCGCTCACCGTGCGCGATGCGACGGTGCCGGCCCCGAGGTCCAGCTCGCCCACCAGCACCGGATCGACCACCACCGGATCCACCCGCACCGACTCACCATCGCCCACCTCGGAGAACACACCGTGATACCCCTGCTCGGACTCGTCGGCGGAGTGCTCATCGGCCTCCTCTGGGGCCCCGATGTGCCACTCGTGCTGCAGCCCTACCTCCCGATCGCCGTCATCGCCGCACTGGATGCGGTGTTCGGTGCCGTGCGGGCCGTGCTCGACGGGATCTTCAACGACAAGGTCTTCGTCGTGTCGTTCCTCGCGAACGTCGTCGTCGCCGCGTTCATCGTCTTCCTGGGCGACCAGCTCGGTGTGGGGTCCCAGCTGTCCACCGGCGTCGTCGTGGTCCTCGGCGTGCGCATCTTCTCCAACGTCGCCTCCATCCGCCGACACCTGTTCAGGGCATGACGACGCCGTCCGACACCCCGTCGCCCGAGCCGTCGCCCTCGGGCCCGTCGCCCGAGCCCTCGTCCACGGCCCCCGCACCCGAGCCGTCGTCCACGGCGTCCTCGCCGAGCCCCGGTCCGTCCCCGGCGCCGCGTCCCTCGTCCAGCGCGTGGGTGACCTTGTTGCGCATGGCGCGTCCCCGCGCCACCCGCGCGAACGCCTTCGCCGCCCTCCTGGCCATCGCGCTCGGCTTCGCCATCGCCACCCAGGTGCAGCAGACCGACCAGAGCGGGCTGGAGCAGCTGCGCGAGGACGAGCTGGTCCGCATCCTCGACGACGTCAGCCAGGAGCAGGGACGCCTCGCCACAGACACCCGAGAGCTCCAGGGCAGCCGCGACACCCTGCTGTCCGGTGTCGACTCGAGCTCGGCGGCACTGAAGTCCGCCCAGGAACGGCTCGACACCCTCGGCATCCTCACCGGCACCGTCCCCGCGAAGGGTCCGGGGGTCGTCATCACCATCAACGACCCCGATCACAAGGTCAGTGCTGCCCGCCTGCTCGACGCGTTGCAGGAGCTGCGTGACGCCGGGGCCGAGGCGGTGCAGATCGGTGACGTGCGGGTCGTCGCCGACACGTGGTTCACGGACGCGAACGGTGCCGTGGAGATCAGCGGCCGCCGGGTCGAGCCCCCGTACACGATCAAGGCCATCGGCGACCCGGCCACGATGGCCTCCGCTATGGAGATCCCCGGCGGGGTCACCGAGTCGGTGCGCGGGGACGGCGCGACCTCGACCGTGCGGCAGGCCGCCTCCGTCGACATCACGGCGTTGCACTCCCTTCAGGACCCTCGTTACGCTCGGCCCGTCCCGGCGCCGTCGAAGTAGGCGGTCCGAGGACCGCGCCAGGCGACCCCGCCCCACCACGTCCGATCCCCGTCGGACAGACTGACGGGCAGCACCGCCAGCCACACCGATCCGAGCCTTCGCCCACCATCAGTCAGTGCCAAGGAGCAGCATGAGCGAGCTGGACTACCCCCAGGACCTGCGTTACACCGCCGAGCACGAGTGGGTTCGGTCCGGCGACGACGGCACCGTGCGCATCGGGATCACCTCGTTCGCCCAGGACGCCCTGGGTGACGTCGTCTACGTGAGCCTTCCCGCGGTCGGCGACACGGTCGCGACGGGTGACGCCTGCGGCGAGGTCGAGTCGACCAAGTCGGTCAGCGACCTCTACGCCCCCCTCGCCGGCGAGATCACGGCGGTCAACGACGCGCTCGACGGCACGCCCGAGCTGGTCAACTCCGACCCCTACGGCGAGGGCTGGATGTACGAGATGCGCCCGTCGGACACCGCCGCGGTCGAGGCGCTCATGGACCCCGCGGCATACCAGGGTCAGCTCGGCTGACGACGCGCCGACACCCGGGACCGAATCCGCTGCGCACAGTCGGTGGCGTCGCCTAGGGTGTGTGCTTTGCTAGAGGGGCTTGACGACAACAGAGGAGCGCAGCACCCATGAACGGCAGCGAGATGGACGAGCAGGCGTCTCACCCGCACGAGCCGACGACCATGCGCCTGCCCGGCATCTCGGGCCTCGAGCCGGTCGACACCTCGGCCGAGGTCGACGTGTCGCTCAGCAAGGCGGACCAGGCGACCGTCGACGCGCTGCGTCCCGGGACCGCACTGCTGGTCGTCCTACGCGGCCCCAACACCGGTGCTCGGTTCCTGCTCGACGACGACGAGGTCAACTCCGGTCGTCACCCCGACAGCGACATCTTCCTCGACGACGTCACGGTCTCCCGCAAGCACGCCAACTTCCGGCGCGAGGGCGAGACGTTCATCGTCCGGGACGTCGGCTCCCTCAACGGCACCTACGTCAACCGGGAGCGCATCGACGAAGTCACGCTGCACACCGGGGACGAGGTCCAGATCGGCAAGTTCCGCCTGGTGTTCTACGCCGGCAGGGCCTGACGCAAGGCCCTTGGTGACCGCTCGCACACCACGCCAGTCGATGGCGATCGGGGCGGTCCTCACTGCCCTGCGTGAGGACTTCCCCGACATCACCATCTCCAAGATCCGCTTCCTCGAGGCGGAGGGGCTGGTCACCCCGGCCCGCACCGGGTCCGGCTACCGCACGTACTCCACGGCGGATGTCGACCGGCTGCGCTACATCCTCACCGCCCAGCGCGACCACTTCTGGCCGCTCAAGGTGATCCGCGACGCGCTCGACGCCCTCGACCGTGGCCTCACCCCGGAGCGGGGCTCCTCCTCCGGTATGCCGCGTCCCTCGGTGCCCACGCCGGTCACCGACCCCCACGTGCCGACCGCCGCGGCCCTCACCGAGCCCGGGAGGCTGCGGCTGACCCGGGACGAGGTCGCTGCCGCCGCAGGTCTGGACGGTGCCACCATGGACGCCTTGGAGACGTTCGGGCTGATCCGCCCGGACGTCACCGGCCACTACGGCGACGCAGCCCTCGGCATCGCTCACTCAGCTGCAGCACTGGCTGCCTACGGCGTCGAGCCGCGCCACCTGCGGCCGTTCCGGACCGCCGCGGACCGTGAGATCGGGCTGGTGCAGCAGGTCGTCTCCCCGCACCGTGCAGCCTCCGGGAAGGGCGGACGCGGTGGCGCGGTCACCGACCCGACGGGCGACGTCCTGCGTCTGTGCGTCGCGTTGCACACGGCCCTCGTCAAGGACGGACTGCAGCGCGGCTGAACCGGGGTACGGTGGAACGGTGAAGGAGCTCGAGGTCCTCGGAGTCCGGGTGGAGATGCCCACCAACCACCCCATCGTGCTGCTGCGGGAGCGTGACGGTGACCGCTACCTGCCGATCTGGATCGGTGCGGCGGAGGCCACGGCGATCGCTTACGCCCAACAGGGGATCGAGCCGCCCCGGCCGCTGACCCACGACCTGATGAAGAACGTCATCGAGGGGCTGGGGCACCGCCTCACCGAGGTGCGCATCGTCGAGCTCCGGGACGGCGTCTTCCACGCGGCGCTGGTGCTCGACGGCACCACCGAGATCTCGTCCCGCTCGTCCGACGCGATCGCCCTCGCCCTGCGCACCGGGACGACCATCGTGGCGGGGGAGGCCCTCCTGGAGGAGGCCGGCGTCGCGATGAACGGCGAAGAGGACAAGGACGACGAGGTCGAACGTTTTCGCGAGTTCCTCGACCACGTCTCGGCGGAGGACTTCGAGACCAAACCGGGCGAAACCGGCCCCGCCACCTGACGTTTCCGTGCTCATGCCCTCGACCTCGACCTGAGGTCGAGAGTCTCTGCCCTAGGTGCGACACGCCGAGAGCCCGAGGTCGAGTGGTTGTTGACGTTGCATTCTGTGCGGCCGTACGGTCAGCCCAGAGCACAAATTCGACCCATGTAGTTACACGAGAAGTTCGACCAGGAGGTGAGCGTCGTGAACCCGAGCAGTGAGGCTGGCCACGGCCGCACGAACGTGCCCAGCGCGGCACAGGGGCTGTTGTTCACGGACGATCTTCCCGAGCTGAGCGAGGACATCGGCTACCGCGGGCCCACCGCCTGCAAGGCTGCCGGGATCACCTACCGCCAGCTCGACTACTGGGCCCGGACCGGTCTGGTCGAGCCCTCGGTGCGCGGCGCCACGGGTTCGGGCACGCAGCGTCTCTACGGCTTCCGCGACATCCTCGTCCTCAAGGTCGTCAAGCGGCTCCTGGACACCGGCGTCTCCCTCCAGCAGATCCGGGTGGCCATCACCCACCTGCGTGAGCGCGGCGTCGAGGACCTGGCCCAGATCACCCTGATGAGCGACGGCGCGTCCGTCTACGAGTGCACCTCCGCCGACGAGGTCATCGACCTGGTCCAGGGCGGCCAAGGAGTCTTCGGGATCGCCGTCGGCCGTGTCTGGCGCGAGGTCGAGGGCGAGCTCGCCGAGCTGCCCAGCGAGCGCACCGACGACGAGGCCCCGGCCGACCACCCGGGCGACGAGCTCCGCCTGCGTCGTCAGGCCCGGCTGGCCTGACCCACGAGTCCACCCACGCAGTCCGACCAGGCCGTCGCTCCTTCGGGGGCGGCGGTCTGTGCTGTAGATTGGGCGGCGCTGAACATCCCGTGCGGGAGAGTCCCCGCGTGAGCCCCGGTCAACCACGTGGCACACGGCGGGGCGCCGAAGGGGCAAACTCCCCGGAACCTCTCAGGCGCCAGGACTGCATGGGACAGGCACCTCTGAAGCGGTGACGCCGTGACAGATGGGGAGGCGATCCGAGCACACCGAGCTTCAGGAGCCTCATGTCCGCCCAGCACACCGCCACGCCTGCCCCCTCCGCCGACCGCGACGACCACCAGGGCGAGCCGTTGGCGACCACGTTGCCCGAGTTCGTCGGCCGGCACATCGGTCCGTCGCAGGACGACGTCGCGACCATGCTTGCCGCCGTCGGCCACGACAGCCTCGAGTCCCTCGTCGACGCCGCGCTGCCCGGAGCCATCCGGTCCGATGTGCCGCTGCGGGTCGACCCCAGTCCCTCGGAGGCCGCAGTGGTCGAGGAGCTGCGCGGCCTGGCTCGACGCAACCACGTGATGACCTCGATGATCGGGCTCGGCTACTACGGGACGATCACCCCGGCCGTCATCCAGCGCAACGTGCTGGAGAACCCCGCCTGGTACACCGCCTACACGCCGTACCAGCCCGAGATCTCCCAGGGCCGCCTCGAGGCCCTCATCAACTTCCAGACCGTGGTCAGCGACCTCACGGGCCTGTCGACCTCGGGCGCCTCGTTGCTCGACGAGGGCACGGCGGCGGCCGAGGCGATGACCGTCATGCGCCGCTCCAGCAAGGCCTCGGCCGACGCCGTCCTCGTCGTCGACCGCCACCTGTTCCCGCAGACCCTCGCCGTCATGCACACCCGTGCCGCCCCGCTCGGACTCGAGGTCGTCGTCGCCGACCTCGCCGCGGTCGACTCCGTGGAGACGCTGCGCGCCGCCGCTGGTGACCGCGACGTCTTCGGGGTCATCGTGCAGTACCCCGGTGCCGACGGCGAGGTCCGCGACTGGCGTGCCCTGTCCGTCGCCGCCCACGAGGCCGGCGCCCTCGTCACCGCAGCCGCGGACCTGCTGGCCCTCACCCTGGCCACGGCGCCGGGGGAGTGGGGCGCCGACGTCGCGGTGGGCACGACCCAGCGCTTCGGGGTGCCGATGGGCTTCGGCGGCCCGCATGCGGGGTACATGAGCGTCCGCGCCGGGCTGGAGCGCACGCTGCCGGGTCGCCTCGTCGGCGTGAGCGTCGACACCGAGGGCGCACCCGCATACCGCCTCGCCCTGCAGACCCGTGAGCAGCACATCCGTCGCGAGAAGGCGACGTCCAACATCTGCACCGCCCAGGTGCTCCTCGCCGTGATGGCCTCCATGTACGCCGTCTACCACGGCCCGGACGGCCTGGCCGCGATCGCTCGTCGGGTGCACGGACACGCGCGCGCTCTGGTCGAAGGACTCCGGGCGAGCGACATCGAGGTGCTCTCGACCCACTACTTCGACACCGTGACCGTCTCGGTCCCGGGTCGCGCCGACGAGGTGCTCAGCGCGGCGGCCGACCGTGGCGTCAACGTGTGGAGGGTCGACGGTGACCGCGTGTCGGTCAGCGTCGACGAGACCACCGACCTGCGCAACCTCGAGGCGGTGTGGGCGGCGTTCGGCGCGACCGGCAGCGCCACCGTCTCCCTCGACGGAGTCCAGTGGCCGTCGGAGCTCGTGCGGACCAGTGAGTACCTCACCCACCCGGTGTTCCACAGCCACCGCAGCGAGACCTCGATGCTGCGCTACCTGCGCCGCCTGTCCGACCGCGACTTCGCCCTCGACCGCGGCATGATCCCGTTGGGGTCCTGCACCATGAAGCTCAACGCGACGACCGAGATGGTGGCGGTCACCTGGCCGGAGTTCGCGCACCTGCACCCGTTCGCCCCGGCGCACCAGACCGAGGGCATCCGCTCGCTCATCAGTGACCTGTCCGCGTGGCTGTGCGAGATCACCGGGTATGACGCGGTGTCGCTGCAGCCGAACGCCGGCTCCCAGGGCGAGTTCGCCGGGCTCCTCGCGATCCACGCCTACCACGAGGCCAACGGCCAGTCCCAGCGCCGCATCTGCCTCATTCCTGCCAGCGCGCACGGCACGAACGCCGCCAGCGCCGTCATGGCCGGCATGAAGGTCGTCGTCGTCAAGACGGCTCCGGGCGGCGACGTCGACATGGACGACCTGCGCGCCAAGGTCGAGCAGCACCGCGACGAGCTCGCGGCGATCATGGTGACGTACCCGTCGACGCACGGTGTCTTCGAGGACACCATCACCGAGCTGTGCGGCCTGGTCCACGACGCGGGCGGCCAGGTCTACGTCGACGGGGCCAACCTCAACGCGCTCGTCGGCCTGGCCAAGCCGGGCAAGTTCGGCGCCGACGTCTCGCACCTCAACCTGCACAAGACGTTCTGCATCCCGCACGGCGGCGGCGGCCCCGGTGTCGGTCCGGTCGCGGTCCGGGCCCACCTCGCCCCGCACCTGCCCAACCACCCGCTGTCGGCCGAGGCGGGTCCGGCGAGCGGGGTCGGTCCGATCTCGGCGGCGCCGTTCGGCTCTGCGAGCATCCTGCCGATCTCGTGGGCCTACGTCCGCCTCATGGGTGGGGCCGGCCTGACCCGCGCCACCCAGGTGGCGATCCTCAACGCCAACTACATCGCCACCCGGCTGCGCGAGCACTACCCGGTGCTCTACTCGGGACACGACGGCATCGTCGCCCACGAGTGCATCCTCGACCTGCGCGACCTCACCAAGCGCAGCGGCGTCAGCGTCGACGACGTGGCCAAGCGGCTCATCGACTACGGCTTCCACGCGCCGACGATGTCCTTCCCGGTCGCCGGGACGCTGATGGTCGAGCCTACCGAGAGCGAGGACCGGGGTGAGATCGACCGGTTCTGCGACGCGATGATCGCGATCAGGCACGAGATCGCCGCCGTGGAAGCCGGGGAGGTCGCGGTGGCCGACAGCATGCTGCGCAACGCGCCGCACACGGCCAAGGCGCTGGCCGGGAAGTGGGAGTACCCCTACGACCGCTCCGACGCCGCCTTCCCCGTCGGCGTGCACGCCCCTGACAAGTACTGGCCGCCGGTCGGTCGGATCGACGGTGCGTACGGCGACCGCCACCTCGTGTGCAGCTGCCCCCCGCCCGAGGCGTTCGAGAGCTGACCCGCCGCCCGGGTGCGCGGAGGTGACTCCGCGCACCCGGGCGGGCGCGCACAGCGCTCGGGTGCCGCCGGCAGCGGCCGGACGTGGCGTGGGCAGCGGCCCGGTGTGGCCCGGAAGGCCGTCAGGCGGCCGGCGCGGCGTCGCTGACGACGGCGGTGCGCACCGTGGAACCGCGCTCGGTCTTGACCACCACCACCTGGCTGGAGATGCGGGTGCGCAGCTCGGCGACGTGGCTGACGACGCCGACGGCGCGGCCACCCTCGCGCAGGTCGTCGAGCACCGCCATGACCTGCTCCAGGCTCTCGTCGTCGAGGGTGCCGAAGCCTTCGTCGACGAACAGGGTCTGCAGGTCGAACCCGCCGGACTCCTCGCGCACGCCATCGGCGAGCCCGAGCGCCAGGGCCAGGGAGGCCATGAAGGACTCACCCCCGGACAACGAGCTCGTGTCGCGCGCCTGCCCGGTCCACAGGTCGAGGACCTCCAGGCCAAGGCCGCTGCGGGCGCCCCGGGCGGCAAGACCGTCCGTGTGACGCAGCTGGTAGCGGCCGTCACCCATGGTGGACAGCCGTTCGTTGGCCAGGGCGGCGACCTTCTCCAGTCGCGCCGCGAGCACGAACGCCGACAACCGCATGCGCAGGGA
The DNA here is from genome assembly GCF_045348425.1 of Pedococcus sp. KACC 23699. Lineage (GTDB taxonomy): Bacteria > Actinomycetota > Actinomycetes > Actinomycetales > Dermatophilaceae > Pedococcus. The sequence continues at coordinate 3,791,787 of NZ_CP157483.1, forward strand.
GTTCGAGGACGAGGTGCCGGCGACCGCGTCGGCCACCTCGCGCAGCACGTCGTGACGGGCCGCTGCCGCTGTCAGGGCGACCCCGCGTTCGGCGACGCTCGACCGGACCCGCTCGACACCAGCCAGGGTGCGGCGCACCAGGGTGTCGGCACCGAGGGCCTCGGCGTAGGCGTGTCGCGCCAGGTCGGCAGCCCGGCTGAGGGCCTCGAGGTCAGGGACGGGACCGGCCAGGGCGGCGGCGACCTCCGGGTCCTCCAGGATCGTCCGCGCCTGGATGAGGGCGGTGTCGTGGGCCGTGGTCCGCGCCTGGAGAGCGGCAGTGTCGGACGGGGAGACCAGTGCGGCCCGGGCTGAGGCCGCGTCGCCGAACCCAGCCCCCGTGAGCGCCGTCCCGGTCGCCCCCAGGACCGTGGCCAGGGTCGTGCCCGCAGTCTCCAGGGCACGGGTGGCCCCCGCGTGCTCGACCAGCGCCTGAACGGCGGTGTCGTGACGGCTGCGCAGCGCAGGGAGGGAGTCGAGGAGCGCGCCCACCTCTGCGGGGCCGATGCTGCTCGCCCCCTCGCAGGGGCAGCTGGCGCGGTGTCGCTCCACCGCCTCGTGGACCGCGTTCATGTCGCCCTCGAGGTCGCCCTCGAGCGCGGCGAGGGTGGTGCGCGCCGCGGTCAAGCTGTCGCGCAGCTCGGCCGCCTGCTCGGTGAGGGTCGCGATCTCGGTCTCGGCGGCCGCGACCTGGGCGCGGGCTCGGTCGAGCGCCGCTGCCCGCTCCACGAGGACGGTGTGGTCGGCCTGCGCCCGGGCCACGGCGTCGGCCAGCGAGTCGGCGTCCCGCTGCTCGCCACCGAGCTGGGCCAGGCGCTCCGCCTGGGCCGCCTCCAGCGACGCCACGACGGCCTGTGCCTCTGACAGCTGGCCTGCCGCGGCCTGCCAGGTGCGTTCGGCCCGGTCGACGTCCTCGGCGGACACCGGGGTCGCGTCGACGGCGGGGACCGGATGGTCGGGCGACCCGCAGACGGGACAGGGCTGGTCGTCGGCGAGCCTCGCGGCAAGCTCGGCGGCCATGCCGTCCAAGCGGGTCTGGCGCAGGTCCTGGTAGGTGTCGCGCAGGTCCTGGGCCGCGGTGCGACGCGCGTCCACCACGGCGCCGGCGGCCACGAGGTCGCGAAGGCCTCGGTCCAGGGCGACCCGGATGCGGTGCAGGTTGACCAGGTCCCTGACGTGGCCGGCCGCGGCGTCGATGGCGCCGGCGGCCTGCGTGGTCTCGGCGAGCTGGCGCTGGGCGGCGACCGCGACGTCGCGGCGGCCGGCGATCCGTGCCTCCAGCTCGGCTCGTGCTTCCTCGACCTGACGGCAGCGCTCCAGCAGGGCCACGTGCTGCCCCGCCCGCTCCCGCCAGGTGCGTGCGTACCGGGCGGCGTCGTCGAGCTCGGCTGTCGCGGCCGCGACCCGGTCGACCACGTCCTCGAGCGTGTCGGGGGTTGCGCCGAGTCCGGCCACCTCCACGGCGGTGGCCGCGTGCCGCTCCCGGGCCAGCTCCAGACCGTCCTCGGCGCGGCTCAGCGCAGCGAGGTCGCCGGACACCGACCGCGCCCGGGCGGCCGCCTCCAGCGTGGCCACGGCGTCGTCGTGCTCTTCCTGCCCGGAGGCGAGGGCCTGGAGGGCCTCGGTCGCCTGGCGGCCGCGCTCACGACGGGCAGCGACCTCGCGGGCACCGTGCAGCCCCCTGGCAGCGAGCGAGTCGGCAGACCTCGTCGTGTCGACGGTGGCCATCGCCTGCACCGAGGCACGCTCGAGGGCGTCGCAGATGGCCGTGAGCGCGTCCGGGAGCTGGTCGAGCGGGAGCGCCGACCAGTCGGTGGGCCCGGCCTCCGGCTCAGCCGGGCTGGTGGCGTCGGGCTCCGCCTCCAGGTCGACGCCGGCCAGGGCGGTCTCGACCAGCCCGGTCGGAGCATCGGCGAGGACGTCGGCGAGCACCGCAAGGTCTGAGCGCAGTGCTGCGTGCTGGGCCTCGACCGCCGCCGCGGCCTCCTTGCGCTGGGTCGCGAACCACTCCTCGACACCGGCGTAGGTGGACACGTCGAACAGCTTCTCGAGCAGGCCCCGGCGCTCCTCGGGAGTGGCTCGCAGGAACGCGGCGAAGTCGCCCTGGGGGAGCAGGACCACCTTGGTGAACTGCTCGAGCCCCATGCCCAGGACGTCCTTGACGACCTCGGCGATCTCGTCGTGCCGGGTACTGATGGCCTCCCAGCCGGACTCGCGCTGCTCCCACAGGATCGCCTTGGCCTGGACCTTGGTCTCCCCGGTGCCGCGGGCCTTGGGCCGCAAGAACTCCGGCGACCGCTCGATGCGGAACCGCCGACCGACCGCGGTGAACTCCAGCGTCACCTGCGGCACGGACCCGCGGTCGGCATGGTCGCTGTGCAGGGTCTTCTTGGATCGGGAGCCGGGCACGTCGGCATAAAGGGCGAACGCGATGGCGTCCAGGAGGCTGGTCTTGCCGGCGCCGGTGGCTCCGCGGATGAGGAACAGGCCCCCGGCCGCCACCTCGTCGAGGTCGACTTCGACGCTGCCGGCGAACGGCCCGAAGGCCGTCACCGACAGGTGGTGCAACCTCACGCCGCGCCCACCTGTCGGCGCGCCGGCGCCAGCTGGCCCTCGTCGTCACGGGTCGCGCGCCCGGTGCGGACGGCCTGCACCGCCGTCGCGAGCACCTCGCGCTCGGCCTCGGTCGGGCCGTGCCCGCTGCGGACGTGGTCGAGGAAGCTGCAGCAGACGTCGAGGGGCTGTTCCTGGGTCGCCCGCTGGGCGTAGGAGCGGACCGGGACCGGCGCACCCTGGGGGTCGAACTGCAGCACCAGCGTGTGGGGGAACCTGCGGCGCAGCTGCTCCATGGCGGCCGGAGGGCGCTGCGGGTCGGTCAGGGTGACCTGGCACCAGGCGCGCTCGGCGGCGGTGTGGCGGGGGTCGGCGAGCAGGTCCTCGAGGTCGCCCCGGAGCACGGCCAGGGGCCGTGCCACCGGTGCGTCGACCGCCTCGACGTGCACCCCCGCGTCGTCGATGTCGACGAGCCAGGACCCCTTGGTCTGGCGGTGCTCGCTGAACGACAGCGCGATCGGCGACCCGCTGTAGCGGACGGACTCGCTGACCTGCTGGCGTCCGTGCAGGTGGCCGAGGGCGACGTAGTCGTGCCCGGCGAAGGTGCGTGGGTGGACCGCGCCCACTCCGCCGACGGAGATGTCACGCTCGGAGTCGCTCGTGGCGCCACCGGTCACGAACGCGTGACCCATGACGACCGACCGCCCACCGCGCGACACCCGGTCGGCGTTGACCCGTGCCATCGCCGCCGACAGCACCCCTACGTGGGTGCGCTCGGTGGTCCCCAGGGGTCCTGCGGCCACCGCGGGCTCCAGGTAGGGCAGCGGGTGGACGGCGACGTCACCGACCATGACCGGGGTGCCGATCGTGTCGAGCGAGGAACGGATGTGCAGGCCGGTGCGGGCCAGCAGGTCGCTGGCGAACCCCAGGCGGATGGCCGAGTCGTGGTTGCCGCTGGACAGCACGACGACCGCACCCTCACCCACGAGGCGGGTGACCGTCTCGCTCAGCAGCTGGACGGTGTCGGGGGCGGGCATGGCCCGGTCGTAGACGTCGCCGGAGACGAGGACCGCGTCCACGGACTCGGAGCGGACGGTCTCGACGAGGTGGTCGAGGTACTGCGCCTGGGCGTCGAGCAGCCCCACCTGGTGGAACGAGCGTCCCAGGTGCCAGTCGGAGGTGTGGAGCATGCGCACACCTGCAGGCTACGAGGGGGCGGTGACAGCCGTTGGCAGGCGCGCCCTGCACGTGGTTAGGTCATCACGGCACCGGGTCGCCGCGGCAGAAGGTCGTGGGCGCGTCGTGGTGCCGCTCGTCACGAGGTGGGCCCACCGGCATACCGGAAACCGCAGAGGGAGGTCCCCGTGGGGGAGGAAGTCACCGCGCAGAGCTACACCCGCGAGCAGCGACAGCAGTACCGCGAGAAGGTGCGCCAGAACCTCGACGTGTTCGAGCGGATGCTCGCCCAGAGCGTCTTCGAGTTCGACCGTCCGATGACCGGTATGGAGATCGAGCTCAACCTCGTCGACGACGCCTACCAGCCGAAGTTCGCCAACGCCGAGGTGCTCGAGGCGATCGCGGACCCGGGCTACCAGACCGAGCTGGCGCAGTACAACATCGAGCTCAACGTCCCGCCGCGCCCACTCCCGGGGGACTCGGCGATCGAGCTCGAGGACGAGATGCGGGCCTCCCTCAACGCTGCCTCCTCCGCTGCGGAGAAGCGCGGCGCGCACATCGTCGCCGTGGGCATCCTGCCAACGATCATGCCCGAGCACTTCGAGGGGGAGTGGATCAGCGCCAACAACCGCTACACCGCCCTCAACGACTCGATCTTCTACGCCCGCGGTGAGGACATCTACCTCGACATCGAGGGGCCGACGGGGGAGCGGGTCGCCACCTACTGCAACTCCATCGCGCCAGAGTCGGCCTGCACCAGCGTCCAGCTGCACCTGCAGGTGGCCCCCCAGGACTTCGCCGCCCACTGGAACGCGGCCCAGGCCCTGGTCGCCCCGCAGATCGCGCTCGCCGCCAACTCGCCGTTCTTCTTCGGCCAGCGGCTGCACGCCGAGACCCGGATCGAGCTGTTCAGCCAGGCCACCGACACGCGCAGCATCGAGCTGAAGAACCAGGGCGTCCGGCCGCGGGTCTTCTTCGGCGAGCGCTGGATCACCTCGATCTTCGACCTCTTCGAGGAGAACGTCCGCTACTTCCCCGCCCTGCTCGCCGAGGTCAGTGACGAGGACCCCGTCGCCAAGCTCGAGGCGGGCGAGGCGCCGGCGCTGTCGGAGCTGCGGCTGCACAACGGCACCGTCTACCGCTGGAACAGGCCGATCTACGACATCGTCGACGGGACGCCGCACCTCCGGGTGGAGAACCGCGTCCTGCCGGCCGGCCCGACCCTCGTCGACGTCATGGCCAACGCCGCCTTCTACTACGGCGTCATCCGCAAGCTCGCCTCCGACGACCGGCCGATCTGGAGCAAGATGAGCTTCGCCGCGGCGGAGCAGAACTTCCACAACGCGGCGCGTGACGGTATCGAGTCCCGGCTCTACTGGCCGGGATTCGGCGAGGTCGGGGCCGAGGAGCTCGTGCTGCGCCACCTGCTGCCGATGGCCCACGAGGGGCTGGCCGAGTGGGGGGTGTCGGCCTCCGTTCGCGACCGGTTCCTCTCGGTGATCGAGGGGCGGGCCACCACGGGCACCAACGGCGCGACCTGGCAGACCGATGCCGTCGCGAACCTGCAGAAGTCGGGCCTGGACCGCCAGAGCGCGCTCGCGAAGATGCTGGAGCACTACGTCACCAACATGCACAGCAACGAGCCGGTGCACACCTGGCCGCTGCCCTGAGGCCGGCTCCCTGACGCGGTCGCCGCGCGCGGATCGGTATGCGGCGCGGCCTGCTTGCGGGAACGGCAACACCGCTTGTCCCTCGTTGGGGAGCTGCGGCACGCTGCGGTCATGACGTACCCCGAGCACGACCACACGGCCCCCTCGCACGACCACCAGGCTCACGGCCACCAGGGTCACGACCACGCCGAAGGCGTGCCCCGCGGGCTGGGGCCCGGTGACGGCGACTGGGACGAGCGTTACGCCGCGTCCGAACAGATCTGGAGCGGACAGCCCAACGGCTCCCTCGTCTCCCAGGTCGCCCACCTCGAGGCGGGCCGGGCCCTCGACGTGGGCTGCGGCGAGGGGGCGGACGCGGTGTGGCTGGCGAGGGCCGGGTGGCAGGTCACGGCCCTGGACGTCGCCGGTGTCGCCCTGGGTCGTGCGGCGAAGCACGCGCAGGATGCCGGGGTCGCCGTGGAGTGGGTGCACTCGGGGCTCGTCGAGGCAGGGCTCCCAGCAGGGACGTTTGACCTCGTCAACGCGCAGTACCCCGTGCTGGCTCGGACGCCCGACCACGAGTCCGAGCACGTGCTGCTGGACCTCGTCGCTCCCGGTGGCACGCTGCTGGTGGTCCACCACTCTCCGGCGGACATGGCGCACGCCCGTGAGCAGGGTTGGAACCCCGACGAGTACGTCTTCCCCGGAGACGTGGCCAAGAGGTTGGGGGAGGACTGGGTCGTCGAGGAGGACGCGACGAGGCCTCGAGACGTGCCTCTCAGCGGCGGAGGGATGCACCACACCCAGGACGTGGTGCTGAGAGCGCGACGCCTGCGCTGACTGCGGGACCCCCGCCGGCCTTGCCACTGCGGGTGATCGCAGCATCCGCGCGCCGGCCACGCCGCCGGGCCGCTGTCGGACCCGAGCCGTAGAGTGTGGTCAATCGACCTTGACGCACTTGACTGCTTTCAGATCCTGACGGAGGTTCCGGACATGACTCCTCGCACCCGCACCACGACCCCGGTGGACGCCCTCACCGAGGCGCTGCGCGAGGGCATCTCCGCCCGGCTCGAGGACCTGCGCGCCCAGGGGCGCACCCTCGACCTCGGCGACGTGGACGCCCTGGCCGAGCGGATGCTCGCGGCGCTGCCCACCGTGCACCCGCTCGACCAGCCGTTGGGGCCGTTCTACGACACCGCCGGACTCATCGCCTGGCTGGGCATCTCCCGCCAGGCGCTGTTCGACCGCGTCCGCCGGGGCACCGTCCTCGCCTGCCGCACCGCCGACGGCCACCTGGTCTATCCCTCGCTGCAGTTCGGCCGCAACGGCGCCGTGCGGCCCGGGGTCGTCGAGGCCATCGGTGCGTTCACCCGTCGTGGCGTCGACGGCTGGTCCATCGGGGCGTGGCTGACGACGCCGACCCCGGTCTTCGGGGGCCAGAGTGCCATCGACTACCTCGTCGTGCACCGGTCGTCGTCGACCGCAGCTCGGTTCGTGGCAGACCGCGCGGCCAGCGACGCTGCGGCCTGGGCGGCATGAGCGACCGCGAGCGGGTCGTCCAGGAGGCGCCCAGCACGTCGCTGGAGGGCTTCCCGACGCATCGCGTCGACACCGCCACCGACCTGTTCCGCGCCCACTCGGGCGACTTCGGCCCCTGGTGGTTCGGCAACGAGGGCGGCGGCCGCTTCGACCTCCCCGCGCCCCGCGGCACCTGCTACACGGCTCTGGACCCCGGCAGCGCGGTGCGTGAGCGGGTGGGGCCGGTGCTCGGTGGCGCGCCTGCGGTGCCGGAGAGCCTGCTCGAGGACGTCGTGGTGTCACGGCTGCGCGTGCCGGCGGCCCGAGCCGTCGCCGACGTCCAGTCCAGGGCCGCCGCCGACTTCGGTGTGACCCGTGAGCTCGAGACGATGGTCCCATATGCCGTGCCCCACCTGTGGGCGCAGGCGTTCGACCGCGCCGGGCACGGTGGCGTCCGTTACGGTCCGCGGTTCACCCCGGGGGAGTGCAGCGCCGTCGCGCTCTTCGACGAGGAGGGCGCCAAGTCGTGGGATGCCGATCCCGACCCGGTGCCGGCGGCGACAGCCCCCGGGGCCCCCGCGGTGTGGCCGACCCCGCGCCGGTCCGACCTCACCGTCGTGCGGCCGCCGCGAACCCGAGTGCCCCGGACCTGAGTCAGGCGGGCTGGCTCGGCCGTGCCGCGACCGCCGGACCGTGGTTCCAGACGCGGATCGCCGGCTGCTCGCGCTCGTACTGCAGGACGCTCACCGACCCCGCGTCGAGCAGCAGCTGCGCGCCGAGCCGGGGCTCGCGACGCAGGAACACCGAGGCGAGCACGCGCAGGCAGTGACCGTGCCCGACGAGGGCCACATCGCCCTGCGCCATCGCGTCGACAGCGCGCCGGACCACCCGAGACGCCCGGGCCGCCACCTCCTCGACGGTCTCCCCGGGGGTCTGACCCGGGGGCACCCCGTGCTCGAACACGGTCCAGTCGTAGCCGACCTCCGCACGGATCTGGGCGGTGGTCAGTCCCTCGTAGGCGCCGTAGTCCCACTCCAGCAGGTCGTCGGTGATCTCTGGATCGAGGCCCGCGAGCTCGGCGGTGCGGCGGGCGCGTTGCAGGGGCGAGGCCAGCACGAGGGCGAACTCGCGTCCCTCGAGCAGCCGTCCGGCCGCTCGAGCGAGCTCCTCGCCGTGCGGCGTGAGGGGGATGTCGGTGCGGCCCGTGTGCTGGCCCGTGAGTGACCACTCGGTCTCTCCGTGACGCAGCAGGACGAGACGTCCCGTCGGTGGGCTGGGCGGGTTCGGGACGCTGCTCGGCACGCGGTCAGCATGACAGAGTGGCCACATGCGCCTCACCTACCGGTTGCTCAACGTCTTCGCCCGCACTGGTGAGCCGTTCTCCGGCAACCCCCTCTGCGTCGTCCTGCAGGCGCAGGACCTCAGCGACGAGCAGATGCAGGGCGTGGCCCGTCAGTTCAACCTCTCGGAGACGACGTTCCTCGTTCCCGCCGCCGACGGCGCCGATGCCGGGGTGCGCATCTTCACGCCGAACTACGAGATGGCGTTCGCCGGCCACCCCACGCTGGGAACGGCGCACGCCGTACGCGCTCTGGGCCTGGCCGGTGACTCCCTGCGGCTGTCGATGCCGGCCGGCACCATCCCCGTCACCGCTGACGGCGACACGTGGACCCTGACGGCGAGACCCGGGGTGGTGCAGGCGGACTACAAGGTGGACGAGATCGCCTCGTGCGTGGGCCTCGCCGCCGAGGATCTCATCGGGCCGGTGCAGCAGGTGAGCACCGGCAGCGCCCAGGTGATCGCTCGGGCGACGTCGGTCGAAGCGGTGCGGCGCGCGGTCGGCGACGCCGCCCTGATGCGTCAGTTCGCCGGGATGGGGACGCGTGGCGGCGAGACGCTCGTCTACCTCTGGTGCGAGACCGGGGAGGGCGAGATCGAGGCCCGGGCGTTGTTCACCCAGGGCGCGGCGGCGATCGAGGACCCGGCGACCGGCTCGGCCTGCTCCAACCTCGGCGCCTGGCTGGCCGACAAGGGCCGCAGCGGCACGTGGGTCGTGAGCCAGGGTGCGCAGGTCGGGCGCCCGTCCACGCTCCTGCTCGACGTGGACGACGAGGGCACCGTCGAGGTCGGCGGACTCGTCCGTGAGCTCGGCGAAGGGGTCATCGAGCTGTGAGCCCCCGGGTCGAGCCGGAGGACGAGCTCCGGTCGGTGGTCGCGGCCGTGACCACCGCTGGCGCCCCCGACCTGGCGTGGGCCGTCCAGGTCGAGGACCCGCGCACCGGCGAGGTCCTCGTCGCGGTCGCTGCGGACCGCGTCCAGCGCACCGCCAGCCTCGGCAAGATCCTGCTCCTCGTCGAGGTCGCCCGACTGCTCGACCGCGGAGAGCTCGACGGCAGCCAGCAGCTCGTGCCGCGCACCGAGGACCTCGTGGCCGACTCCGGTCTCTGGCGCCACCTGGCCACGGCCTCGCTGGAGGTCCGTGACTGCGCCGCGCTGGTCGGGGCGTTCAGTGACAACCTGGCGACCAACGTGTTGCTCCACCGGGTCGGTGGGGCCGCCGCGGTGGCGGCCACGGCCAAGGCCTGTGGCATCGACGACGTCGCGCTCCACGGCCCGGTCCTGGACGAACGTGGCCCCGACGACCCGCCAACCCTCTCGACCGCCAGCGCGGCCGGCCTGGCGATCCTCGTCGCCCGGCTCGAGCGCGGCGAGGTCGTCTCGCGTCGGGTGTCCGAACAGGTGGTGGCCTGGCTGTCGCTCAACGCCGACCTGTCCATGGTGGCCGGAGCGTTCGGGTTGGACCCGTTGTGCCACACCGAACCCGACCGCGGCGTGCGGCTCTGGAACAAGACCGGCACGATCCGCGACGTCCGCGGCGACACCGGTGTGGTGTCCGGGCCCAGCGGTTGTGTGGCCTACGCAGTCCTCGCAGAGTGGGACGACCAGGCCTCACCACGCTCCCGTGGGGCCGCCCTGTCAGGTATGGCGCGGATCGGGGCGGCGCTGCGCCGCCTCGTCGAAGGAGGCTGAGGATGTCGGCATACGTGGTGTTCCTTCGAGCGGTGAACGTCGGGGGGCGCAAGCTGGCCATGGCTGACGCCCGAAAGGTGTTGGAGGACAACGGTTTCACCGACGTGGAGTCCCACATCCAGACGGGGAACTTCCTCGTCAGCACGCCGATGCGAAGCCTGGGCAAGGTGGAGCTGGCGGTGGGGAAGGCCCTCGGGGAGCACGCCGGGTACGACATCGTGGCGATCGCCCGGCAGCCTGCGGAGCTGACGGCCCTCGTCGGGGCCGTCGATGCCGTTCCGGTCTCCCTGGAGGGCGAGCAGTCGCGCTACGTGAGCTTCTGCGTGTCCGCGCCGCCGGCGGCGAAGGCGGCCGAGCTCGACGCATGGGACACCCCGGGGGAGCGGGCCCACGTCATGGGCAAGGATGTCCTCCTGGAGTTCGCACTGCCGTTCCACACCGCCAAGCTGACCGGACCCCGGATCGAGAAGGTCCTCGGCGTGGCGGGGACGGCTCGCAACATGACCGTCGTACGCGCACTCGCGCAGAAATGGGGCAACTGATGGCGCAGGAGACCGGTGGGACCGGCCAGGGGCACCGTTCGATCAGCATGGAGCGCGTCGAGAAGGGCGTCTTCGAGGTGACCAACGTCCGCGGTGGCACGATGCGCATCGGGGGAGGCGACAGCGCCGACTTCACCCCGGTCGAACTGCTGCTCACCGCGATCGCCGGATGCAGTGCTGTCGACGTCGACTTCATCACGGTCAAGCGCGCCGAGCCGCAGTCGTTCGTCGTAGAGGCGTCGGGCGACAAGGTCCGCGACGACGACGGCAACCACATGGACGGGTTGCAGGTCCGGTTCGCCGTGACGTTCCCGGAAGGGGAGGATGGCGACCGGGCGCGCGAGATGCTCCCGAAGGCCATCGCGATGTCGCACGACCGTCTGTGCACCGTCAGCCGGACCGTGGAGCTCGGCACCCCGATCGACAGCGGCGTCACCCAGGACTGACAGCAGGACCGACAGCTGGGCTGCCCAGAACGGCGGGGGCAGCCCACCAGCCCTCAGGCGATCTTGTCCCGGGCCGCCACGAAGGCGGCGACGCAGGCTCGGACGTCGTCCTCCGAGTGCCCGGCCGACAGCTGCACGCGGATCCGCGCCTTGCCCGCCGGGACCACGGGGTAGGAGAACGCGATGACGTAGACGCCCTCGTCGAGCATGGCGTCGGCGATCTGGGCGGCCTTGCGTGCGCCGTCCTCGCCGGGGAACATCACGGGCGTGATCGGGTGCTCGCCGGGCAGCAGGTCGAAGCCGGCCTCGGTCATGAGCGATCGGAAGAGCTCGGTGTTGCGCGTCAGCCGGGCCCGGGCGTCGGCGGACTCCGCGGCGATCTGCAGGGCCTTGAGCGACCCTGCGGCGACGCTCGGGGCGACCGCGTTGGAGAACAGGTAGGGGCGCGAACGTTGGCGCAGCAGGTCGACGATCTCCTGGTGGGCTGCGACATACCCGCCGGAAGCGCCTCCGAGCGCCTTGCCCAGCGTGCCGGTGATGATGTCCACCCGGTCCATCACACCGAACCGCTCAGGGGTGCCCCGACCGCCTTCGCCGACGAACCCCACGGCGTGGCTGTCGTCGACGAGCACCATCGCACCGAACTCGTCGGCCAGGTCGCAGATCTGGTCGAGCGGGGCGAGGAACCCGTCCATGGAGAACACGCCGTCGGTGACGACGACGGTGCGACGTGCTCCTGCAGCCGCCGCGGCCTCGAGCTGGGTGCGCAGGTCGGTCATGTCGGCGTTCTTGTAGCGGAACCGCTTGGCCTTCGACAGGCGGATGCCGTCGATGATCGAGGCGTGGTTCAGCTCGTCGCTGATGATCGCGTCCTCGGCGCCGAAGAGCACCTCGAAGACCCCACCGTTGGCGTCGAAGCAGGATGAGTAGAGGATCGCGTCGTCGGTCTGGAGGAAGTCGGCGATCGCCCGCTCCAGGTCCTTGTGCAGCTCCTGCGTGCCGCAGATGAAGCGGACGCTCGCCATACCGAATCCCCAGTCCTGCAACGCCTTCGCGGCCGCCGCCTCGACCTCGGGGTGGTCAGCGAGGCCCAGGTAGTTGTTGGCGCAGAAGTTGAGCGCCTGCGCCTTGCTTGTCGTGATGTGGGCCGACTGCGGTGACGTCAGCCGGCGCTCGTGCTTGAAGAGACCGGCCTCCTCGATCTCGCGCAGCGTGGTGGCCAGCTCGTCCTTGACGGTGCCGTACATCGGTCAGCTCCAATCCATGATGACTTTGCCGCACTGGCCCGAACGAGCCGCGGCGAACGCGTCCTGCCACTGCTCCGCAGGGAAGCGATGGGTGATGACGGAGGCGATGCGCTCCTGCAGCAGGGGAGAGGCACCCAGCATCGAGCTCATGGCGTACCAGGTGTCGTACATCTCCCGGCCGTAGATGCCCTTGATGGTGATCATGTGGGTGATGACCCGGCCCCAGTCGATGGCGAACGGGTCCTTGGGCAGCCCCAGCATCGCGACGCGGCCGCCGTGGTTCATGTGCGCGAGCATGTCCTCGACGGCGCTGGGGACACCCGACATCTCCAGACCGACGTCGAAGCCCTCCTTCATGCCCAGCTCGTCCATGGCCGCGCGCAGGTTCGAGGTGGCCGCGTTGACGACGAGGTCGGCGCCGGCGTTCTTGGCCAGCCCGAGGCGGTAGTCGCTGATGTCGGTGACGACGACGTGCCGGGCGCCGACGTGGCGGGCCAGCGCCGCAGCCATGACGCCGATCGGCCCGGCGCCGGTGATGACGACGTCCTCGCCCGCCATCGGGAACGACAGGGCGGTGTGGGTGGCGTTGCCGAGCGGGTCGAACACGGCCGCCAGGTCGGGGTCGAGGTCGTCGGGCTGCACCCACACGTTCGTGGCCGGGAGCACCACGAAGTCGGCGAACGCGCCGTCGCGGTTCACGCCGATCCCCTTGGTGTGGATGCACATGTGGCGTCGTCCGGCGCGACAGTTCCGGCACGTCCCGCAGACGATGTGGCCCTCGCCGGAGGCACGCTGACCGACGGTGACGTTCGTGACGTCATCACCGACCTCGACGACCTCGCCGTAGAACTCGTGGCCGATCGTCATGGGCGGCGCCACCGTCGAGGCAGCCCAGTCGTCCCACTGCTCGAGGTGCAGGTCGGTGCCGCACAGGCCCGCCCGCAGCACCCGGATCTTCACGTCGGTGGGCCCGGTGACGGGCTCGGGGACGTCCATGAGCTCCAGGCCCGGACCGGCAGTGGTCTTCACGAGTGCGCGCACCGGCCCAACCTACCGGGCCCGAGCCGGGCCGTATGCCGCGCGGTCCCGCCCGCGCGGCATACAGTCAGCCCATGGCGAGGTATCTGGACGTGCACCCGGTGGACCCCCAACCACGGGCGATCACGCAGGCGGTGCAGCTGATCCGCGACGGCGGGCTCGTGGCCTACCCGACCGACTCCGGGTACGCGCTGGGCTGTGCCCTGGGCAACCAGGAGGGCAAGGACCGCATCGTGCGCATCCGACACCTGAACGACAAGCACCACTTCACGCTGGTGTGCGCCGACTTCGCCCAGCTCGGCCAGCTCGTGCACATCGACAACTCCGTGTTCCGAGCCGTCAAGGCCGCGACGCCGGGCAGCTACACCTTCATCCTCCCCGCCACCAAGGAGGTGCCGCGGCGGCTGCTGCACGCGAAGAAGAAGACCGTCGGCGTGCGCATCCCCGACAACCGTGTGGTGCAGGCGCTCCTGGCCGAGCTGGGGGAGCCGATGCTGTCGAGCACGCTGATCCTGCCCGGCGAGACCGACCCGATGACCGAGGGCTGGTTGGTCAAGGAGGAGCTCGACCACCAGGTCGACGCGGTGATCGACTCGGGGGAGTGCGGCACCGAGCCGACCACCGTCATCGACTTCTCCGACGGGGCGCCCGAGGTCGTCAGGGTCGGCGCAGGGGATCCCACACCTTTCGAGTGAGCCGGCGCCCCTACATCTCCTCGTGGGTGTCGGGGTCCCCACCGAAGAGTCGTCCGTCGGGCCGGCCCAGGGCGGTGATCGCCGCCATCTCGTCGTTGGTGAGCTCGAACCCGAACACGTCCAGGTTGTCGCGCTGACGCTGCGGGGTGGCCGACTTGGGCAGCGGCATCGAGCCCAGCTGGAGGTGCCAGCGCAGGATCACCTGGCCGGGGGTGACTGCGTGGGCGGCGGCCGCGTCCGCGACGGCGGGTTCGGCGAAGGGTGCGTTGCGCTTGCCCATCGGGCTCCACGCCTGGGTGAGGATGCCCAGCCGGGCGTGCACGGCGCGCATCTGCTCCTGCGGGAAGTAGGGGTGCAGCTCGACCTGGTTGACCGCCGGCGTGACCCCGGTGTCGGCGATGATGCGCTGGAGGTGGGACTCCGTGAAGTTGCTGACCCCGATCGAGCGCACCAGGCCTTCCTGCTGCGCCTGGACCAGCGCCTGCCAGGCCTGCGGGTAGAGGTCGCGGCTCGGGTTGGGCCAGTGGATCAGGGCGAGGTCGAGCCGGTCGAGACCCAGTCGCCCCGCGGAGTCGCGCAGCGACTGCAGCGCGAGGTCCTTCTCGTGGAAGCGTCCCGGGATCTTCGTCGCGACCACGACCTCGTCACGGGGGACGCCACTGCGGCGCAGCGCCTCGCCGACCTCGGCCTCGTTCTCGTAGTTCACGGCCGTGTCGAGGTGGCGGTAGCCGTTCTCCAGGGCGCTGACCATCGCCTCGATGCCGTCCTCGCCCTTGAGCGGGTAGGTCCCGAAGCCGATGGCCGGCAGGCTCGCGCCGTCGTTGAGGGTCAGGGTCGTCGGCATGTTGGGCATGGGTCCCACCGTATCCGTGGCCCGGGTGTCACCGCCTGCCAGTAGGTTGCCCGCATGAGGACCGAGGGCACGTTCACCGTGGAGTCGTTCACCCCCGCCGAGCTCTCGCCGGCGCCGGAGGTGGTGGTCACGAGCGCCCCGGTCGGGGTCGCCGTGATGCTCAAGCAGTACACCGGGGGAGTCTCTGGTCGCAGCACGACCATCTTCACCGCCGCCTACGACCAGGCCAGGGGTGCGGGCACGTATGTCGCGATGGAGTCCTTCGACGGCGCGCTCGACGGTGCCGCCGGCACCTTCAACTTCGTCCACTCGGCCACGACCGAAGGTGGTGGCCGGACGCACGAGCACTTCGCGGTGGTGCCGGGAAGCGGGACGGCTGAGCTTGCCGGGATCCGTGGTGGTGGGGGACTGGCCGTCGAGGACGACGGCACGCACAGGGTGTGGTTCGACTACCAGCTGGGGTAGCGGACCGCCGCAGGTCCTAGCCGGTCTCGCTCACCGAAGCGAGGAGGGCGTGGGCCGCGCTGCCGAGGTCATGGGCCAGGCTGACGGTGACCGAGCGTCCCGCGGAGGGGAGGTCAGCCGGCCAACCGGGTCCACCCAGGACCACGTTGAGCGGCCAGTGCACTGCGGACAGGACCGACCAGAGCGCCTCATCGGCGGGCCGGTCCATCGAGGCCCAGAGGAACAGCCGGCTCGGGTGTCGCGACATGAGCAGGTCCGAGAGGGCAGACGTGGGGACCCGGGCCCCCAGGCAGATCGCCCCGAGACCGTGGCGGGCCAGCTCCGCCTCGAGCGCCAGCAAGGGCAGGTAGTGCTGCTCCTCGTCAGCGCTGGCGAGGATGACGTCGACGTCGACCGCACGGGGCCGGTTGCCACGGATGACGGCGCGCAGCTCGGTCACGAGGACCTCGCTCGCCAGGTGCTCGGACTCCACACCGAGCGCGCCCTTGCCCCACTGCTCACCGATGGTGCGCAGCGCGGGGGCGAACACGTCGTTCCAGGCGCTGACGAGGTCGCGCTCGCGCAGGGTGCGCTGGTAGATGCGCGAGAGGGCGCCCGGATCGAGGGAGAGCGCCGCCGAGCAGACCGCGGCGACCGTGCCGCTGGTGTCGCCGACCGGAGCCGCCATGTCGGCCTCGGCGCCGGTCTCGATCATCAGTCGCTCGGAGTCCATCGACAGGGCGACTCGCGCTGCACTCTGGGCGGGAACCCCACGTGCCGTGAAGCGCGACATCACGCGGACGCGACGGATGTCTTCCTCGCTGTAGCGACGGTGACCGCCTTCCGTGCGCTGCGACGGACCGATGCCATACCTACGGTCCCAGGTGCGCAACGTCGCTGGGGCGATGCCGAGGCGCTCGGACACCGAACCCACGGCCCACTCCACTGGGGGAGTGCTCATGGCGTACGCGTCGCTCGAGGCAGGGTCGGACCCCTGCGCGGGATCGCGCAGAGCGCGCCGCGTGCTGGGTTCGCTGTCCATGACGTCACGGTTCCTATCACGTTGGTGCCCGTTGGTTCGACGACGGGTGGATGTGCGCCGCCATCGATCCCTGCCCGGGCATGAACAACTATAGAACTTATTCAGGAATGTTGCGCTCTGAACAAGTTCTGCATAGGTTGTGAACCACTTCGGTTTCGCGCCTCGAGGAAAGAGACCCCCATGAGCAGCATCAAGAGACTTCCGCGCCCGCTGTTGAGCTCCTACGAATGGCAGACAGATGGCGCCTGCCGGACCACCGACCCCGACGAATTCTTCCCGCACGACGCCGAGCGCGGCAACCGCCGCCTCAGCCGCGAGCAGCGGGCCAAGGCGCTGTGCGCCACCTGCCCGGTCATCCAGCAGTGCTTCGAGCACGCGATGGCCGTGCGCGAGCCGTATGGCGTGTGGGGCGGCACGACCCCCGAGGAGCGCCTCGCGATGCAGCGCGGCGTGGCCGTCTGACCCGGACGGTCGGACGCACCCAGCCACGGCGTAGGCGCGTACGTCAGCGGGCAACCGCAGCAGCCTCCTTCGGGAGGACACCGAAACCCTGTCCCTTGAGGCGGGGTTTCGTCGTGTCAGGGGGAGTTACAGCACCCTGGTCGGCGCACACGCGACCGAGGCTGCATGGACGCGGCGGCAAGGGACGGGAGTGGCGGAAGGGGGGCAAGCCTGTTGGGGGACTTCTTCCAGATTCGCTAGATTGACATAATGTCGATTATCGGCGTTATATCACCACCTGGGAATGGACCCTTGGCGCCCCGCGTGGCTCAGCGGCGCTGCTGGATCCGGATGAGGTTGCCGGCCGGGTCGCGCAGCGCGCAGTCCCGCACGCCGTAGGGCTGCTCGGTGGGCTCCTGGACGATGTCGACGTCGGCGGCCTGCACCTTCTCGAACGTGCCGTCGAGGTCGGCCGTGGCGAGCAGGATGCTGCCGTAGGTGCCCTTGGCCATCATCTCCTCGATGGTGCGACGCTCGTCCTGGGTGATGCCCGGGTCAGCAGCCGGCGGGTGCAGGACGATCGAGGTGCCCGGCTGGCCGGGCGGCCCGACGGTGATCCACCGAAGGCCCTTGAAGCCGACGTCCTGACGGACCTCGAACCCGAGGACATCGCGGTAGAACGCCAGTGCCGCCTCGGGGTCGTTGTGCGCCAGGAAGCTGGAGTGGATGGTGATGTCCATGCCGCTCACGCTAGCGGCGCGCCTGCGTGGGTCGCTTCTCGATTCCTGACCGGTCTGGTGACCTGCTTGGACACGCACGACGGGATCTCCGAGGTCGCCACGACAGCCTCGCGACGGTAGGTGCTCGGCGGCACTCCGACGAGCTCGGTGAAGCGCGTGCTGAAGGTCCCGAGCGAGGAGCAGCCGACCTCGAAGCACACCTCGGTGACGCTGAGGTCGCCGCGGCGAAGCAACGCCATGGCACGTTCGATGCGTCGGGTCATGAGGTAGCCGTACGGCGACTCGCCATAGGCCCGACGGAACTCCCGGCTGAAGTGCCCGGCCGACATGTGCACCCCCCGCGCCAGCGCCTCGACGTCCAGCGGCTGGGCGTACTCGCGGTCCATCCGGTCACGGGCCCGCCGCAGGAGGACCAGGTCGTCGAGCCGTCTCGCCTCGGCCGCGCTGCTGCTCACCCACGGATCGTGTCACGCCCGGCAGCCGATGCCAACGCCTCACCGTGTCGGTGCTCAACGAGCCTTGACGAGAGCCGGCTTGCGAACGACGACGACGCGCGCCGCCTCGACCTCGTACCGGCTCGCGGTGGCCGCCCCGGCTCGGAAGAACCGCCTGCGCAGGGCACCACCGACCTCGACCACGACGTCGGGCGCCAGCCGGAGCGCACTGCGCCGGGTCCGGGGCGTCCAGCACGCCACGTCGATCGTGTCGACCCGGGCCGACCCGTGGTCGGTGCCCAGGCGCGGGACGACCACGCGCAGCAGCACCACGGTGTCGCCGCTCGGCAGCTCACGCTCCTCGGGCGCCGCACTCACGCGCCCGACCAGCCGGACCTCGTTGACCCACTCCCCCATGTCATCCATCAATCGAGGATGGCTGGCACGGCCGGTGTCCGCCGCCGGCCACACGTGCACCTGTGGACGGCGCGCCCGCCGCCGGCCGCCTGTGGACGGCCGAGAGGCGCGGCCCCGGTGGGGACCACGCCTCTCGGGCCACGCCTCTCATGACCACACTGCTCGGCACCAGCCGAGCAGCGGGCCACTCCCCCGCGGCTACGGGAGGTAGTACGTCGGGTTCGGCAGCTTGACGGCCCGGTCGGCGCTGCCGCCGATGAGGTCGCTGAACTGGTCACCGAAGTTGGCGACGACGTCATACCCCTGGTCGACGACGTGACGACGTGTCGTGGACTTGTACTCGATCGTCGTGCACTTGGGGTATGCCACGCAGTCGGCCGGCGTGACGTACGACGGCGGCTGCTCCGCGCTGGTCCACTTGGTGTAGTAGTTCGCCGCGGTGAAGCCGGTGTAGCCGACCTTGGCGAGGTTCCCCAGCGTGGCGGCGCGCTGGGTCGTGTTGCGCCCCGTCAGGC
Source organism: Pedococcus sp. KACC 23699 (assembly GCF_045348425.1). GTDB lineage: Bacteria > Actinomycetota > Actinomycetes > Actinomycetales > Dermatophilaceae > Pedococcus. Next base: position 3,810,606 of record NZ_CP157483.1, read on the forward strand.
CGACGATGGTGCAGCCGGCATCGGAGGCCGCGTTGGCGAAGGACACCATGGCCGGGGTGGCCGGGAAGCCCTGCGGCTGGACCCACTGCTGGTCCTGGACCACCGGGTCGAAGACGAAGTGCATCGCCGCGACCTCCATGTCGTAGGTCCACAGCGTCGTGTCGTCCGCGTCCAGGACGATGGCCGGCTTCGTGCCACGACGGGCGCCGGTCGCGCACTGCTGCAGGATGCTGTGGCTGCGCTGCGCCACGAGACGGGTCATCTCGGAGATGTAGGGCGAGGACGTCTTGTCGGAGGTGCCGCTGCCCGTGTCGCCGTAGTAGACGGCGATGGTCTTCTTGACGACGTCGATGTTGGGGATGCCCTCACCACCCTGGGTGAGGCCACTGGAGCCGTCGGGCGCCATCGTGAACCGGGTCCGGGGAGCGAGCCGTGGCTCGAAGACCCCCGGCAGGTTCGGCGACGGGAGGTAGTACGTCGGGTTGGGCAGCTTGAGGGCCGTGTCGGCGAACCCGCCCTGCAGGTCCGAGAACTGGTCTCCGACGTTGAGCACGATGTCGTAGCCGAGGTCCTTCTCGATGTGCCGACGCGTGCCGGCCTTGTACTCGACGGTCGTGCACTTCGGGTAGGCCGAGCACCACGACGATGAGAGGTAGGACGGCGGCGTCGCCCCCGAGTTGAACTTCGTGAAGAATCGCTCCGACGGGAACGCCGTGTAGCCGACCTTGGCCAGGTTGCTCACCGTGTGGGACTTCTGGCTGTCGGTGCGCCCGGTCAGCCCGAAGACGGTGAAGCCCATCTTCTCCGCGTCGTTGACGAAGTCGACCATGCCCGGCACCGCCGGGAAGCGCTCACCGTCCACCCACGGCTGCTGGGCGGCAGGGGTGAACACGAACTTCATGTCCCCCACCTCCATCTGGTAGGTCCACAGCGTCGTGTCGTCGGCGTCGAAGACGATCGCAGGCTTGGCGTGGTGGTGCTTCGCCTCGGCGAGGAGGTGGGGCAGCTGGCGGCGCTGCCGGGCCAGGATCGAGCCCATCTCGGAGATGTACGGCGACGAGCTGGTGCTCGCGGCGCCGGTCCCGGAGGGATCGCCGTAGTAGGCGTAGATGGTCTTCTTGACCGAGTCGATGTTGGGGATGCCCTCCCCACCCTGGGTGGCTCCGCTCGAACCGTCGTCCTTCATGGTGAAGTGCGTGCGCGGCGCCAACCGCTGGTCGCTGCGGTGGTGGTCACCGTGGTGCTCACCGGAGTCGTGGGCACTGGCGGCTGCGGCACCGGTGGACGACAGGGCGGCCACGGCCAGCAGGGCAGCACCCGCTGCCACCGCCGTCCGCGAGGTCCGGTGAGCCTTGAGGGCTCCGGAGGTGGTCTGGGCGGGAGGGCGCATACGGAAACTCCTGTGGGTGGTGGAGCTGGCGGTGTGGGACGAGCACGGTGCTGGGTTCACCGTGGCACAGCGTGACCCGCCGGAGGCTATGCAGGCCACGAGGCCCCGGCAAGTGACATCTGTCATGGGTGGCAGACTCCCGGTCATGGACCGCTCCGAGCTGCTGCGCCCCATCACCGACGAAGACGTCCCGGTGGTGCTCGAGCTCAACGAGCGTCACGTGGAGCTCCTCTCACCGATGGACGCGGACCGCCTCGACCAGCTGCGCGGCTGGGCCTCGCGCGCCGACGTCATCGTCTGCGACGGCGTCGTGGCGGGTTTCGTCCTGGTCTTCTCCCCCGGGAGCGACTACGACTCGGAGAACTACCGCTGGTTCTCGCAGGTCTTCGGCGAGGACTTCGACTACCTCGACCGCATCGTCGTCGACGACGCGTTCCGGCGGCGCGGCCTGGCCTCCGCGGTCTACGACGCCGTCGAGGACGCCGCGGGGGCGCGCGGGCGACTGGCGCTCGAGGTGAACCTCGACCCGCCGAACGTCGCCTCGCTGGCGTTCCACCGGCAGCGGGGGTACCGCGAGGTGCACCAGCTGGGGACGACGGGCCACGTCGTCAGCCTCATGGAGCGACCGACTCGGTAGAACGGCCGAAGGATCGTGCCGGAACGGCCGAGGCGGCCGGGCCCGACGCGCGGTTAGCCTCCTCGAGGAAGCATGGCTGCACCTGGACCTCGGTGGAGCAAGGACGACAGTTGGGACAGATCGTGGCTGGGCTCGGCACGCGCGCCGGACTCACCGGAACCGCACTGGCGGTGCTGGTGGTCGTCGGCGCAACCTCGGCCCAGGCGGCGACCCTGACGTCGACCCTCGGGGCCACCCCGGTGGCGGCAGCCGGCACGGTCGGCGTCGCATACCGCTCCCCTGCCGGTGCAGTCACCCCGTCCGCCAAGGAGACGTCTGCGAAGGCGGCCCAGGCAGCGAAGGCGAGAGCCGCCAAGGCGGCGAAGGCCAAGGCCGCCAAGGAGGCCACGCTGAGCCCGGCGCAGGTCGCCGCCCAGGTCGCCCAGGCCGATGCCCTCACCGCGGACCTCACCAGGTCCGACGCGGCCATCGCCGCCGCGGCCACCAAGCTGGACCGGTACGCCAAGCAGGCGAACACCCTCCTCCAGCAGTACTCCGAGGCGCGGGACGCCGAGCGGACGGCCATCGCCGAGGCAGACCGCAACGTCGCGCTGTACCAGCGGCTGAGCTCCCAGCTCGGTGAGGACCGCAAGGCGCTCGGCCAGTGGGCCTACCAGGCCTACGCCGGAGGTGGCGGCACCCTGGGTGACGTCAGCCTCCTGTTCGAGGCGCTGGGCAAGGACGCCAGCGAGGCCAGCGACACCGCGGCCCAGCTCTCCTACCTCAGCGACCAGCGGTCCTGGGCTTTCACCAAGGTCGAGGACAACACCGCCCTCCAGCAGGCCGCTGCCGTCCAGGCCGTCGAGGCCAGCACCCGGGCCAGGCAGGCCGCGGCCACGGCGGCAACGGCCAAGACCAAGCTCGACGCCGCCATCGCCGTGCAGAAGTCCCAGCTCGAGGCCACCCGCTCCCTGCACGCCGCCCAGGTCGCCAAGATCGGACCCATCGCCGGCCTGCTGCTCGGCAGCGAGACCGAGGCGGGGAAGAAGGCCACGGCCCGCCTGCGCCAGGCAATGGTCATCCCCGGGGTCAAGGCCGACGGGTCGGTCAAGGCCTGCAGCACCAACGAGCTCGACTACCCCAACGGCGCCATCCCGGCGGCCGGACTGTGCCCGCTCTACTCCGACCCGACCCAGAGCCTGCGACCCAGCGCTGCTGCCGCGTTCAACGCCATGAGCATCGCCTACGAGCGGGACACCGGGTCCCCGATCTGCATCACCGACTCCTACCGGTCGTACGCCGAGCAGGTCTCGGTGAAGGCGGACCGCGGCAAGTGGGCAGCCACCCCCGGTCGCAGCGAGCACGGCAAGGGCCTGGCCGTCGACCTGTGCGGCGGGATCCAGAGCTTCGGCAGCGCAGCCCACCTCTGGATGAAGCAGAACGCGCCGTTGTACGGGTGGTTCCACCCGTCGTGGGCCGAGCCGAACGGCTCCCTGCCCGAGCCGTGGCACTGGGAGTACGCGGGCTAGTCCCCTCCCCCGCGGCGGCGGCGACTCGCACACGTGCGGGTCGCCATACGCGTCGGTGACGCGGGTCGCTGTGCCACCCTTCACGCATGACAACAGCGACGGTCGAACAGCAGTCGGCCTGGGTCGGGAACGAGCACTACCGCCGGTCCTGGTACTGGTACGACTGGGCCAACTCCGCGTTCGTCACCACCACCGCCACCGTCCTGTTCACGCCATACCTCACCGCTGTCGCCGAGAGCGCCGCGTGTCCCGGCCTAGCGGACGGGCAGACCTGTCGCACCAACCTCGACGTCCTCGGGGTCGGAATCTCGCCAGGGTCCATCGCCCCGTTCACGGTCACGGTGGCCACCATCGTCTCCGCCGTGGCCCTGATCTTCGTGGGCGCCATCGCGGACCGCTCCCCCCGCCCGGCGCGCCTGCTCGGCGGCTTCGCGGCCGTCGGCTCGGTCGCCGCCTGCCTCATGTCCCTGGTCAAGGGGACCAACTGGCAGCTCGGTGTCGTCCTGCTCGTCGTGGCCACCTTGTGCCTCGGCGCCTCGCTGGTCGTCTACGACTCCATCCTGTGCCGGATCGCGAGCCCGGACGACCGCGACAAGGTCTCCTCCCGCGGGTGGGCCCTGGGCTACCTCGGTGGAGGTCTGCTGCTCGCCGTGAACTTCCTCATGCTCAGCAACCCTGAGCGCCTGGGCCTCGACCGTGGGGGCGCCGTCCGGCTCAGCATGCTCATGGCGGGCCTGTGGTGGGCCGGGTTCACCCTCATCCCGGTGATCGGCATGTGGCGGCTGCGCGGCGTGGAGCGCCCGGAGGTGGCGCGTAGCGCCGGCATCGTCGGCGGGAGCCTGCGCCAGCTGGGGTCCACCTTCCGCGAGCTGCAGCTGCTGCCCCAGACGATGCTGTTCCTCGTGGCCTACCTGTTCTACAACGACGGGATCCAGACGGTCATCGGGCAGTCGAGCCTCTACGGGCAGCGCGAGCTGGGCTTCCCCGAGACGACGATGCTCACGCTCTTCCTCATGGTGCAGTTCGTCGGCATCGCGGGCGCGCTGCTGTTCGGCCGGCTCGCCAACAGGTATGGCGCGTGGCGGACGGTCCTCGGTGGCCTGGTCCTGTGGAGCGGGGTGGTGGTGTACGCCTTCTTCGTCCCGGAGAAGGCGATCGCCGCCCTGTTCGCCCTCGGCGTGGCGATCGGCCTCGTCCTGGGTGGGACCCAGGCGTTGAGCCGGTCGTTGTTCAGCCAGCTCGTGCCCAAGAACCGCGAGGCGGAGTTCTTCAGCCTTTACCAGGCGATGGAGCGCGGGACGAGCTGGTTCGGCACCCTGACCTTCGGCCTGGTCTACCAGTGGACCGGGTCCTACCGGCCCTCGATCGTGGCCCTTGTCGTGTTCTTCGTCATCGGTGGTGTCCTGTTGTCCCGGGTGGACATGCGCCGAGGCATCCGCGACGCCGGCAACGAGGTGCCGGCCGTCGTCTGACCTCGTCCTGGCGGCCCGGCGACAGCCTGCTGAACGGGTCTGCATCACGGCGGCTGCCATGGCGGATGTGATCCGTGTCACCCTGAGACAACCCTGAACGCGCCGCGTGCGTCGGAACATTGCAGGGGTCGACGTCGTTATCCCTGACGAATCCCGAGCCCCCGACAGAGCGGGCTGGGAACCACGCACGTTGGGAGAACCCACCATGGCCGAGCGCACCCTCCGCGGTAGCCGAATGGTTTCACACAGCCTCGAGACAGACGACCACGTCGTCCCGAGCGAGCGTCAGATCACTGCATACGTGTGCCCGCAGGGGCACCGCACCGAGCTGCCGTTCTCCATCGAGGCGGAGATCCCGCCGACCTGGGAGTGCCGTTGCGGCGAGGAGGCTCGTCTGGTCGACGGCCCCGAGCCCGAGGCCAAGCAGGTCAAGCACGTCCGCACCCACTGGGACATGCTGCTCGAGCGTCGCTCGATCCCCGAGCTCGAGGAACTCCTCGAGGAGCGCCTCGTGCTCCTGCGCGAGTCGCGCGGCGAGAAGCCGCGTCGCAAGCGCACCGCCTGACCGCGTCACGAGGGCCTCGGCCGGACACGACACAGCGGCCGCACCCACGACGGGTGCGGCCGCTGTGTCGTGTCCGGCCCACCACGGTGGGGCGGCGACCACCAGTCGGCGGTCACGAGCCGTCGGTCACGAGCCGTCGGTCAAAGGACCTCGCCCTCGACGACGTCCGGTCCGGAGGCGCGGCCGGTGGGTCCACCCGGGCCGCTCCCCCACCGTCCGGGGAACCCACCGAGCAGGCGCCTGGCCACAGCGACCTCGAGCAGCCGTCGGGCGATGGGCCGGGTGAACGGCAGGATGAAGAAGAACCCGACGATGTCGGTGAGGAAGCCAGGCGCCAGCAGCAGCGTCCCTCCCACGAGCACCAGCGCCGCGTCCGCGAGCTGACGACTGGGCATCTGGCCCGTGCGCAGGGCCGTGTTGAGGGCGGACCAGGCCCGCGCCCCCTCGCGGCGGACCACCCAGGCACCGAGCGCGGACTCGACGAGCAGCAGGAGCAGCGTCTGCCAGCCACCGATCACCTTGCCCACGGCGATGATGGTGGCGATCTCGAGGACGGGCACCACGAGGAGCAGCACGAAGGCCACGACGAGCCACCGCGGACGGCGTGGCCTTCGACCGCGGGCGTACGGCGTGCTGCCTACAGCTCGTGCCACGTCGCCTCCCGGCGCCCGGACACACCACGCAGCTGGTCTGCGCGGTGGTGCACCCCCCAGGCCGTGATCCGTTGCAGCGACTCGCGCATGATGTCGCCGCTCATCTTGGAGTCGCCGATCTCCCGCTCGACGAACGTGATGGGCACCTCCACGACCCGCAGGCCGAGTCGGACCGCACGGCGCGTCAGGTCGACCTGGAAGCAGTACCCCTGCGACGCGACCTGGCTCAGGCCCATGGCGCGCAGAGCTTCGGCGCGGTAGGCGCGGTAGCCCGCGGTCGCGTCGTGCACGGGCATCCCGAGCAGGGCGCGCGTGTAGAGGTTGCCACCGACGCTGAGCGCCTTGCGGTGCAGCGGCCAGTTGACCACCGACCCACCGCGGACCCAGCGGGACCCGATGACCAGGTCGGCGTCGGCCAGGGCGTCGAGGAGACGGTGCAGCTGCTCCGGCTGGTGCGACCCGTCGGCGTCCATCTCGACGATGGCGTCGTAACCCCGGTCCAGGCCCCAGTGGAAGCCGGCGAGGTAGGCCATGCCCAGCCCCTGCTTGCCCGGGCGGTGCAGCACCCTGACCTGGGGGTCGGCCGCAGCCAGCTCGTCGGCCACGTCACCGGTGCCGTCGGGCGAGTTGTCGTCGAGGACGAGGACGTCGGCGGTGGGCACGGCCGCACGGATGCGGCGCACGACGAGCGGCAGGTTCTCCCGCTCGTCATAGGTCGGGATGCAGACGAGCACCCGGTCGATCTGGTCAGACAACGACGCTGTCCCTTCGTGACTCTGCCGGCCCCGCGGGGTCGGTGCTGGCGGCCTCGACCCTAGCGTCCCGACGACGCCGCCACTGACCCACGGCGAGCAGCGCCACGACGGCGAGGGCCGCGACATACTGCGGCAGCGGGCCGATCCGGTCGGAGGGGGTGACCTCGGTACGGACCACCGGTGCGCCGAACGCGGCCGCCGACCTGAACAACGACGTCTTCTCGACGTACGTTCCGTCGGGGTTGATGAAGCCGCTGACCCCCACCGTGGACACGTGCACGACCGAGCGACCGTGCTCGATGGCCCGGATCCGGCTGATGGCGAACTGCTGCTCGGACTCGGCGGTGTAGCCGAACGTCGCGTTGTTGGTCTGCACGGCGAGGATGTTGTCCTGCTTGCCCGACTGCAGCGTCGAGTCGCGCATCAGGTCGTCGTAGGCGACCTCGAAGCAGATCGTCGGGATGATCCAGTAGGGGTCCTGCCCGGCCACGGGGACCTCGAAGGCGCCCGGGCGGTCCCCCTTGGCGAAGTCGCGGGTGACCAGGTCGACCTTGTCGCTGAAGTTCCGGAAGAAGCTGCGGTAGGGGATGTACTCGGCGAACGGCACCGGGTGCTGCTTGACGTACCGCTGCGGGACGGGGTTGCCGGGCAGGTAGAACAGGCTGGCGTTGGAGACGTACTCCCCCGGCCCCAGCAGCACGGCGCCCAGCAGCAGCGGCGCCTTCACCGTCTCGACGGCCAAGCGGATGTCTGCGGCGGCGTCGAGGTTGCGGAAGGGGTCGATGTCCGAGGCGTTCTCGGGCCAGACGACGAGGCTGGGCGGGACCGGGTTGCGCGCCGCCGCGGCCACGGTGGCCTGCACGTGGTTGTCCAGGACCTTGCGGCGCTCGGAGTTGAAGTCGAGGCCGGGCTTGGGGACGTTGCCCTGGACGAAGAGCACCGAGACCTTCCGGCCGTCGGTGGGAGGAGTCGTGGCCAGGGCCACGGCGAGGGGCGCAAGGGCGACCAGCACGAGGACGGCGCCGAGCAGCGGCCGCGCGGGAGGCGCCGCGGCGGGGGTCCGGCGCAGCCGGTGGAAGACGCTGCGCACGAGCGCGTGCAGCAGCACTCCGGTCGCCGCCACGGCGAAGGTCAGGCCGGGTGCGCCGGCGAAGCGGGCGAACGGGGCGAGCAGGCTGTCGGCCTGGCTGAAGGCGAGCCGCGCCCACGGGAAGCCACCGAACGGCGTCGTGGCCCTCGCCCACTCCTGCAGGACCCAGGCGAGGGGCACGACGGCATACGCCAGAGGGTGCAGGCGCGAGGCCGTCAGCGGACGTTGCACGACGGCGACCACGGCGCACATGGCCGCGATGTAGAGGGCCTCGAGGGTGGACAGGGCGATCCACGGGAGGTCGCCGACGTAGACGCCGGACCACGACAGGGTCGGGAAGAAGAAACCGAGGCCGTGGGCGAGCCCGGCGACAGCGGCCAGCCGCCACCCGGCACCGGTCACCGCCAGCGAGAGGAGCGCCACGCCGACGGGGGCGAGCCACCAGATGTCATGGGTCGGGAACGCGTAGGCGGTGGCCAAGCCGGAGGCCGCGGCCACGACGAGGGTGATCACCCGCGGGCGGGAGGACGTCGGCACGACACCACGGTAGGACACGGCACGGCCCGTGCTGCCGTTGGGACCAGCGAGGTGTGGGCTGGGTGCCGACGTCCTGCTGTTGTCTACTAGGCGCACGGGCCGTGCCGCCGTCCCCCACCGCCTCGGAGCAGGCACCTGCACGAGTCAGGACCTCACTGCTGGCGGGCGATGGCTGCGCGCGCTAGCCACCGGTCAGTGAGTCCATCCCCTGCGCGGATTCCCCCTCGCGGACGGTTCGTCGGTGGGACGACCGTGGGCAAACCTACCGGCGTGGGGAGGGGTGTCAAGACGTCGTCCGTGGCGGAAAAGCGCCAATGCGCAGGTCAGCCGCACGGACGAGAACCGTTGCACCACAGGTCATTCGACGAACGGTCGGCGTGTCGTCCACGACACGCCGGTGGGCACCTCAGCTGTCGGAGGACGGTGCAGGGACGACCACGACGCCACGCGCCGTCGTGGCGACCACCGGCGGGTCGAGGACGTCTGCGCTCGACTCCCCGCGCGCCGGGGCCCCGCGACCGACCACCCGCACCTCGAAGGCCATCTCGCGGCTGCGGCTCCCGACCCGGACGAGCCTGGCCTCGATCTCGATGACGTCGCCGGCGCGGACCGGCGCCTTGAACTGCACGTCGGAGTAGGACGCGAAGAGCCCCTCGTCGCCGTCGGTGACGATGCACATCTCGGTGGCCACGTCACCGAACGCCGCCAGCGAGTAGGCGCCGTCGACGAGGTTGCCGGCGTAGTGGGCGTGGCTGTACGGCACGTAGCGGCGGTGCGTGACGGTGCGTCCGACGGTGGCTCCGGTGGTCATGACTTCTCCTTCGTCGAGGACGCGGCGTCGCGGGAAGCGGAGTCGCGAGGAGGGGCGAGGGCGTGGACGAGGTAGCTGGCCACCTCACCGGGGGTGGTGCCGCGTCCGAAGATGCGGTCGACACCCAGCCTGGGGGCCGACCCCTCCTCGAAGCGGGGGCCACCGACGACGAGCAGGGGCACCTGACCGGCGGGGTACGCCTCGCGGAAGGCTGCGCTCATGGTCGTGGTGTTGTGGATGTGGGCGTCACGCTGGGTGACGACCTGGCTGACCATGACCGCGTCGGCCTTCTCCTCACGGGCTCGTTCGACCAGCTCCGGGACGAGGACCTGGGCCCCGAGGTTCACGACCTTGACCTCGCGGTAGTACTCCAGGCCCTTCTCCCCCGCGAAACCCTTGATGTTGAGGATCGCGTCGATGCCGACGGTGTGGGCGTCGGTGCCTATGCAGGCGCCCACCACGACGAGCTTGCGACGCAGCCGGGACTTGATGGCCTTGTTGACCTCGGTCGGGCTGAGCAGCGGGAACTCGCGCTCGACGACGGTGACGTCGCGCAGGTCGACGAGGTGCTTGGCGCTGCCGTAGACGACGAAGAAGGTGAAGTCGGGACCCATCGCCTTGGCGTGCACGAGCAGGGCAGGCTCCAGGCCCATCTTCGCGGCGAGCTGCAGGGCCGCGCCCTCGGCCCGCTTGTCGTGGGCCACGGGCAGGGTGAAGGACACCTGGACCATGCCGTCACCGGTGGTGTCGCCGTAGGGGCGGATGATGTCGGGCTGCTTCGAGGCGCTCATCGGTCGCTGCCCTCCTCGAGCATCGTCGTGGCGGGATTGTCGTAGTCGGCAGCGCGCTCGACCACACCGTCCAGGCCCTTGCCGCGGTTGGCGGGGCGCTTCATCAGGCCGAAGGTGCCGTCGGCGATGGCTGCCAGCAACGGCGGGTCGCCGGCAGGGTCGCTGTCGTGGACGATCGCGTCGAGGAGGTCCACCGCCTCCCCCAGCACGTGGCGCGCCCGCGTCTGGATGAACCCGTCACGTGGCGGGTGGAAGTCCTCGGTGAGGCCGCCGGCTGCGTTGAGCACGTACCGCACGTTCTGCAGGGCCAGGTCGCGGTCGGACAGGAACGGCGTCACCACGGCCTCGGTCATCATGCCCACCAGCAGGATCCCCTGGCCGGTCATGGCGCCGACGAGGTTGAAGAACCCGTCGAGCAGGTAGCCGCGGAAGACGTCGCCGGTCATGTGCTTGGTCGGCGGCATCCACTTCAGCGGCGCCTTGGGGAAGAGCTGGCGCGCGAGCAGTGCGTGCGCGAGCTCCATCCGGAAGGAGTCAGGCAGGTCGGGGTTGATCTCGAAGGCATGGCCCAGTCCGAGCTGCCAGTCCTCGAGCCCGGCCTCCTTGGCGAAGTACTCGTTGAGCAGTTGGCTCACGGTCACCGTGTGCGCGGCCTCGACGGCGTCGGCGGTGGTGAGGTAGTTGTCCTCACCGGTGTTGATGATGATCCCGGCACGGGCGTGGATCTGGCGGCTGAACCGCTGGTCGACGAACGTGCGGATCGGGTTGATGTCGCGAAAGAGGATCCCGTACATCGAGTCGTTGAGCATCATGTCGAGCCGCTCGAGCCCGGCGAGCGTGGCGATCTCGGGCATGCACAGGCCGGACGCGTAGTTGGTGAGGCGGATGTAGCGGCCGAGCTCCTTGGACGTCTCGTCCAGGGCCGCCCGCATGAGCCGGAAGTTCTCCTGTGTGGCGTACGTGCCGGCATACCCCTCGCGGGTGGCGCCCTCGGGCACGTAGTCGAGCAGCGACTGACCGGTGGAGCGGATCACGGCGATGATGTCGGCGCCCTCGCGGGCGGCGTTCTGCGCCTGCGGGATGTCCTCGTAGATGTCGCCGGTGGCGACGATGAGGTAGATCCACGGGCGCTGCTCGGGGTCACCGTGACGCTTGATCAGCCGGTCGCGGGTGGCCCGCTGCTTGTCGATGGTGCGTATGCCGCGGCTCACCTCGCGTCGTGCGGCGGACTGCGCGCGGGTCGCCTCGCGCCCCTCGGGTAGGCGGAACGACGCCGAGCCGCTCGCGGCCTTCTGGGCCAGCGTCAGCAGGTCCGGGGCCTCTCCCCTGCGCAGCGCGTCGTAGACGGGCGTCGTGATCCCGTGCTCGAGGCCGACCTCGGCACGGACGGCATCGACCAGGTGGTTGACCCACGGCACCCGTTCGTGGTCGGCGCCGGCGAGACCCGCGAGGCGCAGCGTGGCGCGCTCGACGGAGACCGTCGTGTGGCTCTGGGCCAGCTTGACGACCGGCCGGCCGGCCTTGCGCGCGAGGGCGCGGGCCTGGCGGACGGCGGCGGGATCGAGGTCCAAGAGGGGTTTGGCTCGTGAAGACACGGCGCAAATCTAGCAGCGGGACACAGGATTTCCGGCCAACGTCGCGGTTGACCGGAAATCCTGTGCCCGTGCCCTCAGCCGCCGCTGCCGGCAGTGGCGTCGTCGTTCCCCTGGGTCTTCGCCTTGGCCAGGACCTCGGCGGGCACGGCGTCGACGACGATCGGCTGCACGGTGACGACGGTCCGGTTGCCGGGGTCGGTCTCCCCCAGGTACCGCCCACTGGCCTCGTCGAAGTACACGGCGTCGACGTAGGCGCCGCGGTACTCCAGCTTGACCGCGTCGTGACCGGCGAACCGCACCCTGGACGTGCTGACCTGCGGCAGGTCCCCGAGCACCCGGATCATGGCGGCGTTGAGGGCGGGTGGTGTCATGCCCTGGACGAAGCGGTCGGTGCAGTTCTCGAAGATGGCCTGGCTCGGGTCGAGGGCGTTGGGTCCGGTGCTGCGGATGTGCGCGTCGAAGAGGGCCCGCAGCGCCGTGGGCTCGGTCGGCCACTGCAGGTAGTCGGCCGGCTGGGTGCCCATGAAGGGATCGTCCCCGAGCGGGGTGGCCGGGAAGCGGGAGAAGGTGGTGCCGGTCGGCGCCGCCCGGGAGACGTCCCGCAGCCACGTCGTGCCGTCGGCGTCGGTCCAGCTCTCCGAGGTGGAGTCGACTGCCGGGGTCTGGGAGTCGCGGTGCGCCTGGCTGAACGTCACGACCTGGTGGAGGTACTGGCCCGGTCCGACCTCGAGGGTCGGGGCCAGGGCCGCGGTGGCGGCGAGTCGCTCCACCGCGTCGGCGCGGGGCAGGGCGGTGTCCGGGGCGAACACGGTCGTGCCCCCCAGCACGGCCAGGGCTGCCACGGCGGCTGCCGCGCCCAGGGCGACCCAGCGCCGCCTCGACCTGCGCGGCGCGAGCGCGACGACGCGTCCGGCCGGGGTGTCCTCTGCTCCTGCACGCCGTAGGGAGTCCGTCAGGACCGCCTCGGCCCGGGTCGAGGGCCAGTCCGCGCCGAGGGCGTCCTCGGTGGGGCGGGCGGCCTCCAGGAGGCGCAGGGGGTCGAAGGTGCGGTGGGACGGCTGGGCGATGGTCTTCACGAGATCTCCTGGGCGATCGTGGCGCTGGCGAGGCGCGGGGTACGGGCCGGCTCCCCCGCCGGCAGGGGGGACGAGGGCGAGGCCTCGGCGGCATACGCGGCCCGGAGCCGGGTTCGGGCACGGTGCAGACGCACCGTGAAGGCGCGCACCGAGCAGCCGGCGACGGCGGCGCCGTCGGTGGGCGAGAGCCCGTCCCACGCGGTCAGCAGGAGCGCCTCGCGCTCGGCCCGCGTGCACTGCTCGAGGGCGCGCAGGACGCTGTCCCGCTCGTGCACGGCCTCGTCCGCCGAAGGTGCGCTGGATGTCCAGCCCTGGCGCACCGCGGCGAACCAGACCTCGTCGGCACGCCGGGCGGTGCGCCGCTGGTTCGCCACGACGTTGCGGGCGACGACGAGCAGCCAGGGAAGGGGCTCGTCCGGAACCTGGTCCGGTCGTCTCCACGCGACGAGGAAGGTCTCCGAGACCACGTCGTCGCACTGGCTCGGCTCGACGTGCCGCCTGGCGTACGCGTGGACGCGAGCCGCGTGCTGCCGGAACAGCGCGCTGAGCTCGTCGTGCCGGTCGACGTGACCGTCGAGGTGACTGTCTGGGTGTCTGCTCACACCCTCTTGTGTCCGCTGCTCCCCCCGGATCACGCGCATGCCCCGGATTGTGCCGCTCCGCCTTCCCGGCACGTGGGAGGTCGCCGTCTTCGGAGGATCCGGCGGACCAAGGCCCGTCGGATCCTCCGAAGAAGCGGATCAGCCGGTGAACGCCCCCACGTCGTGGACCGTGCGACCCCGGACGACGGTCCGCAGGCACTGGGGCGCGGGCTCCCCAGGCGAGAGGTCGGGCAGTCCCGGCGTGCCGGAACGCGGGTCGGTGCTCCACGTCTGGATGCGGTCGTCCGGGGCCTGGACGACCAGGTCGCCGACCTTCCAGATCGCGAACGTCGCAGGCAGGCCCAGGTCGAGGTATCCGCGGTCGTCGAACCCGGCGGCCCGCCAGCCACCGCGGGTGTGGGCGAGGAAGGCCGAACGGGCAGAGATGCGCTGACGCTCGTCGTGGTGGGTGATGCAGGCCCGCACGGCCTCCCACGGCGCGAAGGGCGTCACGGGCGAGTCGGAGCCGAAGGCGACGGTCATCCCGGCCGCGAGCATCGACGCGAAGGGGTTCATCGGCGCGTCGCCCACGACGCGCTCGGCACCGAGCCGCGCGGCATACATGGCGTCGGGTCCGCCCCAGAAGGTGTCGAAGGCGGGCTGCACGCTGGCGCCGACACCGAGGGCGACGAGCCGCTGGATCTGAGCGGGGTCGACCATCTCGAGGTGCTCCAGGCGGTGCCGAGCCCGCGACACCACGGGGGCGCCGACCAGCGCTGCGGCGGCCTCGAGGCCCTCGACGACGGTGTCGACCCCCGCGTCGCCGATGACGTGGAAGCCGGCCTGCAGCCCGGCGAGCGAGCAGGCGGCGACGTGGTCGCGGACCTGGGCGACGGTGAGGTAGGCGTTGCCCGTGTGACCGGGTGCGTCGGTGTAGTCAGCGCGCAGGTGCGCGGTGCGCGAGCCGATCGACCCGTCGACGTTGAGGTCGCCGGCCAGGCCATGGGCCCCGTGCAGGGTCGCGAGGTCGCGGGCCTGCTGCTCGTCGCCGACGAGCTCGGCCCAGTAGCCGAGGGTCTGCGGTCCGTCGCCGCGCTCCCCCGCCGCCAGCACGTCGGCGAAGTCGTCGGCGCTGGACAGCACCGGCCCGCCGTTCTCCTGGACCAGCCCGATGCCCGCGGCCGCGGCGGCCTGCAGCGCGAGGTCGATGTCGGCGCGCCGCTGCGCCGGCGTGACCGCGTCGGCGAAGGCGACCCGCGCCGCGTGGTGCGACTCCCGCGTGACCAGCCCCTCGCCCTCCCAGCCCGGGAGCTGGCGCGCTCCGGACGCCGCCGCGAGCGCCGAGGAGATCACGGCGGAGTGGCCGTCGATGCGGGGTGAGTAGACGACCCCGCCGTAGGTGGCGCGGTCGAGCTCGGCACCGGTGACGGGGCGCCGCTCGGCCCAGTGGCCCTGGTCCCAGTTGGGTGCGTAGACGGGGCGGCCCTGCTGGCGGCGCGCGGCGTCCTCGATCCGCGACAGGGCCTCGGCGACGCTGCGCGTGGTGCCGAGGTCGACCCCCCGAAGACCCGCACCGGTCTGCGACAGGTGGGCGTGCGAGTCCACGAACGCCGGCGTCACGAGGGCCCCGTCGAGCTCGACCACCCGGTCCACGGCGTCACCGTGCACCGCCGAGGCGTCGTCGCCGCCGATCCAGGCGATGGTGCCCGAGGCGTCGTCGACGACCATCGCGTTGGCGAAGGGGTCGATGGGTGAGTAGACGAATCCGCCGCGGTAGAGAGTGCTCACGCGAGCACCTTATGCGGCACCCGTGTCCTCCCGATCAGCCAGGACCATCAGCCACGACCATCAGCCAGGACCATCAGCCACGACCATCAGCCACGACCACCGGGCAGGACGGCCAGGCAGGCACGGGCGATCTCCAGCTCCTCGTCGGTCGGGACCACCCAGGCGGCGACACTGCTGTCGTCCGTCGTCACCCGCCGCTCGGGCTCGCCGTCGGCGTTCGCCGCTGCGTCCAGCTCGACGCCGAGCACCCCGAGGCCGTCCAGCACCCCGGCACGGACGGAGACGCTGTTCTCGCCGATGCCGCCGGTGAAGGCGATGGCGTCGACGCGCCCCAGCGCCACGGCATACGCGCCCACGTACTTGCGCAGCCGGTAGACCATCACCGCGAACGCCAGCTCGGCGCCGGCGTCGCCACTGCGGCGGCGTTGCTCGAGTTCGCGCAGGTCGGAGGTCCCAGCCAGGGCGAGCAGCCCGCTGCGCGTGTTCAGCGCCTCGTCGTATGCGGCGGCGTCGAGGTTCGCGACGCGCGCCAGGTAGGCGCCCATGGCCGGGTCGACGTCGCCGGAGCGCGTCCCCATGACGAGCCCCTCGAGCGGGGACAGCCCCATCGAGGTGTCGATGCTGCGTCCGCCCTGCACGGCGCAGGCGCTGGCGCCGTTGCCGAGGTGCAGCACGATGACGTTGCACTCCTGCGGGCTGCGGTGCAGCAGCTCGGCGGTGCGGCGTGAGACGTAGCGGTGCGAGGTGCCGTGAAAGCCGTAGCGGCGCACCTGGTGCTGCTCGCGCCAGGGTGCGGGCACGGCGTAGGTGAACGCCTCCCGGGGCAGCGTCTGGTGGAAGGCGGTGTCGAACACCGCGACCTGGGGGACACCGGGGAAGGACTCGCGGGCGCTGCGGATGCCTTGGAGGTTGGCCGGGTTGTGCAGCGGTGCGAGCGGGACGAGCTCCACGATGGCCGCGAACACGTCGTCGTCGACGACCACCGGCTCGCTGAAGTGCGGGCCGCCGTGGACCACCCGGTGGCCGACCGCGAACAGCCCCAGCTCGTCGAGGTCCGGCCCGTGCTCGGCCAGGGCGGCCCGCCCCGCGGCGAGCGCAGCCCGGTGGTCGCGGCAGGTGACGTCCTCCTCGTGGGTGCCTGCGTCGGTGGTGTGCCGCAGCCGGCCGGGTCCCCCGATCCGCTCGACGATCCCGGTGGCCGCGGTGCGGCCCGAGACCGCGTCGACCACCTGGTACTTCAGCGACGACGAGCCGGAGTTGACGACCAGCACCCACTGGGGGTTCGCCATCAGGTGCCGGCCTGGATCGCCGTGATGGCGATGGTGTTGACGATGTCTCGCACGAGGGCCCCCCGGGACAGGTCGTTGACGGGCCGGTTGAGCCCCTGCAGGACCGGGCCGATCGCCACGGCCGAGGCGCTGCGCTGCACCGCCTTGTAGGTGTTGTTGCCGGTGTTGAGGTCCGGGAAGACGAGCACCGTGGCGCGTCCCGCCACCGGGCTGTCCTTGATCTTGGTCGCGGCGACGCCGAGGTCGACGGCGGCGTCGTACTGGATCGGGCCCTCGACGAGCAGCTCGGGAGCGCGCTCGTGCACCAGGGCGGTGGCGGTGCGGACCTTGTCTACGTCGGCGCCGGTGCCCGACTCCCCCGTCGAGTACGACAGCATCGCCACGCGCGGCTCGATGCCGAACCGCAGGGCGGTTCGGGCCGAGGAGATCGCGATGTCGGCGAGCTGCTCGGCGGTGGGGTCCGGGTTGACCGCGCAGTCGCCGTAGACCAGAACGCGGTCGGCGAGGCACATCAGGAACACGCTCGAGACGACCGAGACCTCCGGCGCGGTGCGGACGATCTCCAGAGCCGGGCGGATCGTGTGGGCGGTCGTCGTGATGCACCCGGCAACCATGCCGTCGGCCAGGCCCTGGTGGACCATCATGGTGCCGAAGTAGGAGGGGTCGACCACCCGGTCGCGGGCCTGGTCCACGGTCACGCCCTTGTGCGCCCGCAGCGCCGCGTACTCGGCGGCGAAGCCCTCACGCAGGTCGCTGGTCGTCGGGTCGATGACGGTCGCGGCGGAGACGTCCACCCCGAGCCGCGCGGCGTTGGCGCGGATCGACTCCGGGTTGCCGAGCAGGGTGAGTCTCGCGATGCCCCTGCCCAGGACGGTGTCGGCGGCCAGCAGGATCCGGTCCTCGGCGCCCTCGGGCAGCACGATGTGGGCGTGCGCGACCCGGGCGTCGTCGACCAACCGGTGCTCGAACATCAGCGGGGTCACGGTGCCCTCGCCCGCGGCACCCACCGGACCCAGCAGCGCTTCGGCGTCCAGGCCCCGCTCGACCATCGCCACCGCCGCCTCGAGCTTGCGGGTCGACTCGGGCGTGAGACGGCCGCGGGCGGCGCCCAGCAGCGTCGCGGTCGTCATGGTGCCGCCCTGGGTCGCGATGACCGGCAGCTCGACCTCCAGACCCTCGATGAGCCGCTGCACCTGTGGGGTCAGCGGGAACCCACCGTTGAGGACGATCCCGGACAGGGCGGGGAAGGTCCTGGACCGGTGCGCCAGCAGCACCCCGAGCACGACGTCCTCGCGGTCGCCCGGAACGATGACCACGCAGCCTTCGACGAGGCGGTCCAGGACGTGGGGCATCGTCATCGCCGCCACCAGCAGGCTGGTGCACTCGCGGTCCAACCACCCGGTGGAACCGTGCACCAGGTGGCCGGTGCAGGCATCCATGAGGTCCTTGACCGTGGGCGACCGCAACAGCGGGGTCTCGGGCAGCGCCTGCACGGGCACCCCGACCCGGGACGACACCGCGGATGCGGTCGCCTCCAGCAGGTCGGGGTCGACCCGGTTCGCGACGACCCCGGTCACGTGGGCGTGCGCGTCCCGTGCGGCGTTGGCGGCCATCTCGGCGGACGTGGCCACCTCTCCCGGGTCGTGCCCTTGGGCCGGGACCACGAGCAGCAGCCTCGAGCCGAGGTTGGCCGCGACCGCCGCGTTGACCGAGAACTCGGTGGGTGCCGCGACGTCGGTGTAGTCGGACCCGACGACGAGGACGACGTCATGGTCACGCGCGACCTCGTGGAACCGGTCGACGATCGTGCCCATGGCGCGCTCCGGTGAAGCGTGCAGGTCGTCGTACGTGACGCCGCAGGCCTGCTCCACCGTCTGGTCGCCGGGCAGCTGGGAGAGCAGGGTCAGCAGGAGCACGTCGGGCGCCGAGGCCCGCACGATCGGACGGAACACCCCGACCCGCCCGGTGCGGCGGCTGAGCTGGTCGAGCAGCCCGACCGCCACGGCGGACTTGCCGGACTGGGCTTCGGTGCCGGCGATGTAGATGCTCGTGACCACGGGGTCGAAACTACCCGCCGGCACCGTCCGTCGCCCCGACGTCGCCCGGGCGCGTCCACGTCCAGTCGGCGATGTCCGGCATGTCCGCGAGGTGCTCGCGGATCCAGATCTTGTGCTCGGCGAGCCGGTCGTCGCACAGCTGGGTCAGGTGGTCCCAGCCGTCGGGTCGCCGGTCGGCACGTCGCAGCACCTCCTTCGCCAGGTGGTACCGGCTCATGCCGTTGAGGACGACCATGTCGAACGGCGTCGTCGTGGTGCCCTGCTCGTTGAACCCGCGGACGTGGAAGCGCCCGGGGTTGCTGCGGCCGTGGACGAGCTGGTGGACTGCGCGCGGGTAGCCGTGGAACGCGAAGACCACGTGCTTGTCACGCGTGAACAGGTCGTCGAACTGCGTGTCCGAGAACCCGTGCGGGTGGTCGTTCTCCGGAAGGAGCGCCATCAGGTCGACGACGTTGACGAATCGCACCCGCAGGTCCGGCACGTGCTCTAGCAGCAGCTCCGCGGCGGCGAGCGCCTCCTGGGTGGGGACGTCCCCGGCGCACGCGAGGACGATGTCGGGCTGCTCGTCGGCCGGGCCCGTGCTCGCCCACTCCCAGACGCCGGCACCCGCGGCGCAGTGGCGGTGCGCCTCCTCGAGCGAGAGGTACTGCAGGTGCTTCTGCTTGTCCACGACGATGAGGTTGACGTGGTTGGTGCTGCGCAGGCAGTGGTCGGTGACCGACAGGGCCGTGTTGGCGTCCGGGGGGAACCACACCCGCATGACGTCCGGGGCGAGCGGGATGAGGCAGTCGATGAGGCCGGGGCCCTGGTGGGAGAACCCGTTGTGGTCGTTGCGCCAGCACGTCGACGTCAACAACACGTTGAGGGAGGAGACGTCGGCCCGCCAAGGAAGGTCCTTCGCGTGCTGGAGCCACTTGGCGTGCTGGACCGCCATCGACGCCGACACCATCGCGAACGCCTCGTACGTCGCGAAGACACCGTGTCGCCCGCTGAGCAGGTAGCCCTCGAGCCAGCCCTGGCACAGGTGCTCGCTCAGCACCTCCATGACGCGGCCGTCCGGTCCGAGGTGGTCGTCGGTGGGCAGCAGCGGACCCATGAAGCACCGGTCGGTCACGTCGAACACCGACTGCAGCCGGTTGCTCGCGGTCTCGTCCGGGGAGAACAGCCGGAAGGTGCCGCCGCCGTCGGGGCGCGCCGTCGCGGCATACAGGTCACGCATGAGACCACCGGACGGCAGCGTGTTCTCGACCCAGGTCGCCCCCCGCGAATCGACGGGCACCTCGTGGGTGGCGAGGTCGACGGGCGGCAGCGGGGTGCGCAGCAGCCCCCCGTTGGCGTATGGCGTGGCCGACATCCGCAGCCGGCCCTCGGGCGCGAGCGCGCGCAGCTCGGGGTCGAGGCGGCCCTCGGCGTCGAACAGGTCGTCGGGTCGGTAGCTGCGCATCCACTGCTCGAGCAGCCGCAGGTGCTCGGGGTTGTCGGCGAGACCGGACAGGGGCACCTGGTGGGAGCGGTTGGTCCCCTGGACCTGGACGCCGTCCACGACGTCGGGGCCAGTCCACCCCTTGGGGGTCCGCAGGATGATCGCCGGCCAACGGTGGCGCACGGGCTCGCTCGGCCCCTCGCCGGCGCGAGCTGCGGCCCGGAGCGCACCGATCTGTTCGTGGGCGGCGGTCAGTGCCTCGAACAACGCGGGGAAGACCACCGCCGGGTCGTCCCCGGAGACGGTGACCGGGTCCCAGCCCTGGCTGCGCAGGTAGGCCTCGACGTCCTCGTCCTGCGCCCTCCCGAGCACCGTGGGCCCGGCGATCTTGTAGCCGTTGAGGTGCAGGATCGGCAGGACGGCACCGTCACGCCTGGGGTTGAGGAAGGTCGGCAGCCGCCACGACGCGCTCAGCGGACCGGTCTCCGCCTCACCGTCGCCGACGACGCAGGCCACGGTGAGGTCGGGGTGGTCGAACGCCGCGCCGGCCGCGTGGACGAGGGCGTACCCGAGCTCGCCGCCCTCGTGGATGCTCCCGGGCGTCTGCACGCTGACGTGGCTGGGGATCCCGCCCGGCGCCGAGAACTGCCGGAACAGGTCGCGTACCCCGTCGTGGTCGGCCGCGATGTGCGGGTAGATCTCGCTGTAGGTCCCCTCGAGCCATGCGGCCGCGACGAGGGCAGGTCCGCCGTGCCCCGGGCCGGTGACGTAGAGCCAGTCCGACCCGGTCCGGCGGATGAGCCGGTTGACCAGGGCGTAGACCATCGACAGGCCGGGGCTGGTCCCCCAGTGCCCGAGCAGCCGCGGCTTGGTGTGCTCCAGGCGCAGCGGTTCGCGCAGGAGGGCGTTGTCGCGCAGGTAGATCTGGCCGACGGTCAGGTAGTTCGCCGCGGCCCACCAGCGCAGGTCGAGCTCGAGCTCCTCAGCGGTGTAGCGGCGGGTGTCGGTCTCGGGGGCGGTCGTCGTCATGGCTCACGACACCATGGAAGGTCCTTCGTGCGACAGGACCTAGGACCCTGCTACTCCTCGAGCCGGCCCTCGAAGAGCGAGCGCACCGCGGCGTTCCCGCGCACGAGCTCGAGGGCGTAGGCCGCGTGGCCGGGCACGTAGCCGTTGCCCACGAGCATGCGCACGTCGGCCGCGACCCCCTCGGCCCCCAGCGCGGCCGCGGCGAAGTTGGTGGCCATGGAGAAGAAGATGATGGTGCCGCCCTGCGCGGTCGACAGGATCGCGGGCTGCTCGCACCCGGGCACGTCGACGCAGACGACGGTCACGTCGGCCGGTCCACCCGCCGCGGCGACGGCCTCGGACAGGCCCAGCGGGCTGCGGGCGTCGGCGACGACGACCTCGTCGGCCAGTCCGCTGGCCCGAAGCAGCTCGGCCTCCCGCTCGTGCGGCACCACACCGAGGGTCCGCGACGCACCGGCCTCGGCAGCAGCGGCCAGTGACAACGACCCGGACTTGCCGGCCCCTCCGAGGACGGCCACGACGGGGTTGACGCCGCGGGCTGCATACTCCCCCACCACCCGCGACACGAGCGCTGGTGCGCCGCACACGTCCATGACCATCAGGGCGAGGTCGGGACTGAGGTCGTCGGGCAGCTGGGCGGCGATGGACCGTCCGAAGAGGATGGCGTGCCCCTGGGCCGGCACCCGCTCGGAGCGGCCGTCCCACCGGGCCAACCCGTCGGTGACGACCAGGGGGGTGAGGGACAGAGAGACCAGCGTGGCGACGCGGTCACCGACGGACAGTCCGAGGGTCGACTCCGGACCGACCTCCTCGACCGTGCCGATGAGCATGCCGCCAGAACCCGTCACGGGGTTCTGCATCTTGCCGCGGGTGGCGACGATGTCGAGCACCTCGGCGCGGACCGCCTCGCCGTCGCCGCCGTGCTTCTCGGAGAGCTGACGGTAGGAGGCGGCGTCGAGGTTGAGCGTCTCGATGCTGATCCGCACCTCGTCGGGCCACAGCTGCGGCGACGCGTCGAGCTGCCGGGCCGCCTGGGGGAGGGAGGCGCCGACGGGGTCGAGGACGCGGTGCAGGCCGACCGGAGAGGACGGGGTCGAGCGGATGTCGGCAGCGACGGACACAGAATCTCCCTGAAAGAGCGACACGGGACGAAGATCTTGCGGTGAAGATGCACTGGGAGTGCAACCTGTCCCGTATCCTGCCACGCATGAGCACCTCGATCGAGCAGCCCTACGTCTACCGCCACCGCGAGCTGGTCGAGCCCGACTGGACCCGGTTCCCCGGCTGGCGGGACGTCACCGCCCAGGACTGGGCCAGCGCCCAGTGGCAGCGCGCGCACTGCATCAAGAACCTCAGGCAGCTGCGTGAGCTGATGGGCGACCTGCTCACCGAGGCGTTCTACGCCGACCTCGAGCGCGACCAGGCCGAGCGGGCGACGATGTCGATGCTCGTGCCCCCGCAGATGATGAACACCATGGTCAGCGAGCAGACCTGGGCCGACGGGTCCATGCCCTCCGCCGGCGTCGAGTTCACCCGTGCGTTCTACGCCGACCCGGTGCGCCGCTACATGCTCCCTGTCTTCTCCGACCGTCGCACCGACTGGCCGAGCCACCCCCACGCCACCCGCGACAGCCTGCACGAGCACGACATGTGGGCGGTCGAGGGCCTGACCCACCGCTACCCCACCAAGGTCCTCGCCGAGATGCTGCCGACCTGCCCGCAGTACTGCGGGCACTGCACCCGCATGGACCTCGTCGGCAACTCCACCGCCGTCATCGACAAGCTCAAGCTCACCGGCAAGCCGGTCGACCGGTATGCCGCGATGCTCGACTACCTGCAGCGCACCCCGCAGGTGCGCGACGTCGTCGTCTCCGGTGGCGACGTGGCCAACATGCCGTGGAAGAACCTCGAGGGGTTCCTCGACAAGCTGCTCGACGTCGAGAACATCCGCGACATCCGCCTGGCCACCAAGGCGCTCATGGGACTGCCGCAGCACTGGTTGCAGGGGGACGTCGTCGAGGGCGTGGCCCGCGTGTCCGCGAAGGCCCGCTCCCGCGGTGTCTCGCTCGCCATCCACACCCACGTCAACAGCGCCCAGTCGGTCACCCCGCTGGTCGCCGACGCGGCCAAGGCGATGCTGCAGGCCGGCGTCCGAGACGTCCGCAACCAGGGCGTCCTCATGCGCGGCGTCAACGACACGACCGAGCAGCTGCTCGACCTCTGCTTCGCGCTGCAGGACGACGCGATGATCACGCCGTACTACTTCTACATGTGCGACATGATCCCGTTCAGCGAGCACTGGCGCGTCTCGCTCGCCGAGGCCCAGCACCTGCAGCACTCGATGATGGGCTACCTGCCCGGGTTCGCGACCCCGCGCATCGTCTGCGACGTGCCCTTCGTCGGCAAGCGCTGGGTCCACCAGGTCGACAGCTACGACACCGAGCGCGGGATGTCGTTCTGGCGCAAGAACTACCGCACCTCGATCGAAGGTGCCGACACCGACGCCCTGTCCCGCGACTACGTCTACTACGACCCGATCTACACCCTCCCCGAGGCCGGCCAGCAGTGGTGGCGCGAGCAGGGTGACCACGAGGCTGCGCACGCCGTCGCCGTGGAGCAGGCCGCAGCGAGCCGTGAGGCGTCCGAGCGCGACATCGCCCTCGTCTGACCAACCCAGCACGTCCACAGCGCGTCGCCCTCCTGCCGTCCGGCGCGGGGGCGACGCGCTGTTGTGACGTGGCCGACGTGAGACATCGGTAGGCCGGGACGCGAGGCTTCGCTAGGTTGCTCCCGTGACTGCCATCGCCCTCCCCCGCAAGCGTGTCCTCGCCGACGTCATCCCGGGCGGCCTCGTCCGGGACGCCGTCCTCGTCCTCGGCGGCGCGGCCTTCGTCGGCCTGCTCGCCCAGTTCGCCATCCCGTTGTCCTTCACCCCCGTCCCGCTGACCCTGGGCACCTTCGCCGCCCTGCTCACCGGTGCAGCGCTCGGCTCCCTGCGTGGGCTGCTCAGCGTGGGCCTCTACATGGTGGCCGGCATGGCCGGAGTGCCGTGGTTCGCCGGTCACACCAGCGGCTTCGGCTTCCCGTCGTTCGGCTACGTCATCGGCTTCGTCGCCGCGGCGGCCCTGGTCGGCTCGCTCGCCCAGCGTGGCGCCGACCGCACCGTGGCACGGACCGCTGCGCTGATGGTGCTCGGCAACGTGGTCATCTACGCGATCGGCCTGCCCTACCTGATGGCCAGCACCGGGATGGATCTGCAGACCGGCCTCGCCAAGGGTGTCGTGCCCTTCCTCGCCGGTGACGCGATCAAGATCGCCATCGCCGCCGGCCTGCTCCCCGCAGCCTGGAAGCTCGTCCAGCGCGTCGAGCAGCGCTGACCCCGTCAACACACCGGACCCGGCCACACACGTTACGAGCTGCGCATGAGCGCCGGCGGGAAGCGTCGTGACACCGGTGCCGGAACCCCGGCGACCACGGCGTTGACCCGCCTCGGGGTGGCCTTCGGGGTCCACCCCTACGAGCACGACCCGGCCGCGGCCTCCTATGGACTGGAGGCCGCGGCCGCGCTGTCGGTGCCGCCCGGGCAGGTCTTCAAGACGCTGCTGGTGGAGGGCGCGCGCGGCCTGGCGGTCGGCATCGTCCCGGTCGACCGCAGCCTCGACCTCAAGGCCGTCGCAGCCGCGCTCGGGCTGAAGAAGGTCACGATGGCCGACCCGGCGGCCGCGGAACGCAGCACGGGCTACGTCGTCGGGGGCATCTCCCCCGTCGGCCAGAAGAAGGCGCTCCCCACAGTGCTGGACCAGAGCGCGACGGAGTTCGACGTCGTCTACGTCTCGGGCGGGCACCGCGGGCTCGACATCTCGCTGTCGCCCGCCGACCTCGTCACCGCCACCCGCGCCACCGTCGCCGCCATCGCCCGGTGAGTCGCCGAGCGTAGGGTGCACGAGGTGAGGCGACGATTCTGGGTGCCGTTGGCGCTGGCCACTACGGTCCTCCTCGCCGGCGCCGCGGCCGGTGCCAAGGCCATGTCTCCCGACGAACGCCTCATCACCGCACCGGGATACCGCGCAGCCCCCGGCTACGCCGAGAGCGGCCAGGCAGCCGCCGACACCCGCTGGGTCGCCGCCGGCATCGTGCCCGGGGCCGGCACGCACTGGAGTGACATGGCGCGCTGGGCCCTGGTCGACGTGAGGTCCCACCTCGAGGCGAACGGCACCGTCTCCGCCGGCCCGGGCGGCCCGTGGCACCACTTCTGGCCCCGCGACGGCTCGTTCGCCGCGGTCGCCCTCAGTCGCACCGGCCACAGCGCCGAAGCGGCCTCGGTGCTGGACCGTATGTCGCGCCTCGAGTTCGACCCGGCCGTGGGCTTCCGGGCGCGGTACGCGATGGACGGCGCGCCCCTGACCGACCGTGCCCGGCAGTCCGACGGCTGCGGCTGGGTGCTCTGGGCGATCACCGAGGTCCGTCGCGACGGTGGGGCGGGCGTCCCAACCTCCGCCGCCGAGCTGCGCGACCGCTGCGTGGCCACGCTGACCCGCCTCGTGGCCGGTGGCGACCGGTTGCCGCCGGCGTCCCCCGACTACTGGGAGGTCAAGGTCACGCGCACCACGCTCGGCACCGTGGCCCCGATGCTGGCCGGGTTGGCGGCCGCCGGGCGCGACTACGCCGTCACCGGCGACGACGCCGCGGCCCAGCGCGCCCGGACGACGGTCGAGAGGCTGGCAGCCACCGTGGCGCGGGAGATGGGTCCCGGCTACGAACGCTTCGGCGACGTGGGCGGCCTCGACGCCTCCACGCTCATGCTCCTGCCACCGTTCACGGCGCCGGGCGACCTGCCGACGCCCATGGTCCGCGCCGTCGAGGCCGCTGCGGTGCGCTACCAGCGCGAGGCGGCCCAGCCTGCCGGTGGGGTCGCCCCCGGGGTCGAGTGGCTCGACAACGGGGGCGCCTCATGGACCCCGCAGACCGCCCTGGTCGCCGTCACCGACGCCGCCGCCGGGCGCGACCTCGAGGCCGGCAGGCGCCTGGACTGGCTCGACGCCCACCGCACGGCATACGGGTCCCTGCCCGAGCGGGTCACCAGGAGCGGTGCGCCGGCCGGACCCGCGCCCCTGGTCTGGACCGCGAGCCTGGTCGTCCTGGCGCTGTCCGAGCTCGAGACTCCCGGCCCCTAGCTCCCACCCCTGGCTCTGACCCCTTGGCTCCCGGACTCCGAGGACCTGGCGGTGTGGGGCCTGGCACGCACGTGCATGCGCTCCCCCTGTGGCCCGAAGATGCTGAGCATCTCCACGGGTCGGCCGTCGGCGCAGCCGAACCAGTGCGGCACCCGCGTGTCGAACTCCGCCACCTCACCGGGACCGAGGACCACGTCGTGCTCGCCGAGGACGAGCCGCAGCTGGCCGTCGAGGACGTAGAGCCACTCGTAGCCCTCGTGGGTGCCCGGCTCCGGGACCGAACGTGAGGCCGGGCGGATGACGTGCTTGAAGGCGCGTACTCCCCCGGGTCGGTTGGTCAGCGGGACGATGGTGCCGCCGTAGGCCTGGATGGGCTTGGCGTGGACGCGCGGGTCACCGGTGGCGGGCGCGTCGACCAGCTCGTCGAGGGTGACGCCGTACACCCGAGCCAGCGGGAGCAGCAGCTCCAGGGTCGCTCGGCGACCACCGGACTCCAGGCGTGACAGGGTGCTGACCGACAACCCGGTCTCGTTGCCCACCTGCGCGAGCGTAAGGTCGCGCGCCGTCCGCAGGCGGCGCAGCCGGGGTCCGAGGTCGGCGAGGGGATCACTTGCCATGTCGGCAAAGTACCTTCTCGTTCGTGGGTGGCCCGCGCCATGCCGTCGAGCACTGCCATACCGCGGGCGTCCCGCCAGCCGACGACACACCGTCATCCGGCGGATCGCTCGTGAGCACGAACCCTCGACGAACGGGCCTGACCGTGTCGTCGGCCGGCCGTCACAGTGTGACGTGACCCGGAGGTGCCACCGACGGGACCTTTGCCGCTGCAGGTCCCATGGCCGTGGGTGTTCGTATAGATGGGTGATGACGCGGCGGTTCAACTCCCTCCAGGGCCTGGGTGTGACGACGGTCTCGGCGGTGCTGCTCCTCGCGGGATGCTCATCGGCAGGCCAGGGCGGCGGAGGGATGATGGGCAACGGCGCACGGTCGTCGGGCGGAGCGATGGGCGGCGCCCAGGGCTACCACTACTCGCGGCTGTCGTGTTCGGCGCCTGCGAGGTTGCCGGGCGCAACGGTCCAGGTCCGGCTCGCCGACATGGGTATGACGCGGATGATGGGTGGCGATGCGCCGATGGGCTCGCGGATGAGTCTGAGCGTGACGCCCCGTTCGGCGCCTGCAGGGTCGGTGTCCTTCGTCGCCAGCAACGTGGGCTGGCGGACACATGAGCTGGTGGTCATGCCGGTGGCGGGGCAGTCCGCTGCCGGTGAGCGTGTGCCGGGACCCGACGGCCGGATCGCCGAGGGGGGCAGCGCTGGTGAGGCGTCTGCGCCGTGCGCGGCCGGGTCGGGTGAGGGCATCACATCTGGTGCGGTTGGTTGGGTGACGCTGACCCTTGCGCCGGGTCGCTACGAGCTGGTGTGCAACCTCAAGAACCACTACGCGAACGGGATGCACGAAGAGTTCGACGTTCGCTGAGTGCCGACGCGAGGTGGGGCAGCGGGCGCGTCGAGCAGCCCGTGGAAGCACCCGGCAGGACCGGTGGCGCCGACACCGATCCCCCGGATGAGGCAGTCCGCCCGATGGGCTACTCCCAGGGAGTGGAGAGGACCACGGTGGTCCGGGTGGCGACGTTGGCGGCCGCCCGGACCCGGGCCAGCAGTCCCTCGAGGTCGCCGGGGGTGCGCACCCGGGCCTTGAGGATGTAGTTCTCCTCCCCCGCGACCGAGTGGCAGGCATCGAGCTCGCCGATGTCGCGCAGCCGGTCCGGGATGTCGTCGGGAGCGGCGGGGTCCAGGGGGGTGATGGAGATGAAGGCCGTGAGCGGCAGGTCGAGCGCCGCGTGGTCGACGATCGCGGTGTAGCCCTTGATCACGCCGCGCTCCTCGAGCCGCCGCACCCGCTGGTGGACGGCGGACGTCGAGAGCCCCATCGCCTTGCCGAGGTCGGTGTAGCTCATCCGACCGTCCGAGCGCAGCAGGGCGACGATGCGTCGATCGAGGTCTTCCACGGGGGCAGCCTACTGAGGCAGGACCCTCCGTGGTGGCAGCATGAGCGCATGACCTCCCCGCCGGCCGCACGCCTCATGCTGCTCGACTCCGCCTCCCTGTACTTCCGCGCCTTCTTCGGTGTGCCGGACCAGCGCAAGGACGACTCCGAGCCGCCGACGAACGCGATCCGCGGGTTCCTCGACATGATCGCCTCGCTCATCAACACCCACCAGCCCACCCACTTCGTCGCCTGCTGGGACAACGACTGGCGGCCTGCGTTCCGGGTCGACGCCATCCCCACCTACAAGGCGCACCGGCTGGTCGACGGGTCGATCGTCGAGGAGGAGTCACCCGAGCTCCTCACCCCGCAGGTGCCGGTGATCCGTGACGCCCTGCAGGCACTGGGCTTCCCGCGGCTCGGCGCCGACGGGTACGAGGCCGACGACGTCATCGGCACCCTCACCGCCCGGCACAAGGGCTCGATGGCGGTCGACGTGGTGACCGGTGACCGCGACCTGTTCCAGCTGGTCGACGATGCCGCGAACGTCCGCGTCATCTACACCGCCCGGGGCGGGGTCCGCGACCCCGACCTCGTCGACGAGGCCTTCCTGCAGACGAAGTATGCGGTCGCCAACGGACCTGCCTACGCCGACATGGCGGTCCTGCGCGGCGACACCAGCGACGGCCTGCCCGGGGTCGCCGGCATCGGTGAGAAGACCGCGGCCAAGCTGATCGAGAAGTACGGCACGCTCGTCGCCCTCCGCGCGGCCGTCGACAGCGGCGACCCCGAGATCAAGGGTGCCCAGCGGTCCCGCCTCGAGGCCGGCGCGGCCTACCTGGACGTGGCGCCGAAGGTCGTCCAGGTGGCACCGGACGCCCCCGTGGACGACGTCGACATGGCCCTGCCGACGCAGGTGGCGGACCCGGTCCTGATGAGCCGCGTGGCGAGCGAGTTCGGGGTCACCAGCTCGTTCAACCGCGTCCTGTCCGCCCTGCGCATCGACTGACCCCCGCTGGTCTGGCGGGTGGCCGGGAGCCCGGGTTACCCGGCCACCTCCCCGGTGGCGCGTCGGCGGAGCCAGACGTCGGCCAGGCTCGCGACCAGCGACAGCACCACCAGGCCGGTGGCCACCCTCAGCGAGAGCGCCGCCCCTGCCGACCCGCCATCCTTGGCCGCCGCGAAGAACACCGTCCCGATCAGGGCGATGCCAGCGGCGGTGCCGATGCGCTGGCCGGTCTGCAGGACGCCGCCGGCCGTCCCCGCCCGCTCGACGGGCACGTCGGCCAGGGTGAGGGTGATGTTCGGGGAGATCACCATCCCGCTGCCGAGGCCGGCGAGCAGGAGCGGCAGCGCGGCATACCAGCCGGTGCGGGGGCCCTCGACCGTCGACAGGACCACGTCGGTGGCGACCAGTCCCACCACGACCAGCACCAGGCCCCAGGTGACCAGCGAGCGGCCGAACCGCGTGACGAGGCGGCCTCCGACGGCGGACATCACGGCGGAGCCGGCGGCGAACGGTGTCACCGCGAGGCCGGCGAGCAGGGCCGAGTAGCCCAGGCCCTGCTGGAGGTAGATGGTCAGGACGAAGAAGATCCCGGTGAAGCCGGAGAAGTAGACGGTGGCGACGACCGCGCCGGAGGCGTACCCCGGCAGCTGGAAGAGGCGCAGGTCGACCAGCGGCGTGTGGCCGCGGGCGGTGTAGCGGCGCTCCCACAGCACGAAGACGGCCAGCAGGGCGGCGCCGGCGGCGGCGACCCATCCGGGGACGGAGGAGGAGCTCGAGCCGCGGCCGCTCTCGACGAGCGGCAGGAGCAGGGCGAGGACCCCGGCGCCGAGGAGCACCACGCCGACCGGGTCGAGGTCCTGGCGCTTGCGGGCACCCTCGCGCGGCTCGGCCGTGGGGATCCACCGCAGCGCGAGGACGACCGCTGCCACCGCCACGGGAAGGTTGACGAAGAAGATCCAGCGCCAGCCGGCGTCGGCGCCGAGCAGGCTGAGGATCACCCCACCCGCGATGGGTCCCACGGCCGTGGAGATGCCGATGGTGGCACCGAGCATCCCGAACGCCCTGGCCCGCTCCGAACCACGGAACAGCGTCTGGATCAGTCCGGACACCTGCGGGTTGAGCAGGCCGCCGCCGATGCCCTGGAGCAGGCGTGCGCCGATGAGCAGGGCACTGCTCGTCGCAAGGCCGCACAGCAGGCTGGAGACACCGAACACCACGACCCCGGCGATGAACATCCGCCGACGTCCGGTCGCGTCCCCGAGTCGTCCCGCGGGCACGAGGACGAGCCCGAACGTCAGGGCGTACCCGGACACCACCCACTGCAGGTCGCTCGGTGAGGCGGACAGGCCCTTCTCGATGCTGGGCAGGGCGACGTTGACGATGCTCACGTCGAGCAGGGTCATGAAACCGGCGACGAGGCAGACGGCCAGGGCCTTCCAGCGCCGGGGATCCGGCTGGTGCTGGTCGGCCGGGCGGTGGTCAGCCTGGCGGTCGTCGGCCTGGCGGTCGTCGCCGCGTGAGGTGGTGGCGGGGTGGGTCACCCACCCATCCTCACCCCGCGCGGACGACAGTGCCCTGTCGGGTCCCACCCGGCGGATCGTGGCCCGGTCTCAGTCCAGGCGGTCGGCCGCGACCACCCCGCGCATGACCGCGTCGATCGCCTTGCGAGCGGTCGTGCGCAGCTGCGGCTCCGGCGCCGCGTCCCCGATCTGGCCGAGCAGGTCGACGACCTGCTTGCACCGGCGGACGAAGTCACCGGCAGCCATGTCCTGGCCGCGCAGCACGTAGTCGAGCTTCTGGCCCGAGGCCCAGCGGTGCATCATCCACGCCATACCCGCGTCTGGCGCTCCGGTCAGCGGCAGCCCGAGGTCGCGCTCGCGGTCCTCGAGGACCGACCAGAGGCGGTTCATCTCGGCCACCGCCTCGGCGACGTCGTCGCCCGGCATCCGCGGTGACGGGTCGGCCTCGTCGCGCCGTGGCTCGTGGACGAGCACCGACACGATGGCCGCCAGCCCAGCCGGGTCGAGGCGCTTCCAGACGCCGAGGCGCAGGCACTCGGCCGCGAGGAGGTCCTTCTCCGTGTAGAGGCGCCGCAGGTTCTCCCCCTGCGGCGGGACCGTCGTGCCACCCTCGCCGAGGTAGCCCAGCTCGGTCAGCAGCTCGCAGATGCGGTCGAAGGTCCGCGCCACCGAGTTGGTGCGACCCTCGACCTTGCGCTGCAGCCCCACGGTCTCGCGCTTGAGGCGCCACCACCGCTCCGCCCAGCGGGCGTGGTCCTCGCGGTCGGGGCACTGGTGGCACGGGTGCGCCTTGAGCTGACGGCGCAGATCGGCGATCCGCTCGTCCTCCCCCGGCTGGGACTCGGTGCGACGCCGCGGCGGCGGGTCGTGCGGCACGGCGATGCGCAGCGACGTGGCCAGGTCGCGGCGCGCCTTGGGGCTCTTGGCGTTGAAGTGCGGTGGCACCTTGACGTGCGCGATGGCCTCGACCGGCTCGGGCACGTCGACGAGGGTGAGCTTGCGCAGCTGCTTGTCCTCGGTGACCACGGTCGGCGACGGTGCCTCGCCCCGGTAGGACCTGGACGGCTGCACGACGACGGCATACCCGGCGTTGCGACCCGACGGCACCTTGATGACGTCGCCGATGCGCAGGCCCTCGAGCGAGACGGCAGCCTCAGCACGCCTGCTCGCCGACCGCGCCTTGGCGCCGTCCTTCTCCAGGCGCGCGATCTCGTGGCGGATGCCGGCATACTCGTTGAAGTCGCCGAGGTGGCAGGCCATCCCCTCGGAGTAGCCCTCGAGGCCTTCCTCGTTGCGGCGCACGGCCCGGGCGATGCCGACGACGGCCCGGTCGGCCTGGAACTGGGCGAACGACGTCTCGAGGATCTCGCGGGCGGTCTCGCGCCCCACCTGGGCCACGAGGTTGACCGCCATGTTGTAGGTCGGCCGGAAGCTCGAGCGCAACGGGTAGGTGCGCGTCGAGGCCAGACCGGCGACCGAGAGCGGGTCCAGTCCGCGGTTCCACAGCACGAGGGCATGGCCCTCGATGTCGATGCCGCGTCTCCCCGCGCGTCCGGTCAGCTGCGTGTACTCCGCCGGGGTGATGTCCGCGTGGGTCTCGCCGTTGAACTTCACGAGCTTCTCGAGCACGACGGTGCGGGCCGGCATGTTGATGCCCAGGGCCAGCGTCTCCGTGGCGAAGACCGCACGGATCCGCCCGGCGGTGAAGAGCTCCTCGACGATCTCGCGAAACGTCGGGAGCATACCGGCGTGGTGGGCGGCGAACCCTCGGGACAGGCCCTCGACGAAGTCCCAGTAGCCGAGCACCCCCAGGTCCTCCTCCGCCAGGCCCTGGATGCGCTCCTCCACGGTCCGGCGGATGCGGTCGCCCTCGGCCTCGGTGATGAGGTGCACTCCGTCGCGCAGCAGCTGCTGGACGGCCCCTTCGCAGCCGACCCGGCTGAAGATGAAGGTGATCGCCGGCAGCAGTCCGTCGCGGTCGAGCCGGCTGACGACCTCCGAACGGGTCGCTCCCTCACCGGGACGTCCGCCGCCGCCAGGGCCGCCCCCGGAGCCGCCACGCGCCATACCTCGTCCGCCCGGACCACCACCGGGACCGCGGGGCGCGCCGCGACCGCGGTGGGGCAGTCGACCGCCGCCGTTGCCGGCGCGGCCCGAGTCGTCCCAGCGGCCACGTTGCTCGGTGGTGCGGATCGCCTGCAGCAGCTCAGGATTCACGCGGGTGGCGTCGGCGCCGGTGGTCGGGGCGGAGAGCTCGTCGACGAACAGGTCGTAGACGCCCTGGCCGACCATGACGTGCTGCCACAGCGGCACCGGGCGGTGCTCGGAGACGATCACCTCGTGGTTGCCACGCACCTCGGCCAGCCACGCCCCGAACTCCTCGGCGTTGCTCACCGTCGCCGACAGGGAGACCACCTGCACGTCCTCGGCGAGGTGGATGATGACCTCCTCCCACACCGCGCCCCGGAAGCGGTCGGCGAGGTAGTGCACCTCGTCCATGACCACGAAGCCGAGTCCGCGCAGGGTGGTCGAGCCGGCGTACATCATGTTGCGCAGCACCTCGGTGGTCATCACGACCACGGGCGCCTCACCGTTGATCGAGGAGTCACCCGTGAGGAGCCCGACGTTCGCCGCACCGTGGCGGCGCACGAGGTCGGCGTACTTCTGGTTGGACAGCGCCTTGATCGGGGTGGTGTAGAACGCCTTGCGACCGGTGGCCAGGGCCAGGTGGACGGCGAACTCGCCGACGATGGTCTTGCCCGCACCGGTGGGTGCTGCGACCAGGACGCCCTTGCCGGCCTCGACGGCGAGGCAGGCCCGCTCCTGGAAGTCGTCCAGGGGGAACTCGAGACCGGCCGTGAACTGGGCGAGCTGGGGGTTTCGGGCGGGCGAGCGCGCGGCGGAGGCAGCAAACCGCTCGGCAGGGGTCGACATGGTGCCGAGGCTACGTCAGCGACCCACCGCGAGTGTGGAGGGTGTCAGCACGGTGACCGCGCCGGGCACGACCTGGACCGTGAGGGGCAGTGGTCCGAACCGTTCACCGTCGGCGTAGGCGATGATCCCCGCCGCCTCCAGGGTCACCTCGCGACCCCGAAGGATCTCGACCGCCGGGTGCCCCACGTGCGCGCCCTTGAAGACCTTGGGGAACACTTTGAGGAACTCCAGGGTGCTGATCTCGTGCAGGACCAGGACGTCGACCAGCCCGTCGTCCATCCGTGCGTCGGGGAGCACCTGCATCCCGCCGCCGTAGCTCGGCCCGTTGCCCACGGCCACGAGCATCGCCCGCATCTCGTGGCGGACGCCGTCGACGGTGACCGCGTACGGGATCGCCCTGAACGTCGGCAGCTCGCGCAGGATGGCGAGGTTGTAGCGCATCTGGCCCTTTGGCCACGGCCAGGTGTTGGCGCGCTCGTTGACGACGGAGTCGAAGCCCGCCCCCAGGACTCCCCCGAACCACCGTGTCCCGCCGTGCTCGTCGGTGCTGCAGACGGCGTCGATCACCCGTGGCACCCCGGTCGTCACGAGGTCCGCTGCTCGCACCGGGTCGTGCACGGGGAGGCCGAGGCCGCGGGCGATGTCGTTGCCGGTCCCGGCGGCGATGAGGGCCAGCGGCACCTTGGTCTCGGCGGCGAGGTTGATGCCGAGGTGCGCCATCCCGTCCCCACCGACCACGGCGAGGACGTCGATCCCCTGGGCGATGGCGCCGAGCGCGCGGTCCCGCGCTGCGGCATACGTCTCGTCGGAGAGGTCGAGGACCTCGTGGCCGGCGGCCCGCATCCGCTGGGCCACCTCCAGGCCCAGGCTCATGCCGCGGTTCTTGCCCGAGGTCGGGTTCACGACCAGCCCGATGCGCTTGCTCACGCGCGGAGGCTACCGCCCACGAGGCGACCGTCGTCGCCGGACCGCACGGCCGGCCTAGAGCGCCGACGCCTCGTCGTCCGACACGTCCACCCAGT
Source organism: Pedococcus sp. KACC 23699 (assembly GCF_045348425.1). GTDB lineage: Bacteria > Actinomycetota > Actinomycetes > Actinomycetales > Dermatophilaceae > Pedococcus. The sequence goes on from NZ_CP157483.1 coordinate 3,845,298, forward strand.
CGGGTCGGCTCTTGCGCTTGCGCCGCTCGATGAGCTTGCTGACGGCGATGGCCAGGAAGTAGAGCACCGTCAGGGGGATGGCCATGAGGAACATCGTGAAGGCGTCCGGGGTGGGCGTGGCGATGGCCGAGAGCACGAAGATGCCGAAGATCGCCGGCCGCCACGCCTTGAGCATCGCCGACGCCGGGAGGATGCCGATGGCGTTGAGGGCAACGAGGAAGACGGGCAGCAGGAACGCGGCGCCGAAGACGAGGATGAACCGCGTCACGAAGCTGAAGTACTCCGACACCTGCTGGATGTTCGAGGCCCCCGCCGGCGTGAACCCGTAGAGGACGGCCAGCACGGCAGGCAGGACGTAGTAGGCGAGGGCGCAGCCGGCGAGGAACAGCGGGAAGATCGCGCCGATGAACATCAGCGAGATGTTGCGTTCCTTCTTGGTCAGGCCGGGGACGATGAACGCCCAGACCTGGTAGAGCCAAACGGGGCTCGAGACGATGACGCCGACGAAGATCGAGAGGCTGACCTGCTGGGAGAACGCCGCGGTCGCGTTGCCGAAGTTGAGGCTGATGACGCTGTGCGGGTTGGCCAGCTTGTAGTCGTTGAAGGGCGCGGAGAGCTTCGCGTAGACCTGCGGGTAGAAGATCCAGCCGAGCACCCCGCCGACGAGGACGGTGACGGCCGAGACGAGGAACCGGCGGCGCAGCTCCCGCAGGTGGTCACCGAGCGTCATCCGCCCTTCAGGGGTGCGGGCACGCCGGAAGGCCATGGTCGGTGTCAGGTGCTCGGGTGGATCGGGGCGGTGGGTCTAGGCGCTCAGAGACCGGTGCTGTTGTCGGTGCGCGGGCTGTTGTCCTCGCGGATGGGCGAGGTCCCCGTCGTGCCCGGCGTCGCACCGGGGGTGTAGCCGGCCGTGCCGGGGGCGTTGTGGTCACGCACCGTCTCACCGGGGACGGTGTCGGAGCTGGCCGCGCTCTTGCCGTCGTTCTTCATCTCGTGCACCTCGGACTTGAAGATGCGCATGGAGCGGCCGATGCTGCGGGCCGCGTCGGGGAGGCGCTTGAAGCCGAAGAGCACCACCAGCAGAACCAGCAGGACGACGAGGTGCCAGCCTTCGAAGAGTCCGCGACCCATGGGAATCAATCCTCTCGATCGCCGGTGCGGCGACCTGATGGTGGTGATGGTGGTCCGGTCGAGATCGGTGACGACCTCGCCGGTGCTCCTAGTCTAGATGCCTGGCCCAGGCGGGGCGGCGAGAAGCCTGACGGGCGCGCCGCTGCTGCTTCAACGAGGCACGGGTGGCCTCGCGTTCCCGGCGCAGCTGGCGCGGGTCGTCGAAGATCGCGGGTTGGACCGGAGGCTGCGGATCTCCGAGGCGGTCGGCCTGCGCCTGCAGCGCCGCCACGGTGTCGGACGCCCGGCGGACCTCGGCGCCCAGCTCCTTGACCTGGCCCCACAGACCCCACGCACGCGTCGCGAGGTAGCCCAACGCCACCAGCGCGAGCAGCACCCAGATCAGAACCCACCACCACATGCGTCCGACCCTACCCGCCGGCGCCGGTGGCGGGTTCGACGCCGTATGCCGCGAGCGCCGCGGTCGCGCCCTCGGTCACCGAGGCGGCCAGCTCTGCTGGGGCGACGACCGTGCCGTGCCCGCCGAGGCGCCACACGAGGCGCCGCAGCCACAACGTGTCGGCGGTGCGCAGGGTGACGGTCAGAGAGGTGCCGTCGGGCGCCGTCTCCACCGTCTCCACGGGGTAGTAGTCGGCGACCCAGGCGGCGCCCTGACCGAGCCTCAGCGTGACGAGCGTGTCGTCGGCACGCGGTGTGAAGGTGCCCGCGTCGAGGTCGCGCAGTTCCGCCTGCGGGGGCGGGGTGCCGTCGACGTCGAGCACCTCGAGCGCCTCGATCCGGTCCATCCGGAACAGGCGGGTGTCCTGGGCCCGGTGGCACCAGCCCTCGAGGTACCACTTCGCGTCGAGGTTGACCACGCGCATGGGGTCGACGTCGCGCTCGGTCGACTCGTCGCGGCTGGGCACGAGGTAGCGCAGGTGCACGCGCCGGTGGCCCTCGACCGCCCGACGGGCGTCGGAGAGCAGGCCCGCCTCGACGCCCTCGCTGATGGCGACCTCGACCCGCGCTGCCGCCTCGGCGCTGGCGCCGGTCGCCTCCTCGAGCTTGGCCATGGCCCGCTCGATGGCATCGCGCTCCCCCAGCCCGGGGACGGCGGCGAGCGCGCGCAGACCGACCATCAGGGTCAGCGCCTCGTCACGCCCGAGGCGCAGGGGGCGGGCGATGGTGTCGGCGTTGGTGACGAACACCCGCCCGTTCTCCCACTGCGCATCGATGAGCTCGTCGGGCATCTGGCCGTACCCGCACAGGTAGAGCAGGCGCAGGTCGGTGTCGAGCTGCTCGACGGTGATGCCGAGCTCGGCCGCGGCCTGCTCGGTGTCGATGCCCTGGCGGTTGACCAGCCACGGCACCATGGTCAGCAGCCGCGTCAACCGCGCGGTCGCGGTCTCGGGCGTGCTCATGCCGCACCTGCTCCGTGGGCGGCGAGCGCCCCCTGGAGGCGCGCGACGACGAGCTCACGGACCTCGGCCGGCTCGTCGACGACCACGTCCGCGCCATACCCGCTCACCTCGTCGGCGAAGGCGTAGGGGTCGGTGAACGGCACGTCGAGGACGGTCCACTCCCCCTCGACGGCGCCGACCGTTCCGCGCCGGCGCAGCGACTGACCCCGGCCCTCACGCACCCGGACGACCGAGGGGCGCGGCTCCTGCTCGCCCACGGTGCTGCGGATCATCTCCTGGGCACGGTGGTCCGCCGGTACGGTGTAGGGCTCGGCCTTGCGCACGACGGACACCTCGCCATCGATCCGGGACAGGCGGAACACGCGCGACGCGTCGCGGTCGAGGTCGAACCCGGTGAGGTACCAGCGGCCGTGCCACGAAGCGAGTCCCCACGGCTGGACGCGACGGGTGTTGACCTCGCCCTGGCCACCGGTGCGGTAGCCGAAGGAGATCGTCTGCTGGCCGACGACGGCGTTCTTCACCTGCTCGAACGCCGGCTCGCTCGTCCCGAGCCGGGGCTCGATGCCGATGAGCGAGTCGCCGTCGCGCTCGATGCCGGCGGCCTTGAGCTTGCGCAGGGCCTGGGCGGCCGGGCCGGCCAGCGATGCGTGCGCCCACGTCCGGCTGGCCAGCCCGAGGACCGCCAGCTCGTCGGGCTCGAACTCGATGTCGGGCAGGGCGTACTCGCGCTGGTCGATCCGGTAGCCCACCTCGTCGTCCCAGACTCCGCCGATCTCGGCGGTGACCAGCGGGATGCCGAGCTCGCGCAGCTCGTCCTTGTCGCGCTCGAACATCCGGTCGAAGGCCTCGCCGCTGGCGGCGTCGCCGTACTGCGGCACGATGTCGCGGATCTTGGACTTGGGCAGCGGCCGGCGGGTGTAGAGCAGGCAGAGCACGAGGTTGAGCAGGCGCTCGGTCTTGGCCGCCGGACCGTTGGGTGAACTCACCCGCCCGACGCTACCGGAGTCGTGCGCACGGTCCGTGGCTAGTCTGCGTGTCGTGATGCAGTGGCGTGAGGGCACGGTGCAGGAGGTGCGTGGCCGGTGGCCGGGCGCCGTGGAGTATGCCGTGCGGCTGGCGGGTGACGACGGTGACCTCGTGCGAGCGCTGGCCTACACCGCCCTCGTCGGCGAGCCACAGGTCGGTGACCGCGTGCTGCTCAACGCCTCCGCACTGCTGCGTGGCCTTGGCACCGGCGGGCTCGCGTTCGTCGTGGCGGCGCCCGACCGGCTCCCCGCCGACCCGCCTGCCGACCCGACGACAGCATCAGGCCACATCGTCAAGGCGCGGTACACCCCGCAGCAGCAGATGTTCATGGCGGTCGACGAGCAGGACAGCCCGCACCACGCGGCCCTGACCTCGGGGGCGGCGGACGCCGGCGACCTGCAGGGCCTGCCCGTGGTCGTGGCCGACCTGCACTCCGCCCTGCCCGCCGTCCTGGCCGGGCTGCGGGCCGAACGCCCCGACGCCCGCGTCGTCTACCTCATGCCCGACGGCGGCGCCCTGCCGATCGCCTTCTCGCGAGCGGTCGCGGGCCTGCGCGAGGCGGGTTGGCTGCACAGCACGGTGACGGTGGGCCAGGCCTACGGCGGCGAGCACGAGGCCGTCACCCTGCACTCCGGCCTGCTCGCCGCCAAGCACGTCCTGGCAGCCGACGTGGCCGTCGTCATCCAGGGCCCGGGCAACGTCGGCACCGGCACCAGCTGGGGCTACACCGGCGTGGCGGCCGGCGAGGCCCTCAACGCCGCGTCCACCCTGCGCGGACGCGGGGTCGGCGCGCTGCGCGTGTCGGACGCCGACGCCCGCGAACGGCACCGCGGGATCTCCCACCACAGCCGCACGGCATACGGGCGGATCGCCCTGGTGCCCGCAGACCTGGTCGTCACCCACCCCACGGGCGAGTTCGGTGAGCTGGTGCTGCGCCAGGCCTGCGAGCTGGTGGCCGAGGCGTCCGGCCCGGTGCGCCTCGCGCAGGTCGAGGAGGACGGTCTCGACGAGGCGCTGCGCGGCTCACCCGTGAGGCTGTCGACCATGGGCCGCGGCCTGGACGAGGACCACGCAGCCTTCCTCTACAGCGCAGCAGCCGGGCGGTATGCCGCCCGGCTGCTGGATGGTGCTGGTGGCTGAGGGAGCTCAGCCGGTGGGGTCCGCGGTCAGCGGACGTCCACGAGGTCGACCACGAAGATCAGCGTCTCGCCCGGCTTGATCGCGCCGCCCGCGCCGCGGTCGCCGTAGGCGAGGTGAGCGGGGATCGTGAGCTTGCGACGGCCGCCGACCTTCATGCCGACGATGCCGTCGTCCCAGCCGCGGATGACCTGGCCGACGCCGAGGCGGAAGTCCAGGGGTGCTCCACGGCCCCACGACGAGTCGAACTCCTCGCCGGTGGAGTGAGCCACTCCGACGTAGTGGGCCGAGATCGTGTCACCCGCGCCGGCCTCCTGGCCGTCACCCTCGGTGACGTCCTCGATGACGAGCTCGGTGGGGGCGACGTCGCCGGGGAAGTCGATCTCCGGCTTGGTGGTCTTGGGGTCGAAACCCATGCTGGTGCTCCTGTCTGGTGGTGTCGCGCCGGGGGCGCGGGGTGGGATGGGGGTCAGTAGGCCGCGAGGATGTCGACGACGAACACGAGGGTGTCCGTGCCGCTGATCTTCGGGGGGCTGCCGGCGGCGCCGTAGCCGTCGGCCGGCGGCACGACCATGAGGACCCGGCTGCCGACGGTCTTGCCGACGAGCTGGGCGTCCCAGGCCTTGATGACCTGCTGCTTGCCGATGACGGTCTCGAAGTATCCCTGCGGCGAGCTCGCCGAGGAGTCGAAGACCTTTCCGTCCTTCCAGAGCGCGCCGGTGTAGGTGACGCGGATGGTCTGGCCGGCCTGCACCTTGGCGCCCGAGCCCTCGATGAGGTTCTGACCCACGGTCTTGGTCGGCGGCTTCTTCCCCTTGGGGATGGTGATCGCGGCGGGCTTGCCGCTCTCGACCTTGACGGCCGGCAGGTCGGCGGAGGGCTTGACCGCCTTGCCCTCGGCGCTGGCCAGGGGTTTGGTCGCGGACAGCACGTCCATGAGGAAGACGACGGTGTCCGTGCCGCCGACCTTGATGTCGGTGTTGCCCTGGGCGCCGAAGGCGTCCTTCGGGGGCACTGCGACGAGCACGCGCGAGCCGACCTTCTGGTTGGCCAGGCCCTTCTTCAGGCCGGGCAGCAGGCTCTGCGTCCCCAGGCTGAGCCCGAGGTTCTGCTTGCCGTAGTTGGTGTCGAGGACCGAGGAGTCCTTGGCGTTCAGCAGGACGTACTTCACGCTGACGATCTCGTCGTTCGTGACGACGGGGCCGTTGCCGGCCTTGACGACCCGGGTCGTGGTCTCGGTGACGGACAGGGGCTTCGGCGTGATCGCCACGGTCGGCGCGCTGGTGTCGCTGCCTCCGGAGACGGTGATGCCGTCCAACGGCGAGGACGCCTTGGAGTTGTCGGAGTTGCCGCAGGCCGTCAGGGCCAGCAGGGCGGTCAGGGCGCCCGCCATCACCGCGAGGCGACGGTTGGGGCGGGAGGAACGGGGACGCACAGGCACGATGGAGGACTTTCGCTGGGGGCGGTGGACCAGCGACCACCATAACCGCGCAGTCTGGCAATCCCCGCAACGCGGTCCGTGCACCGCGAGCAGGCTCAGCCGCGCATGCCCTCGATGAGCCGGTCCACGCGGGCGTCGACGGCGGCGAACGGGTCCTTGCACAGGACGGTGCGCTGGGCCTGGTCGTTGAGCTTGAGGTGTACCCAGTCCACCGTGAAGTCGCGGCGGTGCTCCTGGGCGGCCTTGATGAAGTCGCCGCGCAGCTTGGCCCGGGTGGTCTGCGGCGGCACCGTCTTGGCCTCGAAGACCTCGGGGTCGGTGCACAGGCGGGCGGCCCGGCCGTGCTTCTGCAGGACGTAGAACAACCCGCGCCGGCGGTTGACGTCGTGGTAGGCGAGGTCGAGCTGGGCGATCCGCGGGTGCTCCATCGGCAGGTCGTGCTTGGCCATGTAGCCGGTGATGAGCTTGTGCTTGATGACCCAGTCGATCTCGGTGTCGACCAGCGACAGGTTGCCGGTGTCGACCGCCGTGAGCGTGCGCTCCCACAGGTCGAGGACCTGCTTGTGGATCGGGTCCTCCAGGCCCTCGCGGTCGGCGTACGCCTGCGCCCGCTCGAGGTACTCGGACTGGATCTGCAGCGCGGACAGCTCGCGGCCGTTGGACAGCCGCACCGTCTTGCGGCCCGTCATGTCGTGGCTCATCTCGCGGATGGCGCGGATGGGGTTCTCCAGGGTCAGGTCGCGCACCACCATCCCCGCCTCGATCATCCGGAGCACGAGGTCGGCCGATCCGACCTTGAGCATCGTCGTCGTCTCGCTCATGTTGGAGTCGCCGACGATGACGTGCAGTCGGCGGTACTTCTCGGCGTCGGCGTGCGGCTCGTCGCGGGTGTTGATGATGGGACGCGAGCGCGTCGTGGCCGAGGAGACGCCCTCCCAGATGTGGTCGGCGCGCTGGCTGACGCAGTAGGTCGCGCCCTTGGAGGTCGTCACGACCTTGCCCGCGCCACTGGTGATCTGGCGGCTGACGAGGAAGGGTATGAGCACGTCCGACAGCTGCTGGAACTCGCCGGCCCGACCGACGAGGAAGTTCTCGTGGCAGCCGTAGGAGTTGCCCGCCGAGTCGGTGTTGTTCTTGAAGACGTAGATCTCGCCCTCGATGCCCTCCTCGGTGAGGCGTTCCTGGGCATCGGCCACCAGGCCCTCGATGATGCGCTCCCCCGCCTTGTCGTGGATGACGAGCTGGCGGACGTGGTCGCACTCGGGCGTGGCGTACTCCGGGTGCGACCCCACGTCGAGGTAGAGCCGGGAACCGTTGGAGAGGAAGACGTTGGAGGACCGACCCCACGACACGACCTTGCGGAAGAGGTAGCGCGCGACCTCGTCGGGGGTCAGCCTGCGCTGCCCCTCGAACGTGCACGTGATGCCGTACTCGTTCTCGATCCCGAAGATCCGACGGTCCATGGACACACTCTAGGCTCGAACACCGCTGTCGCCGCGGCGAACCGCTCGTCCCCGCCGTGGTGCGCCCAGCGCGAACACCCTCGACAGGGCGCGGCCCCGCTGGTTGCGTGGGTCCATGAAGATCCTCGTGCTGGGTGGGACCGCGTGGCTGGGTCGGGAGGTGGCCGCCCAGGCGGTGGCGGCCGGGCACGCGGTGACGGCCCTGGCTCGCGGTGAGTCCGGTGGCGTTCCCGCCGGGGTCACGCTCGTGCAGGCGGACCGGACTGCGCCGGGAGCGTACGACGCGGTCTCCGGGACCGCCTGGGACGCGGTCGTCGACCTGGCGCGCCAGCCCAGCCACGTCCGGGGCGCCCTGTCCTCGCTCGCCGGGACCACGCGCTCGTGGGCCTTCGTCTCGTCGGCCTCCGTCTACGCCGCCGACGACGAGCCGGGCGCCGACGAGTCCGCTCGGCTGCTCGACCCCTTCGTCGACGACGACGAGGCCGGGCAGACGTATGGCGCGCGGAAGGTGGCGTGCGAACAGCTGGTGCTCGACGCCGTACCCGACCGGGCCCTGGTCGCCCGCTCGGGACTGATCGCCGGGCCCGGGGACCACACCGACCGGACCGGCTACTGGCCCCTGCGGTTCGCCCACCCGGCGACCGAGGACGGTGCGGTCCTGGTGCCCGACTCCCCCGTCGGCACCCAGGTGCTCGACGTCCGCGACCTCGCGGCCTGGCTGCTGGGGTGCGCGGAGCGGGCGGTGACCGGAGTGGTCAACGCCTCGGGACCGGTGCTTGCCCTGGGCGATCACCTCGAGACCGCCCGCCGGGTGGCGGGCCACACCGGCGAGCTGGTGCCGGTGTCGCAGGAGTGGCTGGCCGGGCACCGGGTCAGCCCCTGGTCCGGGGAGCGGTCGCTGCCCCTGTGGCTCCCGCTGCCCGAGTACGCCGGGATGATGACCCGCAGCACGGCGGCCGCGCAGGCACGAGGGCTGGTGGCCCGTCCCCTCGACCAGACCCTGGAGGACACCCTCGCGTGGGAGGTGTCGCAGGGACCGGGTCGCCCGCGCCGGGCCGGGCTGTCGCCTGCCGACGAGGCGGCTCTCGTCGACCTCGCCCGCACTGCATCCTGAGCCGTCGGGCGAGCACACATCCGGGGAGGCGATGTGGCGCCGCGCGCCATAGGGCGGTGGCCGCCCGGTGCGTAGCGTCAGGGCCGCACCACAGCGGCCGGGACCGACCCGGCCGTTTTCGTCCCGGCCCCGGCACGCACCATGGTCCGGGCCGCGGTCCGGGCCGTGACCTGACGCGACGTCGAGAGGGGACCGCACGTGCGACCGCTGACCGAGCAGGTGGCCGTCGACGGCGGGTCGCTCACGGTGCACCGCCTGACGCAGGCCCCTGACGGCGCCCCGGTCGTCGTGGCCCTGCACAGCATCTCCTCGAACGCCCTCGCCTGGGTGCCGGTGGCACGACGGCTCGACGGCCTGGTCCACGTCCTCGCGCCCGACATGCGCGGCAGGGCGGAGAGCTCGCACCTGCGCTCCGCCGGTCTGGCCGACCACGTGGCCGACGTCCACGCCCTCCTGGTCCACTTCGGCGTCACCCGACCGGTCCTCGCCGGCCACGACATGGGGGCGTTCGTCGCGGCCCTGGCCGCCGCCACGCACCCCGAGGACGTCGGGGCGGTGGTGCTCGTCGACGGCGGCCTCGCCTTTCCCTCCCCCGGCTCGCTGTTCAACGCCATCGCCGACGTGGACGAGGTGCTGCACAGCATCATCGGGCCGGCGATGGACCGGCTGTCGATGACCTTCGACGACGACGCTGCCTACCTCGCCCACTGGGGTGTCCACCCGACCCTGGGCCCCCACCTCGACGGGGCGTCCGGCCCCGCGCTCGCGGCCTACCTCCTGCACGACCTCGCAGGCCCTCGCGGGCAGATGCGGTCGACCTCGTCGCTGGAGTCCGTGCGGGCGGACTGGGCCGACCTCGTGTCGGACCCCGCCACCCTCAGCGCCGTCCACACGATGCAGTGCTCCGCCACGCTGCTGTACGCCGGTCGCGGACCGCTGGGCCAGCCCGAGGGTCTCTACACCGCCGACCGGATCGCCGCGGCCCACCTGCCCCCGGACGTGACCGTCCGGGGGCTCGACTCCGACCACTACGGCGTGCTGCTGGACCCGGCCAGCGTGGCGGCGGTGGCCGACGCCCTGACGGTCTCGGCGGGTCCACCATCCGGACGGGGCATCCACACCTCGGTCAGGTAACGGCATGTTTGGTCTCGACAAACATCGCGTTACCTCGACAAGGAGCCCTTCATGGCCACGCTGCGACTGGGCGACGACGCCCCCGACTTCACCGCCCAGACCACCGAGGGCGAGCTGACGTTCCACGACTGGAAGGGCGACGGCTGGGCCGTGCTGTTCAGCCACCCCGCCGACTTCACGCCCGTCTGCACGACCGAGCTCGGACGCGTCGCCCAGCTCAAGGACGAGTGGGCCCGTCGCAACACCAAGGTGCTCGCCGTGTCGGTCGACGGCCTTGACGACCACCATGCCTGGAAGTCCGACATCGAGGCGGTCGCGGGTGCGTCCGTGGACTACCCGATCGTCGCCGACGAGGACCGCAACGTCGCCGAGCTCTACGACATGATCCACCCGGGCGCCGGCGACACGTCCCCCGTCCGCTCGGTCTTCCTCATCGACCCGGCGGGCAAGGTGCGCCTCTCGCTGACCTACCCCAAGAGCGCCGGCCGCAACTTCGACGAGATCCTTCGGGCGCTGGATGCCTTGCAGGTCAATGACTCCGGGCCGTTCTCGACCCCCGCGGACTGGAAGGCCGGCGACCGCGTCATCGTGGCTCCCACCGTGTCAACCGAGGACGCGCAGGCCAGGTTCAAGGGCGTCGAGGTGGTCAAGCCCTACCTGCGCTACGCGGACGTGCCCACCGCCTGACGGGCAGGGCGGCCCGGCGCGGCCTACGTTGGGAGCATGGCAACCACCAGCTCCCCCGAGGTCCTGTCCGTCGACGTGGAGGGCGGCTCCATGCCCGCCGACCTCCACCTGCCCGCGTCCGGCGCGGGCCCGGGCATCGTCCTCTACCAGGAGATCTTCGGCGTCACCGAGTACATCTCGTCCCGGGCGGCCGACCTCGCGGCGCTCGGCTACGTCGTGCTCGTCCCCCACCTCTACTGGCGCCTGGGCGACCCGGTCGTCGAGGAGGGTGGCGAGGGCCTGCCGCGCGCGATGGAGCTCATGGGGCAGTTCGACTGGGAGGCGGGCGTCCGCGACGGTGTGGCCGCCCTCGCTGCCGTCCGCGACCGCCCGGAGGTCCGCGGGCCCGCGGGTGTGGTCGGGTTCTGCTTCGGAGGGGGTATGGCGTTCAACGTCGCCGCCGCAGCCGGTGCCGACCGCGCCGCACCGGACGCGCTCGTGAGCTACTACGGCTCGGCCCTGCCCAGCCTGCTCGGCATCGCGCCGCAGGTCACCTCCCCGAGCCTGCACCACTTCGGGCTCGAGGACGCCTACATCCCGGTGGAGACCGTCGGCGAGATCGAGGCCGCGGTGACGGCGGCCAACGACGACGTCACGTTCCTGACCTATGAGGGCGCCGGGCACGCGTTCGACAACCCCTCGCCGATGTTCCACCACGAGGCGGCCTCGAGCCAGGCCTGGGTGACGACCGAGAGCTGGTTGCTCGAGAAGCTCCCCGTCTGACGGGCTCCCCGTCTCACGCAGGATCCCCGCCCGGCCAGTCGTTCGACTGGCTAGGCGTCCGACTGGCCGGCGGGGCGCTGTGTCTGCGGGTTGGTCGACTCGTCGCGGGGCGACTCACCCGTCAGGGTGTCGTGGCGTCCCGGCGTCGTGTCGTCCTCGACGGGGGCGTCGTGAGTCGGGTCCTCGGTGCTCAGCAGCGCGTCGAGCAGGCCGCCGCCGATCCGGCGGAAGGTGCGCCGCGGTCGCTCCCGGTCCAGCACGGCCACCTCCAGCTGTCCGGCTCCCAGGACGCGGGCCGGGCCACCGGCCGGGTCCTTGGCCAGCAGGTCGACCGCCAGGCGCAGGGCGTCACCGAGCGAGAGTCCCGGGGTCCAGCGTTCCTTGAGCCCCGTCTCGATGGGCTCGGCCGCGCCACCCATGGCGACGAACCCGCGTTCGTCGGCCACCGACCCGTCGTAGGTCAACCGGTAGATCTGGTCCTCGTCGGCGCTGCCGCCGACCTCGGCCACGACGATCTCGACCTCGTAGGGCTTGGACTCCTGGGTGAACACCGTCCCGAGGGTCTGCGCGTAGGCGTTGGCCAGTCCTCGGGCCGTGACGTCGGTCCGGTCGTAGGAGTAGCCGCGCAGGTCGGCGTACCGCACCCCGGCGACGCGCAGGTTCTCGAACTCGTTGTACTTGCCCACGGCGGCGAACGCGATGCGGTCGTAGATCTCGGAGACCTTGTGCAGGGCTCGGGACGGGTTCTCCGCGACGAACGCGATGCCCTTGTCGTAGCCGAGCACGACGACGGACCGACCACGCGCAATACCCTTGCGGGCGTAGTCGGCCCGGTCCTTCATGAGCTGTTCGGGCGAGACGTAGAACGGCATGCTGCTCATCGCGCACCTCCCGGGTTGCCCTGGCGGGCCGCGATGACGGCCTCCACGGTCGTGCGGAGCTCGTCGTCGGTGCGGAAGACCACGCCCTGGCCGCCCACCACGGCGACGGTGGGCCAGATCCGGCGGCCCACGTCGGGACCGCCGGTGGCGGAGTCGTCGTCGGCGGCGTCGTACAGCGCCTCGACAGCCAGCGAGACGGCACCGTCGGCGGACAGGCCCGGCCGCCAGAGCTTCTTCATGGCGCCGCGCGCGAACAGCGAGCCGGAGCCCACGCTGTGGTGGTCGTGCTCCTCGTAGCACCCGCCGGTCACGTCGTAGGAGAAGATCCGGCCCGTGCCCTTGTCCAGGTCGTAGCCCGCGAACAGGGGCACCACGGCCAGGCCCTGCATGGCCATGGCGAGGTTGGCCCGGATCATCGAGGCGAGGCGGTTGGCCTTGCCCTCCAACGACAGCAGCGTCCCCTCGATCTTCTCGTAGTGCTCGAGCTCGACCTGGAACAGCTTGACCAGCTCGATGGCGATGCCCGCGGTGCCGGCGATGCCGACGGCGGAGTACTCGTCGCCTGCGAAGACCTTCTCCATGTCACGGTTGGCGATGAGGTTGCCCATCGTCGCGCGCCGGTCGCCGGCCATGACGACACCCCCGTCGTAGGTGACGGTGACGATGGTGGTGCCGTGCGGTGCCTCGAGGGTGCTCCCGACGGGGAGCGCTCGCCGCGAGGGCAGCAGGTGAGGCGCGTGCGCGCCGACGAAGTCGGTGAAGGACGAGGATCCCGTGGACAGGTATGCCGCGGGGAGCCTCCCCGCGTCCGCGCCTGTGCTCACTGGCCGCCCTTCTGCACGAAGCCGCGGACGAACTCCTCCGCGTTGGACTCGAGCACGCCGTCGATCTCGTCGAGGACGCTGTCGATGTCGGAGTCGAGGTTCTCCTTGCGGGCGGTGGCCTCCGGAGCGGCGGGGGTGGGCTCGGGCGCCTCGTCGGGCGCGTCGTCCCTGCGCTGTGGGCGGCTCTGCTCCTGGCTCGGCATGTCCGTGACCTCTCGCTCGGTGCTGCACGGTGGCGACGTGGGCGCGGGCGCCCGTCCTGCTTCGACCCTAGTCCGAACCTAACCCGATGCCGAGGCCAACTCGCGCAGCAGGGTGGCCGCGTCAGGGCTGCGGTCGAGCAGCGATCCGACGCTTGCCCGCGTGCCCCGCAACGGTTCCAGCATCGGCACCCGTTGGAGGGAGGCGTGGCCCGGGACGTCGAAGATGACCGAGTCCCAGGACGCGGCGGCGATCTGGTCGGGGTACTTCTCCAGGCACTTGCCGCGGAAGTAGGCGCGGGTGTCCTCCGGGGGCTCGCGCACCGCCTCGAGGACGGCCTCGTCGGACACGAGCTCCTCGAAGCGACCCGAGCGGCGCAGCCGGTGGAACAGGCCCTTGTCCGGGCGCACGTCGGACCACTGGATGTCGATGGCGCGCAGGCGCGCGTCCGCCCAGTCCAGCCCGTCCCGGTCGATGTAGCCCTGCATGACCTGCTGCTTGCCGACCCAGTCGACCTCCCGCGCCGCCTCCGACGGGTCCCGCTCGAGCTTGTCGAGCACCAGGGCCCACCACCGCATGACCTCGACGGTGTCGCTGTCCCGCTCGGCGCCATACCTGTCCTGGAGGTAGCGCTCGGCGGCGTCGTGGTAGCGCCAGAGCAGCTGCACCGCGGTGAGCTTGGTCCCGTCACGCAGCTCGACGAGCTGTCGGCAGGTCGGGTCGTGGCTGACCGCCTGAAGGGTCGCGACGGGCCGGGCGACGGTGAGGTCCTCGTGGATGGCTCGGTCCTCGATCATCGCCAGCACCAGCGACGTGGTCCCGAGCTTGAGCAGGTTCGCGACGTCGCAGTGGTTGGCGTCGCCGATGATGACGTGGAGCCGACGGTAGAGGTCGGCCACCGCGTGCGGCTCGTCACGGGTGTTGATGATCGGGCGCTTCAGCGTCGTCTCGAGCCCGACCTCGACCTCGAAGAAGTCGCTGCGCTGGCTGAGCTGGAACCCGGCCCGCCGCGAGTCCACCCCGATGCCCACGCGGCCGGACCCCGTGACCACCTGGCGGGCCACGAAGAACGGCACCAGGTGGCGCACGATGTCGGAGAACGGCGTCTCGCGGCGCATGAGGTAGTTCTCGTGGGTGCCGTAGGACTGACCCTTGCCGTCGGTGTTGTTCTTGTAGAGGTTGACGCCGGGCGGGCCCTGCGAGAGGCGGCGGACCGACTCGGCCATGATCAGCTCGCCGGCGCGGTCCCAAGCCACGGCGGCCCGCGGGGTGGTCACCTCGGGCGAGGAGTACTCGGGGTGGGCGTGGTCGACGTAGAGGCGGGCGCCGTTGGTGAGGACGACGTTGGCCAGCGTGGGGTCCTCCTCGTCGGTGAGCTGGCTCGGGTCGGCCAGCCCCCGGCCCATCTCGAACCCCCGGGCGTCGCGCAGGGGCGCCTCGTCGGCGTAGTCCCACGACGCGTGCGCGGCCCGGATGCCCTGGGCCGAGGCATACGCGTTGACCACCTGGCCGGACAGGATCATCGGGTTGGCGGCAGGGTCGCCGGGCACGGAGATCCCGTACTCCGTCTCGACCCCCATCACCCTGCGGACGGTCATCGGCGGAGCTCGCTGCAGGGTCCGTGCGGTGCGTCCAGGCTCATGGCCTCACCCTAGGTGAGTTAGTTTCTCGGCATGCGTCACTCCCCCACAGCGTTGTACCCCTGGACGGCCGCGCTGACGGCCTTGCTGGACAGGGGACTGCGCCCGCCGGTGGAGCGCCGCACCGTCGAGCAGATCCAGGCCGAGCGCGGGACGGTCACCCCTGACCGGCCGCCGTTCTCGTGGGTCACCGGTGCCGTCGACCGGACCGTCGGCATCACCTACGGCACGGCACCGGCCCGCGACGGGTACTCCATCCCGCTGCGGCTGTACCGCCCGCGGGCCGTGCGCGACACCGAGGCCGACGTCCCCGTGATCGTCTTCCTGCACGGTGGCGGGTTCGTCCAGGGCAACGTCGTCATGTACGACCCGCTCTGCAGCCACCTGGCGGCACAGGTCCGCGCCGTGGTGGTCAGCGTGGACTACCGGCTCGCTCCCGAGCACCGGGCGCCGACCGCCGCACACGACTGCGTCGACGCGACCTCCTGGGTGGCGCAGCGGGCCGACGTGCTGCGGGCCGACACCACGCGGATCGGCCTGTGCGGTGACAGTGCGGGCGGCAACCTCGCGGCGGTCACCGCACAGGTGCTGCGCGACCGGGGTGACTCACCGGTGCGCCACCAGGCGCTGATCTACCCGGCGACCGACATGACGCTGGCCTCCCCGTCGATCCACGAGCTGGCCGGCGCTCCGATGCTCACACGCTCGAGCATCGTCGCCTTCCGCAACCACTACGCGCCTGAGGGCGCGGACCTGCGCGACCCGCTCATCTCCCCGCTGTTCGGGCGCCTCGAAGGGCTGCCGCCCGCCCTGATCCAGACCGCCGACCGGGACCCGCTGCGCGACGACGGCTCGCGCTACGCCGCAGCCCTGCGGGAGGCCGGGGTGCCCGTCCGCCTGACGAACTACGTGCGCGTGCCGCACGGGTTCGCGTCGATACCGGGGGTGGTGCCGAGCGCGGCGCAGCACCGCGCAGAGCTCGTCGCGGAGATGCGGTCCCACCTGGAGGACACGCACGTCCCACAGGTGGCGTCCGGCGGTTAGGCTCGTCCTGCATCATCGGTCGACCGAGGAGCGTCATGCGGGACATCGTGGTTTTCTCCGGCAGCGCCCACCGCGCCCTGGCTCGACGCATCTGCGACGCCCTCGGCGTCGACCTCTCCCCCGCTGACATCACCCGGTTCAGCAACGACTGCCTCCAGGCCCAGCTCCTGGCCAACTGCCGCCAGCGGGACGTCTACATCGTCCAGCCGCTGGTGCCGCCGACGCAGGAGCACCTCATGGAGCTGCTCCTCATGGTCGACGCCGCCCGGGGCGCGTCCGCGGCACAGATCACCGCGGTGATCCCGCACTACGCCTACGCGCGTTCGGACAAGAAGGACGCCTCGCGGATCTCCCTCGGCGGGCGCCTGGTCGCCGACATGCTCGTGGCGGCCGGCGTCGACCGCGTCCTGACGATGACGCTGCACGCTCCGCAGGTCCACGGCTTCTTCTCCGTGCCGGTCGACCACCTCACCGCCATCGGCGTGCTCGCCGACCACTTCCGCGCGGGCGACCTGAGCAGCTCCGTCGTCGTCTCCCCCGACCTCGGCAACGCCAAGACGGCCACCCAGTTCGCCCGACTGCTGGGGCTGCCCGTGGCTGCCGGGTCCAAGCAACGCCTGGCCGACGACCGGGTGATCATCGACTCCATCGTCGGTGACGTCACCGGCAGGCGGGCCATCGTCCTCGATGACGAGATCGCCACCGGCGGCTCGATCGTCGAGCTCCTCGAGCGGCTGCGGGACCTCGGCTGCACCGGGGCCGACGTCGCCTGCACCCACGGCCTGTTTGCAGGCAAGGCCGTCGAGCGCCTGCGCGACCACCCGATGATCGGCGAGGTCGTCACCACCGACACCGTGCCCGCGCCCGCACACTGGCCCGAGCTCCAGGTCCGTTCGGTGGCCCAGCTGTTCGCGGAGGCGATCAAGCGGATCCACGCCGGCGAGTCGGTGAGCAGCCTGTTCGACGGCGTCGACCCGACGCTCTCCCCTCCGCAGGCCACGTTGTTCGACAAGGTGCGCGTGTGAGGCGGGTCGTCCCTGCGTTCCTGCTCGACGCAGCAGCCGTCCTGCTGTTCGCCACGATCGGGCGCGCCAGCCACGAGGAGGGCGTGACCCTCGGTGGTGTCCTGCTGGTCGCCTGGCCGTTCCTCGCGGCCCTTGCGCTGGGCTGGGCGCTGGCGCGCGCCCGCGGCGCCTGGCCGACCGGGCTGCCCGGCTCGGTCGTCGTGTGGCTGACCACCGTGGTGGTCGGGCTCTGCCTGCGGGTGGCCACCGGTGGCGGCTTCGCGTGGAGCTTTGCCGTGGTCACGCTGGTCGTGCTCGGCCTGTTCGTCGTCGGCTGGCGCTGCGTGCGTGAGGTGGGCCGCTTCGTCGGCGAGGGCCTGGCCCGCTGGTCCCACGAGAGGGAGGCCGAGCGGTCCCGGGCCGCCCGCGGCAGCGGCACCCGCCGTTAGCAGCACCTGTGCGGGCCATTTGAGTTTGGTAAGGCTTACCTAATACTCTCCTGCTCGTGGTTGCCCTCCCCCATCTCGTCCCGGCCCGCGGGGCCGTCGGCTTCGTGGCCTCGTTGCGTTCCCGCGGCGACGCCCCGGCCGTGCACACCGGCTCCCGCACCCTGACGTATGCCGCGCTGGCCGACCTCGTCGACGACGCCGCGGCCGCCCTCGGCACCGGCCGCAGGCTCGTCCTGGTCGCCGCCGACAACACCCTCGACGCCCTCGTCACCCACCTGGGGGCCCTGGCCGCCGGGCACGTGCCGCTCCTCGCCCCGGGTGACCGGCCCCAGCACCTCGACCGCCTCGCCGACACGTACGACCCCGACGTCGTGGCCGGGCGCGGACCGCAGGGGTGGCAGGTCGTTCAGCGCCGGGAGGGGTCCATCCACACCCTGCACCCCGACCTGGCGCTCCTGCTGCCGACGTCGGGGTCGACCGGGTCGCCGAAGGTCGTGCGCCTCACCCACGACAACCTCGGCAGCAACGCCGAGGCCATCGCGCAGGCCCTGGCGATCCGACCCACCGACCGCGCGGTCACCAGCCTCCCGCTGCACTACTGCTACGGGCTGTCGGTGGTGCACAGCCACCTCGCCACCGGAGCCGGGATCGTCCTGACCGACCTCTCGGTGGTGGACCCGTGCTTCTGGCAGCTGGTCGACGGCACAGCCGCCACCACCGTGGCCGGAGTGCCGCACACCTTCGAGCTGCTCGAGCGAAGCGGGTTCGCACAGCGCCGGCACCCGTCGCTGCGCGCCGTGACGCAGGCCGGCGGCCGGATGGCCGCCGAGACGGTCCAGCGCTTCGCCCGGCTCGGACGCGAGCAGGGCTGGGAGCTGTTCGTCATGTACGGCCAGACCGAGGCCACCGCCCGGATGGCCGTGCTGCCCCCGGACCTCGTGGAGCATCGCCCCGACTCCGTGGGCGTCCCGGTGCCCGGCGGGTCCTTCCGCATCGAGCCGCTCGGCGAGCTCCACTGCGGATTCGGCGAGCTCGTCTACTCCGGCCCCAACGTCATGCTCGGCTACGCCGAGGACGCCGGGGACCTGCGCCGCGGTCGCGACGTCCTCGAGCTGCACACCGGCGACCTCGCCCGCTTCGGCCCGGACGGCCTGGTCGAGATCGTGGGACGACGCAGCCGGTTCGCCAAGGTCCTCGGGCTGCGGATCGACCTCGAGCAGGTCGAGCAGGACCTGCGCGACGCCGGCCAGCCGACGCACTGCGTCGACCTCGGTGACGCGGTCGGCGTGCTGGCCGAACGATCCGGCGCCGGGGCGCAGGTGACCGACGTGCTCCGCCGGCTGCACGGCATACCCGCGTCGGGGGTCGTCGTCCTCGACGGGCAGCGGGCACCGCGCCTGGCCAACGGCAAGCCCGACTACCCCCGAATGACCGATCTGCTGGGCGATCACCGGGAGGCGCTCCCCGTCTCGACGGAGCTGCCCGGGTCCGACGAGGAGGGACAGCTCGGGCGCGTGGTCGCGCTCTACCGCGAGCTGCTGGACGCACCGCAGGCCACGGAGGGCACGAGCTTCGTGGACCTCGGCGGCGACTCGCTGTCCTACGTCGAGGTGTCCCTGCGGCTCGAGCGGGTCCTGGACGCGCTGCCCACCGGGTGGCACCTCATGGCCCCCCGCGAGCTCGTGGTCGCCGCCCCGTCGGCGGGCAGGCCCTCCCGGAGGTGGCTGCACCGCGTCGAGACCAGCGTCGTGCTGCGTGCCGTGGCGGTGCTGCTCATCCTGGCCAACCACACGCACCTGTCGTTCGTCCCCGGCGGAGCGCACACCCTGCTCGCCCTGGCCGGCTTCAACCTCGCGCGCTTCCAGCTCACCGGCCGCAGCCGCGCCGAGCGCGCGAAGGGGGTCGTGCGCAGCGCCCTGCGCATCTGGGCCCCGAGCGCGGCGTGGATCGGTGTCGTGGCCGTGGTCGCTGGCACCTACGACTGGCGCAACGTGCTGCTGCTCAACCAGGTCCTCGGGGACTGGTCCCGGTGGTCGGACCACTGGCACTACTGGTTCATCGAGGCCGTGGTGGCCCTGCTGCTCGGCACCGCCGCCCTCATGGCCGTGCCCGCCGTGGACCGCTGGGAGCGCCGCCGGCCGTTCGCCTTCCCCGTCGCGCTCGTGGGCCTCGGCCTGCTCACCCGGTATGCCGTGGTGGTGCCCGACGCCGGTCCCTACCGCGGCGCGAACGCCTACGTCCTGATCTGGCTGTTCGCCACCGGCTGGGCGGCGGCGAGGGCCACGACGACGGCCCAGCGGCTGCTCGTGTCGGCGATCCCCGTCCTCACGGTGCCCGGGTTCTGGCCGTCGATGCCGATGCGCGAGGTGACGATCATCGTGGGACTGCTCGTCCTCATCTGGGTGCCGACGATGGTGCTCCCGGCGTTCCTCGGCCGCGCCGCCGCGGTCGTGGCCAGCGCGAGCCTGTTCGTCTACCTCACGCACTTCGTGGTCTACCCGCACCTCATGCACGTCAGCTCGGTGCTGGCCATGGCCGCCTCGCTGGCCGTGGGCGTGGCCTACTGGCGGCTGTGGTCGCGGGTGGAGTCGGCCGCCAGCCGGGTGGTCATCCGTCTGCGTCGCGCCTGACCGTCGCCCCAAACGCGTTTGGGGGTAGGTGCGTGAGCCATGGCTCACCCACCTACCCCCAAACCGGGGAGCTGCAAACGGGTGGGGTCAGAGGTACTGCCCCGTGTTGGCGACGTTGTCGATCGACCGGCCCGGCTCGGTGCCGCTCTTGCCGGTGACCAGGGTGCGGATGTAGACGATCCGCTCGCCCTTCTTGCCGGAGATGCGGGCCCAGTCGTCGGGGTTGGTCGTGTTGGGCAGGTCCTCGTTCTCCTTGAACTCGTCCACGCAGCTCGCGAGCAGGTGGTCGACCCGGATGCCCTTGGCCCCGACCGTGAGGAAGTCCTTGATGGCCATCTTCTTGGCCCGGTCCACGATGTTCTGGATCATCGCCCCGGAGTTGAAGTCCTTGAAGTAGAGGACCTCCTTGTCGCCGTTGGCGTAGGTGACCTCGAGGAAGCGGTTCTCCTCGATCTCGGAGTACATCCGCTCGACCGTGGCGGTGATCATGGCGTCGACCGTCGCCTGGGCCGACCCGTCGTGCTCGGACAGGTCGTGCGGGTGCAGGGGCAGGTCCGCGGTGAGGTACTTGGTGAAGATGTCGCGCGCGCTCTCGGCGTCGGGGCGCTCGATCTTGATCTTCACGTCGAGCCGACCAGGGCGCAGGATCGCCGGGTCGATCATGTCCTCGCGGTTGGAGGCGCCGATGACGATGACGTTCTCGAGGCGCTCGACGCCGTCGATCTCCGAGAGCAGCTGGGGCACGATCGTGGTCTCGACGTCGGAGGAGACGCCCGAGCCGCGGGTGCGGAACAGGCTGTCCATCTCGTCGAAGAACACCACGACCGGCGTGCCGCCCGACGCCTTCTCGCGGGCCCGCTGGAAGATCAGCCGGATGTGTCGCTCGGTCTCCCCGACGTACTTGTTGAGCAGCTCGGGGCCCTTGATGTTGAGGAAGAACGACTTGCCGACCGGCTTGCCCTCCTTCTCGGCGACCTTGCGGGCCAACGATGACGCGACGGCCTTGGCGATGAGGGTCTTGCCACACCCGGGCGGCCCGTAGAGGAGCACTCCCTTGGGGGGCTTGAGCTGGTGCTCGGTGAACAGGTCGGGGTGCAGGTAGGGCAGCTCGACCGCGTCGCGGATGGCCTCGATCTGCCCGGCCAGGCCGCCGATGTCCTCGTAGTCGATGTCGGGGACCTCTTCGAGGACGAGCTCGGAGACCTCGGCCTTGGGGATCCGCTCGTAGACGAAGCCCGACCGCGACTCGAGCATCAGCGCGTCGCCGACCCGGATGGGCTCGCCCTCGAGCGAGTCGGCCATGCGGACGACCCGCTCCTCGTCGGCGTGGGAGACCACCAGGACACGGCCCTCGCCGAGGAGCTCCTTGATCATGACGACCTCGCCGATGCGCTCATACCCGCAGGTCGCCACGACGTTCATCGCCTCGTTGAGGCGCACCTCGCGCCCGCTGGACAGCTCGGCCGGGTCGACCGCCGGGCTCACGGCGACGTGCATCTTGCGTCCGCCGGTGAGGATGTCGACGGTGGCGTCGTCGTAGGACTCGAGGATCACGCCATACGCCGCTGGGGGCTGGGCGAGCCGGTCGACCTCTGACTTCAACGTGACGATCTGCTCGCGCGCCTCCTTGAGGGTGCGCACGAGGCGTTCGTTCTGCGAGGAGATGGTGGCCAGGTTGGACTGGAGCTGCAGGACCCTGGTCTCGAGCTCACGCGAGCGCACCGGCGCGTCGGCGAGCCGCTGCCGCAGGGCGGCGACCTCCTCGGCGAGGAGCTCCGCCTGGCGGCGCTCGTCCCGGTGGTCAGGGGTGTGGGGGTGGCTCTGGTCGGTCATGTCGACTCCCTCGGTGGCGAACCTCGGTCATCGACCGTGCGGGGACGGCCGATACGCCAACCTAACCCCGATCTACTCCGGCGGCGTGGACGTTTCAGTCACAGAACGGCGAACCCGTCGGATCTTCTTGTCTGATGGGACGCGCTCGCCGATGTCCTCGGGCGTGAACTCGCCCTCGCGGCCGAAGCTCGAGTCCTGCACGGGCGCGCCGTCCTCGTCGACGGAGCCCTTGCCGGGGCGGCGCTTGCGCAGCGGCGGGGTCACGCCGGGCGCGAGCCTGCGGGTGGTGATGAGGAAGCCGGTGTGACCGTGCATGCGGTGCTGGGGACGCACCGCGAGGCCCTCGAGGTGCCAGCCACGGACGAGCGACTCCCAGGCCTCGGGCTCGGTGTAGCCCCCGTGTTCCCGGACCCCTTCGGCGACACGGGACAGCTGCGTGGCCGTGGCGACGTAGCAGATGAGCACACCGCCGGGCAGCAGCGCGTCGGCCACGGCGTCGAGGCACTCCCACGGCGCGAGCATGTCGAGGACGACGCGGTCGACGCTGCCGGGCTCGACGTGCTGCGGCAGCTCCTCGACGAGGTCGCCGACGGTGACCTGCCACGCCGGGTGGTCCTGGCCGAAGAAGGCACGGGCGTTGCCCTTGGCGATGTCGGCGAAGTCCTCGCGCCGCTCGAAGGAGTGCACGTGGCCGGTCTCGCCCACGGCCCGCAGCAGGCTCATCGACAGGGCGCCGGAACCCACACCCGCCTCGACCACCCGGGCGCCGGGGAAGATGTCGGCCATGGTGACGATCTGGCCGGCGTCCTTGGGGTAGACGACCGCCGCGCCGCGAGGCATGGACATCACGTAGTCGGACAGCAGCGGGCGCAGGGCGAGGTACTCGACCCCGGCGGTGTTCTTGACCACGGAGCCGTCCGGGCTACCGATGAGGTCGTCGTGCAGGAGGCGTCCGCGGTGGGTGTGGAACTCGCGACCGGCCTCCAGGGTGATGGTGTGCAGGCGCCCCTTCGGGTCGGTCAGCTGCACCCGCTCGCCCGCGGAGAACGTGCCGCGGCGCAGGTGGGCACCGGTGGCGGCGGGCGGGGTCTGGTCCGGCGTGCTGCTCATGGCGGCGAAGTCTAGTTCTCCGTCGGGGGCACCCCGGACCGCCCTCAGCCGTTGAGGGCCCGGCCGATGTCGGCCGCGTGCACCACGCCGACGACGCGGCCGTGGTGCACGACCGCGCCGACCGTGATCCCGAACTCCTGGAGCACCGCGAGGGCCGGCATGACGTCACCCGCAGGGTCCGCGTCGATGACCCAGCCGGGGTCCTGGTGGCTGGCAACGGCGCTGACCGGCGTGTGGGGGCGTGCGTCCGGTGGCACGGAGGAGAGGTGCGCGGCGTCGACGTATGCCGTGGGCCGTCCCCGACCGTCGACCACCACGAGCTCGTTGCCCGGGGTGGCCGGGAGCTCGGCGAGCCGGGCCGTGTCCGGCACGGCGACCGCGGGACGCATCACCTGGGCCAGGCGGATCCTGCCGATGGTGGCCAGGGTCTGGCCGCGCCGGATCGAGTCGGTGGCACCGGCCCACAGGATGGAGGCGATGAGGAGGACCCAGATCCGGCTGAAGTCGACCGGCTGCCCCTGCACCAGGGGCCGGACGAAGAACCACAGGACTCCGAGAACGGTGAGGACGCGACCGCTCCAGCCGGCCACGACCGAACCCTTGTTACGGTCGCCGGTGACCTTCCAGACGAGGCACTCGAGCACCTGCCCGCCGTCCAGCGGCATACCGGGAAGGATGTTGAGGACGGCGAGCGAGCCGTTGATGATGACCAGGCCCTCGACGAACCGACCCGACACGTCACCGGTGACCGAGGGCAGAGCCATCCACGCCAGGGCGGCGAAGACGGCGTTGGACGCGGGCCCGGCAGCGGCGACGAGGGCCATCCGCCCCGGCGTCGTGCGACCGGCCTCCATCGACGTGTGGCCGCCCCAGAGGTTCGCGACGATCCGCACGACCGGCATCCCCGCGAGGCGCGCCGTCACGGCGTGGGCGGCCTCGTGCACCAGGACGCACACGAGCAGGACCAGGGCCTGCCCGATGCCGATGCCGATGCCGACGAGCGGGCGGGTTTGCAGCAGGGGCGCGGCGACGATCGCGGTGATGACGACGGCGATGACGAACCAGCTGGGCGCGAGGTAGACGGGGATGCCCGCGACGCGCGCGATGCGGACCCCGAGGCCGCTCTCCTGTCCGTCCTCGGAGGCAGGGCGCCCGCGGGCGGCAGTCGTCATGCCCTGACAGTACGTGAACCCTCCGTACGCAGGACGCGGCACCGGTCCATACTTGATCGGTGCCCGACTCACCCGCATTCCAGCCCGACGCCACCGACCAGCTGAGGTCCGCCCTCACGACGCGGATCCTGGTCATGGACGGCGCCATGGGCACGATGATCCAGCGCGAGGGCCTCGGCGAGGACGACTACCGGGGCGACCGGTTCGCCGACTGGCCGAGCGACCTCAAGGGAAACAATGACTTGTTGTCCTTGACCCAGCCGGAGGTCATTGCCGGCATCCACACGGCATACCTCGAGGCGGGGGCCGACCTCGTCGAGACCAACACCTTCAACGCGCAGAAGATCTCCCTGGCCGACTACGGCATGGAGGACCTCGCCTACGAGATCAACCTCGAGTCGGCGCGCCTGGCCCGCAGGGCCTGCGACGCCATGACCGCGAAGACCCCGGACCGGCCCCGTTGGGTGCTCGGCGCGCTCGGCCCGACCAACCGCACCGCGTCGATCTCCCCCGACGTCAACGACCCCGGCAAGCGCAACGTCACCTTCGACGAGCTCGTCGACGCCTACACCGAGCAGGCCCGCGGCCTCGTCGACGGTGGCGCCGACGTCCTCATCGTGGAGACGATCTTCGACACCCTCAACGCCAAGGCGGCGATCTTCGCCCTCGAGACGTTGTTCGAGGACCACGACCGCCGCTGGCCGGTCATCATCTCCGGCACCATCACCGACGCGTCCGGGCGCACGCTGTCGGGCCAGGTCACCGAGGCGTTCTGGAACTCCGTGCGCCACGCGCGCCCGATCGCGGTCGGCCTCAACTGCGCGCTCGGTGCCGAGGAGATGCGCCCGTATGCCGCGGAGCTGGCCCGCGTCGCCGACACCTTCGTGTCGTGCTACCCCAACGCCGGGCTGCCGAACCACTTCGGTGAGTACGACGAGCTCCCCGACCAGATGGCCGCCGTGGTGGGCGAGTTCGCCGAGGCCGGGCTGGTCAACTTGCTCGGTGGCTGCTGCGGCACCACGCCGGACCACATCGCCGCCATCGCCAAGGCCGCCAGCGACAAGGCTCCCCGCGTCGTCCCCGAGGTCTCCCCCGCCCTGCGCCTTTCCGGGTTGGAGCCGCTGACGGTCACCGAGGAGTCGCTGTTCGTCAACGTCGGCGAACGCACCAACATCACCGGCTCGGCGCGCTTCCGCAAGCTCATCCAGGCCGAGGACTACGGCACGGCCCTCAACGTCGCCCGTCAGCAGGTGGAGTCCGGCGCGCAGGTCATCGACATCAACATGGACGAGGGCATGATCGACGGCGTCGCCGCGATGGACCGCTTCGTCAAGCTCGTCGCGAGCGAGCCCGACATCTCGCGGGTCCCGCTGATGGTGGACTCCTCCAAGTGGGCCGTCATCGAGGCCGGGCTCAAGTGCGTGCAGGGCAAGCCGATCGTCAACTCCATCTCCATGAAGGAGGGCATCGAGCCGTTCGTCGAGCAGGCCCGCCTGTGCCGCAAGTACGGCGCGGCGGTCGTCGTCATGGCGTTCGACGAGGACGGCCAGGCCGACTCGCTCGAGCGACGGAAGGTCATCTGCCAGCGGGCCTACGACATCCTCACGCAGGAGGTCGGGTTCCCCGCCGAGGACATCATCTTCGACCCCAATATCTTCGCGGTGGCCACGGGCATCGAGGAGCACGCGGCATACGGCACCGACTTCATCGAGGCCACCCGCTGGATCAAGGAGAACCTCCCCGGTGCCCTGGTCTCCGGCGGCGTCTCGAACGTCTCGTTCTCCTTCCGCGGCAACAACGCCGTCCGCGAGGCGATCCACGCCGTCTTCCTGTTCCACGCCATCAGGGCCGGCATGGACATGGGCATCGTCAACGCCGGCGCCCTCGTCGTCTACGACCAGGTCGACGAGAAGCTCCGCGAGCGCATCGAGGACGTCATCCTCAACCGGAGGCCCGACTCGACCGAGCGTCTGCTGGAGATCGCCGACTCGTTCAACACCGGTGACACCAAGCAGGAGGCCATCGCCGAGGAGTGGCGGTCGCTGCCCGTCGGCGAACGCATCACCTACGCACTGGTCAAGGGCATCGACGAGCACGCCGAGTCCGACACCGAGGAGCTCCGCCAGGAGATCAGCGAACGGGGCGGCCGTCCCATCGAGGTGATCGAGGGACCGCTCATGGACGGCATGAACGTCGTCGGCGACCTGTTCGGCAGCGGCAAGATGTTCCTGCCGCAGGTCGTGAAGTCGGCGCGTGTCATGAAGAAGGCCGTCGCCTACCTCATCCCGTTCATCGAGGCCGAGAAGACCGAGGCCGAGGTCGCCGAGAACCGCAGCAAGGGCAAGATCGTCCTGGCCACCGTCAAGGGCGACGTCCACGACATCGGCAAGAACATCGTCGGGGTCGTGCTGCAGTGCAACAACTACGACGTCGTCGACCTCGGCGTCATGGTGCCGGCCCAGAAGATCATCGACACCGCCAAGGCCGAGAAGGCGGACGTGATCGGGTTGTCCGGCCTGATCACCCCGAGCCTGGACGAGATGGTCAACTTCGCGTCAGAGATGGAGCGACAGGGTCTCGACCTGCCCCTGCTCATCGGCGGTGCCACGACGTCACGGGCGCACACGGCCGTCAAGGTCGACCAGCAGTACCACGGGCCCGTCGTCTGGGTGAAGGACGCGTCCCGCTCCGTCCCCGTCGTGTCCAAGCTGCTCGCCGACGACCAGCGCGAGGCGCTGATGGCCGACGTCAAGGCTGACTTCGACGCCCTGCGGGCCCGGCACGCGGCCAAGTCGACCGAGCGCCCCCTCGTGCCCCTGGAGGTGGCACGGGAGAAGGCCACGCCCATCGACTGGGCCGGCTACCGTCCGCCGGTGCCCCGCCTCGTCGCCGCCCAGGAGAAGGAGCTGCTCCGTCGGCAGTCGGGTCACCGCAGCCCCACCGTCACGCAGTTCGTCAGGACCCTCGCCGACTACCCGATCGACGAGCTGCGCGACTACATCGACTGGCAGCCGTTCTTCCTCGCCTGGGAGATGAAGGGGCGCTTCCCCGACATCCTCAACAACCCCGCCACCGGCGACGCCGCGTCCAAGCTCTTCGAGGACGCCCAGCGCATGCTCGACCGGGTCATCGACGAGAAGTGGCTGCGTGCCAGCGGCGTGGTCGGGCTGTTCCCGGCGAGCTCGGTCGGTGACGACATCGAGGTCTACGCCGACTCCTCGCGCGAGACCGTGGCGACCACGCTCCACACGCTGCGCCAGCAGGGGCAGCACCGTCACGGCGTGCCGAACCGCGCGATGTCGGACTTCGTCGCGCCGAAGGACAGCGGCCTGTCCGACCACGTCGGGGCGTTCGCCGTCACCGCCGGGCTCGGGTCGCACGAGCGCGTCGCCGACTTCAAGGCCGCCAACGACGACTACTCGGCCATCCTGCTCGAGTCGCTCGCCGACCGGCTCGCCGAGGCGTTCGCCGAGCGCCTCCACGAGCGGGTGCGCCACGACTTCTGGGGGTACGCGCCCGACGAGCACCTGCACAGCACCGACCTCATCGCCGAGAAGTACGTCGGCATCCGCCCGGCCCCCGGCTACCCCGCCTGCCCCGACCACACCGAGAAGCAGCTGCTGTGGGAGCTGCTGGGGGTGCAGGAGCGTACGGGGATCGAGCTCACCGAGTCGATGGCGATGTGGCCCGGGGCCGCGGTGTCCGGCTGGTACTTCTCGCACCCGCAGTCGCAGTACTTCGTCGTCGGCCGGCTCGGGCGCGACCAGGTCGAGGACTATGCCGAGCGCAAGGGCTGGTCGCTGCGCGAGGCCGAGCGCTGGCTCGGCCCGAACCTCGGCTACCAGCCCGAGGACTGAGTCCCCTCCGCCCTCTCTCGCCTGCGGGTCGATGTGAACCCGCCCGGGAATCCGGGCGGGTTCACATCGACCCGGCGTGCGATCCACAGGTATGGCGCGGCCGCCCCGGCCGTGTCGGTCACGGCACCTAGAGTGCGGGTCATGGTTCCCGCCCTCTCGCCGAGCCGTGCGTCCGACTTCAAGCAGTGCCCGCTGCTCTACCGGTTCCGCACGATCGACAAGCTGCCCTCGCCGCCCAGCCCAGCCGCTGCGCGGGGGACGCTCGTGCACGCCGTCCTGGAGCGGTTGTTCGACCTGCCGGCCGACGAGCGCACGCCGGCAGCGGCGCAGGCCCTGCTCGGACCCCAGTGGACCGCCCTCGTCGAGGAGGAGCCGGAGCTCGCCGCGATGATCGCCGACGACTCCAAGCTCACCGAGGACGGCTGGTTCAGCGACGCGCAGGCACTGATCGAGACCTGGTTCACGCTGGAGGACCCCACGAGGCTCGAGCCGGCCGAGCGCGAGCTCTACGTCGAGACCGATGTCGACGGCCTGGTCCTGCGTGGCTACGTCGACCGGTTGGACGTCGCCCCGGACGGGGCGATGCGCGTCGTCGACTACAAGACCGGCCGGTCCCCCAGCGAGCTGTTCGAGGGCAAGGCGCTGTTCCAGATGAAGTTCTACGCGCTGGTGCTCTGGCGGCTGCGCGGGGAGATCCCGCGGCTGCTCCAGCTCGTCTACCTCGGCAACGGCGAGGTCGTCCGCTACGCCCCGGACGAGCACGACCTGCTGAGCCTCGAGCGCAACCTCAAGGCGGTGTGGACGGCGATCGAGCGGGCCGCCACGACCGGCGACTGGCGCCCGAAGACGTCGAAGCTGTGCGACTGGTGCGACTTCCGCGAGTTCTGCCCGGCCTGGGGCGGCACTCCCCCTCCGCTGCCGGAGAACGCGGCCCTCATCGCCCTCAACCCAGCCGTGTCGGGTCAGGTCGCCCCCGCCGACGAGTGAGCTGCTGACCCGCTCGGTCCGGACAGCTCCCACGGACCCACGACGGGGTGCCATGCTGCAGCATGACCTCCGCGCTGGGCCTCGCGCTCCTCGCTGCGATCGAGCCGCTCGGGATCATCGCCTTCATCGCCGTGCTCGGTTCGCGAGGAGGGCGCAGGAACACCCTGGGCTTCATCGCCGGCTGGGCGCTCTGCGCCTGTGTCGTGGCCCTCGTGGTGACGCTCGCTGCCGGGAGGAGCACGTCGGGCGACGTGTCGACGCTCATCAGCTCGGCCGGCCTGCTCCAGATCGCCCTGGGCGTCGTGGCCCTGGCCTACCTGGTCCACCGGCACCGGCGGGACCGGTCGACCCCGGTGCCTCAAGATGTCGCCCGGCCGAAGGAGGACACCCTCGGCCCGGTCGGGGCGGCACTGATCGCCGCCGGACTGCAGGGATGGCCCGTCGTGGCGGGGGCCGTCGCTGCCGTCCTCGCGTCCACCACCAACGCCGCCGGAAGGTTGCTCGGCACGGCGATGGTCGTGGTGGTGTCGACCTCGACCTACGTCACCGCCCACGTGCTGGCCGGCCGCGCGCCGGAGCGCACCGCGGCGTGGCTGGGCGCACTGAAGAGGTGGATCAACTCCCACCGGGAGCGAGCCATCGACATCCTGCTGTTGGCGGCGGGCAGCTACCTGGTCGTGCACGGCGTGCTGACCCAGCTCGCCACGTAGTCGGTCAGTGACGCGCTCCGTCGCCGCGCACTCCGACGAACAGGCTGCGCAGGTCGGCCGGGGTGACCCCGCGCAGGCTCGGCACCTGGACTGCCCCCACGGTGACCGGGACCGGGACCACGTGCGGCACCGCGATCGTGGGCACACCGGCGGAGACGGCCGAGCGCACGCCGGTCGGTGAGTCCTCGATGGCCACGCAGTCAGCGACGTCGACACCGAGGGAACGGGCGGCGGCGAGGTAGGGCTCCGGATGGGGCTTGCCGTGCTCGACCTCGTCACCGGTGATGACGGCGGCGAAGGTGCCTTCGGGCAGCGACCCGACGACGCTGTCGGCGAGCGAGCGCCACGACATCGTCACCAGTGCGTTGGGGACCCCCGCGGCGTTCAGCGCGTCGAGCAGCTCGATCGCGCCCGGACGCCACGGCACGTGCTCACGGACCTGCAGGACGACCCGGCGCAGCAGCTCCTCGATGATCTCCACCGGCTCGAGCTCCACCGGGCTGTTGTCCCGGATGAACTGCGCCGAGACCATGAGGTCGTTGCCCACGAGCTGGTGGGCGTACTCGTCGCTCCAGACCCCTCCGGCCTCCTCGACGATCGCGTGCTCGGCGGAGATCCAGTACGGCTCGGTGTCCACGAGGGTGCCGTCCATGTCCCAGAGCACCGCGGCGGGCAGGCCTCCGGTCGAGGTGACGGCAGCGGTGCTGGACGACGACATGGTGCAGGGGCTCCGAGCGGTCGATGGGGGTGGCCGGGACGGCGCGCCCGACTATACGCAGCCTCTCCCGCAGGGCTGCGGCCCGGACCGTAGGCTGGGTCGACGAGGTGTGCCGCCGGCACCGGCCTAGGAGGAACAGTGATCGAGCTCGAAGACGTTCCGGAGCTGAACAACCCGGTCGTCATCGCCGCCTTCGAGGGCTGGAACGACGCTGGCGAGGCCGCCACCGCGGCCATCGACCACCTCATCGACGTGTGGGACGCCGAAGCCATCGCGGCGCTCGACCCCGAGGAGTACTACGACTTCCAGGTCAACCGGCCGCGGGTCGTCCTCGACGACGGTCGGCGCCGGATCCACTGGCGCACCACCCGCATCCTCGTCGCGTCCAGCGACACCCTGGAGCGCGACGTCGTGCTCATCCAGGGCATCGAGCCGTCGTTCCGCTGGCGTGCCTTCACCATCGAGCTGATGGAGTTCGCCCAGCAGGTCGGCGCGAGCACGGTCTTCACCCTCGGCGCCCTGATGGCGGACGTGGCCCACACCCGGCCGATCCCGGTCACCGCGACGTCCGACGACGAGGACGTCCTGCACCGGTTCGACCTCGAGCCGAGCCGGTACGAAGGACCCACCGGCATCGTCGGGGTGCTCGCCGATGCCGCGACGCAGTCCGGGCTGCAGTCCATCTCGTGCTGGGCCGCCGTTCCGCACTACGCCGGGCACACGCCCTCGCCCAAGGCGACGCTGGCTCTGGTCTCCCGGCTCGAGGAGCTGCTCGACACCCCGATCCCGCACGGCGACCTCGACGACGGGGCCAAGGCGTGGGAGCGGGGCATCAACGAGCTCGCCGAGACCGACGACGAGGTGGCCGAGTACGTCCAGTCGCTCGAGGAGGCGCAGGACACCGCCGACCTCCCCGAGGCCAGTGGGGACGCCATCGCTCGCGAGTTCGAGCGCTACCTGCGCCGCCGGGGCCAGGACGGCCCCGGCTAGTCCGTCCGCAGGGCGCGCGGGACGACCTGGCGCTGGGGCAGCCAGCGGTGGAAATGCCCGCGACGTCGCGTGCGTGGGGACCTACGGTGGGCTCATGTACCTCGAGAACCTCGTCTTCGATGCTCGCGACCCGCAGGTGGTGGGCCGCTTCTGGGAGGCCGTGGTCGGCGGAGAGCGACTGACCGACGAGCCCGCCGGCCTCGAGACGCGGCTCACCGTCGAGGGCGGTCCGGTGCTGGACCTGTGCTTCCAGCGTGTCCAGGAGCCGAGTCCAGCCCCGCCCCGGCTCCACCTGGACCTGGCCGGGGGGTCCCGCCAGGACGAGGAGGTCGATCGCCTGCTCGGCCTGGGCGCCCGACGACTCGACATCGGTCAGGGCGACGTGCCCTGGGTCGTGCTGGCCGATCCCGAGGGCAATCCCTTCTGTGTGATGGAGGACCGCGCCGAGTACACCGGCAGCGGACCCGTCGCGGCGCTTCCGCTCGACTCGGCGGACACCGACCGGGACGCGGAGTTCTGGACCTGGCTGACCGGCTGGACCGAGGTGAGCGGCTCCGCGCCCAGGTCGCTGCGCCACCCGTCGCTGCGAGGTCCACTGCTCGAGCTGGTGCCGGAGCTGGACCCCAAGGGGGCGACGAAGAACCGGATCCACCTCGACATCCGGTTGGAGCAGGGGGACGACCCCGAGGCCCTGACGGCAGGGATCACCGAGCGAGGCGGCCGGGAGCTCCACCCGGCGTGGGGGCAGCTGCCGTGGCGGCTCCACGCGGACCCCTCAGGCAACGAGTTCTGCGTGCTCCCAGCGAGGTCCTGAGGATCTGCGGGGCGAGGGCCGGGAGGTGCGGAGCCTCAGACCCGGACGCCGAGGACGGCGTCCAGCGCGCGGGCCAGGACGCCTGCGGACGTGGCGTCGCGGCCACCGCGGGTCAGGCACTCCTTGGCCCAGCGGTCGACCGCCTCGATCGCCCCCGGGGTGTCGAGGTCGTCGGCGACGTGTCGACGCACCTGCTCGATGGTCTGCTCGGAGTCGGGCGCGGCGTTGACCGACAGTGCTTCACGCCAGGTCGCGAGCCGCGTCTGCGCCTGCGCCAGGAGGTCGTCGGTCCAGGACCACTCGGTGCGGTAGTGCTGCGACAGCAGGGCGAGCCGGATGGCCATCGGGTCGACGCCGTCGGCGCGGAGCCTGGAGACCAGGACGAGGTTGCCCTTGGACTTGCTCATCTTCTCGCCGTCGAGGCCGACCATCGCCTGGTGGGCGTAGGTGCGGGCGAACGGCCGGTCCTTGGTGAGGACGACGGCCTGGGACGCGCTCATCTCGTGGTGCGGGAAGACGAGGTCGGTGCCACCGCCCTGCACGTCGAAGCTCATGCCGAGGTGTTCGAGGGCGATGGCGGTGCACTCGATGTGCCAGCCCGGACGGCCGGCCGAGAGGCCCTCGACCTCCCAGGACGGCTCACCGTCACGCGCCGAGCGCCACAGCAGCGGGTCCAGGGCGTCCCGCTTGCCCTCACGGTCGGGGTCACCGCCGCGTTCGGCGTAGACGGCGAGCATCTGCTCCCGGGTCCAGTTCGAGACGGACCCGAACCCTTCGTCGCTGGTCAGGTCGAGGTAGAGGTCGTCGCCCTCGGAGTCGGGGGTCTCGACCGTGTAGGCGGCGCCCGAGGCGAGCAGCCCCCGGACCGCCGCCGCGACGGGCTCGATGCTCTCGACGACACCGATGTAGTGGTCGGGCGGGATGACGGCCAGGGCGGTCATGTCCTCGCGGAACAACGCGATCTCGCGCGACGCCAGGTCCTGCCAGCGGACGCCGTCTCGCTCGGCCCGCTCGATCAGGGGGTCGTCGACGTCGGTGATGTTCTGGACGTACTCGACCTCGTGCCCGGCGTCGCGCAGGGCGCGCCCCAGGACGTCGAACGTCACGTACGTGGCCGCGTGCCCCATGTGGGTCGCGTCGTACGGGGTGATCCCGCAGACGTACATGCGCGCGGTCGGTCCGGGAGCCAGTGGCCGCACCTGGCCCGTCGCGGTGTCGAAGACCTGGACCGGGTGGCCGGTGCCGGGAACGGCGGGGAGGAACGGGGTGGGCCAGGAGATCACAGCGGAACTCTACGTCGGTCGCTCACAGGGGCGGCCACGGGATGGCCGGCCACTGCCCGGAGGGCATGGGGTATGCCGCGCGGTCCAGCAACCGGCGCCCCCTGCGGAGCAGCGCGGCGACCTCGTTGATCGTCAGCAGCGCGTCCAGGTCGACCCGCAGCTCGGACTCCTCGTCCTCGAGGAGGTCGCAGACCGCGGCGATCCGGGCCAGCTCCGCATCGGGGAGCGGGTCCCCCGCGAACCCCCACAGCACCGTGCGGAGCTTGGGCTCCATGTGCAGGCTGACACCGTGGTCGAACCCGCGCAGCCGGTCGCCGTCGCGGACGAGGTGCGAGCCCTTGCGGTCGGAGTTGTTGACCAGGGCGTCGAAGGCAGCCACCGAGCGCGCCGGGGCGCTGTCCTCGTGCACGACCACGACCGGTTCGCCCAGCTCGTTCTCGCCGCGCAGCACGGGCAGCCATCCGCTCGGGACCTTGCCGGGCGCGACGACGTCCACCGGGTGCTTCGGCTCGTCGCCGGGGTCGCCCACCCACGCCTGCACCGACCCGAGTCCCTGCGGACCGGATCGCAGGACCGTCGGCGGCACCACGTCCCAGCCACCTGCGGCGCTGATGAGGTAGCAGGCGACCTCACGGCCGGCGAGCGTCCCGTCCGGGAAGTCCCACAGGGGTCGTTCTCCCTGCACGGGTTTGTAGATGGCGTAAGGGCCGTCCTCACCGACCCTGACCAGCACGGCGAAGTTGGAGGCATCGGCGATCCGGCCGACCACCTCGAGGTCCTCCCGGGACAGGACGTCGAGCAGGACCGCCTCCGCGGGCTGGCTCGGGCTCAGCGCTTGTAACCGTTCGCGCGGGGACAGATGTGGCCCTCGGTCTCCAACGGCCCACCGCAGAACGGGCACGGAGGACGGCCCGCCGCCACGATCGACTGGGCCCGTCGCGCGAAGGCCCTGGCCCGGGCGGGGCTGAGGACCACGCGCACCTGGCGTGGCTCCGACGCCAGCACCTCGGGGTCACCGGCCTCGGGCTCGTCGGGGTCGCGGTCGAGGGCCTCGATGATGACGACCTGCCGGTCCTCGTCCCACGCCAGGGCCAGGGTGTTGACCCTGAAGTCGTCCTCGATCGGGGTGTCCAACGGCGCGTTGTCGACGACCTCCGCGGCGGCGTGGTCCGCGCCGCTGCCGCCGGCGTAGCTGTCGAGCAGGTCGTTGATCCGGGTCGCGAGCACCAGGACCTGCTCCTTCTCCAGCGAGACGCTGCTGATGCGGCGCCCCTCGCTGGCCTGGAGGAAGAAGGTCCGCTGGCCGGGGGGTCCGACGGTCCCGGCGACGAACCGGTCCGGCGGGTCGAACTCGAGCAGCGACATGGACAAAACTCTAACCGGCTCCCCCGCCGACCTGCGCATCACCCGTCGCCGGGGCGTCGGGGGCAGGTACGAAACGCTGCAGGTCGGGGGACAGCTCGTTCGCCGCCAGCAGGAACGTGTGCCGTCCGCCGTAGCGGATGGCCGAGACCGAGGCCGGGTCGGCCGTGTAGCGCTGGAAGTGCCCCAGGCCCGATCCGGTGGCATCCGCGAGGAGCGCCTTGACGAGGTCGCCGTGGCTCACCGCCACCCACACCGCCTTGTCGCCGTGCTCCTGCGCGACCTCGGCGTCGATGCGGCGGACCGCCGCGACGACCCGCTCGCTCATCTCGGTGAGGCTCTCCGCGGCATACGTCTCGTGGTCGGGGAAGCGGGCGGAGGTGGGGTCGTCCTGGACCGTGGACCACAGGGGGTCCTTGGTGAGCTCGGCGAGCTTGCGGCCGCTCCACGCGCCGTAGGCGCACTCCTGCAGGTCGTCCTCCACCTCGACGGTGAGCCCCACGGCCTGCGCGAGCGGTTCCGCGGTCTCCAGGCAGCGCTCGAGCGGGCTGCTCACGACGCGCACCGGCGCAACGCCCTCGAAGCGCTTGCCGAGGTGCTGCGCCTGCTCACGGCCACGGTCGGTGAGGTGGATGCCGGGCAGCCGCCCGGCGAGGATCCCCTCGCCGTTCGCGCTGGAGTGGCCGTGTCGGACGAGCAGGAGGGTGGGCACCCGCGCACTCTACGGCCGGTCGCTCGCCCCGGCCGCACGGACGTGGTGGAGTAGGCGCGTGATCGTCGACCAAGCCATCTACCGTGACGGAACGCGTCAACCCTGCGGAGACCTCAGCGAGGCGCTGGACGCCCTGCGCACCGGTGACGACCCGCACGCCTTCCTCTGGATCGGGCTCAAGGACCCCACCGACGCGGAGTTCGGCCTCGTCAACGACGAGCTCAAGCTGCACCCGCTGGCCGTCGAGGATGCCGTCAAGGGCAACCAACGGGCCAAGGTCGAGCTGTACGACAACACCATGTTCGTCGTCCTCAAGACGCTGCGCTACGTCGAGGAGACCAGCGACGTCGAGACCGGCGAGGTGATGCTCTTCGTGGGTGACCGGTTCGTCGTGACCGTCCGCTACGGCGAGCTCAGTCCGCTGGCCACGGTGCGCAAGCGCCTCGAGGCCACTCCTGAGATGCTCCGCCACGGCGAGATCTCGGTGCTCCACGCGGTCATGGACGCGATCGTGGACAAGTACGTCGAGATCGACGCCGAGCTCCAGAACGACCTCGACGAGATCGAGGCCACCGTCTTCGGCGGGCACGGCGAGGCGGACTCGGAGCAGATCTACAGCCTCAAGCGTGAGGTGGTGGAGTTCCGCCGGGCAGCCACTCCCCTCGCGGCCCCGCTCACCATGCTGCACGACGGGTCTCGGTCACCGGTGTCGGTCAAGGAGATGCGGCTGCTGTTCCGCGACGTGGCCGACCACCTGCTGCGCGTCATCGACCACGTGGAGTCCTACGACCGCCTGCTCACCGACGTCCTCAACGCCCACCTTGCCCAGATCACCGTCCAGCAGAACATCGACATGCGCAAGATCTCGGCCTGGGTCGCCATCGCCGCGGTGCCGACGATGATCGCCGGCATCTACGGCATGAACTTCGACAACATGCCCGAGCTGTCCTGGAAGTACGCGTACTTCGTCGTGCTGGCCGTCATGGCCGGTTCCTGCGGCAGCCTCTACCGGGCGTTCCGCCGGTCCGGCTGGCTCTGAGCGCCCGCGACGACCACGCGGCGGGCGCTCAGGTGGCCGACGATCAGGTGGCCGCGATCCACCCTGCGCCGAGGGCGACGATGAGCACGATGCCGAGGCTGACGCGGTACCAGACGAACGCGGTGATCCTGTGCGAGCCGACGAACTTCAGCAGCCAGGCGATCGAGGCGTAGGCCACGACGAAGGACACGATGATCCCCACGACCATCTGGCCGACGCCGAGCAGCTTGAGGTGGTCGGCCTCGCTGACCATCTCGAACAGGCCCGCTGCCGTCAGGGCGGGGATCGCCATGAAGAAGGACAGGCGGGTGGCCGTGACCCGGTCGAGGCCACGGAACAGGCCCGCCGAGATCGTCGCGCCGGACCGTGACACGCCGGGGATGAGGGCGAAGCACTGCACCAGGCCGATCATGATCCCGTCACGCAGGGTGATCTGGCCCTCGCCACGCTCGACCCCTTGCTTGGTCAGGGCCGTGTGGCGGGTCTCCGCGAGGTACATCACGACGCTCCACAGGATGAGCGCGGCCGCGACGACCCAGAGGCTGCGCAGCGGCCCGCTGATCAGGTCCTTGGCCAGGAAGCCGACGACGCCCACGGGGATCGAGCCCACGATGACGGCCCAGGCCAGCATGTAGTCGTGGTGGGTGCGGCCCTCGGCGCTGCGCAGTCCACCGAACCAGGCGACCAGCAGCCGCACGATGTCCTTGCGGAAGTAGAGCAGCGTGGCGACGATCGCCCCGAGCTGGATGACGGCCGTGTAGGCGGTGACTCCGGGGTCGTCGACCTGCAGGCCGAGCAGCTTCTCGGTGATGGTGAGGTGGGCGGTCGAGGACACGGGGAGGAACTCGGTGAGTCCCTCGACGATGCCGAGGATGACGGCGTCGAGGTAGCTGAGGATCACGGCTCTGCTTTCAGGAGGTCAGGGCTCAGGAGGAGGCGCCCACGGGTGGGGCGCCCCGGCGTGGTGCGTGGTGCTCAGCCGACAGTCTGGCGCACGACGTCAGCCATCGTCCGCACGACATGCAGTCGGGCGTCCAGGCTGCCAGCGAACGGGGCGACCGAGAGCGTGCCCACGCCGGCGTCGGCATACCGTCCGATGCGCTCGGCGATGCGCTCTCGTGGGCCGATCAGCGAGGTGGCGTCGATGAACTCGAACGGCACGGCTGCGGCGGCGTCGCGGTGCTGCTTGGCGAGGTAGAGGTCCTGGACCTCGGCCGCCGCATCCTCGAACCCCATGCGGCAGGCGAGCTGGTTGTAGAAGTTCTGCTCCCGCGATCCCATGCCGCCGATGTACAGGGCCGCGTAGGGACGGATGGCATCCGCAGCGGCCTCGACGTCGTCGGCGACCACGACGGGCACCGAGGGCGCGATGTCGAAGCCCTCCAACGGGTTCTCTTCGGTCCCCCGCCCCGCCCGACGACGTCCGGCGGCGACGCTGGCCACCTGGTCACCGGAGTGCTCGGGGCTGAAGAAGATCGCGTGCCACCCGTCGGCCACCTCGCCGGCGAGCTCGAGGTTCTTGGGGCCGACGGCCGCGAGGTAGATCGGCAGGTCGGGCCGCGGCGGGTGGATCGTCAGCTTGAGCGGCTTCCCCGGTCCGTCGGGCAGCGGCAGCGTGAAGTGCTTGCCGGAGTAGGCGACCGTCTCACGGCGCAGGGCCATCCGGACGATCTCGACGTACTCGCGCGTGCGGCCCAGGGGCGCGGCGAAGCGCACCCCGTGCCATCCCTCGCTCACCTGCGGACCGCTGACCCCGAGGCCCAGTCGGAACCTCCCGCCGGACAGGGTGTCCAGGGTTGCCGCCGTCATCGCCGTCATCACGGGCGTTCGCGCCGGGATCTGCATCACGGCGGCACCGAGGTCGATCCGGTCGGTCAGGGCACCGATCCAGGACAGCACCGTCGGGACGTCTGAGCCGTAGGCCTCGGCCACCCACGCCACCGCGTAACCGAGGCGCTCGGCCTCCTGCGCCACCGCGACGTTGTCCTGGTCCATGCCCATGCCGAAGTAGCCGAGGTTCACACCGAGTTCCATGGACGGCAGGTTATCGGCGACGCCTCCCGCGCGTGCCGGAGCCGGGCCACGCGAAACCGGCGACTACGGTGGGGAACCATGCGCCAGCGACGAATGGGGACCTCTGGTCTGTCGGTCTCCCGGCTGGCCCTCGGCACGATGACCTGGGGCCGGACGACCGACGAGGAAGGCGCCCGCGACCAGCTGCGGACCTTCCTCGACGCCGGCGGCAACCTGGTGGACACGGCCCACGGCTACTCCGACGGTGCGTCCGAGGAGATCATCGGCCGCCTGGTCGAGGACGTCGTGGACCGTGAGGACCTCGTCATCTGCACCAAGTCCGGGATCTCACGCCGCTCTGGCCAGCGCGTGGTCGACACCTCACGGCACAGCCTGCTGAGCCAGCTCGACACCTCGCTGGAGCGGCTCGGCACCGACCACGTCGACCTCTGGCTGGTGCACACCTGGTCCGACGAAGCGCCGCTCACCGAGACGTTGTCGGCGCTGGAGTGGGCGGTGGCCACGGGCCGCGCCCGGTACGTCGGCGTGTCCAACTTCAGTGGCTGGCAGAGCGCCAGGGCGTTCTCCCTGCTGGAGCAGGCGCGAGTTCCGTTGGTGGCCAACGAGGTCGAGTACTCCCTCGTCAACCGCTCCCCCGAGCCCGACCTGTTGGACGCGGCCCAGGCGCTGGGGTTCGGCGTCCTGCCGTGGTCACCGCTGGGTCGCGGGGTGCTCACCGGCAAGTACCGCCACGGCATCCCGGCCGACTCCAGGGCCGCCTCCCGCGACTTCCCGCGCTTCACGGCGCGCTACCTCGACGACCGCAGCACCGGGATCGTCGAGGCCCTGGCCATCGCGGCCAAGGGCCTGGAGGTCACTCCCACCGAGGTGGCGATCGCCTGGGTGCGCGATCGGCCGGGTGTGGTCAGTCCTGTGGTCGGGGCGCGCACGACGGCGCAGCTGCGCACCTCCTTGGCCAGCGAGCAGCTCGAGCTCCCGCCGGAGCTCGTCGCAGCGCTGGACGAGGTCTCCGACTGAGGGAGCCCTTGCGCAGGCTCCCAGTCGCCTGCGTCAGCCGCGCGCTGGGGTCGACCTCAACGCCGGTGGTCGACCTTGACGTCGTCCGCGTCCTCGTCCTCGGGGTCGTCTTCGTCGGCGTCGTCATCGTCCGAGTCGTCATCGTCCGAGTCGTAGTCGGCGTCGTCGAGGCCGGAGTAGACCGCGCCGTCGCCGTCCTCGTCGGAGTGGTCGTCGAGCTCCTCGTCGTCCTCGTCGTCACCGTCGTAGATGTCCAGCGGGGTCATCTCGCCGTACGCCTGCAGCAGCGCGTCGTCGTAGGCGGCGAACGCGTCGGCCAGGTCGTCGTACGAAGCGATCACC
This sequence comes from Pedococcus sp. KACC 23699, assembly GCF_045348425.1. Classification (GTDB taxonomy): domain Bacteria; phylum Actinomycetota; class Actinomycetes; order Actinomycetales; family Dermatophilaceae; genus Pedococcus. Next base: position 3,885,246 of record NZ_CP157483.1, read on the forward strand.
GTGGGGTCGTCCTCCCCACGCTTGGAGGCCGAGGCCTCCAAGTGCCGCTCGAAAGCGGCGACGAGGTCGGCCAGCGCGCCACGCGGGTCAGCGGTCATGTGCCGACCGTAGCGGGTTCTGGGTGACAATGGCGTCGATGGTTGAGTACGAGTACCGCGTGGTGAGCTTCACGCGAGGAGATTCCCGATCGGACATCCGCCGTGCCCTCGTGGAGCACGCGGAATACGGCCACTGGGAGCTGCACCGGACCCGGATCTACCTCGGCGGCCTGCAGCGGACCTGGCTGCGGCGCAAGATCATCCGCGCGCCCCGCCCGTACTGAGGGCGGCCCGGGCACCGCGCGTCAGCAGGACTCCCAGCCAGAGCAGACCGGCGCCCAGCAGGGCCAGCGGCACGGAGTCGGCACCGGTGAACGCGAGGCTCGCGGGCAGCGCCGAGCCGGCGCCGGTGTGGTTCGTCGTCCCGGGGTGAGCGCTGGTGGACGAGGACGGGACATGACCGGCCGGCGCCCCCGTCGCGCCACGCGGGCACGCGACGACGAGGCGCTCCAGCGGGACGCCCGCCGAGGTGAGCTCCTTGATGAGGTCGCGGTCGAGCACCACCAGGGTGGTCTGGACCGGCACGACCTGGCGGGTCACGCGGACGCACGCCCCGAGGAGGCCCTTGATGGCGGCGTCGACGGACACGACGTGGTCACCAGCCGGCACCGCGCCCTTGGGACACGGTGCGAAGGCCTGCGGGAACTGCTTGACCAGGGGCGAGGAGAGGTCGACACCCGCCGCCTTGAGGTCCACCTCGACGGCCGGTGATGACGTCCCGGTGGGGATGAGGCACACGGTGGCCGCGGGCGAGTCGACGACCGCGCCGGTCGCCGGTGCCTGGCTCCCGGTGGCCTTCGACCCGCCGGCGCCCTTGGCCGGAGCGCCCGACGAGGAGGACGTGGACGGGGCGGAGGCGTGGGTGCCCGAGGTCGTCGTGGACGACGGGTGACCGGAGGATGTGGCGGAGCCAGAGGACGAGCCCGTGCCCACACCCGGGACAGGCAGGCCGAGACCCCCGGTGGCGCCCTTGACGGTCGAGGTCACCCCACCGACGGCGGTGCTCACCGGCTGGGGCAGGCCGAGGGCGTGCGACATCGGAGCCGTCAGTCCCGAGAGCGCCACGGCGACGCCGAGGGCAGCGGCCGAGCGAAGGGCGAACGGGTGCGGGCGACGCCGGGTCATGGTGGCTCCTTTGCCGGACAGGGCGGTGGTCTGTGTCCGGTCAACGACGGAGGAGCGCGAAGGCTACGGGTGAGTAGCAAACCCGTCGGGATGCCCGGGTATGGCGCGGAGCAGGCCCCGCGCCATACCGACCCTCAGCAGGTGGCGATGAAGCGCTGGAGCACCTTGGCGCCGAACTCGAGGGCCGACACCGGCACCCGCTCGTCGATGCCGTGGAACATCGGCGCGAAGTCGAGGTCGGCCGGCAGCTGCAGGGGGGCGAAGCCGTACCCGGTGATGCCGAGGGTGCTCAGCGCCTTGTTGTCGGTGCCGCCGGACAGGCAGTAGGGCAGCACCTGGGCGCCGGGGTCCTCTGCGAGCAGGGCGGCCGTCATGGCCTCGACGAGGGGACCTTCGAACGGCGCGTCGAGGGCGATGTCGCGGTGGACGACCTGCACCTCGACCTTGTCGCCGGCGAGCTCGCGGATGGTGTCGAGCAGCGCGTCGTCGTGCCCGGGCAGGAACCGGCAGTCGAGAGCCGCGCTGGCGCTCTGCGGGATGACGTTGTGCTTGTAGCCGGCGTCGGTCATGGTGAAGTTGGCGGTGTCCTGCAGGGTGCCGCGGACGAACCCCTGGGCCCCACCGAGGTGCTCGAGCAGCTCGTCGAGCTCCTCGTCGGAGTAGCTCGTGCCGGTGAGGTCGCTGAGCCCGTCGAGCAGCTCGCGCACGGAGGCGATGTACTCGCGCGGCCACTTGTGGGCGTTGATCCGGCTGATCGCCTCGGCGAGGTGCACGATCGCGTTGTCGGGGTTCGGGACCGAGCCGTGGCCGGCGCGACCGGTGGCCACGAGCCGCAGCCAGAGGATGCCCTTCTCGGCGGTCTGCACGAGGTAGGCGCGGGTCTGCTCGCCGTCCTTGGTCGGCACGGTCACGCTGTAGCCGCCCACCTCGCTGACGGCCTCGCTGACGCCGTCGAACAGCTCGGGACGGGTCTTGACGACGTGGTGCGAGCCCTTGACGCCTCCGGCCTCCTCGTCGGCGAAGAAGGCGAACACGACGTCGCGCGGGGGCTTGGCGCCGCGGCGCGCGAGGTCACGGATGTTGGCCAGGATCATGGCGTCCATGTCCTTCATGTCGACCGCGCCGCGGCCCCAGACGCAGCCGTCACGCAGCTCGGCACTCAGCGGGTCGACCTGCCAGTCGGCGGCGTTCGCGGGCACCACGTCGAGGTGGCCGTGGATGCACAGGGCAGGCCGACCGCGGTCCTGCCCCTCGATCCGCACGATGACGCTGGTGCGGCCCGGGTCGCTCTCGACGACGGTCGGCTCGAGGCCGACCTCGCGCAGCTGGGCGACGACGTAGTCGGCGGCCTCGCGCTCCCCCGGTCCGCTGCCGTCGCCGTAGTTGGTGCTGTCGATCCGGATGAGGTCCCGACAGATCCGCACCACCTCGTCGACGGGTCCTTCGACAGTGCGGTCAGGGCTGGTGGCGTCGCTCATGTCGTCCACCCTAGGCGGCCGAGGGAGAACGACGAAGGACCCCGACAGGCATCTGTCGGGGTCCTTCGTCACTGGTGTCCGGAGGGGGACTTGAACCCCCACGCCCGATAAAGGGCACTAGCACCTCAAGCTAGCGCGTCTGCCATTCCGCCACCCGGACAAGGTGTTTCACACGCACTCACGAGGAGCGCCTGCTGCGACCCGGAACGATACACGTCAGCAGCCACAACTCCCAAACCGCCTCGGTCCCAAGGAAAACGAGGGCCCGCGCGGGCTCGGTTCGGGCTCGGTTCGGGCTGGGTCCGGGCCCGCGCGGGCTGGGTCCGGGCTCGGGCCACCGTGGTGACGGCTCGGGCCCCCGTGGTGACAACGCCCCATACCTGCCTCGTCCGTTCGGTCGAGATGCCTCGTGAGGCCGGCCGACCTGCGGCGCGGCGCGCCGTGGGTGTGCACGCACGGTTCTACCTTCGAAGGGTGAACAACCGCACGGCCCACCGGTCCTCAGCTCTCCACCATCCTCGCGTCCAGCGATCCAGCCAGGGCGGCTGGGCGTGGGCCTGCTCCTGCGGCGGCGCCTCCTGCCGCACGAGCCGCGACGTCACCCCGTGGCGGGTCGCCCTCATCGGCGCGCTCAACCACTCCGCGGCCGTCGCTCCCTGACCCCGCCGCCCCCGTCGGGGCGCCCAGCACGCTTCCCGTGAGCACGCTCCTCCATCGGCAGGTTGGCAGCACGCGCCATCTCCGCCATTGTTCGAGGACCACCCCACGATGGAGGAGCGTCACATGAAGGTCGGGATCCCCCGCGAGGTCAAGAACCACGAGTACCGCGTCGCCATCACTCCGTCGGGGGTGCACGAGCTCGCCGTCCACGGCCACGAGGTGTACGTCGAGAAGGACGCCGGCGTCGGCTCCTCCATCCTCGACGAGGACTACGTCGCCGCCGGGGCCACGATCCTGGACTCCGCCGACGACGTCTGGGGCACGGGTGACCTGATCCTCAAGGTCAAGGAACCCATCGAGGCGGAGTACCACCGGATGCGCGAGGGGCAGACCCTCTTCACCTACCTCCACCTCGCCGCCGACCGGCCCCTCACCGAAGAGCTCGTCAAGCGCAAGGTGACCGGCATCGCCTACGAGACCGTCGAGCTGCCCGACCGCTCGCTGCCGCTGCTGGCCCCGATGTCCGAGGTCGCCGGCCGCCTCGCCCCGCAGGTGGGCGCCCAGACCCTGATGCGCGCCCAGGGCGGCCGCGGCGTCCTCATGGGCGGCGTGAGCGGGGTGTATGCCGCGAAGGTGGTCGTCATCGGCGCCGGCGTCTCCGGCATGAACGCCGCCGCCATCGCCCTCGGCATGCAGGCGGAGGTCCTCCTCCTCGACCGCGACATCAGCAAGCTGCGGCACGCCGACGCGATCTATCAGGGCCACTGCCAGACGGTCGCCTCGAACGCCTACGAGGTGGAGCGCGCGATCTCCGACGCCGACCTCGTCATCGGAGCGGTGCTCGTGCCCGGAGCCAAGGCCCCCAAGCTCGTCACCAACGAGCAGGTCTCGCGGATGAAGCCGGGCTCGGTGCTCGTCGACATCTCCATCGACCAGGGCGGCTGTTTCGAGGACTCCCGGCCGACGACCCACGCCGACCCCACCTACGAGGTGCACAACTCGGTGTTCTACTGCGTCGCCAACATGCCGGGTGCGGTGCCGCACACCAGCACCTACGCCCTGACCAACGTGACCCTCCCGTATGCCGTCCAGCTCGCCGACCAGGGGTGGCGCCCGGCGCTGGCCGCGAACCGTCCGCTCGCGCTCGGCCTCAACACCCACGACGGCCACGTCACCTACGCGCCGGTCGCGGAGGCGCACGGGTTCGACTCGGTCGCCCTCGAGGACGTGCTCGCCGGTTGACCGTCGGCCACACAAAGCACCACCGCGCCCCGTCGATCCCTCGACGGGGCGCGGTTGTCGGCGCCGGCGGCTAGGTTCGGGTGGTGCTGCTCGCCGATGTCGTCGCCGCCTCCCAAGCCGCCTCCGCCACTCGCTCGAGGCTGGCCAAGACCGCTGCGGTCGCCGACGCGTTGCGGGCCGCCGGGCCGCAGGATGCAGCCACGGTGGCCGCGTACCTGTCCGGCGTCCTGCCCCAGCGTCGCATCGGCGTGAGCTGGCGAGGCCTGGCCACCCTGCCCGAGCCCGCCGCCGAGCCGTCGGTGACCGTCGCTGAGGTGGACGAGGCGCTGACCTCGATCGGTGCCGTGTCAGGGAGCGGGTCGGCGGCCACCCGGGCAGCCGCCGTGGTCGCGTTGTTCGAGCGACTCACCCAGGACGAGCAGGTCTACCTCCGCGCGCTGGTGACCGGGCAGGTCCGCCAGGGCGCGCTCGACGGCGTCATGCTGGCGGCGATCGCCGTGGCCTCCGAGGTGCCGGAGGCCGAGGTGCGGCGGGCGGTGATGCTGGCCGGGTACGCCGGGCCGGTGGCCGAAGCAGCACTGGCCGGTGGAGGCGGAGCCCTGGCCACGATCGGTCTCGAGGTCGGCCGCCCGGTGCGACCCATGTTGGCTGCCTCCGCCCCCGACGTCGCCGCGGCGTGGGACCAGGTCGTCCCAGGCGACGACGGGGTGTTCGTCGACGGCAAGCTCGACGGCATCCGGTTGCAGGCGCACCGCGACGGCGAGGACGTGCGGCTGTTCACCCGGTCCCTCGACGACATCACCGAGCGCCTCCCGGAGGTCGTCGAGGCCGTGCTCGCCCTCCCCGCCCACCGCCTGGTGATCGACGGCGAGGCCATCGCCCTCGACGACGCCGGCCGTCCGCGGCCGTTCCAGCAGACGGCATCGCGCACGATGAGCAGCACCGGCGTCGACGAGCTGCGGGCGGCGGTCCCCGTCACGCCCTACTTCTTCGACCTGCTGCACGTCGACGGCCAGGACCTGCTCGACCTGCCCGCGACCGAACGGTTCGCACGGCTCGCGGAGCTCGTTCCGCAGCGGTGGCAGGTGCCCCGCACCCTGGCGCCCTCGGCGACCGAGGCTGCCGAGTTCTTCCACCGACTCGTCACCGACGGCCATGAGGGCGTCGTGGTGAAGTCGCCGTCCGCCCCGTATGCCGCCGGCCGGCGCGGTGCCGGGTGGGTCAAGGTCAAGCCGCGGCACACCCTCGACCTCGTGGTGCTGGCGGTCGAGTGGGGCAGCGGACGCCGCGAGGGCTGGCTGTCCAACATCCACCTCGGCGCGCGTGACCCCGAGACCGGCGGGTTCGTCATGCTCGGCAAGACGTTCAAGGGGATGACCGACGAGACCCTGACCTGGCAGACGGCACGGTTCCTCGAGCTGGAGACCAGCCGCAGGGGCCACGTCGTGCACGTCCGCCCGGAGCAGGTCGTCGAGATCGCGTTCGACGGCATCCAGACGTCCTCGCGCTACCCCGGCGGGATGGCCCTGAGGTTCGCCCGCGTCATCCGCTACCGCGACGACAAGACCGCCGCCGAGGCTGACACGGTCGACACCGTGCGCTCGCTGAGCGGCTGAGCCGCCGGGAAGCGTCCTCAGCGCTTGACCGCGGCCCCGAGCACCTGGAGCGCGATGTCGGCGTGCTTCTCCATGTTCCACTCGGACTCGATCACCTCGACGATCCGGCGGTCCGGGGCGATGACGAAGGTCGCGCGCTTCACCGGGGTGATGTACTTGCGGCGCACCCCGAAGGCGGTCGCCACGGCGCCGTCGGCGTCGGAGAGCAGCGGCATGCCGAGCGACTCCTTGCCGTCGAACTGCGCCTGCGCGTCGACGGTGTCCATGCTGATCCCGACAGGCTGGGCACCCACCGCGGCGAAGTCGGCCTGCAGGTTGCGGAAGTGGCAGGCCTCCTTGGTGCAGCCGCCGCTGAGCGCTGCCGGATAGAAGAAGAGCACGACACTGCCCTCCTCGAGAAGGCTGGTGAGGCTGCGCTGCGTCCCGGTCTGGTCGGGGAGGTCGAACTGCGGGGCGAGCTCGCCGATGCGAAGTGACTTCATTGGGGTGCCTCCTGCTGCGGTCGGTGATCGATGATCGGTGGTCCGTCCGGGCGCAGGATCGGATGGGGAGCCCTGCGCGTCCTGGCCGTCATTCGCGGTCAACCCGGCCCCGGATTGGTTTATATAGGTCACCTATGTAAAGTGGAGACCATGAACCCCAGGGAGACGGTCGCCAACGACCTCTTGCGCTCAGCCGCCCGGCTGTCCCGCTGGGCCTCGCGACTGGCCGCCTTCGACGTGTCCTACGCCCAGGCCCGGCTCCTCGCCCTGCTCGACGAGCTCGGACCAGCGCGCGTCAGCACCCTCGCCGAGGCCGACCACTGCAGCCAGCCGACGATGTCCACCGCCCTCCAGCGGCTGGAGTCCCAGGGCTGGGCCCAGCGCGTACCCGACCCGGGCGACGCGCGGGCGAGCCTGTTGTCGCTGACGCCCGCCGGTCGCGACGCGCTCGAAGAGATCCGCCGGGCCCGAGCCGCGGTCCTCTCCCCCATCCTCACCACCCTCGACGACGCCGACGTCGCGCGCCTGCGCGATGCCGTCGTCGCCCTGGACGACCTGCTCCTGCGGGCCGCCCCCACGACCAGCAACCCCACCCGAAAGGACGTCTAGCCCTCATGTGGCGCCAACCCAGGACCGTCTGGTCCGTCGCCTTCGCCTGTGTCATCGCCTTCATGGGCATCGGCCTCGTCGACCCCATCCTCAAGCCCATCGCCGACGACCTCGGGGCCAGCGCCTCACAGGTCTCGCTCCTGTTCACCAGCTACATGGCCGTGATGGGGGTCGCCATGCTCGGCACCGGCTGGGTCTCCAGCCGGGTCGGGGCCAAGCGCACCCTGCTCGTCGGACTGCTGGTGATCATCGTGGGTGCCGGTCTCGCCGGCGCCCAGGACTCCGTGGGCGGGATCGTCGCCTTCCGTGCCGTCTGGGGCCTCGGCAACGCCCTGTTCATCGCGACCGCCCTGGCCACCATCGTCCGGGCCGCCCGTGGCTCGGTCGGCCAGGCGATCATCTTGTACGAAGCCGCGCTGGGTGTCGGCATCGCGACCGGTCCGCTTCTCGGCGGCTGGCTCGGTGGTCACTCGTGGCGCTGGCCCTTCTGGGGCGTCTCCGCCCTCATGGCGATCGCCTTCATCGGCATCATCACCACCCTGCCGGCGACCAGGCCCACCGGCGGTGGCACCAGCCTCGCCGCACCCCTGCGTGCCCTGTCCCACCGAGGACTGCTCACCGTCGGGATCACGGCACTGCTCTACAACTTCGGCTTCTTCACGCTGCTGGCCTTCACGCCGTTCCCGCTGGCGATGGGCGCCCACGACGTCGGCCTGGTCTTCTTCGGCTGGGGCCTGCTGCTGGCCTTCACCTCGGTCGTCGTCGCGCCGCGGCTGCAGCGTCGCTTCGGCACCCTGCCCGGCATCGTCGGAGCGCTGCTCGGCTTCGCGGTCATCCTCGCCGCCATGGCGATCGGCACCGAGCACAAGCCGGTCCTGGTCGTGGGCGTCATCCTCAGCGGTGCGTTCCTCGGCATCAACAACACCCTGATCACCGAGACGGTCATGAAGGTCTCGCCGGTCGAGCGCGGGGTCGCCTCCGCGGCCTACAGCTTCGTGCGGTTCGGCGGAGGCGCCATCGCGCCATACCTCGCCGGCAAGCTCGGTGAGCGCTCGGTGCACATCCCCTTCTGGGTGGGCTCCGGGGCCGTCGTCCTCGCCGTCCTGGTCCTGCTCACCGCCCGCCGTGAGGTGCAGGCGACCGACAAGGAGCACGGCCACACCATGGCCGAGCGCACCACCGAGGAGCGCGACCTCGAGGCCGAGGCCGTCACCGTCGGGGACGCCTGACCCGGCAGCACTCCCCCGCCCCCTAGGCTGGCGCCCGTGCTCGAGCAGATCACGGCGACCCGGTACGTGACCCCCCTCAAGGAGGGCGGGTCACTTCCCGGCATCATCGAGGCCGACGACCTCGGCACCTACGTGCTGAAGTTCCGCGGCGCCGGCCAGGGGCTCAAGGTGCTCGTCGCCGAGGTCCTCGTCGGCGAGCTGGCCCGGGCCCTCGGCCTGGACGTCCCGCGGCTCACGGTGGTCGACCTGCAGTCGCCCATCGCGAAGTACGAGGCGGACGAGGAGGTCCAGGACCTGCTCACCGCGAGCCTCGGGCTCAACCTCGGCATCGACTTCCTGCCCGGCTCGTTCGGGTACGACGGGTCGCGGCCACCGACGCCGGAGGTCGCGGCCGACGTGCTCTGGCTCGACGCGTTCACCGCGAACGTCGACCGGACCTGGAGCAACCCCAACCTGCTGGTCTGGCACCGCAAGCCGTGGCTCATCGACCACGGCGCGGCGCTGTACTTCCACCACGGCTGGCCGGGTCGAGGCGCCGACGCGGCCCGCTTCGCCGCGCAGGGGTTCGACGCGAGCACCCACGTGCTGCGTGACGTGGCCGCCGACCCCGCGGCGGCGCACGAGCGGCTCGCTCCCCTGCTCACCGCGGACCTGATCGACTCGGTGACGGCCCTCGTGCCCGACGAGTGGCTCGAACCGGCTCCCGGCCTGGAGTCACCAGCGGCCGTGCGCGTGGCCTACCGCGAGCACCTCCAGGCACGTGCGGCCAACCCCGCTGCGTGGCTGCCCGGTGGCGCACGATGACGGGGAACGGCGGACCCCGCCACGGCTACCAGTACGTCACCCTGCGGTGCGTCCCCCGCGTCGAGCGCGAGGAGTTCGTCAACGTCGGGGTCATCCTCTACTCCCAGGGGGCCGACTTCCTCGAGGCGTCCTACCGCGTCGACGAGGACCGGTTGCGCACCCTCTTCCCCGAGGTGGACGTCCAGGCCGTCGCCGACACCCTGGAGACCGTCTGCCAGGTGTGCCGTGGCGTCACCGGCGGCGGGCTGCCCACCCTGGGTGGGCTCGGACGACGGTTCGGCTGGCTCAGCGCCCCTCGAAGCACGGTGGTGCAGCCCGGTCCGATCCACGGCGGCCTGACCGAGGACCCGGCGGCCTCGCTGGCCGCCCTCGTGGAGCGTCTCGTCGGCTGAGTGGTTGGGCCGCCTGACGCGGGTTAGGTTCGGTTCATGACTCTCGACCGGCCACTGGCCCCCAACCCCTACGACCTGCTCCCCGAGGTGCCCGCCCTCACCGTCCGCAGCAGCTCCTTCGAGGACGGCGGCACGCTGCCCGATGCCCACGTCTTCGACGACTGGGGCTTCAGCGGCGGCAACACCTCCCCTCAGCTGTCCTGGAGCGGTGCCCCCGAGGGCACCAAGTCGTATGTCGTCACGTGCTTCGACCCCGACGCCCCGACCCCGTCGGGCTTCTGGCACTGGGTCGTCGTCGGCATCCCCGCCGACGTCACCGAGCTCGCCGAAGGTGCCGGCGCCGAGGGCGGCGGCGCACTGCCCCAAGGTGCCTTCCACGTGGCCACCGACTACGGCACCAAGGCGTTCGGTGGAGCCGCTCCGCCCGAGGGCGACCGGGCCCACCGCTACCTGTTCGCCGTGAGCGCCCTGGACACCGACGACCTCGGCATCGACGACTCGGTGACTCCGGCGGTGGCGGCATTCAACACGGGCTTCCACACCCTGGCGCGCGGCGTCATCTCGGCCACGTACAAGAACGGCTGACCCCACCGCCTGAACAGCACCGGCCTCCACCGCACCGTCCACGGTCGCGGTGGGGGCCGTCGTCGTTGGTCAGTAACCCGACCGGGGGGACAAAAGCCCCGTAAACACGCCATACGGTGGGTAACAACCACGTAGCGGGCTTATAGGGTCACGGCATGAGCGTTCCCGCCACCGGCGCCGGGGCGACCAGACGCAAGGAAGCACTGGTCGGCATCGCCTACCTGCTTCCCGCCCTGGTCGTCTTCGGTGTCTTCATCTTCTGGCCCCTGGTCAAGTCGGTCCTGCTGTCCGTGCAGGGCACCGACATCCTCGGCAACGCCAACGGGTTCGTGGGCCTGGTCAACTACACGCGGCTGTTCTCCGACCCGGAGTTCCTCACCGTGCTGTGGGTGACGTTGGCCTTCACGATCCTCACGGTCGTGCCGAGCATCGCCATCGCCTTGTTCCTCGCCCTGCTGCTCCAGTCGCGGATCCGGGGGGTGCGCTTCTTCCGCACGGCGTTCGCGCTGCCGTTCGCCTTCTCCGTCGCCACGGCGTCGGTGATCTTCGGGGTCCTGTTCAACCCTGCCTCGGGGGTGCTCAACGGGATCCTGTCCCAGTTCGGCATCGGGAAGGTCCACTGGCTCACCAACCCCGACCTGGCCCTCTGGTCGGTCTCGGGCGCCACCGTGTGGATGCAGATCGGCTACAACCTGCTCGTGCTCTCGGCCGGGCTCGGAGCCCTGCCGGAGGACGTGCTCGAGGCCGCCCGTCTCGACGGCGCGTCCGGCCTGCGGCTGCAGCGGTCGATCATCATGCCGCTCATCACGCCGCAGCTGTTCTTCCTCGTCGTCGTCGGCACGATCCACTCGCTGCAGAGCTTCGGCCAGATCCGCATCCTCACCGTCGGTGGCCCTGAGGGGCGCACGACGACGCTGGTCTACTCCATCTACGAGCAGGCCTTCGCCAACAACAACTCCAACTACGGCTACGCCTCGGCGCAGGCCATGGTGCTGCTGCTCATCGTCCTGGTCATCACCGCGGTGCAGTTCGGCGTGCTCGAGCGGCGGGTGTTCTACCGATGAGGTCTCGTCGCAGGGGCACGGTGCTGACCTACGTCCTGCTCACCGTGATGTTCCTCGTGGTGCTCTTCCCGGTCTACTACGGGCTCGTCGGCTCCTTCATGGGAGAGCGCGACACCAACAGCTTCCCGCCCGCGCTGTGGCCCGAGCACGGCATCTTCCCGGAGAACTACGGCAACGCGCTCGACATCATCCCGCTCGGCAGCCAGTACCTGACGAGCGTCGGCCAGACCCTCGGGATCATGGTCGGCCAGCTGGTGACGAGCATCCTCGCGGCCTACGCGTTCGTCTTCCTCCCGTTGCGCTGGCGCGGGTTCTGGTTCGCGGTGTTCCTGTCGACGATGATGATCCCCTTCGAGTCGATCATCATCCCGAACTACCTGCTGATCTCCAGCCTGGGCCTCAAGGACACCATCGCCGGCCTGACGCTGCCGTTCCTCGCGACGGGCTTCGGCACGTTCCTGCTGCGCCAGTCCTTCCTGTCCTTCCCCATGGAGCTGCGTGACGCGGCCAGGGTCGACGGCGCGGGCCACTTCCGGTTCCTGTTCTCGATCCTCGTGCCCCTGTCCCGTCCGAGCCTGGCTGCGCTGGGCATCTGGTCGGCGCTGTCGGCCTGGAACATGTACTTCTGGCCGCTGCTGGCGACCGAGGACCCCCGGCACCAGACGATCCAGATCGGGATCAGCCAGCTCCAGTCCTCCGACGGTGACACCCCGGGCATGGTCCTGGCCGGGGTGATGCTCGCCCTCTTCCCCACCTTGCTGCTCGTCATCTTCGGGCAGCGGTTCATCGTCCGTGGGCTCACCACGGGTGCGGTCAAGTGATGCGCAAAGGAGCACGAGACGTGTTGACAACGAAGACAACCACGGGACGGTGGAGGGGACTTCGGTATGCCGTGCCCGCCGGGATCGCTGCCGTGTCAATGGTCCTCGCCGGGTGCGGCGGAGGAGGGGGCGACTCCGAGGGCGGGGTCGCGGCTCCCGCCGCGGATGCCCTCAGCAAGGCAGGCGGGGTGACGACGGTGTCGTTCTGGCACGCCATGGACGGCAAGAACGCGGAGGTGCTGACCAAGCTCGTCAACGACTTCAACACCGCCAACAAGGGCAAGATCCAGGTCAAGGCGACCTATGCCGGCAAGTACGACGACGCGATCACCAAGTACAAGGCCGCGATCCAGAGCAAGTCGACACCGGACGTCATCCAGACCTACGACATCGGCACCCGCTTCATGATCGATGCCAAGCAGACGGTGCCGATGCAGGCGTTCATCGACCGCGACAAGCTCGATGTCAGCGACCTGCAGCCGAACATCACCGGCTACTACTCGATCGACGACAAGCTCAGCTCGATGCCGTTCAACACCTCGATGCCGGTGCTCTACTACAACAAGACCCTCTTCAAGAAGGCCGGCCTCGACCCGGCGAAGCCGCCCCAGGACCTCGACTCGCTGCGCGCCGCCGCCGAGAAGCTGTCGAAGAAGAACGGCGGCCCGGCCGACTACGGCTTCGGCGCGGCCATCTACGGCTGGCTGCTCGAGCAGTTCATCGCCACCGACGGCAAGGAGTACTGCGACCAGGGCAACGGGCGCGACGGTAAGGCCACCAAGGTGGCCTTCGACTCCCCCGAGAGCGTCAAGGTCGTCACCTGGTGGCAGAAGATGGTCAAGGACGGCCTCGCCGCCAACACCGGGCGTGACACCAAGGCCGCCCAGGCTGCCTTCAAGTCCGGGCAGCTCGCTATCAACCTCGAGTCGACCGGCCAGCTCGGCGGCTACACCGACGCGGCGAAGCAGGGCGGCTGGGAGCTCGGCGCGGCGGCATACCCGCACATCACGGCCGGCACCACCGGTGGCCCGATCATCGGTGGCGCCTCCCTGTGGATCGACGGCGTCAACCACAAGGACGCCAACAAGGAAGCGGCCTGGCAGTTCGTGAAGTACCTGGCGGACCCCAAGGTCCAGGCGACCTGGCACACCGGCACGGGCTACTTCCCGATCAGCAAGGGTGCGCTCGACGACCCTCAGGACGTGGCCTACCGCAAGGACAACCCGCTGTTCGACGTCGCCGTCAAGCAGCTCGAGTCCACCCAGCTGAGCAAGGCCACCCAGGGTTGCCTCCTGGGCGTCATGCCGCAGGCCCGCAAGGCCTCCGAGGACGGCCTCGAGGCCGCGCTCAACGGCACCGACCCGCAGCAGGCCATGACCAAGGCGGCCACGTCGGTCCAGCCGCAGATCAAGACCTACAACGACTCGACCAAGTAAGGACGAGTCAGCGCACGTCCCGCTGCGGCGGGCGCAGGGCCCAGGCGGCCACTGCGCCCGCCGCAGCCACGTTGAGGGAGTCCACTCCCCCGGCCATCGGGATCGTGACGGTCAGGTCGGCGGCCTCGAGGGTGTGGCGCGACAGGCCGTCGCCCTCGGTGCCCAGCACCAGCGCCAGGCGCTCGGGTGGGTCGGCAGCGAGGTCGTCGAGGCTGACGGCGTCATCGGCCAGCGCGAGCGTGGCCACGGTGAAACCCAGCCCACGAAGCTCGTCGATCGCGGCCGGCCACGGATCGATGCGCGTCCAGGGGACCTGGAAGACGGTGCCCATCGAGACGCGGATCGCCCTGCGGTACAACGGATCCGCGCACCTGGGCGTCACCAGGACGGCATCGACACCGAGCGCGGCAGCGCTCCTGAAGACGGCTCCCACGTTGGTGTGGTCGACGATGTCCTCGAGCACCACCACCCGACGCGCGTCGCGGACGACCTCGGCCACGGTCGGCAGCACGGGCCGCTGCATCGAGGCCAGTGCCCCGCGGTGCAGGTGGAACCCCGTGAGCTTCTCGATCACGTCGTGCTCGCCGACGAACACCGGGACCCCGTCTGCCTCGGCTTGCTCGACCACGTCGGCGAGGTCGGTGAGCCAGCGCTGCGCCATGAGGTAGCTGCGCGGGCGGTGACCTGCGGCCAGGGCCCGGCGGATGACCTTCTCCGACTCGGCGATGTAGAGGCCGCGCTCGGGCTCCGTGCGCCGCCGCAGGGCCACGTCGGTGAGCGAGACGTAGTCGGCCAACCGCTCGTCGTCGGGTTCGGTGATGGTGGTGGGCACGGCCAGCAGGCTAGGACACGAGGGCACGGACGATGACACTGACACCGGCCACGACGCAGAAGGCCAGCACCGCACGCCGCAACCGGTCGCGGTCCAGGCGGGCGCGGGCCGGGGCCGCCGCGGCATACCCGAGGGCGGTGAAGGGCACCCAGACGAGGCCGGTGAGCAGCTGCTCACGGGTGAACTCCCCCGCGAGGGTGAGTCCGAGCACGGCCATGGAGGTGCCGACGAGGAAGAACGCAGCCATGGTCGCGCGGAGCCGTTCTGGTCGCTCGTGCTGGAGCACCAGGGCGAGGTAGGGGCCGCCGATGCTGGCGGCGGTGCCCGCCACCCCGGCCACGGCTCCGGCCAGCGCGGCGTTGCGGGGCGTCGGACGCAGGTCCAGCGCCGACACCGACGCGGCGACGGTGAGCAGGATGAGGACGCCGACGACCACGGAGATGGACTTCACCGACAGCAGGGTGACGATGGCGACGCCGACGGGGGTCAACGCCAGGCGCGCCGCCAGGGCCCACCCCAGTGGGCGTCGGGCGATGTCGCGCGCGCCGTGCGACAGCTGCACCACAGGCAGGGCGAAGCTCGTCACGAGCAACGCGCCGGGCATCAGCTCGGGGGTCAGGACCACGAGGAACGGCGCGGCCACCACGGCCATCCCGAACCCGATGGAGGACTGGACGAACGCGCCGACGAGCAGGGCCAGCCCGAGCGGCAGGACCATGGTCCACTCCATCAGCTGAACCAGACGATCTTCACGATCCCGACGACGCCCACGACGAGGATCACGCCGCGCAGCACCGCCGGCGGCATCCTGCGCCCGATCTTCGATCCCACCCAGCCGCCCGCGAACGCACCGACGGCGATGAGTCCTGCTGCGGCCCAGCTGATCTGGTCCCGGGCCACCACCATGAAGGTCACCGCGGCGACGGCGTTGACGATCGTCGCGAGGACGTTCTTGTACCCGTTGAGCCGCTGGATCGGGTCCGTCGTCAGCGCGCTCATCATCCCCATGAGGATCACCCCCTGGGCTGCGCCGAAGTACCCGCCGTAGATCCCCCCGACGAGCACGCCGGCGACGAGCACCGGACCGTGCCAGGCGACCTCTGCGCCAGCCGCACGCGCCCGTCGTTCCGCCGTCCGCCGGCTGAGCCAGGGCCCGAGGAGCACGAGCAGCAGGCCGATCCCGATGAGGACCGGCACGATCGCGGCGAACGCCTCGGGCGGCAGCACGAGCAGCAGGACCGCACCGATCACGCCACCCACCAACGACGCCGGCGCCAGCCGCTTCAGGGTGGGCCCGGCACCCTTGAGCTCGTGCCGGTAGCCGTGCACTCCGGTGATGCCACCGGCCACAAGGCCCACGGTGTTGGAGACGTTGGCCACGACCGGCGGGAAACCGAAGAAGAGCAGGGTGGGGAACGTGATGAGCGTGCCAGAGCCCACGACGGTGTTGATGGCGCCGGCACCGAGACCTGCGAGCAGGATGCCGAGGGCTTCGAGAACGGACACCCGTGCACCCTAGCGACGGGCGCCGCCCCTAGGTCCCCAGGGGCGGCGCCCGTCGTCACGCGATGCGCTGTGCCTGTCCGCACACAGGGTGCGCGACCGGGTCAGGCGACCGGCGGTCGTGGCCCGCCCTCCGGGGCCTGCGGATCGGTCGGGTCCGCCGAGGGCTCGACCGAGGCCGGCTCCGCGCCGGTGGGGGCCGGCTCCGAGTCGGTCGGGGTCGGCTGGGTCGGCTCCGGGTCGACCGGTGCTGACGGTGCCAAGGGCGGCTCGAACTCGGGGACCGCGTCGGCGGACGGCGGGATCGGCGGCTGAACCCGCTGGACCGGGTTGGCGTGCTCGGTGGCCTCACGGCTGGCACGACCAGCCTGGCCGCGGGCCTCGGCCAGGGCCTGCATGGGGTCCTCGAGGATGGTCTCGTCGAAGGCGTCCTGCAGTGGGCCGGGGTCGACCCACTCGCCGTCGCCGCTGCCGTCGTCCGGCCGCGGTGCATCCGCCTGGCCCAGCGCCCCACCGATGCCGCGCAGCGCGTCGGTGAGCTCGCTCGGGATGATCCACATCTTGTTGGAGTCGCCGCGGGCGATCTGCGGCAGCACCTGGAGGTACTGGTAGGCCAGCAGCTTCTGGGTGGGCTTGCCGCGGTGGATGGCGTCGAACACCTGCTGGATGGCGCGGGCCTGGCCCTGCGCCTCGAGGATGCGAGCCTGCGCCGAACCCTCGGCGCGCAGGATCTGGCTCTGCTTCTCACCCTCGGCGGTGAGGATGGCCGACTGCTTGGTGCCCTCGGCATACAGGATCTGGGCGCGACGCTCACGCTCGGCCTTCATCTGCTTCTCCATCGACTCCTGCACCGACATGGGCGGGTCGATCGCCTTGAGCTCCACGCGGTTCACGCGGATGCCCCACTGGCCGGTGGCCTCGTCGAGGACGCCGCGCAGCTGGGCGTTGATCTGGTCGCGGCTGGTGAGCGTCTGCTCGAGGTCGAGCGAGCCGATGACGTTGCGCAGGGTGGTGACGGTGAGCTGCTCGATGCCCTGGATGAAGTTGGCGATCTCGTAGACCGCCGACTTGGCGTCGATGACGGAGTAGTAGATGACCGTGTCGATGTTGACGACGAGGTTGTCCGAGGTGATCACGGGCTGCGGCGGGAACGAGACGACCTGCTCACGCAGGTCGACGTTGGCACGCACCTTGTCCACGAACGGCACGAGGATGTGCAGGCCCCCCTCGAGCGTGCGCGCGTAGCGACCGAGTCGTTCGATGATCAGCGCGGTCTGCTGCGGGACGATGCGCACCGTGCGGAAGAGCACGAGAAGCGCGAACGCCACCAGTAGCAGCAGGACCACGACGCCTGCACTGAAATTCACGTCTACTCCTTTGTCTGACCCGCCGTGTCGCCGGTGACGATCACGGTGGCCCCCTCGATGGACAGAACCCGGACCTCTTGGCCCGGTTGGCACGGTGCACCGTCGCGGGCGGTGCGGGCCGACCACGTCGCGCCGGACACCTTCACCCGACCGTCGGTGGCGGTGACCGTCTGGAGCACCCGGGCCGTGCGGCCGACGAGGCCAGCCGCACCGATCTGGTTGCTCACAGCAGCCACCATGAAACGCTTCTTGATCAGCGGCCGCACCAGCGCGAGCAGCAGCAGGGCAACCGCGACGGCGATGACGACCTGTAGCGGGAACGGCACCCCCAGGGCTGCGGCGACCGAGGCCACCAGTGCTCCCCCGGCCAGCATGAGGAACACGAAGTCGACGGTGGCGACCTCGATCGCCGCCAGGACCAAGGCGATCCCCAGCCACGCCAACCACGGGTTGTCTGCGAAGACGTCCATGCTTCCCCTCCTGCTCGTGTGCGGTGACTCTATGACGAATCGGACGCAGCACTCGTTCCTGTGGCGACCTTGAGCCGCGCCGACCAGCGCTCACCGCGGCGTTCGAGCTCCAGCGGCATGCCGAACGTCTGCGACAGGTTGGCCTCGGTCAGGGTGATCTCGACCGGCCCCTGGGCCACGATGCGCCCCTCGCGCAGGAGCAGGACGTCAGTGAAGTTCGGGGGGATCTCCTCGACGTGGTGGGTCACCAGGACCAGGGCCGGGGCGTCCACGTCACCGGCGAGCTCGCCCAGTCGTCGGACCAGGTCCTCGCGGCCGCCGAGGTCGAGCCCGGCGGCAGGCTCGTCGAGGAGCATGAGCTCCGGGTCGGTCATCAGCGCACGAGCGATCTGGACGCGCTTGCGCTCACCCTCGGAGAGCGTGCCGTAGGTGCGGTCGGCCAAGTGGTCGGCGCCGAGCGCCTGCAACAGCTCGAAGGCACGGGCGTGGTCGAAGGTCTCGTAGCTCTCGCCCCAGCGGCCCACGACGCCGTACGACGCGGTCACGACGACGTTGTGGACGATCTCGTCACCGGGGATCCGCTCGGCCAGGGCCGCGGAGGCGAGGCCGATGCGCGGCCGGAGCTCGAACACGTCGACCGCCCCGAGCACCTCGCCGAGGACGCCGGCGACGCCACGGGTCGGGTGCATCCTGCCGGAGGCCAGCTGGAGCAGGGTGGTCTTCCCGGCGCCGTTGGGTCCGAGGACGACCCAGCGCTGGCCTTCCTCGACCTCCCAGGTGAGGTCGTCGAGAAGGGTCGTCTGGCCACGGACCACACTCACCCCGGCGAACTCTAGGACGTCACTCATGGCACCGGACCCTATCGGCTTAGCATGACCCGGTGACCGAACTGCCTGCCTCCGTGCGCCTTTCGCTGTGGATCACCCACGCGTGGGCCACGGGTGCACCACAGGACGCCGCGGTGCGCCGGGCGCTGCCCGACATCGACCACGTGGACGGCGACCTCGACCGCCTGACCGTATGGCGCGAGCTCGGCGAGCAGGCGCTCCTCGTCTCCCTGCCCGCGCCGGGAGACCTGGCGGGCCTGCCGCGCGCGTCGGCCGACGCCCTCGGGGCCGCGGCCGCCGGGGGTGAGGCCGTGTTCGTCCCGGCGCTCGGCGGGATGCTCGTCCCGTCGATCTCCTCGTTCGGCAACGACGTGCGCGGCGGCCTGGACGTGGGTACCCGCGTCGACTGGACGGCATACGACTCCGAACCGGTCCCCCGCCACCGGGTCGAGGCCCTCGAGGCCTCGCAGCTCGAGCGGCACCTGCGCGAGGAGCTGCGGGTGGCCACGGAGCACCTCGACGCGCTCGGCGGCCAGCCGTTCGCCGCGTCGGCGGCACGCGAGCTCGCTGACGCTGCTCTCGGTGGTCGATGGGGCCTGCCCTCAGGGCTGCCGGGTCGGGCGGCACAGGTGATCGCCCTGGCGGGGACGGTCGGCCATGTCGTCGACGTCGCGCTGGCAGCCGGTGACGGTGCGTTGAACGCCGCCACTGCCGCGTCACGGCACTCGTTGCTCATGCGCCTGCAGCGGGCGGCCGACCACGCGCTGGCCGATGCCACGAACGCCGCGTGCGCGGTGCTGGCCGGCTGGCGCCCCGCCTGAACTCTCGGGGACGAGCAGCCGAACCCGCGACCATTCGTGGCTCCAAGGCCACCAAAGCACGTCCTGGTCCCTGCACCGCGACCATTCGTGGCTCCGACGGCACGAATGGTCCGTGGCTAGCTCGCCGTCTCGGCTCGGCGGTGCAGGACGTCCTCGTAGACGCGCAAGGTCTGCTCGCCGATGCTTGCCCAGGAGAACGACTCCACCGCCCGGCGGCGACCTGCCTGCCCCATCTGCTCGGCGCGCGCGGGGTCGCTGACCGCGTCGGTGAGGGCGGCGGCGAGGTCGTCGACGAACTTCTGCGGGTCGAGCGGGATGCCGCTGCCGTCCTGGTGCTGCTCGATCGGCACCAGCCACCCGGTCTCACCGTGGACGACCACCTCGGGGATGCCGCCGGTCGCGGTCGCGACGACCGCGAGCTCGCAGGCCATCGCCTCGAGGTTGACGATGCCGAGGGGCTCGTAGATCGACGGGCAGGCGAACACCGTCGCCGACGACAACAGGGCGATCACCTCGGCCCGCGGCAGCATCTCGGCGATCCACACGACACCGTCGCGGGTGGCCCTGAGCTTGTCCATGAGGGCCTCGACCTCCGCGAGGATCTCCGGGGTGTCGGGGGCGCCGGCGCACAGCACGAGCTGGACGTCCGGCGGGAGCTGGGCGGCGGCACGCAGGAGGTAGGGCAGTCCCTTCTGCCGGGTGATGCGCCCGACGAAGACGACGGACCGCTTCTCGGGGTCGACACCGTGGCGACGAACGACATCGAGGTCCACGTTGCGCTTCCACAGCTCGGAGTCGATGCCGTTGTGAACCACCTTGACCCGCTCGGGATCGACGTCCGGATAGCTGCGCAGCACGTCCTGGCGCATCCCCTCGCTCACGGCGATCACGGCGTCGGCACCCTCGAACGCAGTGCGTTCCATGAACGACGACAACCGGTACCCGCCGCCGAGCTGCTCCGCCTTCCAGGGCCGCATGGGCTCGAGGCTGTGCGCCGTCACGACGTGCGGCATCCCACCGAGCAGGGAGGCGACGTGGCCGGCGAAGTTCGCGTACCAGGTGTGGGAGTGCACGAGGTCGGCGCCGACGCAGTCACCGGCCATGGCGATGTCGACGCCCATCGTCCTGACGGCCGGGTTCGCAGCATCCAGGTCCGGCGGGTCGCCATACCCGGAGGTGCCCTCCTCCACGACGGGCACACCGAAGGCACGCACCCTCGTGTCGATGTCGCCGCGCTCACGCAGTGCCCGCACCAGCTCGGCGACGTGCACCCCCGCCCCGCCGTAGATGTTGGGCGGGTACTCCTTGGACAGGATGTCGACTCTCACGATCGCGAGCGTAGTGGCGGAACGTGTTTGCGGACAGGGCTCGCCACCGGGGCGACCATTCCCTAGGGTCGGCGTATGCCGTACCGCCGCGGAATGCCCAAGGTCCTCGCCATCGTCCTTGCGGGCGGTGAGGGAAAGCGGCTGATGCCGCTGACCGCCGACCGTGCCAAACCAGCGGTGCCGTTCGGGGGGATCTACCGCCTGATCGACTTCGCGCTCAGCAACATCGTCAACAGCGGCTACCTCAAGGTCGTCGTGCTGACGCAGTACAAGTCGCACAGCCTCGACCGCCACGTCACCAAGACCTGGCGCATGTCGACGATGCTGGGCAACTACATCGCCCCCGTCCCGGCTCAGCAGCGCATCGACAAGAACTGGTACCTCGGTTCAGCGAACGCGATCTTCCAGAGCCTCAACCTGGTCCACGACGAGAAGCCCGACATCGTCGTGGTCGTCGGGGCCGACCACGTCTACCGCATGGACTTCTCCCAGATGGTCAAGCAGCACATCGAGACCGGTGCCGGGGTGACGGTTGCAGCGATCCGCCAGCCGATCTCGCTCGCCGACCAGTTCGGCGTGATCGAGGTGGACGCGGACGACCACAAGAAGATCGGGGCGTTCCTCGAGAAGCCCACCGACGCCAAGGGCCTGCCCGACTCCCCCGACGAGGTCCTTGCCTCCATGGGCAACTACGTCTTCGACGCCGACGTCCTCATCGACGCGGTCACCCGCGACAACGAGCGCGAGGGCAGCCGGCACGACATGGGCGGCGACATCGTCCCGGCGTTCGTCGACGAGGGTCGCGGCTACGTCTACGACTTCAAGGACAACGTCATCCCGGGCGCGACGCCGCGCGACCAGGCCTACTGGCGCGACGTCGGGACGATGGACTCCTACTGGGAGGCCCACATGGACCTCGTGTCCATCCACCCGGTCTTCAACCTCTACAACTACGACTGGCCGATCTACACCGACTACGGACCGTTCCCCCCGGCCAAGCTCGTGCACGGGGCGATGGGCAAGTTCGGCGAGGCGCACAACTCGGCGGTCTCCCCCGGTGTCGTCATCTCCGGCGCGACGGTGACCAACTCGGTGCTGTCGCCGCGATGCCACATCCACAGCGGCACGACCATCGACGACAGCGTGCTCCTCGACGGCGTCGAGGTCGGGCGCAACTGCGTCATCACGAAGGCCATCATCGACAAGGGCGTCATCGTCCCCGAGGGCACGAGCATCGGGGTCGACCACGACCACGACCGCGAGCGCGGCTTCATGGTGACCGAGTCAGGGCTCGTCGTCGTCGCCAAGTTCCAGGAGGTCACCGCATGACCGGCCACGGACGGCCCATCCGGGTCGGGGTCCAGCTCCAGCCCCAGCACGCCGACTACGCCGCGATCCGTCGCGCGTGCGCCGAGGCCGAGGAGATCGGCGCCGACGTGATCTTCAACTGGGACCACTTCTTCCCGCTGTACGGCGAGGCCGACGGAGCCCACTTCGAGTGCTGGACGATGCTCGGCGCCTGGGCCGAGGCCACCGAGCAGGTGGAGATCGGCGCCCTCGTCACGTGCAACAGCTACCGCAACCCCCAGCTGCTCGCCGACATGGCCCGGACCGTCGACCACATCAGCAACGGCCGGCTCATCCTCGGCATCGGGTCCGGCTGGTTCGAGCGCGACTACGACGAGTACGGCTACGAGTTCGGGACGGCCGGTGGTCGTCTCGACGCCCTGGCCCGCGACCTGCCCCTCATCCGCGAGCGGTGGGGCCGGCTCAACCCCGCGCCCACCCGTGACATCCCGATCCTCATCGGGGGTGGCGGCGAGAAGAAGACGCTGAAGATCGTCGCCGAGCACGCCTCGATCTGGCACGGGTTCGGTGACCCGGAGACCGTGGCGCACAAGCACACCGTGCTCGACGAGTGGTGCGCCAAGGTCGGGCGCGACCCTGCGGAGATCGAGCGCTCGGCCGGCGTCTCGCCCAAACCGGGTCGCCACCCCGAGGACGTGGCCGACTACGCCGCAGGCGCCCAGGCCCTCTACGACATCGGCACACGGCTGTTCACCGTCGGTGTCGGCGGCCCGTCCTACGACCTCGGTCCCCTGCGGGACCTGGTCGCATGGCGAGACTCCCACGTCGAGGGCTGAGACGGGTAGGTATCGTCCGAGCGTGCCCGACGTGATGCCGCAGACCCTCCTCGTGACCATCTCGGGCGAGGACCGGCCCGGTGTCACGAGCACCTTCTTCGATGCGATCGCCGCGGTCGGCGCCGAGGTCCTCGACCTCGAGCAGGTCGTCGTCCGTGGCCACCTCACGCTCGCGATGCTCCTGGACTCCGGGGAGTCGGACGAACGTCTCCGGGCCGTGATCTACGACGTCGGGGACGGTCTCGACCTCAAGGTCAAGATCAAGAAGGGCACCGGCGACACCCGTCGTCGGCGCAGCGGGCGAGCAGCGGTGGTGGTCCTCGGCGCGCCGTTGCGCGCCAGCGGCGTCGCCGCCATCACGGCTCGGATCGCCTCGCACGGCGCCAACATCGACCGCATACGCAGGCTCTCCCGGTATCCGGTCACGACGGTCGAGTTCGACGTGTCCGGCGCGGACGTGGACCGGCTCCGGCGTGAGCTCGCCCTCGAGTCCAGCCTCCACGGACTCGACATCGCCGTCGCTGCCGGGGGCCTGGCCCGACGCGGGCGAAGGCTGGTCGTCATGGACGTCGACTCCACCCTCATCCAGGACGAGGTGATCGAGCTGCTCGCGTCCCACGCGGGGCGGGACGCCGAGGTGGCCGCGGTGACCGAGGCCGCGATGCGGGGCGAGCTCGACTTCGCCGAGAGCCTGCGCGAGCGTGTCGCAGCCCTCGAAGGCCTTCCGGTCTCCGTGCTCGACGAGGTGCGCAGGGCCGTGCGGTTCACCCCCGGCGCGCGGACCCTGGTCCGGACGCTCAAGCGACTCGGCTTCACCGTCGCCGTCGTGTCAGGCGGCTTCATCGAGATCGTCGAGGAGCTCGCCCGTGAGCTCGACATCGACCACGCGCACGCCAACCGGCTCGAGGTCCGTGACGGGCTGCTGACCGGGAAGGTCGTCGGAGAGATCGTCGACCGAGCGGCCAAGGCTGCGGCGCTGCGCCGGTTCGCGGAGCAGGAGGGCCTGCCCCTGTCGCGCACCGTGGCCATCGGCGACGGCGCCAACGACCTCGACATGCTCGAGGCCGCCGGCCTCGGTGTGGCCTTCAACGCCAAGCCCGTCGTCCGCGACCAGGCCGACACCGCGGTGAACGTCCCCTACCTCGACGCGGTCCTCTACCTGCTCGGCATCACCCGCGAGGAGATCGAGGAAGCCGACGAGGCCGACGGCACGCCGACCCCCGCTCCGGCCATCCCCCACCCCTGATCCCTAGGCTGGTGCGATGCCCCCGTCACAACGTCGAGCGACACCGACCCTCCTCATCATCGGTGGTGCCGAGGACCGCGTCGGCAAAGCCACCGTCCTACGACGTTTCGTCCGCCTCGCAGGTGGCCGCAAGGCCAAGATCGTCCTGATCCCGACCGCGTCCTCCTTCCAGGACGAGGTGACCGAGGCATACACCGAGGTCTTCACCCGGCTCGGCGCCCCGGCGCCCTCGGTGGTCAACCCCCAGTCGCGGCAGGAGTCGCACGACGAGGCCCTCGTCGCCCTCGTCGACGAGGCCACCGGCGTCTTCATGAGCGGCGGCAGCCAGCTCAAGCTCAGCCAGCGGTTCCCCGGCACACCTCTGGGTGACGCCCTGCACCGTGCGCACGACCGCGGGGCCGTGGTCGGTGGCACCTCGGCCGGCGCATCGATCATGAGCCAGTTCATGATCTCGATGGGCGAGGAAGGCATCACCCCACGTCAGCGGCACAGCCAGCTCAGCGCCGGCCTCGGGCTCCTCGAGGGCGTCATCATCGACCAGCACTTCGCCCAGCGCTCGCGCTACGGCCGCCTGATGTCGATGGTGGCCGCCTCCCCCAGCCTCATCGGCATCGGGATCGACGAGGACACGGCCATCGAGGTCCGGGACCGGTCCGGCTTCACCGTCCACGGCGCCGGCGCCGTGTTCGTCCTCGACTGCCGAGAGGCGGTCTCCGACGCCCCTGACGCGCGCCGGGGCGCCCCCCTCATGGTCTCTGGTGCAGTCGTGCACTCCCTGCCCGCAGGCGCTACCTTCGACCTCGCCGAGGTGCGTCTCGTCGACTTCGTCGAGAAGCACGCGGACGCCGCGGTGGCCCTGGCCTCCGCGAAGGCCTGACCGGCCCCACCCCAGCCCGACCGCTAGGAGATCCCATGGCCGATCGCCCCACGCCCACCGGGCCCGCAGCCCCCGAGCTGTCCATCGTGGAGTCCCGCGTCTACCGCGGCGGCAACATCTGGTCCTACAGCCCCGCCATCCACCTCGTCGTCGACCTCGGGGTGCTCGAGGGCTACCCCACCGACACGATCGAGGGGTTCACCGACCACCTCGTGCAGATGCTCCCGGGCCTGGAGAACCACACGTGTTCCCGCGGCGTGAAGGGCGGCTTCATCGAGCGCCTGCGTGAGGGCACCTGGGTCGGTCACGTGGCCGAGCACGTGGCGCTGCAGCTGCAGCAGGAGGCCGGCCACGACCTTCGTCGCGGAAAGACCCGCGCCGTCAAGGGCCAGCCCGGGCGCTACAACGTCATCTACGACTACGCCGACGAGACCGTGGGCCTGGCCGCAGGCACCCTCGCGGTGCGGCTCGTCAACCACCTCGTCCGGGCCGAGGAGGGTTTCGACTTCTCCGAGGAGCTCGACGTGTTCCTGCGGCGAGCCCAGCGCTCGGCGTTCGGGCCCTCGACCGGGGCCATCGTCGAGGAGGCCGTCGCCCGCGACATCCCCTACATCCGTCTCAACAGCCAGTCGTTCGTGCAGCTCGGCCAAGGTGTCCACGCCCAGCGCATCCGGGCCACCATGACGTCCAAGACGGGGGCGCTGGCCGTCGACATCGCCAGCGACAAGGACATGACCACGCGGCTGCTCGCGTCCGCCGGCCTGCCCGTGCCCAAGCAGGAGACGGTGCGGACCGCCGACGCCGCGGTCTCGGCGGCCAGGCGGATCGGGTTCCCCGTGGTCGTGAAGCCGCTCGACGGCAACCACGGACGCGGTGTCTGCCTCGACCTGCAGTCCGATGACGAGGTGCGGGCGGCCTTCGTCACCGCCGAGGGCGAGTCCCGCCGCGGGTACGTCATCGTCGAGTCCCTCGTGGTGGGTCGCGACTACCGCTGCCTCATCGTCGGCGGCAAGATGCAGGCCATCGCCGAGCGCGTGCCGGCCCACGTCATCGGTGACGGCACCCACACGGTCGCCGAGCTGGTCGACACCACGAACGCCGATCCTCGCCGCGGAGTCGGGCACGAGAAGGTCCTGACCCGGATCAAGGTCGACGACGCCGCCGTCGCCCTCGTGCGCGACCAGGGCTTCGAGATGGACGCCGTCCCGCCCGAGGGGCAGATGGTCAAGCTGGCCCTCACCGGCAACATGTCGACCGGCGGCATCTCCGTCGACCGCACGTTCGACGCCCACCCGGACAACGTCGAGATCGCCGAGGAGGCGGCCCGGATGATCGGGCTCGACGTCGCCGGCATCGACTTCATCTGCCCCGACATCGCCTCGCCGGTGCGCGAGACCGGGGGTGCGATCTGCGAGGTCAACGCCGCCCCGGGGTTCCGGATGCACACGCACCCGACCGTCGGTGAGCCGCAGTTCATCGCCAAGCCGGTCGTCGACCTGCTCTTCCCGCCCGGCTCGCCCTCGCGGGTGCCGATCGTCGCCGTCACCGGCACCAACGGCAAGACGACCACGTCACGGATGATCGCCCACATCTTCAAGGGCATCGGTCGCAAGGTCGGCATGACCTCGACCGACGGCATCATCATCGACGAGCGCCTGGTCTACAAGGCCGACGCGTCCGGTCCGCGCTCTGCGCGCATGGTCCTGCAGAACCCCCGTGTCGACTTCGCGGTCATGGAGGTCGCTCGTGGCGGCATCCTGCGCGAAGGGCTCGGCTACGACCGCAACGACGTGGCCGTGGTCACCAACGTCGCCCCGGACCACCTGGGCATGAAGGGCATCGACACCCTCGAGCAGCTTGCCGACGTCAAGGCCGTCATCGTGGAAGCGGTGCCCCGCAACGGTTTTGCGGTGCTCAACGCCGACGACGACCTGGTGCGCAAGATGCGGCGCCGCTGCTCCGGCGGGATCGTGTGGTTCTCCATGCAGCCTCCCGGCAGCAAGGTGCGCGAGTTCATCGAGGACTACTGCCGTCGTGGCGGTCGTGCCGTCGTGCTCGACCACACCGACCGCGGCGACATGATCGTCATCAAGCACGGCCGGCGTTCGATGCAGCTCGCGTGGACCCACCTCCTCCCGTCCACTTTCGGCGGCACCGCGAAGTTCAACGTCGCCAACGCCATGGCCGCGGCCGGCGCAGCCTTCGCTGCCGGCGCCGGGCTGCACGAGATCCGCCAGGGACTGCGCACCTTCACCACGAGCTACTACCTGTCCCCCGGGCGCATGAACCTCGTCAACGTGCACAACGTCGACGTGTTCGTCGACTACTGCCACAACGCCCCCGGCATGCGCGTGCTCGGCGAGTTCGTCGAGGGGTATGCCGCGCAGAAGGCCGGTCAGTCCGACCTCGGCAAGGTCTCGCGCATCGGCATGATCTCGACCGCCGGCGACCGCCGCGACGACGACATGCGGGAGCTCGGGGCCATCGCCGCGCGCCACTTCGACGTCGTCGTCGTGCGCGAGGACGAACGCAAGCGTGGTCGCCCCACCGGCGAGACCGCTGCGCTCATCGCCGAGGGCGCCAAGGGCGAGATCGGCAAGGAGGGCATCCGGTGCCGTCAGGTCGAGACCGTCCTCAACGAGGTCGACGCGGTCCGTCACTGCATGGCTCGGGCGAACCCCGGCGATGTCGTGGTCCTGTGCGTCGACCAGCACGCCGAGGTGCTGAGCGAGCTCGAGCAGATGACCCAGCACGCCCAGGCCGGCGCCCACAACGGCCTCGGCATCGGTGACCCCGACCTGGACCCGGTGGAGATGCAGGTGGAGGCCAAGGTCTCCGGCGACGAGGCGGCAGCCGCCGAGGCCTCCGAGGTGGAGGCGCCCGCCAGCTGAGGCAGCACGTCGAGCGGCCCGTCCCCACCCGGTGGGGACGGGCCGCTTCGGTTGCAGCCGCAGGCGCGTCCGGTCAGGCTTCGCGCAGCTGCGCGGCATACCCGTGCAGGGCCCGCTGGTAGCTCAGGCTGTCCTCGTCACCGGCGTGGTGCAGGAGCGTGTCGACGAGGTCGGCGACCGCCTCGGCGGCGCGGCCGCTGTCGAAGGCCGCGAGGGCGCGGAACGCCTCGATGGCCACGCTTCCCGGCCGCTCGTGCGAGAGCTCGGTCAGCAGCGAGTGGGCGAGGTCGGGCTGCCCGGTGACCCGCAGGCTCGAGGCGAGCTGGATCCGCGCGCGGTGCCGGTGCGGCTCGCGCAGCCCGCTGGCCAGGGCGTCGCGGTAGAGGTCGATGGCCTCCTGCTCCCGACCGGCCGCATCGAGGGCGGCGGCGAGCTCGTAGACCAGGCGGGGATCGCCCGGGCGGGATGCTCGCAGCGAGGAGACCGCGTCGATGCGCGCCTGGTCGTCGGCCAGCTGCCACAGGGCGGCGATCTGCGACTCGAACTCGTGCTCCCCGCGCGCGGCGACGACCTTGCGTCGGATGTCCTCGGGACCGTCGGCCACGGCGCCCTGGGCGGCCAGCCATGCGGCCACCTGCGACCTCTCGGCGTGGCACATCAGGGCCACGACGTCACCGTCGGACGCACCGGGAACGAGGGCCTGCAGGCCCCCGAGCTCGGTCTCGTAGGAGTCGATGTCGGCCACCCCGGCCCGCGCCAGTCCGGCGCGCAGGTGGCTCTCCAGCTCGGCCATGGTCCGACCGCGCAGGTAGTGCTCCTTGTGCGCCGCGACGATCCGGTCGGCACGCAGGCCGGCGACCTCGCCGATCGACTCGAGCAGGTCGTCGGTGCGGTCGCCCGCGAGCCCCAGCCCGAGGTGGACCTGGCCACCGGGCACCGTGAGGCCGTGGGCGACGTCCATGAGCGCCTCGAGGCCGGCCTCGTTGTGGGCCAGGTCGACAATGACGGTGATGGACGTGCCGTCCTCGCGGGGCAGCGTGTAGGTGTTCATCCGGCCGGGGTTCAGGCGGTCGTCAGGGGCGAAGGTCTTCAGTCCCTCCACCACGGCGGCCCGTGGCAGGCCGAGGCCGAGGGCCGCGGCAGCGCCGGCCAGGGCGTTGGCGATGTTGTGCTCCGACAGGCCGGACAGGGTGGCGGGGACGTCCAGGATGCTGACGAGGCGGTCGGGGTCCTGGCCGTTCTCCAGCACGGCGATGTCGCCGTCGAGCACGGTGATCGCGCGGCCACCCGCGTCCAGCGACTCGCGCACCGCGGGGGCGTCGGAGCGCAATGCGAAGACCCAGGGACGCGCCTTGGTCCCCGACCGCATGGCCCACACCCGCGGGTCCTCACCGTTGAGCACGGCCCACCCACGCGGCTTGGTCGCCTTGGTGACGATGGCCTTGACCTCCGCCAGCTGGTCGACGGTGTCGATGCCCTGGAGCCCGAGGTGGTCGGCGGAGACGTTGGTGACGACGGAGACGTCGTTGGCCGAGACCCCCATGCCCTTGAGGAGCATGCCGCCACGAGCGGTCTCCAGGATCCCGAGCTGCACGCCCGGGGCAGACAGCACGGCCCGCGCACCGGCCGGACCGGAGTAGTCGCCCGGCTCGATCATCTCCCCCTGGACGACGACGCCGTCGGTGGACGACCAGGCCGTGCGCAGGCCCGCGGTCATGCCGATGTGGCCCAGCAGACGGGTCGTGGTGGTCTTGCCGTTGGTGCCGGTGATCGACGCGACCGGGATCGACGGGTTGATGATCGAGGGACGGTCGCCCGGGTCGGCCGCGGCGATCCCGGCTCCCAATGCCTCCACCCGGTCGTCGCCGTCGAGCCAGGACTGCAGGAGCGGGGCCACCCCCTCACCGAGCGCGCGCGCCCGGCCGCGGCGGCGCCATACGAAGGCGACCACCACCTGGGCGGGGTCGCTGCCGGGACGGGTCCGCACCCCCAGCCGGGTCGTGCCGCTCGCGGCGGCAAGGCGCCGGGTGGCGCGCTCGACGAGCCGCATGACGAACCGCTGGCGCTGCTCGGTGCCCGGTGCGCCCGGGCGGGAGCTCTTGAGCCCCACCGAACGCGCCATCCGCTTGAGGTCGGACTCGTCGGCGGAGAGGTAGCCGGGCAGCTCGAGGCTGACCTTGATGGCCGGCTTGGCGAAGTAGAGGTTCGGGCCCTCGAGGACCCGGACCTCGGTCGCGGAGACGGCAGGTGCGGACGTCATGCGGCGAGCCTAGTAGCGGCTCACCGGCCCGGCAGAACGGGCGTCAGCGCGGCGCGGGGAGGCGGTCGGTCACTGCCCCATCGCGTGGACGCCACCGTCGACGTGGACGATCTCGCCGGTCGTCGCCGGGAACCAGTCGGACAGCAGCGCGGCGCACGCCTGGGCCGCCGGCACGGCGTCGTTGACGTCCCAGCCGAGGGGGGCGCGGTTGTTCCAGGTCTCCTCGAACGTCGCGAAGCCGGGGATGGACTTGGCGGCGGTGGTGCGGATGGGGCCGGCGGCCACGAGGTTGCAGCGCACGCCCTTCGGGCCGAGGTCTCGGGCGAGGTAGCGGTTGGTCGACTCGAACGCCGCCTTGGCGACCCCCATCCAGTCGTAGACCGGCCAGGCGAACTTCGCATCGAAGGTCAGGCCGACGATGCTGCCGCCGTCCTTCATCAGCGGCAGCGTGGCGACACCGAGCGACTTGAGCGAGTAGGCCGAGGCGTGGATGGCCGTGGACACGTCCTCGAAGGTGCCCTCGAGGAAGTTGAACGCCCCCTGCGGGGCGAACCCGATGGAGTGCAGCACCCCGTCGAGGTGGTCGACGTGCTCACCGAGACGTTCGGCGAGGCTGTCGAGGTCGTCCTGGTTGGTCACGTCGAGCTCGACCACCGGCGGCGTCGTCGGCAGCCGCTTGGCGATCGTCTGGGTGATCTTGAAGGTGCGGCCGAACGATGTCAGCACGACCTCCGCACCCTGCTCCTGCGCGATCTTGGCCACGTGGAAGGCGATCGAGGAGTCCATGAGGACTCCGGTGATGAGCAGCTTCTTACCCTCGAGCAGCATGGGGAACTCCGATTCTGGTGGGGTCAGTGGTCGTGCAGGCGCCGTGCGGCGCGTGCTGGTGCGGGCGGTGGGAGACGGCACCGACGGCGTCAGTGGCCCATCCCGAGGCCACCGTCGACGGGGATCACCGCGCCGGTGATGTATGCCGCGTCGTCCGAGGCGAGGAAGCGCACCGTCGCGGCGACCTCGTCGGACTGGCCGAAGCGACCGGCGGGGATGCTGGCCTGGTAGGCCTTCTTGCGGTCCTCGGGCAGCACCTCGGTCATGTCGGTCTCGATGAACCCGGGGGCGACGACGTTGGCGGTGATGCCGCGCCCACCGAGCTCACGGGAGATGGAGCGGGCGAGGCCGACGAGGCCGGACTTGCTGGCCGAGTAGTTGGCCTGGCCGGGTGAGCCGTAGAGCCCCACGACGCTGGAGATGAAGATGATCCGTCCGCGCCGCAGCCGGATCATGCCCTTGACGGCCCGCCGGGCGCAGCGGAAGGCGCCCGCGAGGTTGGTGTCGATGACCGAGTCGAACTCGTCGTCGCTCATCCGCATGAGCAGCTGGTCGCGGGTCACGCCCGCGTTGGCCACGAGGACGTCGACCGGGCCGCCGAGGAGCCCCTCGGCCTGGGTGAACGCAGCATCCACGGATGCCGTGTCGGTGACCTCGCAGAGCACCCCCTGCAGGCCCTCCGGTGGCTCCCCCGAACGGTGCGTGATGACCACCTGGTGGCCTGCCTCGGCGAGGGTACGGGCGATGCTCAGCCCGATCCCGCGGTTGCCTCCGGTGACCAGGACGTTGCGGCCTGCCATCGATTCCTCCGTGTCGTCCGTGCTCGGTCAGCCTCTGCGCGCGACCCTATCGACTACCGATGGGTACACCGCATCGCAGGCGGCCTATCGTGGACAGGTGCCCCGTTCCCGACGTCATCACCACGACGAGCCCGTCGTCCAGTCGGTGACCTCCGCCCCGGCCAACATCGCCGACGAGCAGGCCGGCCGGATCAAGCGCTACCTGTTCACGATGGGGGTCCGCACGGTCTGCTTCATCGGCTCCGTGCTGACCGCGACCTCGGGTGCACCGTGGTGGGTCTGGGGCACCCTGGCCCTGCTCGCTGTCGTGCTCCCCTATGTCGCGGTGGTCATGGTCAACGCGGTGGCCCCCCGTGGCGCCGGGCGCGACTCGGCGCCCGTCACCCCCCGTGGTGACGGACCCGACCAGATCGGTCGCTGATGGAGGGCATGGTCTGCAGCGCCAAGGGCTGCCGCGCCACCGCGGCGTGGGCCCACCTGTGGAACAACCCCAAGCTGCACACCGCGGAGCGCCGCAAGGTGTGGCTGGCGTGCGACGAGCACCGGACGTCGCTGGGCGAGTTCCTGTCGGTGCGGGGGTTCCTCGTCGAGACGGTTCCCGCGGACGCGATCCCCGCCACCGCGGGCTGAGCCGGCGCCGCTGCGGCTGCGGCTGCGGCGCATACCCGAAGAAGTGCCTCAGCCGCCGATGGCGGACATCGGGCGGTCCGGCTGGACGAACCCCTCGGAGCCGATGCCGTGCCCGGGGGCCTTGCGCCACATCTCGCCCTGGATGAGGCGGGCGAGGTCCTCGTCGCTGGCTCCGTCGCGCATCGGGCCGCGCAGGTCCGTCTCGGCCTGTGAGAACAGGCAGTTGCGCACCTGACCGTCCGCGGTGAGGCGGGTGCGGTCGCAGGCCGCGCAGAACGGGTCGGTGACGCTGGCGATGATGCCGACGGTCTGGGGTCCGCCGTCGACCAGGAACCGCTCCGCGGGAGCACTCCCCCGGTCGACCTGCGGGAGGGGGGTGAGGGTGAACCGCTCGCCGAGCCGCTCGTGCAGCTCCTGCGAGGAGACCATAGTGGAGGCGTCCCAGCCGTGCTGGGCGTCCAGAGGCATCTGCTCGATGAAGCGCAGCTCGTAGCCACGGTCGAGGCACCACTGCAGGAGGTCGGCGACGGAGTCGTCGTTGATGCCGCGCATGGCGACGGCGTTGACCTTGACCGGCACCAGTCCGGCCGTGGCGGCAGCCTTGAGCCCGGCCTCCACGTCGTGCAGGCGGTCGCGACGGGTGAGGTCGGCGAACTCCTTGGGGTCGATCGTGTCGAGGCTGACGTTGACGCGGTCGAGTCCGGCGTCGGCCAGCGGCTGGGCCAGCCGGTCCAGACCGATCCCGTTGGTGGTCATGGCGATCCGCGGTCGAGGCTCGAGGGCGGCGATGCGACGCACGACGTCCACCAGGGACCGGCGCAGCATCGGCTCTCCACCGGTGAGGCGGACCTGGCGGATGCCGAGCCCGACGAACACCCCGACGACCCGCACGAGCTCGTCGTCGGAGAGCATCTCGGGCTTGGCCAGCCACGGCAGTCCCTCCGCCGGCATGCAGTAGCGGCAGCGCAGGTTGCAGCGGTCGGTGACGGAGACCCGCAGGTCGCGGGCCACCCGTCCGTAGCGGTCGGGCAGGCCCACCAGGCCCTCGGGCGCAGGCGTGGCACCGCGCACGGTCGGGAAGGGGAGGCCGGTCATACCCCCCAGCCTAGGCCGGGTACCGTGATGAAGTGCTCAGGGTGCTCTTTTCGCGGCGTTGGCTGGGGGCCCTGGCAGCGGCTCTCGTCTTTGCCATCGCTGCCTTCTTCCTCGGCCAGTGGCAGTGGCACCGCTACGAGGGCAAGGCCGCCAAGGCCGACCGCATCAACACGCACTACAACGCGCCCCCGAAGCCGGTGACGGACGTTCTCACCACGGCCCCGATGCCCCTGGCCGAGGACTGGACCCGGGTCACCGCTCGCGGACGGTATGCCGTCGACCAGACGCTGCTCGTCCGGAACCGTCCCTACGAGGGCACCTACGGCTACGAGGTCCTCGTGCCGTTCACCGCGGACACGGGCGGGACGGTGCTCGTCGACCGGGGCTGGGTGCAGAACGCCGCGACGGCCCAGGCGCTCCCCAGCGTCCCTGCGGCCCCGACCACCGAGGTCACCGTGACGGGGTGGGTGCGGCAGTCCGAGCCCTCGCTGGGTCGGACGCTTCCGGCCGGACAGCTCGCCAGCATCAACCTCGCCGAGGCGGCCCGCCAGGTCTCACGGCCCCTGCTGGGCGCCTATGTGATCCTCGAGGTGGAGCGTCTCCCCGACGGCACCGCACCACCTCGGCCGAGGGCCCTCGAGGCCCCGGACACCGACCTGGGGCCGCACCAGGCGTATGCGTTCCAGTGGTGGATGGGGATGGTCGGCGTGTTCGTGCTCGTGGGGTTCGGGGTGCGGCGCGACTACCGTGACGGGCTCGACGACCGGGCCCTGGCCCACGCGACCGCCTACGGTGGCCCTCCGCCCCCGCCGCGCCAGAAGAAGACCCGTATCTGGGACGAGGAGGACGGCTGAGCCGTCCCGGTGGTGGACCGCCTCAGGCGGGGACGTCGGTCTCCTGGTCGGCGAACTGGGTCGTGTAGAGGTCGCTGTAGACGCCCCTGCGCGTCATCAGCTCGCGGTGCGTGCCCCGCTCGACGATCCGGCCGCCGTCGACCACGAGGATCTGGTCGGCGCCACGGACGGTGGACAGCCGGTGGGCGATGACCACCGCGGTGCGGCCCTCCAGCGCGGTGTCGAGGGCGCGCTGGACGGCTGCCTCGGACTCGCTGTCGAGGTGGGCCGTCGCCTCGTCGAGGACGATGAGACCCGGGCTCTTGAGCAGCAGCCGGGCCAGGGCCAGGCGCTGCTTCTCGCCACCGGAGAGCCGATGTCCGCGGTCGCCGACCACGGTGTCCAGACCCTCGGGGAGCGCGCTGACCAGGGGCCAGACCTGGGCGGCCTTGAGGGCGGCGACCACCTGCTCGTCGGTGGCGTCCGGGGCGGCATACGCGAGGTTGGCCCGGATGGTGTCGTGGAAGAGGTGGGCCTCCTGCGTGACCATGCCGACCGTCGCCGACAGCGACGCCGTCGTGGCCTGTCGCAGGTCGAGGCCGTTGATGCGGACCGCCCCGGCGCTGGGGTCGTACAGGCGGGCCAGCAGGGCAGTGATGGTCGACTTGCCGGCGCCGGAGGGCCCGACCAGGGCCACCAGCTGCCCCGGCTCGACCGCGAAGGCGACATCGCGCAGGACGAGGCCCGAGCCCTTGCGGTCACCGGCGGCGACGCTCTCCAGCGAGGCGAGCGACACCTCGTCGGCGGACGGGTAGCGGAAGGCGACGTCGTCGACCTCGATGCGGACCGGGCCCGAGGGGATCGGCTTGGCGTCGGGGCGCTCGGAGACCAGGGGCTTGAGGTCGAGCACCTCGAAGACGCGCTCGAAGGAGACCAGCGCGGTCATCACGTCGACCCGGACGTTCGACAGCGACGTCAGCGGGCCGTAGAGGCGGCCCAGCAGGGCGGTGATCGCGATCAGGGTGCCGACGGTCAGCGACCCGTTGACCGCCATGAGGCCGCCGAACCCGTAGACCATCGCGGTCGCCAGCGACGCGACGAGGGTGAGGGCGACGAAGAAGACGCTGCGGTTCAACGCGATCCGCACACCCATGTCGCGGACGTCGGCGGCCTGGGCGGAGTACTCACGATCCTCGCGGCGCGGGTCGCCGAAGAGCTTGACGAGCAGCGCGCCGGCGACGTTGAAGCGCTCGGTCATCCGCGACCCGAGGTCGGCGTTGAGGTTCATCTGGGCGTGGGTCAGCCCGGACAGGCGCCGACCCATGACGCGCGCAGGGATGAGGAAGAACGGCACGAGGGCCAGCGAGGCCAGGGTGAGCTGCCAGGACAGGGACGCCATCGCCGCGATGATCAGCGTCAGCGAGACGACGTTGCTGACGACGCTGGACAGCACCGACGTGAACGCCTGCTGGGCGCCGATGACGTCGCTGTTGAGCCGGGTGACCAGGGCGCCGGTCTGGGCGCGGGTGAAGAAGGCGATCGGCTGGCGCAGCACGTGGGCGAACACCTCGGTGCGCAGCGAGTAGATCAGGCCCTCACCGATGCGGCTGGAGTACCAGCGTTCGACCAGCGTGAGCACCGCGTCCGCGACCGCCAGGAGGGCCACCACGAGGGACAGCTCGATCACGACGGTGCGGTTGCGCGGCGTGATGCCGTGGTCGATGAGGTCCTTGAGGAGCAGCGGCGTGGCCACGACGAGGGCGGCGCTGACAACGACGAGCACGAGGAACAGGACGATCTGCCGCTTGAAGGGCAGCGCGTAGCCCATCACGCGACGGGCGGTGCCGGGGGCGAGCTTGCGGTCCTTGACCGAGCCGTCCCGGGTGAGGGAGCGCATCGCGCTCCAGCCAGACATGCTCACGTTGGTCTCCTTGCAGTCACGCGGTGGAACGTCCCGCGCACACGGCGGCATTCCCCATCATCGCGCCGGCCCCTGACAGTGCCGACACGTTCCTCGCCGCCTCGATGGCCGAGGAGCCCGGCGAGGTCAGCCGCCGGCAGCCGCCCGGGCCCGTCCGAGGCCGCGCAGCAGCGTCACCTGGGTCTCCCGCTCGGCGCGCAGCTGCGTCTCCCGGTCCGCTGACCCCGCCGACCGCAGCAGCGGCTTGAGGGCCCGCAACGAGGCCTCGGGGGCCGCGAGCAGGGCCGCCACGAGGTCCGCGGTGGTGGCCTCCAGCTCGTCACGCGGCACGGCGACGTTGGCCAGGCCGGTGGCCACCGCCTCCTGGGCTCCGACGAACCGTCCGGTGGCGCAGATCTCCAGGGCCCGCGCGGGACCCACGAGGGACACCAGTGGCTGCGTCCCACCGAGGTCGGGCACCAGGCCGAGGGAGGTCTCGCGCATCGCGAGCTGGACGTCGTCCGCCACGACCCGCAGGTCGGCGGCCAGCGCGAGCTGGAACCCCGCACCGATCGCGTGACCCTGCACGGCGGCCACGACGACGGCGTCCACCTCGGCCCATGCCGTGAACCCGCGCTGGAACCCGGCGATCACCTCGGCCGCCTCGTCGGTGCCCCGCGCCGCTACCTCGAAGAGGTCCGGCTCCCCCTGCGGGGCCCTGGCCGGGTCCCCGGCGACGACGGACAGGTCCAGTCCCGCGGAGAACGACGGTCCGCGGGCACTCAGGACGACGACCCGGACCGACGGGTCCAGGGACGCCGCCACCTCTGCGAGGGCCAGCCACAGCGACGGCAGCTGGGCGTTGCGCCGAGCCTCGTTGTCCAGGGCCACGGTCAGCACCGGCCCCTCCTGCGTCACCACGAGGTGCGGGTGCGGACGGGCGGCGTCGGTGGCCGGGGTGTCGGGGTGCTGGGTGGGGGTGTCGCTCACACGCGAACGCTATCGGCCCGCTCCAGGACGAGCTGCGCCATGGCGCCGGTCTGGGCGAGGGTGCCGGGCACCATCGAGACGCCGGCGCGGCCGCAGTGCTGGGCCATCCGGTCACGCAGGATCCCCTCGGCGACCATGAACGAGACGGCCACGGTGCGCTCCACCTCGTCGGGCATGGTCCGCAGCACCTGCTCCATCGTCGCCCCGCCGTCGAGGGCTGCGACGCCCCACCGGCCCCAGCCGGCGCGGGGGTGGTCGGCGATGGTCTGGCCCACGGTGGCGACGGCCTCGCTGTCGCTGGACCCGGCGGCATACAGCACCACGGCCGTGGACGGGTCGGGGGCGATGCCCTCGGCCGCGAGGAGCTCCTCGGCGGCGTCGAGCAGGAGGTGGTGCGGACCCAGCGCGGCCGCGACGTCCACCTCCGCCCCCGAGTCGGCGATCATCTGGTCCACGGCGGCGGGCACGTCGACCTTCGCGTGGTAGGCCGGGGTGAGCAGCACCGGCACCACCACGGCGCGGCTGCCCAGCTCTGCGGCGGTCTCGCTGGGGCTCGGGGCGTGGTGGTCGAGGTATGCCGTGTGGACGGGCCGGTCGGGCGCAAGGCTGCGCACGTGGTCGGCGAGGGTCTCGACGCCCTTCGCGTGCCGCGGGTCGGGTGACCCGTGCGCGAGCAGGACGATGTCGGGCTCGGTGCTCATCCTGGGGACGCTACTCCCCTGCCAGGTCGCCGAGCCTGTGGCGCACCGACACCACGTCCCCGACGACGACCACCGCAGGAGCCCTGACACCGGCTCGCCGCGCGTCGGAGGCGGCGTGCTCGAGCGTGCTCACGGTGGTCCGCTGCTGCGGGGTCCAGCCCCGTTCGACGAGAGCCACGGGCGTGTCGGGTCGGCGTCCTGCCTCGATGAGGGCGCGGGCGGTGGACTCGAGCCGCGTGACGCCCATGAGCAGCACGAGGGTGGCGTCCGGGGCGGCATCGGCCGCGGCGCGAAGGACCTGGTCGGCGCCGTCGTGGGCGGACGCGACCACGAAGGAGGCGGTGATCCCCCTGTGAGTCACCGGGATCCCCGCCGCCGCGGGAACGGACACGGCGGACGTGACGCCGGGCACGACCTCGACCGGAACGCCGTGCTGGACGCAGTGAAGCGCCTCCTCACCGCCGCGGCCGAGGACGAACGAGTCGCCACCCTTGAGCCGCACGACGCGCTTGCCGAGGGACGCGTGGTGCACCAGGAGCTCGTTGATGCGCTCCTGGCTCACCGGGTGGTTGCCGGGCGTCTTGCCGACGTCGACCACCTCGACGTCGGCGCCCAGCGTCGCCAGGAGGCCGCGCGGGCCGAGCCGGTCGGTGACGACGACGTCGGCGGCGGCGAGCAGGGCCCGCCCGCGGACGGTGATGAGGTCCTCGGCCCCGGGGCCACCGCCCACGAGGGCCACCCGGCCGGCATGCGCGGGGCTGTCCTCCGTGGTCTGTCGCACCCGGCGGACCGGCAGGGTGCCGCTGTCCAGGGCGGCGAGGACGGCATCGCGCACGGCTGTCGCGCGGCGCGGGTCGCCCCCGGCGGTCACCGCCACGGTCAGGCCCTCGCTGGGTGAGTCCTTCGACCCGCGGGCGACCGCGGGGGTCCAGGCGCTCGAGGCCGAGGCGTCGTCGGCACGGACGCACCAGACGCGGGCGGCGTCGGCCTCACGGGCGACCTGGGCGTCGACGGCGAGGTCCCCGGTGGCCGTGTGGACGAGCCAGGCAGGCT
This sequence comes from Pedococcus sp. KACC 23699, assembly GCF_045348425.1. Classification (GTDB taxonomy): domain Bacteria; phylum Actinomycetota; class Actinomycetes; order Actinomycetales; family Dermatophilaceae; genus Pedococcus. The sequence goes on from NZ_CP157483.1 coordinate 3,924,283, forward strand.
CGGGCAGGACGAGGTCGCCGACCGCGAACTCCCGCTCGTGCCAGACGATCTCACGCCGGTCGACGAGGTCGCTCAGGTCCTCGCAGACATACGGCGAGATCACCTCGACGACGCCGCCGGCATCCAGCACCCCGCGCGCCCGCCGGGCTGCGACGGGACCGCCGCCGACGACCACCACCCGACGACCGGTGAGGTCAAGGGTGAGCGGGTAGGCGTGGCCGGTCATCAGATGCCCTCGCCGATGCTGCGGTCCGGCGCGTCGGCCATGCCGGCGGCCAGGGTCGAGCCGTCGTTCTCGTCGATCAGCAGGAAGGCCCCGGTGCGGCGCAGCTGGCGGTAGTCGTCGATCGCGACGTCCTCGGCGAGGCGGATCCGCACGCGGCCGATCGCGTTGAGCGCCAGGCCGTCCGGCGCGGTGCGCTGCTCCATCGTCTCGATGTCGAGCTGGTCGACGACGTCCTCGACGAGGGCGCGCACCGTCCGGGTGCCGACCCGCAGAAGGACCCGGTCCCGCTGCCGCACTGGACGGTCGTCGACGACGGCGATGGTGCCCGACAGCGACCGCGTCGTCAGGCTCGGCTCGTCGGCGGCTGCGATGAGGTCACCGCGTGAGACGTCGAGGTCGTCGACCAGGCGCAGGACGACCGACTGCGGCGCGAACGCGACGTCCAGCTCCTCGACGGTCCCGTCCGCGCCGGCGCGGTCGATGCCGGCAACGCGGGTGCGGGTGCCGGCCGGCAGGACGACCACCTCGTCACCGGGGCGCACGACACCGGACGAGAGCCGGCCGGCGTAGCCGCGGTAGTCACGGTGCCCGTCGCGCTGCGGCCGGATGACGTACTGCACGGGGAGCCGCAGCGGCTGGGCCGACGGGTCGCTGCCCACCGGGACGGACTCCAGGTGCTCGAGGAGGGTCGGCCCGGCATACCAGGACCCACGGTCGGACCGGTCGACGATGTTGTCGCCGAAGAGTGCGGACACCGGCACCGCCACGACGTCCTCGATGCCGAATCGCGTTGCGTGGCGGGTGAACTCGGCCACGATCTCGTCGAACCTCGCCTGGTTCCAGTCGACCAGGTCCATCTTGTTGACCGCGACGGCGACGTGGCGCACGCCGAGCAGCCCGGTGACCGCGAGGTGCCGCCGCGTCTGCTCGACGACGCCGTGTCGGGCATCGATGAGGATGAGCGCCAGCTCCGCGGTGGAAGCGCCCGTGACCATGTTGCGGGTGTACTGCACGTGACCCGGGGTGTCGGCCAGGACGTAGGAGCGCGTCGCCGTCGAGAAGTAGCGGTAAGCCACGTCGATCGTGATGCCCTGCTCGCGTTCGGCGCGCAGGCCGTCGGTGAGCAGCGCCAGGTCGGCGGCGTCCAGCCCGCGCTCCTTGCTCACCCGCTCGACCGCGTCGAGCTGGTCCGCCAGCACCGACTTGGTGTCGTAGAGGAGGCGACCGACGAGGGTGGACTTGCCGTCGTCGACCGACCCGGCCGTCGCGAGCCGGAGCAGGTCGTGGCGGCGCGACGGGGCGTCGACCTCCGGGGCAGTCGTCACGGTGGCCTCGCTGTCGTGGGTGGTGATGGCCTGCGCGGTGGTGGCCAGAGTGGCGTTGGCCTGGGTCGTCGGCATCAGAAGTACCCCTGCTTCTTGCGGTCCTCCATGGCGGCCTCTGACATCCGGTCGTCCGCACGGGTCGCACCACGCTCGGTGAGCCGGGAGGCAGCCAGCTCGACGATCACCCCGGCCACGTCGGTGGCGTCGGACTCGACGGCGCCGGTGCAGCTCATGTCACCGACCGTGCGGTAGCGGACCTGCCGGGTCTGCACGACCTCGGCGGCCTTGGGACCGCCCCACTCCCCCGGCGACAGCCACATGCCGTCGCGGGCGAAGACCTCACGCTCGTGGGCGTAGTAGAGAACAGGCAGGGCGATGCCCTCACGCTCGATGTAGCGCCAGACGTCGAGCTCGGTCCAGTTCGACAGCGGGAAGACGCGAACGTGCTCGCCGGGGGCGTGCTTGCCGTTGTAGAGGTCCCACAGCTCGGGGCGCTGGCGGCGGGGGTCCCACGCGCCGAAGGAGTCGCGCAGGCTGAAGACCCGCTCCTTGGCCCGGGCCTTCTCCTCGTCCCGCCGTCCGCCCCCGAAGACCGCGTCGAACTTGTTGGACTCGATGGCGTCGAGCAACGGCACCGTCTGCAGCGGGTTGCGGGTGCCGTCGGGGCGCTCGCGCAGTCGTCCGTCGTCGATGTAGTCCTGGACGTGGGCCACGACGAGGCGCACCCCGAGCCGATCGACGGTCTCGTCGCGGTAGGTCAGCACCTCGGGGAAGTTGTGCCCCGTGTCGACGTGCAGGAGCGCGAAGGGCAGCGGGGCCGGCGCGAACGCCTTGAGTGCCAGGTGCAGCATGACGACCGAGTCCTTGCCGCCGGAGAAGAGGATCACCGGTCGCTCGAACTCCCCCGCCACCTCACGGAAGATGTGGATCGCCTCGGACTCGAGGTGGTCCAGGTGGTCGAGGACGTACCCCCCGGTCGGGACGTGGCGCGTCGGTTCGGGCAGCGCCTGCGAGGTGGTGGTGGCGCCGGTCGTGGTGGTGGTCATGTGTGCAGCCCGCATTCGGTCTTGTCCTTGCCGGCCCAGCGGCCGGCCCTGGCGTCCTCGCCCTCGGCGACGGGTCGCGTGCACGGCGCGCAGCCGATCGACGCATACCCCTCCTGGCGCAACGGGTTGAGGAACACCCCGTGCTCCTCGACGTACCGGTCCACGTCGTCGTCGCTCCAGCCCGCGATGGGGTTGAGCTTGACCATGGCGCGCTTGCCGTCCCAGCCGACGATGCCGATGTCGGTGCGCGTCGGGGCGTCCACCCGCCGCATGCCGGTCACCCAGGCGTCGTGGGTCGACAGCGCGCGGTTGAGCGGCTCGACCTTGCGCATCGCGCAACACGCGTTGGGGTCGCGGTCGTGCAGCTTCGCGCCGTACTGCTCGTCCTGCTGGGGCACGGTGAGCAACGGGAGGATGGTCCGGATGTTCACGGGCAGCATCGCCTCGTAGGCGTCGCGCGTGCCGAGCGTCTCGGCGAAGTGGTAGCCCGTGTCGAGGAAGAACACGTCTGCTCCGGGGATGGTCGTGCCGACGAGGTGCACGAGCACCTCGTCTCCCATCGACGAGGCCACGGTGAGCCGGTCCCCGAACGTCTTCGCGGCCCAGCGCAGCGCCTCGCGGGCGAGCTCCACCCGGTTCTCGTACGACGCGTGCGCGCCGTCCGCCTCGAGCGCACCGAAGCGCTGCTCGCCCTCAGCGGCGAGGGCGCGCAGGGCCTCCGCGGTATCCGTCCCGGTAGCGGCAGTCATGACGAACCTCCTTGCGGCTGCTGGCCGTTCACCTGCAGCTCGGCTTCCTCCCGGAGACGACCCGGGATCCGGGTGGTGTCGATCGTGGCCATCTGCACGGTGAACACGCGGGCACAGGCGTTGCAGCGCCACGCACCCCGTGGCTCCTCCACCGGACGCAGGTCCTCCTCCGCACAGAAGGGGCAGTAGTAGATGACGGCCGCACGGGGGCTCTCGCTCATCGCAGGTCGTCCTCCTCGGCTCGGTGCGCCCAGTGGGCGAACGACTCGGCGCCGTCCCGCTGCTCGAGGAAGCGGCCGGCGAGCCGCTCGACGTAGTCGGGCAGGTCCTCGGCACGGACCTTCAGCGCCCGGGTCTTGCGGGCGAGCTGCGGCTCGGTGCCAAGGCCACCACCGAGGTGGACCTGGAAGATCTCCACGAGGTTGCCTTCGTCGTCGGTCTGCACCATGCCCTTGAGGCCGATGTCGGCGACCTGGGTGCGGGCGCAGGAGTTCGGGCAGCCGTTGATGTGGATCGAGAACGGCACGTCGAACTCGGGCAGCCGCCGCTCCATCTCGGCGATCACCGTGCCGGCGCGGGCCTTGGTCTCGACCAGGGCCAGCTTGCAGAACTCGATGCCGGTGCAGGCCATCATCCCGCGGCGCCACTCGCTGGGCTCGGCGGGAAGTCCGAGCTCGTCGAGTCCGGCCTGGAGGGCGTCGGCCTGGTCGGCGGGGACGTCGAGGACCAACAACTTCTGGTGGGCGGTGAGCCGCACCCGGCCGGAGCCGTGGCGCTCGGCGAGCTCTGCGACGGCATACAGGGTGGTGCCGCTGACGCGACCGGCGACGGGGGCGACGCCGACCCAGACGGAGCCGTCCTTCTGGGCGTGCACGCCCACGTGGTCACGGCGGTGGGCCGACGGCGGCTGCGGAGCCGGGCCGTCCAGGAGCGCGCGCCCGAGGTAGTCCTTCTCGAGGACCTCGCGGAACCTCTCCGGGCCCCAGTCGGCCATGAGGAACTTCAGCCGCGCGCGGTTGCGCAACCGGCGGTAGCCGTGGTCACGGAAGATCGACACGACGCCCTTCCAGACCTCGGCGACCTCGTCGAGCGGCACCCACGCGCCGAGGCGCTGGGCGAACATCGGGTTGGTGGACAGGCCGCCACCGACCCACAGGTCGAAGCCAGGGCCGTGCTCCGGGTGCTCCACGCCGACGAACGAGATGTCGTTGACCTCATGGGCGACATCCAGGCTGGGCGAGCCGGAGATGGCGGTCTTGAACTTGCGCGGCAGGTTGGAGAACTCGGGGCTGCCGATGTAGCGGTCGAGGATCTCGCGGACCGCCGGCGTCCCGTCGAGCACCTCGTCCGCCGCGATGCCGGCGACCGGCGAGCCGAGGATCACGCGGGGGGTGTCGCCGCAGGCCTCTGCGGTGGTGAGGCCGACCGCCTCGAGCCGCTCCCAGATGGCCGGGACGTCCTCGATGCGGATCCAGTGGAGCTGGATGTTCTGCCGGTCGGTGACGTCCGCGGTGTCGCGGGCGTACTCGGTGCTGATCCGGGCGATCGTGCGCAGCTGCTCACCCGTCAGGGCACCGCCGTCGCTGCGGACCCGGAGCATGAAGTACTCGGCGTCGAGCTCGGACGGGTCGAGGGTCGCGGTCTTGCCGCCGTCGATGCCGGGCTTGCGCTGGGTGTACAGGCCCCACCAGCGCATCCGCCCGCGAAGGTCCTCCCCCGGGATGGAGGCGAACCCGTCGCGGCTGTAGACCTCCTCGATGCGGGCCCGGACGTTGAGCCCGTCATCGGCCTGCTTGAACTCCTCGTTGGGGTTCAGCGGCGTGCGGTCGCCGTCGGCCCAGGCACCGGTGGCCTTGCCCGACTGGCGCTGGGGACGGGTGGGGGTCTGCGTCACCCGACCATTGTGCCAATCCCGTTATGGATTGCATAACCGTCCATTATTTGAGTGGAAGTCCTACCCCGCGACTAGGACTGGGCTCGGCGGGACGTTGGCCTCTGCCCGTGCCGTGGGGACGACCGGACGATCGTTGGACGACCCGCAGGGGGTGTCGTCGAGCCCGCGACCGGCCAGGTCGCCGGTAGGCGACCAACCAGGAGGACACCCACCATGGCCGACCATGCCACGACCGGACCGCCGTCCAAGGCGTTGCGCAGGGTGCTCGTGCCCCTCGCCCTCGCCCAGTTCATCTGCAGCTTCGCCGGCTCGAACATGAACGTGATGATCAACGACATGAGCAAGGACCTCGACACCACCGTCCAAGGCATCCAGGTGGCGATCACCATCTTCCTGCTCGTCATGGCGGCGCTGATGATCCCCGGGGGCAAGCTGACGGACCGGTACGGACGCAAGCGTCTCTTCACGCTGGGGCTCATCGTCTACGGGCTCGGCGCCCTCCTCAGCGCGGCAGCCCCAGGACTCGGCGTGCTCATCCTGGGCAACTCGATCCTCGAGGGCGTCGGCACCGCGCTGCTCATCCCACCCGTCTACATCCTGACGACGCTGCTGTTCACCGAGATCACCTCGCGGGCCCGCGCGTTCGGCGCCATCAGCGCGATGGGCGGCGTCGGCGCGGCAGCCGGGCCACTCATCGGCGGCCTCATCACCTCGGCCATCAGCTGGCGGGCGGCCTTCATCTTCCAGGCACTGGTCATCGCGGCGATCGTCCTGCTGAGCCGCCATGTCGAGGACCCGCTGCCGCCGGACCCGACCCGGGCCTTCGACACCGGCGGAGCGGTGCTGTCGTCGGTCGGCCTCATCCTGATCGTCAGCGGCATCCTGGCGACCGACAACAACCTCTGGGTGATGCTCGGCCTGGTCGCCGCCGGCTCCTTGGTGCTGCTGTGGTTCTTCCGCTCGACGCGGGCCAAGGAGCGCGCAGGCAAGGAGGCCCTCCTGTCGACGAGCCTGTTCAAGAACCGCACGTCCAACCTCGGGCTCATCACCCAGAACGCCCAGTGGCTGATGCTGATGGGGATCTCCTTCACCGTCGCGGCCTACCTGCAGGTGGTGCGCGGCTACGACGCGATCCAGACCGGGGTGATCTTCACCGCCGCCACGGTCGGCCTGCTGGCGTCGTCGCTCGGTGCCGAGCGGTTCGCGAAGCGGCGCGCCCAGCGGACGCTCATCATGGGCGGCTTCCTCCTGACGACCGCCGGGATCGCCCTGTTCCTCACGATGGTCGGTGTCGCCGTCTCGAAGGACTCCACCAGCGCCTGGGTCTTCGCCCCCGGACTCCTCCTGATCGGGCTGGGAGTCGGCCTCATGCTGACGCCGTCGGTCAACCTGGTGCAGTCGGCCTTCGGGGAGGGCCTGCAGGGTGAGATCTCCGGCCTGTCACGAAGCGTGTCCAACCTGGGCTCATCGCTCGGCACGGCCGTCGCCGGCACCATCCTCGTCGCCGGGATCACGGCGACGCCGGAGCGCTCCTACGCGCTCGCCCTGGCCGTCCTGGCCGTGATCGGTCTCGTCGGCCTCGCGGCCTCGGCGATGCTGCCCGGGAGCACCGCTGCCGTGGCGACCTCGAAGGAGGCGACAGCCTGAACGACGGCACCGACGTCGGCTCAGGTCAGGTCAGGCCACCTCCGGTCAGGCCCGGTCAGATCAGGCCAACGAGATGAGGTCGAGGTAGTCCTGGCCCCAGTGGTCCTCGATGCCGTCCGGCAGCAGCAGGATGCGCTCGGGCTCGAGCGCCTCGACGGCGCCCTCGTCGTGCGTCACGAGAACGACGGCGCCCTTGTAGGTGCGCAGTGCCCCGAGGATCTCCTCGCGCGACGCGGGGTCGAGGTTGTTCGTCGGCTCGTCGAGCAGCAGCACGTTGGCCTCGGAGACCACGAGCATCGCCAGCGACAGGCGCGTCTTCTCGCCACCGGACAGCACGCTGGCCGGCTTGTCGACGTCGTCGCCGCTGAACAGGAACGAGCCGAGCACCTTGCGGACCTCGGTCTCACCGAACGAGTCGGGGGCGGCGGTCTTCATGTTGGCCAGCACCGAGCGCGAGACGTCGAGGTTCTCGTGCTCCTGGGCGTAGTAGCCCAGCTTGAGGCCGTGGCCGGGCTCGACCTCCCCGGTGTCGGGGGCGTCCACCCCGGCGAGCATCCGCAGCAGCGTGGTCTTGCCGGCGCCGTTGAGCCCGAGCACGACGACGCGCGACCCGCGGTCGATGGCCAGGTCCACGTCGGTGAAGATCTCCAGGCTGCCGTAGGACCGGGAGAGCCCTGAGGCTCGCAGCGGCGTCTTGCCGCAGGGCGCCGGGTCGGGGAAGCGCAACTTGGCCACCTTGTCGGTGGTGCGCGCCCCCTCCAGGCCGGCGACCATGCGCTCGGCGCGCTTGATCATGTTCTGGGCGGCGACGGCCTTGGTCGCCTTCGCGCGCATCTTCTCGGCCTGCTCCATCAGGGCAGCGGCCTTCTTCGTCGCGTTGGCGTACTCGCGCTTGCGGGCGCGTTCGTCGGTCTCCCGTTGCTGGAGGTAGGGCTTCCAGCCGACGTTGTAGAGGTCGAGCTCACCGCGGTTGGCGTCGAGGTGGAAGACGCGCGTCACCACGGCATCGAGCAGCTGGACGTCGTGGCTGATGACCACCAGGCCGCCCTGGTAGCCCTTGAGGTAGTCGCGCAGCCAACCGATCGAGTCGGCGTCGAGGTGGTTGGTCGGCTCGTCGAGCAGCAGCGTCTGGGCGCCCGAGAACAAGATGCGCGACAGCTCGACCCGGCGGCGCTGGCCACCGGACAGGGTCGCGAGGGGCTGGCCGAGGATCCGCTCGTCGAGCGACAGCGCGCTGGCGATCGTCGCGGCCTCGGACTCCGCGGCATACCCGCCGGCGGCGGTGAACTCGCCCTCGAGCCGGGAGTAGCGGCGCATCGCCTTGTCGCGGGTCTCGTCGTCGGCCGAGGCCATCGCACCCTCGGCCTCGCGCATCTGCGTGATGATGCGGTCCAGCCCACGGGCGGACAGGATGCGGTCGCGGGCGAGCACGTGCAGGTCACCGGTGCGCGGGTCCTGGGGCAGGTAGCCGACCTCACCCGTCACCGTGACGCTGCCGGCGGCGGGCTGCCCCTGGCCGGCGAGGACCTTGGTGAGGGTGGTCTTGCCGGCACCGTTGCGGCCGACGAGGCCCACGCGGTCGCCGGCGGCGATGCGGAACGTCGCGCCGTCGAGGAGGAGGCGGGAGCCAGCGCGCAGCTCGATCCCACTGGCGGCGATCACAGACGTACTCCAGACACGTTTCGAGGAAGAACAGGCAGCTCAGCAGCGGTTCGTGCCGATCGGCTGCGTCGATGCAGGTCCGGTCACGCTCGCGTCGCCGTGGGCTCGCCGTGCACAGGTTGCGCCGGCGCCGCACAGCGGCTGAGATCACTAGTCTACCGACGATGCTCGACCCCGAGTGCACACCCGAGGCCCCGGAGGGCAGATGAGCTTCAACGACAACGCCCAGCTCGACACCTCACAGGTGGGGTCCGGCGGCGGCGGAGGCCGTCCCGGAGGATTGGTCGTAGGCGGTGGCGTGGGCGGCATCATCCTGCTGATCATCGCCCTGGTCTTCGGCATCAACCCCGGTAACCTCCCCGGCGGCACGGGCACCGATCCCGGCACCGCTGGCTCGGGGCAGGTCGAGCCGGGCGGCAGCACCGACCCGAACGCCTTCGCGCAGTGCCGCACCGGCGCCGACGCCAACCGCGACGACACGTGTCGCGTCATCGCGACCGTCAACTCGGTTCAGGCCTTCTGGGCCGCGGAGCTTCCCCGCTACCGCCGCGAGTACACCAAGGCGAAGACCATCATCTACAGCGGGGCGACCCAGTCCGCCTGCGGCACGGCCTCCAACCAGGTCGGCCCGTTCTACTGCCCGCTCAACAAGCAGGTCTACATCGACGCGAGCTTCTTCAAGATCCTCACCGACCAGTTCGGTTCCAGCGGCGGGCCGCTCGCGCAGGAGTATGTCGTGGCGCACGAGTACGGCCACCACATCCAGGACATCCTCGGGCTGCTCGACAAGGCCCAGCAGAACCCGCAGGGAGCCAACAGCGGCAGCGTGCGCGTGGAGCTGCAGGCGGACTGCCTTGGCGGTGTCTGGGCGCACAACGCCACCCAGACCAAGGACGCCCAGGGCAACACCCTGATGAAGCCCCTGACCGAGGCGGACATCAAGGACGCACTGTCAGCTGCAGCCTCGGTCGGAGACGACCGGATCCAGCAGAAGTCCCAGGGTCGGGTCAGCCCGGAGTCGTGGACCCACGGCTCGGCGGCCGCCCGCCAGAAGTGGTTCACGACCGGCTACGAGTCCGGCGACCTCAACAGCTGCGACACGTTCTCCCCCGCCACCGTCGAGTAGGCACTGGACGACCAGTGTCCCGGGGAGCAGGATCGGTGGACGAACCAAGGAGACCGGCATGCGCGTGATGGGCGTGAGCACCAACCTGACCGTCCCCGACATGGCGGAGGCCACGGCCTTCTGGTCCGGTCTCTTCGGCCTGACCACAGAGATGGATCTCGGGTGGGTCGCCCGTCTCACCGACCCCACGACGGGAGCCCACGTGCAGCTCGTCACCAGGGACGCGACGGCGCCAGTGGACTCCGCCCTCACGGTCAAGGTCGACGACGTCGACGAGGCGTGGCGCGAGGTGCAGGCGGCCGGCGTCGAGGTCGTCCACCCCCTGGTCACCGAGGAGTGGGGCGTGCGCAGGTTCTTCGTCCGCGCCCCGGGCGGGACCGTGGTCAACATCGCCCAGCACCACGTCTAGCCCGGCTGGACGTCCTCGATGGTGATGCGGATCGCCCGGCCGCGCTTCAGGGCGTCCTCCAGGACGGCCCGACGCGGGTCGGGCAGGTCGTAGAGCTCACGGCGCGGCAACGCGTCGAGGTGCGCCAGCCGGGGGTCGTCGAGGACCGCCCGCACCAGCGACTTGTCACCGCCGACGACGAGGGCAGTCACACTCCCCCGCGGCAGGATCCGCAGGGCGTGGTCGCAGACCGCCCGCACCAGCTCGTCGGCCTGGTTGCCGCGGCGTCGCGCGAACCGCTGCTGGGACCACCCACCCGCTGCCGTGCGTGACTGGACGTGCCGGGTGCCCACCTTCGACTCAGTGAACGCGGCACCGCGGGCCAGCCCGACGGCATACCCACCGCGGCGGATGAGCAGCACGCCGAGGGGGTCGTGGACGAACTCCTCGCGCGCCGAGATCCGTTGGCGCGCTTCGGGTTCGGGGTTGTTGGCCGCGAACCTCTCGAGCCACCCGTCGAGGCGCTCCGGGGACACCTCGACGACGCGGCTCACGGTCGGGGCGGCGTCGTCGAGGGGACGGGGTGGGTCAGAGGTTGAAGCCGAGGGCGCGCAGCTGCTCGCGGCCGTCGTCGGTGATCTTGTCCGGGCCCCACGGCGGCATCCAGACCCAGTTGACGCGGTAGGACGCGACGAGGCCCTCGAGCGCCTGCTGCGTCTGGTCCTCGATGACGTCGGTCAGCGGGCAGGCCGCGGAGGTGAGCGTCATGTCGAGGACGGCGTGCTTCTGCGCGTCGACGGTGATGCCGTAGACGAGGCCGAGGTCGACAACGTTGATGCCCAGCTCGGGGTCGACGACGTCGCGCATGGCCTCCTCGACGTCCGCGACGTTGGGGGTGGCGGTGGTCGTTTCGCTCATCGTGTGGGCCTCTCTCACAAACTCGTCTTCGGGGTGCTGGTGTCGATGCCTGCCTGGTGCAACGCGTCCGTGAACGCCATCCATCCCAGCAGAGCACACTTGACGCGGGCGGGGTACTTCGCGACGCCGGCGAACGCGACGCCGTCGCCGATGACGTCCTCGTCACCGGGGTCCTCACCCTTGGAGGTGAGCATCGCGCGCATCGCCTCGTGGGTGGTCATGGCCTCGGCCACCGTGTGCCCGATGACCTCCTCGGCGAGGACGCTGGCCGACGCGGTGGAGATGGAGCAGCCGAGGGCGTCGTACGAGACGTCGCGGACCACGGCCTCGCGGCCCTCGCCCTCGACATGGACACGCAGGGTCACCTCGTCGCCGCAGGTGGGGTTGACGTGGTGCACCTCGGCCTCGAACGGCTCGCGCAGCCCGGCGTGCTGGGGTCGCTTGGAGTGCTCGAGGATGAGCTCCTGGTAGAGATCCATCAGCTTGCCACTCCAAAGACGTCGGGTACGCGGTCGAGCGCCACGAGGAGCGCGTCGACCTCCGCAGCGGTGGTGTATGCCGCGAGGCTGGCTCGCGTGGTGGCCGTCGCCCTCATGCGGCGGTGCAGCGGCCAGGCGCAGTGGTGCCCGACGCGGGCCTCGACACCCTGGTCGTCGAGGACCTGGCCGACGTCGTGCGCGTGGACCTCGTCGACGACGAACGACACCGCGCTCCCCCGGTCGACGCCGTCGACCGGGCCGACCACGCGCACCCACGGGCGCTCGGCGAGACCGGCGAGGAGCCGTTCCGTCAGCGCCTGCTCGTGGGCGTGGACACGGTCCATGCCGAGCTCCTGCAGCCACTCGACGGCGCCGGCAAGGCCGATGGCCTGCGCGGCGTTCGGCGAACCTGCCTCGAAGCGCTGCGGCGGGGCGGCATACGTGGTGCCCTCCATCCGCACGGTCTCGATCATCGAGCCGCCCGTGATGAACGGTGGCATCGCCGCGAGGAGCTCCTGGCGGCCCCACAGGACGCCGATCCCGGTGGGGCCGTACATCTTGTGACCGGAGAACGCGGCGAAGTCCACCCCGAGGTCGGCCACGTCGAGCGCCAGGTGCGGCGCCGACTGGCAGGCGTCGAGCACCGTCAGGGCCCCCACGTCGCGCGCGGCGTCAGCGAGCCGGCGGACCGGGTTGACCGTGCCGAGGACGTTGGACACGTGGGTGAACGCGAAGACCTTGGTGCGTTCAGTGAGGAGCTCACCCAGCGCCGGGCCGTGCACGCCGTCGAGGTCGAGCCGACCGTCGTCGGTCACCCCGACCCAGCGCAGCGTGGCACCGGTGCGGCGGGCGAGCTCCTGCCATGGCACGAGGTTGGCGTGGTGCTCCATCTCGGTGATGAGGATCTCGTCACCCTCGCCGAGCGTGAGCCGCGGGTCCTTGACCTGGCCCGCGACGGTGCCCGAGAAGCCGTAGGCCACGAGGTTGAGCGACTCGGTGGCGTTCTTGGTGAACACCACCTCGTCGGTCGCCCCGCCGACGAAGCCCGCGATGGTGGCCCGGGCCTGCTCGTAGCGGTCGGTGGCCTCCTCGCTGAGCTGGTGCGCGCCGCGGTGGACGGCGGCGTTGACCTGCTCGTTGAAGGCGCGCTCGGCATCCAGGGCCCGCACATGCCGCTGCGAGGTCGCCCCGGAGTCGAGGTAGACCAGCGGCCGTCCGTCACGGACGGTGCGCGTCAGGATCGGGAAGCCGGCCCGGATCCGGGCCAGCTCCCCGTCGCTGAAGGTCGTGCTCGTCATCGGGGTGGACCTCGCAGACAGGGTCAGCGGGCTCAGGCCGGGGCGCCGACGTAGCGGTCGTAGCCCTCGGCCTCGAGGCGGTCGGCCAGCTCCGAGCCACCCTCCTCGACGATCTTGCCGTCGACGAAGACGTGCACGAAGTCAGGCTTGATGTAGCGCAGGATGCGCGTGTAGTGCGTGATCAGCAGGACACCCACGTCGGTGTTGTCCTTGGCCCGGTTGACGCCCTCGGAGACGACGCGCAGGGCGTCGACGTCCAGGCCCGAGTCGGTCTCGTCGAGGATGGCGACCTTCGGCTTGAGCAGCTCCATCTGGAGGATCTCGTGGCGCTTCTTCTCGCCACCGGAGAAGCCCTCGTTGACGTTGCGCTCGGCGAAGGTGGGGTCCATGCGCAGCTCGCCCATGGCGCCCTTCATCTCCTTGACCCAGGTGCGCAGCTTGGGGGCCTCGCCGTCGATGGCGGTCTTGGCGGTGCGCAGGAAGTTGCTCACCGTGACACCGGGGACCTCGACGGGGTACTGCATCGCGAGGAAGAGGCCGGCGCGGGCGCGCTCGTCGACCTTCATCGCCAGCACGTCCTCGCCGTCGAGGGTGACGGTGCCACCCGTGACGGTGTACTTGGGGTGACCGGCGATGGAGTAGGCCAGGGTCGACTTGCCGGAGCCGTTGGGGCCCATGATCGCGTGGGTCTCGCCGGACTTCACGGTGAGGTCGACGCCGCGGAGGATCTCCTTGGTGCCGTTCTCGGTCTCGACGGTGACCTGCAGGTTGCGGATCTCGAGTGTGGACATGCTCAGCGCTCCAGGTGTGTGGGAGTGGTGGAGGAAGTGTTCTGGGGGGTGGTGGCGACGTAGACGTCGTCGCCGTCGATCTTCACGGGGTACACGTTGATGGGGACGATCGCGGGCGGACCCGACGGCTCTCCGGTGCGGATGTCGAACCGCGAGCCGTGCAGCCAGCACTCGAGGGTGCAGCCGTCGACCTCGCCCTCGGACAGCGAGACGTTGGCGTGGCTGCACATGTCGTCGACCGCGTGGACGCTGCCGTCCCTGGTGCGGACCAGGGCCACGATCGTGCCGCCGATGTCGGCGGCCGCAGCGCCCACCTCCGGGAGCTCGTCGAGCCGGCAGACCCGGACGAACTCCTCGTCGGGGACGAGCTCGGCTGCTGCGCTCACTCGGCGTCCTCGAGGGACTCCTGCACGGTGGTGCCACCGAGCTCGGTGTCGATGGCGGCCATCAGCCGCTCGGAGACCTCCGGCACACCGATGCGCGCCACGACGCTCGCGAAGAAGCCGCGGACGACCAGGCGACGGGCGATGTCCTCGGGGATGCCGCGCGCCTGCAGGTAGAAGAGCTGCTCGTCGTCGAAGCGACCGGTCGCCGAGGCGTGCCCGGCCCCGACGATCTCGCCGGTCTCGATCTCGAGGTTGGGGATCGAGTCGGCCCGGGCCCCGTCGTCGAGGATGAGGTTGCGGTTGAGCTCGTAGGTGTCGGTGCCCTCGGCGCTCGCGCGGATGAGGACGTCACCGACCCAGATCGTGTGGGCCGTCTCGCCCTGCAGGGCACCCTTGTACTCGACGTTCGAGTGGCAGTGCGGCGCCTCGTGGTCGACGAAGAGCCGGTGCTCCTGGTGCTGGCCGGCGTCGGCGAAGTAGACACCGAGGCCCTCGAACGACCCGCCGGGACCGGAGTACCGGGCGTTGGTCGAGACGCGGACCAGCTCGCCACCGAGGGTCACGACGATGTGGCGCAGGCGCCCGTCGCGGCCGATGAGGGCGTCGTGCTGCGCGACGTGCAGGGCGGTGTCGTCCCACTCCTGCACGGTGACGAAGGTGAGGTCCGCGCCGTCTCCGACCCGGATCTCGACCCCCGCAGTGTGCTCGCCGGTGCCTCGGTGCTCCAGGATGACGGTGGCCTTGCTGTGCCGGCCGGCGTCCACGACGAGGTGGGCGTTGTCGCGACCGGCGTGGCCCGTCACGCGGACGAACACCGGGGCGTCGAGCTCGGCCTCGGCGGGGATGCCCACCAGCAGGGCCTGCTCGGCGCCGGCGTATGCCGTCACGGCGGCCCGGTCGGCCGGGCGGTAGGCGGAGCCCACCCGCTCGTCGTCCATGGCCAGCTCGATGACCTCGACGCCCTCGGGGACCTCGGTCGTCACGGTGACGGCGCCCTCGGTGCTGCCCTCCTCGGAGAACAGGCCCTTGAGGCGGTCGACGGGGGTGAACCGCCACTCCTCCTCACGGCCACCGGGGACGGGGAAGTCCGCGACGGCGTACGAGGTCTTGCGCTCGGCCCGCGACTGGTCGGGGACGAAGGCGGCGGCGGAGTCCGTGTGGGCTCCGGCCGTTGCCTGGGGGGATGACTTCTCGGCCAGAAGGCTCATCAGCCGACGGCTCCTTCCATCTGAAGCTCGATCAGGCGGTTGAGCTCGAGGGCGTACTCCATGGGCAGCTCGCGCGCGATGGGCTCGACGAACCCGCGCACGATCATGGCCATGGCCTCTTCCTCGGTCAGGCCGCGGGACATGAGGTAGAACATCTGGTCCTCGGACACCTTGGAGACCGTGGCCTCGTGGCCCATCGTCACGTCGTCCTCGCGGATGTCGACGTAGGGGTAGGTGTCGGAGCGGCTGATCGTGTCGACCAGCAGCGCGTCGCAGACCACGCTCGAGCGGGAGCCGTGGGCACCCTCGAGGATCTGGACCAGGCCACGGTAGGAGGTGCGGCCACCACCGCGGGCCACCGACTTCGACACGATGGTCGAGGAGGTGTTGGGGGCGGCGTGGACCATCTTGGCCCCGGCGTCCTGGTGCTGGCCCTCACCTGCGAAGGCGATGGACAGCGTCTCGCCCCTGGCGTGCTCGCCGAGGAGGAACACAGCCGGGTACTTCATGGTGACCTTGGACCCGATGTTGCCGTCGATCCACTCCATCGTCGCGCCCTCGGCGCAGGTCGCGCGCTTGGTGACGAGGTTGTAGACGTTGTTGGACCAGTTCTGGATGGTCGTGTAGCGGACGCGGGCGTTCTTCTTCACGACGATCTCGACGACCGCGGAGTGCAGCGAGTCGGACTTGTAGATCGGCGCGGTGCAGCCCTCGACGTAGTGCACGGAGGAGCCCTCGTCGGCGATGATCAGGGTCCGCTCGAACTGACCCATGTTCTCCGTGTTGATCCGGAAGTAGGCCTGCAGCGGGATGTCGACGTGGACGCCCGGCGGCACGTAGATGAACGAGCCACCGGACCACACGGCGGTGTTGAGCGCGGCGAACTTGTTGTCACCGGCCGGGATCACCGAGGTGAAGTACTCGCGGAACAGGTCCTCGTGCTCGCGCAGGCCCGTGTCGGTGTCGACGAAGATGACGCCCTTCTCCTCCAGGTCCTCGCGGATCTGGTGGTAGACGACCTCGGACTCGTACTGGGCCGCGACACCGGCGACGAGGCGCTGCTTCTCGGCCTCCGGGATGCCGAGGCGGTCGTAGGTGTTCTTGATGTCCTCCGGGAGCTCGTCCCAGGTGGTGGCCTGCTTCTCGGTGGACTTCACGAAGTACTTGATGTTCTGGAAGTCGATGCCCGTGAGGTCCGAGCCCCAGGTGGGCATGGGCTTCTTGCCGAACAGGCGCAGGGACTTCTCGCGCAGGTCGAGCATCCACTGGGGCTCGTTCTTGCGCGCGGAGATGTCCCGCACGACGTCCTCGTTCAGGCCCCGCTTCGCGGTGGCGCCGGCGCTGTCGCTGTCGGCCCAGCCGTACTCGTAGCGGCCCAGGTCCTTCAGACCGGGGTTCAGCTCTTCGATGTTGGTGCTCATCGCGTAGACCCTTCTGTTCGTGTCACAGCGATGGTGTTAGCGCTGCTGGACGGGGTGGGGTTGGTGCTCGTCCGACTCACCGGCGTGGCGTGCTGGACGGTGCTCGTGGGGACGAACGTGGTGCAGACGTGGTCGCCGTGCGCCAACGTCGCCAGCCGCTGCACGTGGACACCGAGCAGGCGCGAGAACGCATCTGTCTCAGCGTCACAGAACTGCGGAAATTCCCGGGCGGCGCCCTGCACCGGGCAGTGGCCCTGGCAGAGCTGGATCCCGGTGAACGGGGTGGCGCTGCCGGGCTCCCCGACGGGGCGCGCCGAGGCGGCGAAGCCGTCGCGGGTCAGGGCGCCGACGAGGGCGTCGACCCGGGCGGCACGCGAGCTGCCGGCGGCGTCCAGCTCGACGGCATACCGCTGCTCGAGCTCGTGCACACGCTGCTCGGCGAACCGGCGCACGGCGTCGTCGCCGGCCTCGCCGGACAGGAAGCGCAACGCCTCCATCGCGAGGTCGTCGTAGTCCGACTCGAGGGCCTGGTGTCCGGTGGCGCTGACGACGTAGGCGCGGGCGGGGCGGCCTCGGCCACGGTGTCCCGCGGACGGACCGTGCTCGCGCTCGACGATCAGGCCGGCGTCGACGAGGTTCTCCAGGTGACGGCGGACGGCCGGGACGGTGAGGCCGAACTCCTCGGCCAGGGTCGCCGCGGTCACGGGGCCGCGCTCGCTGATCGCCTGCAGGACCCGGTCGCGGGTGCGCGACTCGAGCACCTGGGGCGCTTCGGCGATATTCACAACGTCGATGTTACGTAATTGCCCCGCCCCTCGCATAGCAAGGCTCCCCTAACCTCGCCCGGGGAGGCGTACGGCGCGTCCCTCAGTCGATCAGTCCGCGCTCGCGGGCGACCGCGACGGCCTCACCGCGGCCGGCGACCCCGAGCTTGGCCAGGATGTTGGACACGTGGACGCTGGCGGTCTTGCCGCTGATGAACAGCTGGGTGCCGATCTGCTTGTTGCTGCGGCCCAGGGCCACGAGGGCCAGGATCTCCCGCTCGCGGGCGGTGAGCGCCTCCCCGTGCCGCGAGGTCGGCCGCCCCGGCGGCCTGGCGGCGCCCGTTGCGCGGATCTCGGCACGAAGGGGCTGCGCACCGAGACGCACCGCGACGTCGAGGGCGGCCGCCAGCTCGGCGGACCCGTCGGCGTGTCCCGAGGACCTCAGGGCGACGCCGAGCCTGGCCCGGGACCGTGCGGCCTCGAAGACGTGGCCGTAGGCCTCGAAGGCCGCCACCGCCGACCGCCAGGACTCGACGAGCTCGGCGGGGTCGACGTCCTCTCCCCCGAGCCACCGCAGCCGCAGGGCCTCGGCGCGGGACCGCGCCAGCCAGGCCGTGGACTCCGGGCCGTCGTTGCCGGGTCGGGTCAGCGCCTGGTCCCACACGAGCTGGCTGGTCTCGGCGAGCGCGGCCCCCCGGGCCAGCACGGCCGCGCGGGCGGAGGTCGGCACCCGCTGGACGTGGCTGGCGAGCTGGCCGAGCAGCAGGGTCCCGAGGCGCAGCTGGCCCTGGAAGAGGGGGTCCCACACCCGGGAGAGCACGTCGACGACCTCGTCGTGCACCGCGGTCGCCCGGTCGAGGTCGCCGGCGTCCGCGTGCAGGTCGACCGCGGCCGTGCCGGCCAGGAGGGCGACGAGCCCCTCCCGCTCCCACCAGGGCCTGGTCGCCTCGAGCTCGGTGAGCGCCGCGACCTCGCCCCGCCCGGCGGCGACGTACATGCGGGCAGCACGCAACGACGACCCTGCCGGCTCGGGCGGCGCCTCGCCGTCCGCGGCCAGGATGGCCAGCGACTCGTCCCACCTGCCCCGCTCGTATGCGGCGATGCCGGCGAGCAGCCGACCGTCGAAGGCGTACGGGGCCCACGGTCGACCGACGGCCCGGGCGCGTTCGACGCCGCGGCGGTAGACGTCCACCGCCTCGTCGAGCCGTCCGGCCCGGTGGTGCAGCCACCCCAGGTGGTGGAAGGCACGGGCCTGCGCGGGGTCTCCCGGCGACCGAGAGGACTCGATCAGGGCCTCGAGGGCGCGACGCGACTTCTCCGGGTCTCCGGCACGCTCGGTGATCCGCGCCTCGACGACCCGCATCTCGTCGGCGAGCTCACCCATGCCGGCCGACCGCGCCGCCGCCACCGCCTCCTCGACACCGACGAGGGCTTCCTCGTCACGACCGCGGTCGGCGAGCGCCTGGACCCTCGCCGCGAGCAGCTGGGCGCGCACCCGCGGGTGGGCCTCGGCGACCGGGTCGAGCAGGGCCAGGCCTTCCTTCGCCGCCGCCAGGGTGTCGAGGGTGCTCTCGGTGACCCGCGCCGCCGTCGCGAGCGCAGCGAGCAGCTCGGCGCGGCCGGCGGGTGGGGCGGTGGACGGACGTCGCTCGAGCCGGTCCTGCAGGAGGTCGAGGGCCTTGTAGAGCCTGCCGACCGCGGTGGCTGCGGCGGCAGCGCGCAGCGTCACGCCGTCGACCTCATCGTCGTCGGCGGTCTCGGGCATGAGGGACAGGGCCAGGCTGAAGTGCCGCCAGGCCTCCTCCGGACCGGCCATCCGCAGGGCCGAGTCACCAGCCCGGACGCTCGCCTCCCGTGCCACGTCCCGTTGCCCGGCCGCCGAGGCGTGCCGCGCGAGCTCGGCCCACGAGCCCAGTGCGTGGTCGGCGGTGAGGGCCGCGGCATACCGCTCGTGGGCGCGCACCCGCTCCCCCGGCAGGAGGTCGTCGTAGACGGTCTCGCCGAGCAGGGCGTGGCGGAAGGCGTAGCCGCCCCCGCTGTCGAGCGGTACGAGGACGTGGTGCTCGACCGCGTCACGCAGCCCGGCATCGAGCTCGGGCTCCGGCAGGCCGGCGACGGTGGCGAGGAGCTGGTGGGAGACGTGGCGCCCGGCGGCCGAGGCCACCCGGACGACGTGCTGGCCGGGGGCACCCAGCTGGTCGAACCGCACGAGCAGGAGCCGCGACAGGTCCTCGGCGAGCCCGGTGTGACCCATGGTCGAGGCGGCGACGAGCTCCTCCGCGAAGAAGGCGTTGCCCTCGGCCCGCTCGACGACGGCACGCACGTCGCTGTCGGCCAGGGGCCGGTTGCGGCTCTGGGCCTGCAGGCCGTGGACCAGCTCGCGGACGGCGGCATCGGGCAGCGGCGGGAGGTCGAGCCGAGCCACCTGGGCCAGCCGTGACCAGTGGGCCAGGGTGGCGCGCAGCGGGTGGCGGCGGTGCAGGTCGTCACTGCGGTAGGACGCGACGACGCTCACCACGCTGCTGAACCCTCGGGTGAACAGCAGGGTCAGCAGGTCGCGCGAGGACTGGTCGGCCCAGTGGACGTCCTCCACGACGAGGAGCAGCGGGGTCGTGGCGCCGACCTCCTCCAGGGCCGCGTGCACCCCCGCGACGAGGTCGCCTCGGTCGCCGGACTCCACGTCGGCGCGGTCGGCGGTCGCGGCATCCGGGACTCCTGCCCGGTGGCCCGGCAGGAGTCGGGCCAGTGCCGGGTGGGCGCGCACCGCGCGCTCGACGGCCTCGGGCGCCTCGGCCTCGAGACGTCCGAGGACCTCGAGGAACGGCAGGTAGGGCAGGGACTGGCCGGCCTCGCTCAGGCAGTGCCCCACGAGGACCGTCCACCCGTGGTCGCGGGCCGTGCCGGCCACCTCGGCCAGGAGCCTGGTCTTGCCGATCCCGGCATCGCCGGACAGGACGACGCTCCCGTGGTCGGCTCCGGCCCCGCCGACGCCCGTCAGCGCCACGAGGCGGTCGGCCTCGTCAGCCCGCCCCACGAACAGGCTGCTGCCCGCAGCGTCCAGACCCACGCCATCGATCATGTCAGAGGGGCCGGACGCGACGGCGTGGGTCTGCAGGGCCCCGGGTGCGGCCACGTCAGGCGTGGCGCGCGATG
Source organism: Pedococcus sp. KACC 23699 (assembly GCF_045348425.1). GTDB lineage: Bacteria > Actinomycetota > Actinomycetes > Actinomycetales > Dermatophilaceae > Pedococcus. Next base: position 3,944,764 of record NZ_CP157483.1, read on the forward strand.
CCGTGGCGGTGGTGCAGGCGGGGACCCCGCTGCAGGATCGCCTCCACCACGTTGTGGTGTCGACGGGCACGGCGCGCGGTGGGCAGTCCGGCGGCCAGGGACTCGCGGCGGTAGGCGACCTCGGCGGTGACGAACAGCGGGTCTGCGGCGATGCTCATGGTGTTCTCCTCGGGTGGTGGTTCGTGTGGTGGTGCGGGCTGTCGAGGCCGGGTTGGTGAGGGGTGCTCCCTCCTTCGACGGGTCCCACGCTGCGCGGCTGAGGTGGGGGGCCACATGGGGCAGATGCCTTATCTGCGCCGGACCACCCGGCCCGACACCTCAGGGCGGCACCTCAGGCGGGACGGGCCCTGTGTCGGCCGCCGCGCTGCGGGGTGTGCCGCGGCGTGTGCAGTGCGGCCACGACCCGGCGCAGGGCTGCCCGGGTGCCGCCGCTTCCGCGTGGGGCACGGTGCGGCGCGCGGTTGGCGCCGCCGAGGTTGTCCTGCTTCCACTGCTGCTCGGCGAGGACGACGTAGGGGTGTGCGGTGAGACTCATGACCTGCTCCTGTTCGGTGTCGCCGGCACCCGACCGGGTGCGGCAGCTCCGAGACTTCGCGCCTGAGGTGCCCGTCGACATGGGGAAGGTGCCGGGTTCCGGCGCCCGGACCGCCTCAGTTCGACTCGGCACCGCTCGGCTCGCCCGACCCGGGACCGTGAGACGTCCTGCCCCGACCTAGACTCGGGGGGTGCCACCCGCAGTCGCCGTGACCGGCCTCGCCAAGCGATACAGCGACGTCATCGCCCTCGACGGCGCGACCTGGTCGGCCGAGTCGGGCCGGGTCACCGCGGTCTTGGGCCCCAACGGCGCCGGCAAGACGACGATGGTCGAGTGCTGCGAGGGGCTGCGCCGTGCCGACTCCGGCGAGGTCCGGGTCCTCGGCACGGACCCCTGGAACGCGAGCGCCGACCACCGTGCCCGCGTCGGCGTCATGCTCCAGGACGGCGGCCTGCCCAACTCCGCCCGACCGCTGCCGCTGCTGCGTCACCTCAGCTCCCTGTATGCCGCCCCGGCGCCCCTGGACGACCTCGTCACCCGCCTCGGGCTCGGCGACTTCGCGTCGACGTCGGTGCGTCGGTTGTCCGGTGGCCAGAAGCAGCGGCTCGCCCTCGCCGCCGCCCTGGTCGGCCGTCCCGAGGTCGCCTTCCTCGACGAGCCGAGCGCCGGGCTGGACCCGCACGCCCGGCTGGACGTCTGGGACCTCGTGCGCGAGGTCGCCGACGCGGGTGCCGCCGTCGTCCTGACGACCCACTCGTTCGAGGAGGCCGAGCGCCTCGCCGACCACATCGTCGTCGTGGCGGCCGGGCGCGTGGTCGCCCAGGGGTCGTTGGCCGAGGTCACGGCCGGCGAGCGCCTCGAGGACCGCTACTTCGCCCTCACCCGACGGACCGCCGCATGAGTGCCACCCCGATGGCAGCGGGTGCGGCCGCCGCACCGGCCCGCACCCGGGTCCTCGCCCAGGCCCGCTTCGAGGCGATCACCCTCCTGCGCAACGGCGAGCAGCTGCTCGTCGCCCTGGTGCTGCCCGTCGCCGTGCTCATCGGGCTGGTGGCCACCACCGGCATCCCGGTCGGCACCGGTCGCCGGGTGGACCTCGTCGTCCCCGGAGTACTGGCGCTCTGCGTGATCTCCTCGGCCTTCACCGGCCAGGCGATCTCGGTCGGGTTCGACCGCAGGTACGGCGTGCTGCGCCTGCTCGGGGTCTCCCCCCTCGGGCGCACAGGCCTCCTCCTCGCGAAGGCCACCGCGGTCCTGTCCGTGATCGCCCTGCAGTTCGTCGTCATCGCCGGGGTGGGGCTGGCGCTGGGCTGGGAGCCGCGCTGGAGCGGCATACCGGCTGCGCTGGTGTCCACGCTGCTCGGCACGTGGGCGTTCGTGGCGCTGGCCCTCCTGCTCGGGGGCACGCTGCGCGCCGAGGGGGTCCTGGCCCTCGCCAACCTCGTGTGGCTCGTCCTGCTCGCCCTCGGTGGTGTCGTCGTCGCGGGGAGCGAGCTCCCCGGCCGGTTCGCCCCGGTGGTCGAGCTGCTGCCCTCGGCGGCGCTGGGTGACAGCCTGCGCGCCGCCCTCGTCCACGGTTCCGCGAGCCCGGCCCACTGGGCGGTCCTCGTCGTCTGGGGTGCCGTCGCGACCCTGCTGGCGCGGCGCCTGTTCCGCTGGAGCGACTGAGCCCTCACCCGACCTCTTCGGCGTTCCGCCTGAGACGTACCCTCGTGGGGTGACCGCAGCACCCGTCTCGACGCCCTCCACGACCGCTCCGGCGACCTCGACGGGGGCGACCTGGCTCCCCCGGATCCTGCTGTTCAACCTCGTCGTCGAGGTGCTCATCGTCGTCACCGGCGGCCTGGTCCGCCTCACCGGCAGCGGCCTGGGCTGCCCCACGTGGCCGCAGTGCGTCCCGGGGTCGTACACCCCGGTGCCCCACCAGGCGGAGGGCTTCCACCGCTACATCGAGTTCGGCAACCGCACCCTGACCAGCCTCGTGGGCATCGCCGCCCTGCTGGCCATCGTGGGTGTCTTCCTCTGGGCCGATCGCCGTCGCGACCTGCTCGTGCCGGCGTTCGCCGTCCTCGGCGGCGTCTTCGTCCAGGCCGTCCTCGGCGGCATCACCGTCCTCACCGGGCTGAGCCCGATCACGGTCGCCGCGCACTTCCTGGTCTCCATGGGGCTGGTCACCGCTGCGGCGTTCCTCTACTTCCGCGCGCAGGAGCCTGCGGGCCCCCGCGCCCTCGTCGTGCACCCGCTCGTCGAACGGCTCGGCTGGGCCACCTGCGCCGTCGCGGCGGTCGTCCTCGCCCTGGGCACCGTGGTCACAGGATCCGGCCCGCACTCGGGTGACGCCAACGAGCCGGCCCGCCTGGGCTTCGACCCGCGCACAGTCTCGTGGCTGCACGCCGACGCCGTCATGTTCTTCGTCGGCCTGGCCGTCGCGACCTGGATCGCCGCCCGCCTCACCGGCACCACGTCGGCCCCCGGGCGCGCGTGGGCCGCCGTCCTCGCCGTCACCGTGCTGCAGGGCGTCGTCGGCTACACGCAGTACTTCACCGGACTCCCGTGGGCCGTCGTGGTCGTGCACATGCTCCTCGCGACCCTGCTCGTCGTGGCCCTGACCAGGGCTGTCGTCCGCCAGCGGACGACTCTCGTGCCAATCAGCTCCTGAATTCCCACCCCGGAGAGCCCCCAAGGGTGCACACTCAACCATGGGGATCATGAGGGGGACCATCAACCGCAAGGTCGCGCTACGCCTCGCCCTGGCCCTCGTGGCCGGGTGGGCGTTCTGGCAGGCGGCCCAGCCGACCACCGAGTGCACGCAGTGGGGGCCGGGCGGCACCGTCGAGACCGCGATGCCGGCGACGGGCATCATCCAGACCCCGGTGGGCTGCCAGCACTGACCCCGATTGCACAAGCTCTCTTGTGCAATCAGTGTTGTACAACTATTCTTGTGGGTATGCCCACGAGAGATCCTGACGGAATCCGCCGCGTCACCGACGCCAAGGCCCTGTCGGCCATGGCCAACCCGTTCCGTTCCCGCATGATGGACGCGCTCAAGGTCGATGGCCCCTCCACGGCGTCCGGCCTGGCCCAGCGCACCGGCCAGGCCGTGGGAAGCGCCAGCCACCACCTCAAGGTGCTGGCCGAGGCCGGCCTCGTCGAGGAGGCGCCCGACCTCGCCAAAGACCGGCGCGAACGCTGGTGGCGACTGGTCGACCCGGGCACCCGCTGGTCGCGCGCCGAGTTCGCCGACGACACCGCCGCCCTGACCGCCGCGTATGCCGCCGAGGCCCTCACCCTGCAGCGACAGTTCGAGCGCACCCAGGAGTGGAACGCCAACGCCGCCTCCGTCCCTGAATGGGACGCCGCCGCGTTCAACAGCCAGAACTGGATGCGCCTGACTCCCGAAGAGCTGGGCGAGCTGTCCGGTGAGATCGTCGCGACCCTGCTCCGCTGGTCGCAGCGCACGGTTCCTGACGACGGCCAGGAACGCGAACCGGTCTTCGTCTTCGCCCGAGGGTTCCCGGCCCAGCCATGACGGACCGACCCGCACCGGTCGCCGCGCTCCCCCTGCGCCGCAACCGGGACTTCAGCCTGCTCTGGCTCGGCGAGGGCGTGAGCGTCCTCGGCAACGCCACCACCTCGGTCCTGCTCCCCCTCCTCGCCGTCGTCGCCTTTGACGCCGGGCCCGGGTGGATGGGCATCCTCACGGCCGCGGCCTGGGTGCCGTGGCTGCTCATCGGTCTCCCCGCCGGCGCCTGGGTGGACCGGCTGCCCGCCCGCCGCGTCATGGTCGTCAGCGACCTCGTCGCCGCCTCGGTCCTCGTCAGCGTGCCGGTGGCCTGGGCGATGGGCTCGCTGACCCTGACGCACGTGGTGCTCGCCGCGCTGGGCAACGGCACCTGCACGGTGTTCTTCCGCGCCGCATACCCGGCGCTCGTGCGGCAGGTCGCCCCCGCCGAGCAGCAGGAGCGCGTGTTCGCGCGCCTGTTCGGCACCGAGTCGGCCATGCAGGTGGCCGGCCCGGGGGTGGGTGGCCTGCTCGCCCAGCTGGGTTCCGCGGCACTCGGGCTCGTGGTCGACGCGGTGAGCTTCCTCGTCTCGGCAGCGTGCCTCGCGATGCTCAGGCTCACCCCCGCCGCGCAGCCCTCCCCCACCGCAGGGCCACCGCGACCGTCCCTGCGAAGGAGCATCCGCGAGGGCGTGGACTACATCCGCGGCGACCGCATCCTGCGGTTCTTCACCGTGATGGGCGGGCTGTCCAACTTCGGGCTCACCGGGTATGGCGCGCTGCTCGTCCTCTTCCTCGTCAGGGACCTCGGGATGTCACCGGCCACGGTGGGCGTCGTCATGGCCACCGGGAGCATCGGCGGCTTCCTCGGCGCCGCCCTCGCGACGCGGGTGTCCTCCCGGCTCGGGAGCGCACGGGCCGTCCTCTGGCTCCAGGTCGTCGCGGGCCCGACCGCCCTGCTGGTGCCGCTGGCCACCCCGGGGGCCGGCACGGCATACCTCGTGGCCGGGCAGCTGCTCGTGGGCACCGGTGTGGTTGCGGGCAACGTGATCCGCGGGGCCTGGCGCAACCGCTACGTCCCCGAGGCGATGCTCGCCCGTCAGGTGACCACGGCCCAGGTGGTCAACTACGGCACCATGCCGATCGCGGGCCTGGTGGCAGGTTTCCTCGGCACGCAGGTCGGTCTGCGGCCCACCATCGCGGTGATGGCCGCGGTGCACGCGCTCGCCTGCCTGTCGATGTTCTGGAGCCCTCTGCGCGGTCGGCGCGACATGCCCGAGGTGAACCCTGACGAAGGTCTTCTCGTCTCCCGTTGAGGAGGTCCACCAGGGACGTCCACCCGACGAAGAGGTCAGTCATGAAGTCACCCACGCGCCTTGCCGCCGCCACCGGAGCCGTTCTCGCCGTTGTGGCGTTCGGTTCCACCGCCGCCCTGGCCAGCGGCAGCTCGTCCCATCACGACAGCTCGTCCCAGCACGAGTCCTCGTCCCACCACGACGAGGACTCGTCCATCCTGCGCGCGCCTATCGACGGCAGCCAGGTCAGCGACCCGACGTTGTTCGGTGCCAAGCCCGGTGGCGCCCCCTGGGTCATCGAGGAGGGGCAGGCCCGGCTGTCCCGAAGTGGCTCCCTCAGAGTGGAGGTCGAGGGGCTGGTGATCCCCGGACGTGGGAACCCCCTGCCGACCCTCGGCGCCAGCATCGCCTGCGGTGGCAAGGTCGTCGCCACGACGGCGACGGTGCCGTTCAGCTCCAGTGGGGACGCGCGGATCCGCGCCCACGTCACCCTGCCGACGCGGTGCCTGGCGCCGGCTGTGCTCCTCAACCCTGGCGGCAACGCCGCCGTCTACATCGCGGTGACCGGGGGCTAGGGCCGGCCTCAGCGCAGCGGCAGGTAGAACAGCGGGTCGAGCGCGACGCCGAGGAAGAGGATCCCGACGTAGGTGATGGAGAAGTGGAACAGCCGCATCGGGCGCAGCACCGCCGGGCCCTCACCGGCCTTCGCAGCTCGCATCAGGCGGTGCGCCTCGGTGAGGAACAGCACGCCGGTCGCCACGGCGGTGACGAGGTAGAGCCAGCCCATGGGGTGCACCACGACGAGCAGCAGGGACGCCGCGACCATCGCCCATGAGTAGGCGACGATCTGCCGGGCGACGACGACGAACTTCTCGACGACCGGGAGCATCGGCACGTGGGCGGCGGCGTAGTCGTCCTTGAACTTCATCGACAGCGGCCAGTAGTGCGGCGGCGTCCAGAAGAAGATGACGAGGAAGAGCACGACGGCGGACCAGGAGACCGAGTCGGCGACGGCCGACCACCCGATCAGGACCGGCATGCACCCGGCGGCGCCACCCCACACGATGTTCTGGGCGGTGCGGCGCTTGAGGAGCATGGTGTAGCCGACGGCGTACATGACGATCGCGCCGAGCGAGAGGGCGGCCGACAACCAGTTGACGACCAGGGCGAACCACACCGTGGACGCGAGGGTCAGCACGACCCCGAAGACGAGTCCCTCTCGAGGCGAGATCTCGCCGGTGACCATGGGTCGGTTGCTGGTGCGGTGCATCTCCGCGTCGATGTCGCGGTCGTACACGCAGTTGAACGTGTTGGCGGCGCCGGCACTGAGGGCGCCGCCGACCAAGGTCGCGACGATGAGCCACAGCGACGGGACACCGCCCTTCGCGAGGAACATCACCGGCACCGTCGTCACGAGCAGCAGCTCGATGATGCGGGGCTTGGTCAGCGCGAGGTAGGCGGCGGCCTTGCGCCGGGGCCTCATCGGGGACGCGGAGATCCGGGCAGTCGGATCGAGTGCGGTCACGGCGTCCTTCACGGGTGCTGCTGGGGGTCTCAAGGGCGGGGCCAGTCTATCCCCGTCACGACGTAGCCGATCGCCAGGACTGGATGCGACGACGGTCACGCTCAGGACTACTCTCATGCCGAAGCCTCGAGCCGCCTGTGCAACTCAGTGTGAGGAGAACCACCAGTGCCCACCACCCCCCGTTCCACCAAGGCCACCACCGCGAGGAAGCGCAGCACCACGCTGCGCCGTCCCGTGGCCCGCAAGGCCGGCTGGACCGACCTCGACGTCCGTGCGGTCGACACCGCCCGACTGCTCGCTGCCGACGCGGTCCAGAAGGTCGGCAACGGTCACCCCGGTACCGCCATGAGCCTTGCGCCAGCGGCCTACCTGCTCTACCAGAACGTCATGACCCACGACCCCGGCGACGCCGCCTGGCTCGGGCGCGACCGCTTCGTCCTGTCGGCCGGCCACTCGAGCCTGACCCAGTACGTCCAGCTGTTCCTCTCGGGCTACGGCCTCGAGCTGGACGACCTGAAGTCGTTGCGCACGTGGGGATCCCGCACTCCCGCGCACCCCGAGGTCCACCACACCACCGGCATCGAGATCACCACCGGGCCGCTCGGTTCGGGTCTGGCCTCCGCCGTCGGCATGGCCATGGCCCAGCGCCGCCAGCGTGGCCTGCTCGACCCCGACGCGAAGGCCGGCGAGAGCCCCTTCGACCACCACATCTGGGTCATCGCCTCCGACGGCGACCTCATGGAGGGCGTGTCGGCCGAAGCCAGCTCGCTCGCCGGCCACCAGCAGCTCGGCAACCTCACCGTCATCTACGACGCCAACCAGATCTCGATCGAGGACCAGACCGACATCTCGTTCTCCGAGGACGTCGCCGCGCGCTACCGCGCCTACGGCTGGGACGTCGTCGACGTCGACTGGCGCGGCGACGGTGACGGCGCCGCATACGTCGAGAACGTCGACGCCCTGCTGGCCGCGTTGGAGAAGTCGAAGAAGAGCAACCGCCCCACGCTGGTCCAGCTCCACACGATCATCGCCTGGCCGTCGCCGACCAAGCAGGACACCGGCAAGTCGCACGGCTCCGCCCTCGGCGACGCCGAGATCGCCGCTACCAAGGAGCTGCTCGGCTTCAACCCTGCCAAGACCTTCGAGGTCGACCGCGCGGTCCTGTCCCACACCCGTCAGGTGGGCAAGCGCGGCAAGGCTGCCCACAAGGCATGGGACAAGACGTATTCCGCGTGGCGCAAGGCCAACCCGGACCGCGCCGGTCTGCTCGACCGCCTCGTCGCCGGCGACCTGCCGGCCGGGCTCGACGCCGCACTCCCGGTGTTCGAGGCCGACATGGCCAAGGGGATGGCGACCCGCGCGGCGTCCGGCAAGGTGCTCACCGCCCTCGCCGGCGTGATGCCCGAGCTCTGGGGTGGCTCCGCCGACCTCGCCGAGTCCAACAACACGACGATGGAGGGCGAGCCGTCCTTCATCCCGCGCAACCGGCAGACCCGCGAGTGGAAGGGCGGGCCCTACGGCCGCACCCTGCACTTCGGCATCCGCGAGAACGGCATGGGCATGATCCTCAACGGGATCGCGCTCGAGGGACTCACCCGCCCCTATGGCGGAACCTTCCTCGTCTTCTCGGACTACATGCGCCCCGCGGTGCGACTCGCCGCCATCCAGCAGCTGCCCGTCACCTACGTCTGGACCCACGACGGCATCGGCCTCGGTGAGGACGGACCCACCCACCAGCCGGTGGAGCACCTCGCCTCGCTGCGCGCCATACCGGGCCTCGACGTCGTCCGCCCCGCGGACGCCAACGAGACCGCGGCCGTGTGGGGCCAAGTCCTGCGCAACGCCCGTCCGGCCGCACTGGCCCTGACCCGCCAGAACGTGCCGGTCCTCGACCGCAAGGTCTACGCGAAGGCGTCGAACGCGGCCAAGGGTGCCTACGTCCTCATCGACGGCGGCAAGGACGGCAAGTCCGCCCCGGACGTGATCCTCATCGCCACGGGCTCCGAGGTCGCGATCGCCCTGGAGGCGCGGGAATCTCTGGAGCGCCAGGGCGTTGCCACTCGTGTGGTGTCCATGCCGTGTCGCGAGTGGTTCGAGCAGGCCGGCAAGGCCTACCAGAACCGCGTCCTGCCGCCCGAGGTCCGGGCGCGCGTCAGCGTCGAGGCCGCCGTGTCGATGGGATGGCACGACCTCGTCGGTGACGCCGGTCGCAGCATCAGCCTGGAGCACTTCGGTGCCTCGGCCGACTACAAGACGCTGTACCGCGAGTTCGGGATCACCCCGGAGGCCGTCGTCAAGGCGGCCAAGGACTCCCTCAAGGACGCCAAGGCCACGGCGCGCAAGAGCGCCGCACCCGCCGTCAACCAGACCCGGCCCCGCGCCGCGGTCTCGCCGACCAAGGCGACCGACACCACGACCAAGCGCAGCGCCGCCACGAAGAGCGCTGCATCCAAAGGGAAGTGACCCAACGTGACTGACAACGCACTCAAGGCCCTCGCCGACCAGGGCGTCTCCGTCTGGCTCGACGACCTGTCGCGCGAGCGGATCGAGACCGGCAACCTCAAGGAGCTCATCGACAAGGGCATCGTCGGTGTGACGACGAACCCCTCGATCTTCCAGGCCGCCCTCGCCAAGGGCGACCGGTACGACGCCGACCTGCGCGCCTTCGCCGCCGACGGCAAGACCGTCGACGAGGTCGTCTTCGGCCTCACGACCGAGGACGTCCGCAACGCCTGCGACGCGTTCCTGCCCATCTACGAGTCCACCGGCGGTGTCGACGGACGCGTCTCGATCGAGGTCGACCCGCGCCTGGCCAAGGACACCGGCAAGACCGTCGAGGAGGCCAAGAAGCTCGTCGAGGCGGTCGACCGCCCCAACGTGCTCATCAAGATCCCCGCCACCGTGGAGGGCCTGCCCGCCATCTCGCAGGTCCTGGCCGAGGGCATCAGCGTCAACGTCACGCTGATCTTCTCCCTCGACCGCTACCGCGGCGTGATGAACGCCTTCCTCACCGGCCTCGAGCAGGCACGGGAGAAGGGCAAGGACCTGTCGAAGATCCACTCGGTCGCCTCGTTCTTCGTCTCCCGCGTCGACACCGAGATCGACAAGCGCCTCGACGCGCTCGGCACCGACGAGGCCAAGGGTCTCAAGGGCAAGGCCGCGGTCGCCAACGCCCGGCTCGCCTACCAGGCCTACGAGGAGGTCTTCTCGACCCCGCGCTGGAAGAACCTCGAGGACGACGGCGCCCACGCCCAGCGTCCGCTGTGGGCCTCCACAGGCGTGAAGGACCCGGCCTACTCCGACACCCTCTACGTCACCGAGCTGGTCGCCCCCCACACGGTCAACACCATGCCCGAGAAGACGCTCGACGCGGTCATCGACCACGGTGACGTCACCGGTGACACGATCACCGGCAACTACGCCGACGCCGCCGAGGTGCTCGACGCCCTCGAGGGCCTGGGGATCTCCTACGCCGAGGTCACCGCACAGCTCGAGCGCGAGGGCGTCGACAAGTTCGAGGTCGCCTGGGGCGAGCTGCTCGACGAGGTGCAGAAGGACATGGACCTCGCCCGCGCCGACGTGGGCGCCGACACGCCCGACAAGGAGTCCGGCGACACGGACCAGGTCGACCGGTGAGCTCACTCGGTGTGGTCGCCTCCGGCCCCGCCGCGGACGCGATCGCCGCATCCGTCCCGGCCCTGGTCGAGGCGCAGTTCGCGAGCAAGCTGTTCGCCCAGGACGCCACCCTCTGGGGTCCCGAGGCCGAGTCCGAGTCGGCGATCCGTCTCTCGTGGGTGAACCTCGCCCGCACGTCGCGGCCGCTCCTCGGGGAGATCGCGGCCCTGCGCGACCAGCTCCGCGGTGAGGGTGTCGACCGCGTCGTGCTGTGCGGCATGGGCGGTTCGTCGCTCGCGCCGGAGGTCATCTGCGCGACGGCCGGGGTCGACCTCGTCGTCCTCGACTCCTCCCAGCCCGACATGGTGCGCGACGCGATCGTCGACCTCGACCGCACTGTCGTCGTCGTCTCGAGCAAGTCCGGCTCCACGGTCGAGACCGACTCCCAGCGCCGCGCGTTCCAGGCGGCGTTCGAGGGCAAGGGCATCGACCCGACGAGCCGCATCGTCATCGTCACCGACCCGGGCAGCCCGCTCGACGAGCAGTCCCGCGCCGACGGCTACCGCGTCATCAACGCCGACCCCAACGTCGGCGGCCGCTACTCCGCGCTAACCGCGTTCGGGCTGGTCCCCTCCGGGCTGGCCGGTGCCGACATCGAGGCGCTGCTGGACGACGCCGAGGCCGTCGCCGACGTCCTCAGCGCCGATGACGACGCCAACCCGGCCCTGCGGCTGGGCGCGGCCATGGCCGCCACCAACCCCCTGCGCGACAAGCTCGTCCTCGTCGACGACGGCTCCGGCATCGTCGGCCTGCCCGACTGGGCCGAGCAGCTCATCGCCGAGAGCACCGGCAAGCAGGGCACCGGCATCCTCCCCGTGGTGGTCGGCTCCCAGGACGACCCCGAGGTCGCCCACCCCGGCGCCGACGTCACCGTCGTCCGCCTCAAGGGTGAGGACGAGGACGACTCCGCCACCGGCATGGTGGACGCCAGCCGGTCGGACATCGCCGTGAGCGGTCCGCTCGGCGCCCAGCTGCTGCTGTGGGAGGTCGCCACGGCGGCCGCCGGCAGGCTGCTCGGCATCAACCCGTTCGACCAGCCCGACGTGGAGAGTGCCAAGAAGGCCGCCCGCACCCTGCTCGACCAGGGCATGGGCGCGGCCGACGAGCCCGCAGCCACCGACGGCGCGGTCGAGATCCGCGCCCTGGGCGGCGACTGGCTCGCAGGCGCCACCACCGTGCCACAGGCGATCGAGGCGCTCTTCGGGCAGCTCGACGCCGACCGTGGCTACGTCGCGGTGATGGCCTACCTCGACCGGATCACCGACGCGGAGCTGGCCTCCGTGCGGCCCGGCCTGGCGCGCCGTACCCACCGCCCGGTGACGTTCGGCTGGGGGCCGCGGTTCCTCCACTCCACCGGCCAGTTCCACAAGGGTGGACCGGCCACCGGGGTCTACCTGCAGATCACGACCGCTCCCCACGAGGACCTCGCCGTCCCCGGGCGCGAGTTCAGCTTCGGTGACTTCGTGGCCTCCCAGGCCGCGGGTGACGCCCAGGTGCTCGCGCAGCACGGTCGCCCTGTCCTGCAGCTCCACCTCACCGACCACGATGCCGGGCTGGCCCAGGTGCGCGACGCCCTCACGACCGGCTCCGACCACGACGCGAAGGGCAGTGCATGAGTCCCACCCGTGTGACGCAGGACCACAACCCGCTGCGTGACCCGCGTGACAAGCGCCTCCCCCGCATCGCCGGCCCTTGCGGCATGGTCCTGTTCGGGGTCACCGGCGACCTGGCCCGCAAGAAGCTCATGCCGGCGATCTACGACCTCGCCAACCGCGGTCTCCTGCCGCCGGGCTTCTCGCTCGTGGGCTTCGCCCGCCGCGACTGGGCCGACCAGGACTTCGGGAAGATTGTCTACGACGCGGTCAAGGCGCACGCTCGTACCCCGTTCCGGGAGAGCGTCTGGCGTAACCTCGCCGAGGGATTCCGTTTCGTGCCAGGCACGTTCGACGACCCGAACTCCTTCGACCTGCTGGCCGAGACGGTCAAGTCGCTCGAGGAGGAGCGCGGCACCGGTGGCAACCAGGCGTTCTACCTCTCGATCCCGCCCGGCTCGTTCTCCACGGTCTGCGAGCAGCTCGAGCGCTCCGGCCTGAGTCGTCCTGCGGGCGACTCGTGGCGTCGTGTGGTCATCGAGAAGCCGTTCGGCCACGACCTCAAGAGCGCGCGCGAGCTCAACGACATCGTCGAGAGCGTGTTCCCCGCCGACTCGGTGTTCCGCATCGACCACTACCTCGGCAAGGAGACGGTCCAGAACCTCCTGGCCCTGCGCTTCGCCAACCAGATGTTCGAGCCGGTCTGGAACGCCAACTACGTCGACCACGTGCAGATCACCATGGCCGAGGACATCGGCATCGGTGGCCGCGCCGGCTACTACGACGGCATCGGCGCCGCCCGCGACGTCATCCAGAACCACCTCCTGCAGCTCCTGGCGCTGACCGCGATGGAGGAGCCCGTCTCCTTCGCCGCCGAGCACCTGCGCTCCGAGAAGGAGAAGGTCCTGTCCGCGGTGCGCCTGCCCAAGGACCTGGGCAAGGCCACCGCCCGAGGGCAGTATGCGCCGGGTTGGCAGGGTGGCGAGGAGGTCGGCGGCTACCTCGACGAGGACGGCGTCGCCCCCGGCTCGCGCACCGAGACGTATGCAGCGCTCAAGCTCGAGATCGACTCGCGCCGCTGGGCGGGGGTCCCGTTCTACCTGCGCACCGGCAAGCGGCTCGGCAAGCGCGTCACCGAGATCGCGGTGGTGTTCAAGAAGGCCCCGCACCTGCCGTTCAACGACACGGCGACCGAGGAGCTCGGCCAGAACGCCATCGTCATCCGGGTGCAGCCCGACGAGGGCATCACCATGCGCTTCGGTGCCAAGGTGCCCGGTGCCCAGATGGAGGTGCGTGACGTGACGATGGACTTCGGCTACGGCCGCGCCTTCACCGAGTCCAGCCCCGAGGCGTACGAGCGACTCATCCTCGACGTGCTGCTCGGCGACCCGCCCCTGTTTCCGCGCCACGAGGAGGTCGAGCTGTCCTGGCAGATTCTCGATCCGGTCGAGGCGTTCTGGGCCAAGCAGAAGGGTGCTGTCGAGCCCTACCTCTCGGGTGGCTGGGGACCAGCCAGCGCCGACGAGATGATGCACCGCGACGGACGCGTCTGGAGAATGCCTTGATCATCGACCTGCCCAGCACCTCGACCGTGGCCATCAGCAAGAAGCTGGTCGCGCTGCGCCAGGACACCGGGGCCATGGCCCTCGGCCGCGTCCTGACCCTGATCATCGTCGTCGACGAGCAGGAGGCCGACGAGGCCATCGAGGCCGCCAACGACGCCAGCCGGCAGCACCCGTGCCGCATCATCGCCGTCGTCATCGGCAACAAGCGTGGAGCCTCACGCATCGACGCCCAGATCCGGGTCGGCGGCGACGCCGGAGCCAGCGAGGTCGTCGTGGCCCGGTTGTACGGCGCGCTGACCGAGCACGGTCGCAGTGTCGTCACCCCGCTGCTGCTGCCGGACTCCCCCGTCGTGGCCTGGTGGCCCAGCGAGGCCCCGGCCAACGTGTCCAAGGACCCGATCGGCTCGATGGCCCAGCGCCGGATCACCGACGCCGCAGAGACCAAGAACCCGCGCCAGTCGCTGCTCAACCGTGCCCAGACCTACGCCGGTGGCGACACCGACCTGTCCTGGACGCGGGTCACCCTGTGGCGCGGACTGCTCGCTGCAGCGCTCGACCAGCGTCCGTTCGAGCCCGTCATCGAAGCCACCGTCACGGGCGGCAGCGACTCCCCCTCGACCGACCTGCTGGCGGCTTGGCTCGCAGAGACGTTGCGCTGCAAGGTGACTCGTGCCCGTAGCCGCGCCGGCACCGGCATGATCAGCGTCCGGCTGGACCGCAAGAGCGGCCCGGTGGACCTGGTCCGCCCCGACGGCACCGTCGCCACGCTCACCCAGCCCGGGCAGCCGGTGCGCCGGATCACCCTCGCCCGCCGGGCCACGGCCGAGTGCCTCGCCGACGAGCTGCGACGCCTGGATCCCGACGACATCTACGAGGAGACGATCCGCAAGGGTCTGCCCCGGGTCGGGCGGAAGTCGACGACCGCCAGCGACGCCATCCGTGAAGGCGATGCGCCATCGACCGAGGAGGCCGCCGCCGAGGCCCGCAAGCTCGCCAGGGCGCACCAGGCCGGCAGCGCGGCCATGGTCCGGGCACCGGACCCCGAGCAGCGGAAGAGCACCACCGCGACGGTGAAGAAGGCTGCTGCCCGCAAGCTCGACAAGGCCAAGGCCGGTCGTGCGTCCCCGTCCGACACGTCGACGAAGTCCGCGACGAAGGCCGCTGCCACGTCCACGCCGACGAAGGCCACGGCCAAGGTCGGGGCCAAGAAGGCCACGGCCAAGGTCGGGGCGAAGAAGGCCACGGCCAAGGTCGGGGCCAAGAAGGCCACGGCCAAGGTCGGGGCCAAGAAGGCCACGGCCAAGGTCGGGGCGAAGAAGGCCACGGCCAAGGTCGGGGCGAAGAAGGTCACGGTGAAGAAGGCTGCAGCGAAGCGGACCGCGACGACGAAGGAGGGCTCGTGACCAGCGAACCCGTCGTCCTCGTCCACGCGACCAAGCAGCTGTTGTCCGATGCGTCGGCGGCCCGGCTCATCACCGCCCTGGCCGACGCGCAGGCCGCCCGTGGTGAGGCGCACGTGGTCCTCACCGGCGGCACGATGGGCTCGGCGATCCTCGCGTCCGTGGCAGCCAGCGCGGCCCGTGACGCCGTCGCCTGGGACCGGTTGCACGTCTGGTGGGGCGACGAGCGATTCCTGCCCGCGGGCGACCCCGAGCGCAACGAGACCCAGAACCGCGATGCCCTGCTGGACGCCGTCCCGCTCGATCCGGCCAAGGTGCACGCCGTCCCCGGACCGGACGGACCCGATGGTGACGACGTGGCCGCAGCCGCGGCCAGGTATGCCGCCGAGCTGGCTGCCGCTGCCGGCGACGGGGCACCGTCCCCGACGTTCGACGTGCTGCTGCTCGGTGTGGGTCCGGACGCGCACGTGGCGTCGCTGTTCCCCGGTCACCCGGACCAGCTGACCGCCGGGGTGGCCGCGGCGCCGGTGCACGACTCCCCCAAGCCGCCGCCGACCCGGGTCACCCTGACCTTCGAGGCGCTGGCACGGGCCGAGCGGACCTGGTTCATCGTCGCGGGGGCCGACAAGTCGCACGCCGTGGCCGTCTCGGTCGCTGGAGCGGCCCCGTCCGAGTCCTCGGCCGCCCAGGTCAAGGGCCGGCAGGAGACCCTGTGGCTGCTGGACACCGACGCCGCCTCCGAGCTCGGCTGACCCGGTCTCCTGACCGCCGTGTCGTGACGCGGGTGGCTCACGGCACGGCGGGGGCCACCTGCGCGTCGGTCGCCAGCTCACGAAGGTAGGTCGCGAAGCCGCCGTCCACCCGACCCTCGAGGCGCCCCGCCGTGCGGACCCTGGTGGAGTCGGTGGCGACCCATGGGGCGCCTGTCGCCTTGACCGCGTCCGCGAGGAGGACGTCCTCGTGCAGACCGACCCCGGGGAACCCGCCCGCCTCGACGTAGCGGCTGGCGCGGACCCCGAGGTTGGCGCCGTGCACGTGGGGGTGCCCGTCGAGCAGGTGGTGCCGTTGGGCCCACCTCCCGAGGAGCGAGGCGTCGAGGTCGTGCGGCTCGACCGTCCCGAGCACGAGGTCGTGCCCACCCTCGGCGAGGTCGACCTGTGCCGTGAGCCAGTGCGGCGGCACCACGCTGTCGGCGTCCGTGCTCGCCACCCAGACCGCACCCAGGTCGACCACCTCACCATGTAGTCGACCTCGAGGGTTGGTCCCGGCGTGTCCTCGCCCCAGTGCGTGGTCGACGCCCGCTGCTCGCGCCCCACCCACGCAGCCCGCGGACACGACGAGCGTCTCGACGTCGGGGTGGCCCGCGACCACGTCGGCCGACCCGTCGACGCACCGGTCCAGCACGACGAGCACGCGCACCGCGATCTCCGGGCGTCGGCGCTGGAGCGCGCGCCGAGCCAGGTCCAGCGATCGCAGGCAGCCGCCCAGTGTCTGCTCCTCGTCCCGGGCCGGCACCACCACCGCGACGCAGCGCAGCGAGCTCACGCGAGACCCTCGAGATGCGCCGGAGACCGCGAGGGACCGGCGGCGAGGACATCGACCCGGAAGTCCTCCTCGACGTGGCTCACCACGACCTGCAGCCCGGGCAGCGCCACCGCCGCTGAGTGCACGGCATCGCCATCCAGCGGCCACCCCTGCACGGGGTGCCTCCAGTGGCACAGCAGCAGCAGGCCGTCATCGGCCAGGGACCGCACGCTCCGGGACAGGGCCTCGTCCAGCTCCTCCGGCCGCCAGAAGTAGCCGACCTCCGACAGCACGACGAGGTCGAACGTCCCCGCCGGCCACTGCTGCGGCGCCCGCATCCGCTCGACCTCCACCGAGCTGCGGCCCTCCAGCCGGGTCCGGGCCCTGCGCACCGCTTCGGCGCTGAGGTCGGTGGCGAGCAGGCTGGTGGCCCGGTCGGCGAGCTCCGCAGCGAGCACCCCGGTCGAGCAGCCCACCTCGAGCACCCGGCCCAGCTGCTGCCGGGGCAGCGCCGCCATCGTGACGGCCCGCTTTCGCCGCTCGTACCAGCTCGTCTCGAAACCCCAAGGATCCTCGGAGGTCTCGAACATGGCGTCGAACGCCGCGTCGGACGCAGCAGCGGGCGCCTCGCCAGCCTCTGGCAGGGTCCGCACAAACACCTCGTACGGGCGGGTGAAGCGTTCCACCACGTGCTCCGGCAGCAGCACCTCGTCCCCCGGCCGGTCCGACAGGGCCGCCGTCTGCGACCGGTGCGAGCGTTGCGCCGCCGCGCGACGCTGCTGCTCGTCGGCGCCCAGCACGAGCCGGACGACCGGCTCTCCCGCCAGGTCCGCGGTGGTCCCCCAGTGCCACAACCACACCGGGTACTCCAGCAGGGGTGCGCCGGCCGCCGAGGCGACCCGGGCAGCGACGGCACCCGCGGCCTCGTGGTCGGTGTGCCCGTCCCTGCGCCACGGTGCGGCGAGCACGGTGCCGGGTCCCACGACCGCCGACAGGGCCGCGTCGAGGGCCTCCTGGTGCTCCGACAGCCCTCCGTCGGGCAGGCGCAGCAGCACCAGCCACGCCTCGGGGTGGACCTCGCGCAGTGCTGCTGCCACCTCCTGCTCGCGGATCCGGGCCAGGCGCTGCGGAGTATGGCTGGGTGACCGCGGGTGCGACCCCTCACCGGAGGTGGCCACCACGAGGGTGGCAGGTCGACCCAGCGCCGCCGCGGCGGCGAGCAGTCCCCCAGCAGCGAGCGACTCGTCGTCGGGGTGGGCCGAGAGAACGACTAGGTGGCTGCCCGAGGGCAACAGGTCGAGGGCCTCGACGGGATCGGCGATCCCTTCGAGGGCCAGGGCCCAGTGCGTTTCAGGCGTGCCCGGTGCGTGGGGGTCGAATCCGGGCGGCGGGGCTGCGCTGGTCACGGCGCGGTCCCTGCGTCTGCTTTCAACCCGGCGCCCGGTCCCGACCAGACGTCCATGGACTGACGCCCCAGGGCGGCCTCGTCGCGCTCGGCGTGGTGCTGACGCAGGTAGACCGTCAGGTCGGCTGTCCGCGCGGCGTGCTCGGCGTCCGAGGTGAGCGGTCCCGGTCCCAGCGCGTGTCCCACCCGTGCCAGGACCTCCTCCGCTGCGCCGGCCACGACGGCCCGGACCCTGGCCGCCAGCAGGGCGCCGGCGTCCCCGTCGGCGGCCCCCGAGTCCACGGCCAGGGCCGCTTCGCTGAGCACCGCACGAGCCGCGTGCAACCGGGCGTCCACCGCCCCGAGGTGCATGAGCGCCACCTGGTCCGGCTCGCGCCGGCCACAGGCTGCGCCGAGGGTCCGAGCGAGGCCGACCGCGGCGCCGTACCAGCACGCAGCCACGCCCATCCCGCCCCAGGCGAAGCCGGGACGCTGCAGGTACCAGTCGTCCGCGCCCACCGGGCCGGCCGGCACCCCGTCGTAGTGCGTCGCGACCGAGACGAGGGCCGGCAGGCCGCGGGACACCCACCCGCGGGGGTCGTCATGGGTCGCGCCGGGGTGGGCCAGGTCGACGACGAAGGCCCTCCGGGCGGTCGGTGAGGTGTGGGCCGTGACGACGGCGTGGTCGACGTGCTGGGCCAACGAGCACCAGGGCTTGGTCCCGTCGAGCCGGAAGGAGCCGTCGCTCGTCGCGGTCGCCTCGAGCCGGGCGCCGGGGGCGTGGGCGGCCCACACCCCCCACGTGGTGTCCGCAGGCGGCAGGGCGAGCCCGGCCTGGTCGAGGATGGCCAGGGCGTCCAGGTGGGGTTCGGCCACACGGGCCACCGTCAGGTCGACCGCCGCGAGGGAGGCCAGCGTCGACCACAGCCGTGCGGTGTCGCCCCGGCCGGGAAGGGGTGTCTCGGAGAGGTCGGGCAGCAGCTCGAGGGCGCGAGGCACGTCACCGGCGGCAGCGCGGGCGCGCACCAACAGGGCCGAGTCACGGTCCGAGGCCGGCGAGGACGTGGGCGAGGACGTGGGCTCCATGGTCAGGGCGACCCAGCGCGGGGCGGTGGCGGACGGTTCGGGAGCCATCGGGCGTCTCCTCCAGGTGGGGTGGCTGCATACGAGCAGCCGTCAGGAACCCGTCCACCCACCCGTCGTGTGCCCCGTTCGTCGCGGGGCAAACGTGGCCATGACCTCGTGGTCGAACCAGTCGGGCACAGTCTGCCCGCCGGACGCGCGACGGGCACCCTGGACCGTGGTCCGGGGTGCCCGTCGCGCTGTTTCTTGCGGCGCCTACTGGATGAGCTTGCGGTCGCGCAGCGTGGCCAGCGCCTCGTCGAGGATGGCCTTGCCGTCGGCGTCCGAGCGACGCTCCTTCACGTAGGCGAGGTGCGTCTTGTACGGCTCGACCTTCGGCGGTGCCGGGGGGTTGGCCTCGTCCTGACCGGCCGGGAAGCCGCAGCGCGGGCAGTCCCAGGTCTCGGGGACGGCCAGGCCGGGCTCCTCGGCGAAGCTCGGACGGGTCTGGTGGCCGTTGGCGCACCAGTAGGAGATGAAGACGCGGGGAGCGGCGTCGCCGCGCTCCGCCTCGCCCATGGGTCCGGCGCCGACTCGGCTGCCTCGGATTGCGTTGCCACCTGCCATGTTGGAGTGCTTCCTTTCGGGTCAGGCGGAGAAGCGGTCGATGAGACCGAGGCCGACGATGCAGGCGAACCAGACGATGCCCACGGCGACCGTGAAGCGGTCGAGGTTGCGCTCGGCGACGGACGAGGAGCCCAGCGAGGTGGACATGCCGCCACCGAACATGTCGGACATCCCGCCACCCTTGCCCTTGTGCAGCAGGATCAGCAGGGTCAGGATCAGACTACCGATCACCAGCAGGACCTGCAGGCCGATGCGTACGGCTTCCACGGTTCACCCATCTTCGTTCGACGTCAGTGCGCCACCGAAACGGCAGCAGCGGTCAGGATACCTTCTCGCCCCGCCCGGCTGAACCGACCGCGCCGGTCCGACGCCGGCTCAGTCCGTCTTGTGGTGGTCGCGGTAGCGGCAGATCGAGGAGAACTCCTCGGCCACGATCGACGCACCGCCCACGAGGGCCCCGTCCACGTCCTCCTGCGCCATGATCGCGGCGACGTTGTTGGCCTTGACCGAGCCGCCGTAGAGCACCCGCACGGCGTCGGCGAGGTCACCGGAGTAGAGCTCGGCGAGCTTGGTCCGGATCGCCGCGCACACCTCCTGGGCGTCCTCGGGTGTCGCGACCTCGCCGGTCCCGATGGCCCAGACGGGCTCGTACGCGATGACGACCGTCTTGGCCTGGTCGGCGGTGATTCCGGTTAGACCCGCCTCCACCTGGGCGAGGACGTGGGCGATGTGCTCTCCGGCCTGACGGACCTCGAGGCCCTCACCCACGCAGAAGATCGGCGTGAGGCCGTACTTGTAGGCGGCCTTGAGCTTGGCGTTCACGACCTCGTCGGTCTCGGCGTGGTACTCGCGACGCTCGCTGTGCCCGACGGTGACGTAGCTGCAGCCGAGCTTGGCGAGGAACGCCCCCGACACCTCACCGGTGTAGGCGCCGGCGTCGTGCGCCGACAGGTCCTGTGCGCCGTGGCGCAGCTCGAGCCGGTCGCCGTCGATGAGGGTCTGCACCGAGCGCAGGTCGGTGAACGGCGGGAGGACGACGACCTCCACGGCCTTGAAGTCGTGCCGGCCGTCGCGCAGGGTCCAGTCGAGCTTCTGCACGAGGTGCGTGGCCTGCAGGTGGTCGAGGTTCATCTTCCAGTTGCCCGCCATGAGGGGCATGCGGCCGGAGGTCTTGGCTGCCATGAGGTGTCGTCCTTGCTGGGGTCGGGTGGGTCAGGCGCCGGGCTCGTCGAGCACCGTCAGGCCGGGGAGCTCCTTGCCCTCGAGGTACTCCAGGCTCGCGCCACCACCGGTGGAGATGTGGCCGAACTGCGCGTCCGCGAAGCCGAGCTGGCGCACGGCAGCGGCCGAGTCACCACCACCGACGACGGTGAGGGCGCCCTTCTCGGTGAGCTCGACCAGCGCGGCAGCGACCGCTGCGGTCCCGGCCGCATACGGCTCCATCTCGAAGGCGCCCATCGGACCGTTCCAGAACACGGTCCTGCAGTCCTTGAGCTTCTCGGCGAACAGGACCCCGGACTCCGGACCGATGTCCAGGCCCATCCGGTCGGCCGGTATGGCGCCGGCCGGCACCACCTCGCGCTCGGCGTCCGCCGAGAACTCCGTTGCGGCGACGATGTCGACGGGCAGGACGATCTCGACCCCGCGCTCCTTCGCCTGCTCCAGGTATCCGCGGACGACGTCGAGCTGGTCGGCCTCGAGCAGGGACGTGCCGACCTCGTAGTCCTGGGCCGCGAGGAAGGTGAAGACCATCCCCCCGCCGATGAGCAGGCGGTCGGCGGTCCGGAGCAGGTTGTCGATGACCCCGAGCTTGTCGGAGACCTTCGCACCGCCGAGCACCACGGCATACGGGCGCTCGGGGTCCTCGGTGAGGCGACGCAGCACCCCGACCTCGGTCTCGACGAGGCCACCGACCGCCGAGGGCAGCAGGCGGGCGACGTCGTAGACGCTGGCCTGCTTGCGGTGGACGACACCGAACCCGTCGGAGACGAAGACGTCGGCGAGCCCGGCGAGCTGGGCGGCGAACCCGGCGCGCTCCTCGTCGGTCTTGGCCGTCTCCCCCGCGTTGAACCGCAGGTTCTCCAGCAGCACGACGTCACCATCCTGGGCGGCGTCGACGGCAGCACGCGCACTGTCGCCCACCGTGTCGGTGGCGAAGGTGACCTCGCGCCCCAGCACCTCGCCGAGGCGGGCCGCGACCGGGGCCAGGGAGTACCGGTCCTCCGGCGCGCCCTTGGGCCGCCCGAGGTGGGCGCACACGATGACGCGTGCGCCCGCCTCGGACAGGGTCTGGATCGTCGGGACGGACGCACGGATGCGGCCGTCGTCGGTGATGGTCGAGCCGTCCAGCGGCACGTTGAGGTCAGACCGGACGAGGACGCGCTTGCCGCGCAGGTCGCCCAGCTCGGAGACGGACTTCATGCGGCGGTCAGAGGTTCTGGCCGACGAGCAGCACGAGGTCGGCGAGGCGGTTGGAGTAGCCCCACTCGTTGTCGTACCAGCCGACGACCTTGACCTGGTTGCCGATCACCTTGGTGAGGCCGGCGTCGAAGATGCAGGAGGCCGGGTCGGTCTCGATGTCCTTGGAGACGATCTGGTCCTCGGTGTAGACGAGGATGCCCTTGAGCGGCCCCTCGGCGGCAGCCTTGACCGCGGCGTTGACCTCTTCGACGGTGGTCTCCCGGCCGGCCTCGAAGGTGAGGTCGGTCGCCGAGCCGGTGGGCACGGGGACGCGCAGGGCGTAGCCGTCGAGCTTGCCCTTGAGCTCGGGCAGCACGAGGGCGACGGCCTTGGCCGCGCCGGTCGTGGTCGGCACGATGTTCAGGGCGGCGGCGCGGGCGCGACGCAGGTCCTTGTGCGGGCCGTCGTGGAGGTTCTGGTCACCGGTGTAGGCGTGGATGGTGGTCATCAGGCCCTTGACGATGCCGAACTCGTCGTTGAGGACCTTGGCCATCGGCGCCAGGCAGTTCGTGGTGCAGGAGGCGTTGGAGATGACGGTGTGCTTCGCGGCGTCGTATGCGGCGTCGTTGACGCCCATGACGATCGTGACGTCCTCGTTCTTGGCCGGGGCCGAGATGATGACCTTCTTGGCGCCGTTGTCGACGTGGACCTTGGCCTTCGTGGCGTCGGTGAAGAACCCGGTCGACTCGATCACGACGTCGGCGCCCAGCTCGCCCCACTTGAGGTTGGCGGGGTCGCGCTCGGCAAACACCTTGAAGGCCTTGCCGTCGACGGCGATCTCCTCGTCGGTGGAGGTCACCTCGCCCTTCAGGCGGCCCAGGATCGAGTCGTACTTGAGCAGGTGGGCCAGGGTGGCGTTGTCGGTGAGGTCGTTGACGGCCACGACCTCGATGTCGGCCCCCGACGCCTCGATGGCGCGGAAGAAGTTGCGACCGATGCGGCCGAAGCCGTTGATGCCTACGCGAACAGTCACTGTGCCGGGTCCTTGTCAGATGGGGACGGGGTGCCACACATGGCGCGGCACCAGGAGTCGCCTCCGACCCTAGGGGATGACGGTCGTGGTCCGACAGACGGTCCGGTGTACGGGCCGGTAACCACCGCACCACCTGCGGGTGGCGCCGGCGTCTGCCGCCGGCGTCCGCGGACGTGCCTACTGGTCGCCGCCGAAGAGGTCCCGGGTGTAGACCTTGTCCGCCACGTCGGCGAGCTCGGGCACGAGGCGGTTGGCGACGATGACGTCGGCAGCGGCCTTGAACTCGTCGAGGTCGCGCACGACCCGCGAGCCGAAGAAGTGGTCGTCGGCCAGCGCAGGCTCGAAGACGACCACCTCGACACCCTTGGCCTTGATCCGCTTCATGATCCCCTGGACGCTGCTGGCCCGGAAGTTGTCGGAGTCCGCCTTCATGATCAGGCGGTGGATCCCCACGACCTCGGGCCGACGCGACAGGATGTCCCTGGCGACGAAGTCCTTGCGGGTCGAGTTGGCGTTGACGATCGCCTCGATCAGGCTCTGCGGCACGTTCTGGTAGTTGGCCAGCAGCTGCTTGGTGTCCTTGGGAAGGCAGTAGCCGCCGTACCCGAAGGACGGGTTGTTGTAGTGGCTGCCGATCCGCGGGTCGAGGCCGACGCCGTCGATGATCTGGCGGCTGTCGAGGCCGTGCGTCGCGGCGAAGGTGTCGAGCTCGTTGAAGAACGCCACCCGCATCGCGAGGAAGGTGTTGGCGAACAGCTTGATCGCCTCCGCCTCGGTGCTGTCGGTGAGCAGCACCGGCACGTCGGGCTCGAGGGCGGCCTCGGTCAGCAGGTCGGCGAACCGCTGTGCACGGTCGCTGCGCTCCCCCATGACGATCCGCGACGGGTGCAGCAGGTCCCACAGGGCCTTGCCCTCACGCAGGAACTCCGGGCTGAACACCACGGAGTCCAGCCCCAGGCGCGCCGAGACGTCGCGGGTGAACCCCACCGGGACGGTCGACTTCACCACGAGGGTGGCCGTGGTGTTGTGGGCTGCCGCGTCCTTGAGCACCGCCTCCACGGAGGAGGTGTTGAAGTAGTTGGTCTCGGGGTCGTAGTCGGTCGGGGTGGCCACGACGACGAACTCCGCTCCGGCATACGCCTCGGCGGGCTCCGTCGTGAACGTGAGGTCCAGCTCGTCCGAGGCGAGGGCGGCCTCGATCTCGGTGTCGTGGATCGGGCTGCGGCCCGCCTTCAGGCCGTCGACCCGGGCGGCGTCGATGTCGAGCGCGACCACGGGGTGGCGCCGCGACAGCAGGACGGCGATGGACAGTCCGACGTACCCGGTCCCGACGACGGCGATCCGGGTCATGCGTCGAGCATGTCGGGCGTCAGGTTGGCGTCCGTCCCCGGCACCCCGAGGTCCTGGGCCCGCTTGTCGGCCATGGCCAGCAGGCGACGGATGCGGCCCGCGACCGCGTCCTTGGTCATCGGTGGCTGGGCCAGCTGGCCGAGCTCCTCGAGCGAGGCCTGCTTGTGCTGGAGCCGGAGCTCGCCGGCCTCGCGCAGGTGGTCAGGGATCTCCTCGCCGAGGATCTCCATCGCACGGTGCACCCGCGCCCCTGCGGCGACAGCGGCCCGGGCCGAACGGCGCAGGTTGGCGTCGTCGAAGTTGGCGAGCCGGTTGGCCGTGGCACGCACCTCCCGCCGCATCCGGCGTTCCTCCCACGCGAGCACCGCCTCGTGGGCGCCGAGCCGGGTGAGCATCGCTCCGATGGCGTCGCCGTCACGGATGACGACCCGGTCCACGCCGCGCACCTCGCGTGCCTTGGCCTGGATGCCGAGACGTCGTGCCGCACCGACCAGGGCCAGGGCGGCCTCCGGGCCGGGGCAGGTGATCTCCATGGCGGAGGAACGTCCTGGCTCGGTGAGCGAACCGTGCGCGATGAACGCCCCTCGCCACGCGGCCTCGGCGTCACAGGCCGAGGCACTGACGACCTTCGGCGGCAGCCCCCGCACCGGACGTCCCCGCGCGTCGATGAGACCGGTCTGACGTGCCAGCGCCTCACCGTCCTGCACGACACGCACGACGTAGCGGCTGCCCTTGCGCAGTCCTCCGGCGGCGAGGACGAGCACCTCGGACGGGTGGCCGTAGAGGTCGGCGATGTTCTTGCGCAGACGACGTGCCGCGTTCGCCGTGTCGAGCTCGGCCTCGACGACGATCCGGCCACCGACGATGTGCAGGCCTCCCGCGAACCGCAGGGTCGCCGCCACCTCCGACTTGCGGCAACAGGGTTTGGTGACGTCGAGCCTGCTGAGCTCGTCCTTGACCCGCGCCGTCATCGCCATGCCGTCATCCTGTCATCTTGCCGTGGTGCGTCGGCGCGGTCCGCGGACCCGCCTTGAACAGTTCTGCCATCGGTGCTGGTGCCGCGGGCGACCTCATCCGAAGATGTCACGGTACGCCGCGGCAAGCCGCAAGGAGTCATGGTGGCCGGGTGCAGCGCGCTGGGCGACCGTCGAGATGACGACCTCCGCCCCGAGCCGGGCCGCAGCCTCGCGCAGCTCGTCCTCGTCGTCGACCGCCCCGGGGTCGGCCAGCACGACGTCGAGCCGCAGGCGCGGCGCGTGGTCGGCAAGCGCCTCGACCTGCCGGGCACAGGAGAACCCGGCGGTCTCGCCCGAGTGCTCGAGGTTGAGGGTGAGCAGGCGACGGGCTGCCGTGTCGTGCAGGGCTTCGCGCAGGGCAGGGACCATGAGGTGGGGCATCACCGAGGTGAACCATGAGCCCGGACCGAGGATCACCCAGTCGGCCTCGTGTACGGCGCTGATGGTCTCAGGTGCCGAGGGAGGATCGGCCGGCTCCAGGGCGATGCTGCGCACCTGCCCGCGGGTGCCGGCCACCGCGGCCTGGCCACGCACCGTGACCACCGCCCCGGGGTCCGACGGCAGCGTCCCGGCGACCTGGGCGGTGATCTCCAGCGGCACCGCGGCCATCGGCAGCACCCGCCCGCGCGCGTTGAGGAGCCGACCCACCAGGTCGAGCCCCGCCACGTGGTCCTGGTGCAGGTCCCAGAGAGCGGCGATGAGGAGGTTGCCCAGCGCATGGCCGGCGAGCGGACCGTTCCCCTGGAACCGGTGCTGCAGGACGTCGCGCCAGGTGTGGCCCCACTCCGTGTCGTCGCAGAGCGCGGTCAGGGCCATGCGCAGGTCGCCGGGAGGCAGGATGTCGAACTCCTCGCGCAGCCGACCCGAGGAACCGCCGTTGTCGGCGACGGTGACCACCGCGGTGATGTCGTCGCAGACGAGCTTGAGGGCCTCCAGCGACGCAGCCAGGCCGTGTCCCCCACCCAGGGCCACGACCGCGGGTCCGCCCACTACTCCTGCCCCAGGTCGCGGTGGACGACGAAGGTCGCCACGTCGTCACTGGCCAGATGGGTGCGCAGCGCCTCCGCCACCGCGACCGAGCGGTGCTTGCCGCCCGTGCACCCGACGGCGATCGTGGCGTAGCGGCGGCCCTCGCGGACGTATCCCGCGACGACCGGCTCCATGAGGGCCACCACCCGGTCGACGAACTCGCCGGCCCCCTCCTGACCCATGACGAACTCCGCCACGGGGGCGTCCTGCCCGGTGAAGTTGCGCAGCTCGGGGATCCAGAACGGGTTGGGCAGGAAGCGCAGGTCGAAGACGAAGTCGGCGTCCAGGGGCACGCCGTACTTGAACCCGAACGACATGACCGCGATCCGGACCTTGGGGCCGCTGCTGCCCGCGAAGACGGGGTGGACCTTCTTGGAGAGCTGGTGGACGTTGAGGCCGGAGGTGTCGATGACCACGTCCGCCACCGAACGCAGGTCGGCGAGCAGCTCGCGCTCGCGGACGATGCCGTCGAGCAGGCGACCCTGCCCCTGGAGGGGGTGCGGGCGGCGTACCGACTCGAACCTGCGGACCAGCGCCTCGTCGGTGGCGTCGAGGAAGACCAGGTTGGGGTGCCAGTCGCGCAGCCGCAGCTCGTTCAGCGCGGTCTGCAGGTGGGCGAAGAAGCCGCGGGCCCGCACGTCCACGACGGCGGCGATCCGCGGCAGGTGGGCCGTGCGTCCCTCGCCGTTCGCGAGGTCGGCGAGCGAGACGAGCAGCTGCGGCGGGAGGTTGTCCACGACGTACCAGCCTGAGTCCTCCAGGACGTTGGCCGTGGTGGATCTCCCGGCTCCGCTCATGCCCGTGACGATCACGAGCTCGGGTCGGGTGGAGCCTGTCCCTGCCTCGCTGGTCACTGCCCTGTCCCGTCCTCGTCGATGATCTCGCCGGTCATGAGGTTGACGGCCGGTGTGCCCGACCCCTGCGTGGCCAACTCTGCCGCAATCGTGGTCGCCAGCGCAGGCCCGATGCCGGAAACCGCCGTGAGCTCCTCGGCCGAGGCCGCGCGGATCTTCTTCACGGACCCGAAGTGTCGCAGCAGCGCCTTGCGCCGGGTCTCCCCCAGGCCCGGTATGCCGTCCAGGACGCTCGCGGTCATGGCCTTGGACCGGCGCTGGCGGTGGAAGGTGATGGCGAAGCGGTGCGCCTCGTCGCGCACGCGCTGCAGCAGGTAGAGCCCCTCGCTCGTGCGGGGAAGGATCACCGGGTAGTCCTGACCCGGCACCCACACCTCTTCGAGGCGCTTGGCGAGGCCCACCACCGCGATGTCGTCGATGCCGAGCTTCGTGAGCGCCGCCTTGGCCGCGTTGACCTGGGGCAGCCCACCGTCGACGACGACGAGGTTGGGCGGGTAGGCGAAGCGCTTGGGCTTGCCGGTGTCGGGGTCGATCCGCTCGGGCCCGCTGTCCGGGTCACGGGACAGCTCGAGGTCCGAGGACTGGTCGCGTTCCTCGAGGTAGCGGCTGAACCGGCGGGTGAGGACCTCGTCCATGGCAGCGGTGTCGTCGACCTCCTCCCCACGGATGACGAACCGGCGGTACTCGCTCTTGCGGGCCAGGCCGTCCTCGAAGACCACCATCGACCCCACGACCTGCGAGCCCTGGATGTGGCTGATGTCGTAGCACTCGACCCGCAGGGGGGCGTCGTTGAGGTCGAGCGTCTCCTGGAGCTGCTGGAGGGCCACGCTGCGGGCCGTGAGGTCACCGGCGCGGGCCAGCTTGTGGCGCGCGAGGGACTGCTTGGCGTTGCGGTGCACGGTCTCGAACAAGGTGCGCTTGTCGCCGCGCTGCGGCACCCGCAGGTCGACGTTCGACCCTCGCAGCGACCCGAGCCACAGCGAGACGGCGTCCGGGTCGTCGGGCAGGACGGGGACGAGCACCTCGCGGGGCACGCCCTCACCGGACTCCCCGCCATACACCTGCTGGAGGAGGTGCCCGACGATCTCCGGGACGGTCTCGGAGTCCATCTCGGCCACCCAGCCGCGTTGCCCGCGCACCCTGCCGCCGCGGACGTGGAACACCTGGACGGCAACCTCGAGTCCGTCGTCCTCGAGGGCGAAGACATCGGCGTCGGTGCCGTCGCCGAGGACGACCGCCGACTTCTCCAGCGCCTTGCCGAGGGCGACGAGGTCGTCGCGCAACCGTGCCGCCTGCTCGAACTCGAGATCCTTGGAGGCAGTGGCCATCTCGCGCTCGAGCCGCTTGACGAACCGGCTGGTGTTGCCGGCCATGAAGTCGCAGAAGTCCTCGGCGATGGCCCGGTGCTCCTCGGGGCTGACCCGGCCGACGCACGGGGCGGAGCACTTGTCGATGTAGCCGAGCAGGCACGGACGCCCGACCTGACCGGCCCGCTTGAACACCCCGGACGAACAGGTGCGCACCGGGAACACCCGCAGCAGCAGGTCGAGGGTCTCGCGGATCGCCCACGCGTGGGCGTAGGGCCCGAAGTAGCGGGTGCCCTTGCGCTTGGACCCGCGCATCACCTGGGCGCGCGGGAACTCGTCGCCCATCGTCACCGCGAGGTAGGGGTAGGACTTGTCGTCGCGGTACTTGACGTTGAACCTCGGGTCGTACTCCTTGATCCAGGAGTACTCGAGCTGCAGCGCCTCCACCTCGGTGGACACGACGGTCCACTCGACGCTCGCCGCGGTGGTGACCATCGTCGCGGTGCGGGGGTGCAGGGCGGAGATGTCCTGGAAGTAGGACGACAGCCGCGGACGCAGCGACTTGGCCTTGCCGACGTAGATGACACGCCGTGCCGAGTCGCGGAACCGGTAGACCCCCGGGTCGACCGGGATCTCTCCCGGCGCAGGACGGTAGGTCGACGGATCAGCCACGACACCACTCTATGGAGCGCCACCGACGCCGCCGTCGAAGGGTGTGCCCCGCGGTGACCCGCGGAGCACACCCCGCACCGACGCCGTTGTCGGTTGGGTCGACCGTGGTTGGGTCGACTGTGGTTGGGTCGGCTGTCGGTCGCGTCGACCGCCCGTCGACTCAGGTGACGGAGATGCCGTTGCCGCTCACGGTGATCTTCTTCTCCGGGAGCGGGCTCGAGGCCGGGCCGTTCTTCACGGCCCCCGTCGTGATGTCGAACTTGCTGCCGTGGCACGCACAGTTGATGGTGCCGTCGCTGACGTCGGCGACGATGCATGACTGGTGGGTGCACACGGCACTGAACGCCTTGAACTCCCCGGACGTGGGCTGGGTGACGACGACCTTCTGGTCCGCGAAGATCTTGCCGCCGCCCACCGGGATGGTCGCCTTGGAGATGGCGTCCTTGACGGCATTGGTCGCGGCGTTCGACGCGCTGCTCGCGGCGTCGCCGGCGGCCTGCTTGGCGCTGCCGCAGGCGCCGAGCGCCACGGCGCCGACGCCGATGCCGGCGGAGGCCAACAGGACCCGGCGGGTCGGTCCGGTGCCGCAGGGATCCGCGGGCAGCTCCGCCGTCCGGCCTGTCGGCTGGGCAGCGGGCTCGTCGGTGTGGGTCATGGGTACGCCTTTCGGTGGGATGGCCCCTCGCTGAGGACAGAGACGTGGCCCCGAGTATGCAGCGCCACACTGTGTATACGTCCGAACCGCCCACGGAGTTCGACAGATCCGTCGAACTCGGGCACCGGCGCCTACGCGGTGAGAGTCATGTCCGTTTCGTCGCGCCAACCCCTGAGACCTGTGATAACGACACGGTCACGCCTGACGCCGAAGTCCCCAACCCGGCGAGTTCCCGAGTCATAGTCTGCACACACCCCAACCGGGGACCGTGGGCGCTGTGACCCTGCCGCCTCCACGTGCACCATGTGACTTCAGGAGGAGTCTTGCGTTCCGTGTTCAAGATTGGCGCGCCCCTCGTGGCGGCTGCGCTCGCGTTGAGTGCCTGTGGGGGCACCACCAACGATGCCGGTTCCACCAGCGGTGGCAAGGCGTGCGACCTCAAGATCGGCTTCTTCGGTGCACTGACCGGAGACGCCGCCAACCTCGGCATCAACATCAAGAACGGCGCTGACCTCGCGGTCAAGCAGTACAACGAGAAGAACCCCAACTGCAAGGTCTCGCTCACCTCGTTCGACAGCCAGGGTGACCCCTCGATCGCCCCCGGGCTGGCCCAGAAGGCCGTCACCGACAAGAAGCTGGTCGGCATCGTCGGCCCCGCCTTCTCCGGTGAGTCCAAGGCTGCCGACCCGATCTTCGACAAGGCCGGCCTCAACACCATCACGGCCTCCGCCACCAACCCGGCGCTGTCCGAGAACGGCTGGAAGACCTTCCACCGCATCCTCGGCAACGACGCCACGCAGGGCCCTGCTGCGGCGAAGTACATCAAGGACGTCCTGAAGTCGACCAAGGTCTTCGTCTCCGACGACACCTCCGAGTACGGCAAGGGCCTGGCGGACATCGTCAAGAAGGACCTCGGCTCCGCCGTCGTCGGCACTGACGAGACGGCCGCTGACGGCAAGCAGGACGACTTCTCCCCGACCGTGACCAAGGCCAAGGCCTCGGGCGCGACCGTGTTCTTCTACGGCGGGTACTACTCCAACGCGAGCAAGCTCGTGAAGCAGCTCAAGTCCGGCGGCTTCACCGGCACCTTCGTCGCCGCCGACGGCGTCAAGGACGACGGCTTCATCAAGGGCGCCGGCGCGGCTGCCGAGGGTGCCATCCTCACCTGCCCGTGCCTCCCGCCGGACAAGGCCGCCGAGTTCTCGGCCGCCTACAAGAAGGCGTACAACTCCGACCCGGCCACCTACTCGGCCGAGGCCTTCGACGCGGCCAACGTCTTCCTCGCGGGCATCGCCGCGGGCAAGACCTCCAATGCGGACATGACGGCGTTCATCGGTTCGTACTCTGCCAAGGGCGTCACCAAGAACGTCAAGTTCGACGCCAAGGGTGAGCCGTCCGAGGTCTCCGTCTGGGCCTACAAGGTCGAGGGCGGCAAGATCGTCCCGGACCAGGAAATCAAGTAGTTCCACGTGCAGCGGCCAAGGCTCTCGGCATCGAGGGCCTTGGCCGCTACCGTGTTCCCGTCCGGACGCGGATGGCTCCCCTGTAGGACGCCACCGTCCCCTTACTCGGAGGTCTGATGGATCTTCTGCTCAACCACTTCTGGGAACTCACGATCGGGGGGCTGGCCTTCGGCGCGGTGTACGCACTGGTCGCCCTCGGCTACACGTTGGTCTACGGCGTCCTGCGACTCATCAACTTCGCGCACTCGGAAGTCTTCATGTACGGCAGCTTCGCCGCCGTCTGGGCGCTGACCGCGCTGGGAGCGGGCAAGGCCTCCGGGGCCGGACTGGTCGGATTCCTCGTGATCGGCTTCGCCGCGGCGATGATCACCTCCGCGGTCGTCGCCATGGGCCTGGAGTTCGTGGCCTACCGCCCGCTGCGCAAGCGCAACTCTCCCCCGCTCATCGCCCTCATCTCGGCCATCGGCGCGTCCTTCGTCCTCTCCGAGGCCATGGGGCTGCGGGACAAGCCGTTCAAGTGGTTCGGGGTCGACCGTCAGCTGGCCGACTACGTGGGTCGCCCCCGTGAGGCCTCCCCGCTGCCCCTCAACATCGAGACCGTGCGCCTGTTCCGGCTGTTCGACTACCAGGTCTCCAACATCGACGTCATCGTGCTGGGCTCGGCCATCGTGATGATGGTCGTCCTCGACCAGTTCGTGAAGCGCTCCCGGCTCGGCCGCGGCATCCGCGCCGTCGCGCAGGACCCCGAGGCTGCTGCCCTCATGGGCGTCAACCGCGACCGGGTCATCCGGCTGACCTTCGTCATCGGCGGGGCCATGGCCGGCGCTGCCGCCATGATGTACCTGCTCAAGATCGGTGTCACCCGCTACAACGCCGGCTTCCTGCTCGGCGTCAAGGCGTTCACCGCCGCCGTCCTCGGCGGCATCGGCAACCTTCGTGGGGCCCTGCTCGGCGGGTTCGTCCTGGGAGTGGCCGAGAGCTACGGGTCAGCGATCTTCGGCTCGAACTGGAAGGACGTCGTGGCGTTCACGCTCCTCGTCGTCATCCTCCTGTTCCGTCCCACCGGCCTGCTCGGTGAGTCCCTCGGAAAGGCACGCGCATGAACGCCGTCTCGCACTTCTTCCACGGCGTCGCAGAACGCTTCCGGGACCTGCCCCGCTGGGCCAAGATCGTTCTCGCGATCGCCGGCGCGATCTTCATCTACCTGCTGCCGATCATCAACCCGCCGCTGCTGACGACCACCGACTCCGACTTCGGTGCGGTGCTGTTCCTCTGCGCGCTCTACGCCCTGGTCGCCATCGGCCTCAACATCGTCATCGGCTACGCCGGGCTGCTCGACCTCGGGTACATCGGCTTCTTCGCCATCGGGGCGTTCACCGTGGGTGTCCTGGGGTCGGCGCACGCCAAGCTGCCCCTGCTGCTGTGCATCCCCATCGCGATGGCGGTGACGCTCTTCTCCGGCATCGTCCTCGGCGCGCCCACCTTGCGCGTCCGCGGCGACTACCTGGCCATCGTGACGCTCGGCTTCGGTGAGATCGTCCGCCTGATCCTGGTCAACGCGGACAGCCTCACCGGTGGTTCGCGCGGCATCTCGAACATCCCCACGCCCCCGAGCCTGGACCTGTTCGGCGTCCCGCACCTGGTGTGGAACGGCCTGGTGGCCCAGGTCGACCTGTCCAACCAGACACGCTTCCTGCAGTTCGGGGTGACCGACTCGATCCCGTACTACTGGCTGGCGCTCACCCTGGTCTTCATCGTGCTGTTCCTCGACTGGCGGATGCAGAACTCGCGCGTCGGCCGGGCGTGGGAGGCCACCCGCGAGGACGAGGACGCCGCTGAGCTGATGGGCGTCCCGACGTTCCGCTTCAAGCTGCTGGCCTTCGCGACCGGCGCGGCGATCGGTGGGCTCTCCGGCGCCCTGTTCGCCACCAAGCAGCAGTTCATCAACCCTGACAACTTCACCATCCTCTACTCCGTGCTCTTCGTGGCCATGGTCGTCGTCGGCGGTCAGGGCAACCGGTGGGGCGTCGTCGTCGCGGCGGCGCTGCTCACCTGGGCGCCCGAGAAGTTCCGCTTCCTGGCCGATGCCCGCTTCCTGCTCTTCGGGCTCGCGCTGATGGCCCTGGCCATCTTCCGCCCCCAGGGCCTGATGCCACCACGAAGGTCGGTCCGCGCCACGAAGGCGGACGAGGAGTCCGAGGCGCTCGAGGAAGGAGCAGCGAATGCCTGACACGACTGTCGACATCTCCGTGGAGGAGGTGACCGACCTCCCCCAGGGCAAGATGCTCGAGGTGGACGACGTCACCCTGCGGTTCGGCGGCGTCACCGCCCTGGACGGCGTCTCGTTCCACATCAACACCGGCGAGATCCTCGGCCTGATCGGGCCGAACGGTGCGGGCAAGACAACCTGCTTCAACGTGATGACCGGTGTCTACCAGCCCACCTCGGGTGCGGTGAGGTTCATGGACGAGCCGCTCGGCAAGCGCAAGAAGTTCGAGATCACCAAGCTGGGCATCGCGCGCACGTTCCAGAACATCCGGCTCTTCCACAACATGACGGCGCTGGAGAACGTGCTGGTCGGCGCCGACGCGCACCACTCCACCGGCATGGGCTCGGCGCTGCTGCGGCTGCCCAAGCACCACGCCGAGGAGCGCGAGGGCATGGAGCGCGCCAAGGACCTGCTGAAGTTCATGGGCCTGGAGAAGCGGGCCGACGAGCTCTCCCGCAACCTGCCCTACGGTGACCAGCGTCGACTGGAGATCGCGCGGGCGCTGGCCACAAACCCCAAGCTGCTCTGCCTCGACGAGCCGGCCGCCGGCTTCAACCCGGCCGAGAAGGCACGCCTCATGGAGCTGATCCGCTCCATCCGTGACCAGGGCTACACCGTGCTGCTCATCGAGCACGACATGAAGCTCGTCATGGGCGTCACCGACCGGATCGTCGTGCTCGAGTTCGGCAAGAAGATCGCCGAGGGACTCCCCTCGGAGATCCAGGACAACCCTGCGGTCATCGCCGCCTACCTGGGAGTTGACGAAGATGCTTCTTGAGGTCGAGGACCTCTGCGTCAACTACGGACGCATCGAGGCGATTCGCAACATCTCGTTCACCATCGACGAGGGCGAGGTGGTCACGCTCATCGGCGCCAACGGTGCCGGCAAGACCACCACCATGAAGACGGTCTCCGGGCTGCGCCCCGTCCGTCAGGGCACGATCAAGTTCGAGGGCCAGGACATCACCACGATGCCTGCCCACGAGCGCCCGGTGCTCGGCATCGCCCAGTCGCCGGAGGGGCGAGGCTGCTTCATCGGGATGACGGTGCAGGAGAACCTCGACATGGGCGCCTACGCCCGCCCCGACCGCAAGTCGCCGAAGATCGGGCAGGACCGCGACCGCGTGTTCGGCCTCTTCCCCCGGCTCGCGGAGCGGCGCACCCAGGTGGCCGGGACGATGTCCGGTGGCGAGCAACAGATGCTGGCCATGGGCCGGGCACTGATGGCCAACCCGAAGCTGCTGCTGCTCGACGAGCCGTCGATGGGGCTCGCCCCCAAGCTGATCCAGCAGATCTTCGACATCATCACCGAGATCAACAACCAGGGCACCACCGTGCTGCTCGTCGAGCAGAACGCGGCCCAGGCGCTCAAGCGCGCTGACCGGGCCTACATCCTCGAGACCGGCGAGATCGTCCGTGAGGGCTCCGGCAAGGAGCTCGCGAACGACCCGGCGGTCAAGGCCGCGTACCTCGGCGGCGACGCCTGAGAGGCACGGCTGCCTGGTCCTCGATGGCCAGCCGGCAGTGACGGCGAAGGGGTGGACCGCAGCGCGGTCCACCCCTTCCGTATGCCGCCGGGAGCATTCGCCAGCGCGGTCACCGAGGTGCCCCGGTGGCCGTGTCAGCCCCGCTTGGCAGCCGCCGACCGCGGCGCCTTGGCCGCAGACGTCGACGACGCAGCCTTCGACGTCGCTGTCTTCGTCGTTGCCACCTTCTTCGTCGTTGCCACCTTCTTCGTCGTTGCTGCCTTCTTCGTCGCCGTTGGGCGGCTCGCTGCCGCGGCGGCGGTGCGCTTCGCCGGCTTCTTCGTGGCCGCAGCCTTGGTGGTGGCAACCTTCGTGGCGGCCTTGGCCTGGACGGCCTTGGTGACGACGGCTGCCTTCTCGGCCCCTGCCCTGGCCACGGTGGCACCGGTGGGCCGGGCCGCGGTCCGCGCGCTCTTGGCCAGCACCGGACCGAGGAAGCGGCCGGTGTGGCTCGCCTCGACCGTCGCGACCTCCTCGGGTGTGCCCTCGGCCACGACCAGCCCGCCGCCGTTGCCGCCCTCGGGCCCCATGTCGATGACCCAGTCGGCGTTCTTGATCACATCGAGGTTGTGCTCGATGACGATGACGCTGTTGCCCTTGTCGACCAGGCCCTGCAGCACCTCGAGCAGCTTGCGGATGTCCTCGAAGTGCAGACCGGTCGTCGGCTCGTCGAGGACGTACACGGTGCGACCGGTGGAGCGCTTCTGCAGCTCGGACGCGAGCTTGACGCGCTGCGCCTCACCACCGGACAGGGTCGGTGCCGGCTGGCCGAGCCGGACGTAGCCGAGGCCCACGTCGTTGAGGGTCCGCATGTGCCGGGCGATCCCGGGCACCGCGGCGAAGAAGTTTGCGGCCTCCTCGATCGGCATGTCGAGGACGTCGGCGATCGTCTTGCCCTTGAAGTGGACCTCGAGCGTCTCCCGGTTGTAGCGCGCACCGTGGCAGACCTCGCACGGGACGTAGACGTCCGGCAGGAAGTTCATCTCGATCTTGATCGTGCCGTCGCCGGAGCACGCGTCACAGCGACCACCCTTGACGTTGAACGAGAACCGTCCCGGCTGGTAGCCGCGGATCTTGGCCTCGGTCGTCGTGGCGAAGAGCTTGCGGATCGCGTCGAAGACCCCCGTGTAGGTCGCGGGGTTGGACCGCGGGGTGCGACCGATGGGGCTCTGGTCGACGTGGACGACCTTGTCGAGATTGTCCAGCCCCTTGACCGTCTTGTGCCGCCCCGGGACGTGCCGCGCCCCGTTGAGCTTGTTGGCCAGGACGTTGTAGAGGATGTCGTTGACCAAGGTCGACTTGCCCGAACCGGAGACGCCCGTGACCGCGACGAGGTTGCCGAGCGGGAACGACACGTCGACCCCGTGCAGGTTGTGCTCCCGGGCGCCCACGACGGTGACGTGGCGACCCTTCTCCTGCGGTCGACGGGTGATCGGCGTGGGGATCTCCAGACGACCGGAGAGGTACTTCCCGGTGATGGAGTCGGGGTGCTCCAGCAGGCCCTTGACCGGACCGGAGTGGACCACCACACCACCGTGCTCGCCGGCGCCGGGGCCGATGTCGACCACCCAGTCGGCGGTGGCGATGGTGTCCTCGTCGTGCTCGACGACGATGAGGGTGTTGCCGAGGTCGCGCAACCGGGTCAACGTCTCGATGAGGCGGTGGTTGTCGCGCTGGTGCAGGCCGATGCTCGGCTCGTCGAGGACGTAGAGGACGCCCACGAGCCCGGACCCGATCTGGGTGGCCAGCCGGATGCGCTGGGCCTCGCCACCGGACAGGGTGCCGGCCGGGCGGTCGAGCGACAGGTAGTCCAGGCCCACGTCGAGCAGGAAGCCGAGGCGGGCCTCGATCTCCTTGATCACCCGCTCCGCGATCTGGCGCTCCCGTGCGGTGAAGTCGACGGTCTGCAGGAACGTCGCACAGTCGGCGATGGCCAGCGCACAGATCGCCGAGATGCTCTGCCCACCGATGGTCACCGCGAGCGACTCGGGCTTGAGCCGGGCGCCCTGGCACTCGGGGCACGGCACCTCACGCATGTAGCCCTCATACCGCTCACGGCTCCATTCGGAGTCCGTCTCGGAGTGGCGCCGCTTCACGAACGGGACGACGCCCTCGAAGCCGGTGGTGTAGGATCGCTCGCGGCCGTAGCGATTCTTGTAGCGGACGTGCACCTTGTAGTTCTGGCCGTGCAGCAGGGCCTCGCGGGCCCGGGCCGGCAACGCGCTCCACGGCACGTCCATCGAGAACTTGAGGTCGTTGCCCAGCGCGGTCATGACGCGCTGGAAGTACTCCGCCGAGCCGCTGCCCTGCGCCCAGGGAGCGATGGCGCCCTCGCCCAGCGAGAGGTCCTCGTCGGGCACCAGCAGCTCGGGGTCGACCTCGAGCTCGGTGCCGAGGCCGCTGCACTTGGGGCAGGCGCCGAACGGGCTGTTGAAGGAGAACGAGCGGGGCTCGACCTCGTCCATGGACAGCGGGTGGTCGTTGGGGCAGGCCATCTTCTCGGAGAAGCGGCGCTCTCGGGTCGGGTCGTCGGCGTCCTTGTCGACGAACTCCACGACGAGCACTCCCCCTGCCAGACCGAGGGCGGTCTCGACCGAGTCCGTGAGGCGGCGCTTGGCCCCGGAGTCGGACCCCTTGGCGACGAGGCGGTCGACGACGACGTCGATGGTGTGCTTGATCTGCTTCTCGAGCTTGGGCGGCTCGGTCAGCGACACGACCTCGCCGTCGACGCGGGCCCGCGAGAACCCCTTGCTCTGCAGCTCGGTGAAGAGGTCGACGTACTCCCCCTTGCGGGCGCGCACCACCGGTGCGAGCACCTGGAACCGGGTCTTGTCGGGCAGCTCGAGGAGGCGGTCCACGATCTGCTGGGGGCTCTGGCGCGTGATCGGCTCACCACAGACGGGGCAGTGCGGGCGACCTGCACGGGCGAAGAGGAGGCGGAGGTAGTCGTAGACCTCGGTGATGGTGCCGACGGTGGACCGGGGGTTGCGGTTGGTCGACTTCTGGTCGATCGACACCGCGGGTGACAGGCCCTCGATGAAGTCGACGTCGGGCTTGTCCATCTGCCCGAGGAACTGACGGGCATACGCGGAGAGCGACTCGACGTACCGGCGCTGGCCCTCGGCGAAGATCGTGTCGAACGCCAGGGAGGACTTGCCCGAGCCGGAGAGCCCGGTGAACACGATCATCGAGTCGCGGGGCAGCTCGACCGACACGTCCCTGAGGTTGTGCTCGCGGGCCCCACGGACGACGAGCTGGTCGTGGTGGGGGCGGACGGGTGGGGTGGTGGGGTGCACTGCGGTCACGCGCTTCATGCTAGGTGCCCGCACTGACAGCCGCGTCACGGACGCCTACGGTGAGGTCGTGACGACGACGCCGACCACCCCCATCGAGGAGTACGCCGTCCTCGGCGACACCGAGACCGCTGCCCTGGTGAGCCGGGCAGGATCGATCGACTGGCTCTGCCTGCCGAGGTTCGACTCCCCCGCGTGCTTCGCGGCCCTGCTGGGGACGCGCGACCACGGCCGGTGGCTGCTCGGTCCCACCGACCCGGCCCGCAGCACCCGGCGCTACGTCGAGGACTCGTTCGTGCTCGAGACGACCCACGAGACCGACACGGGCACCGTCGAGGTGCTCGACCTGATGCCGGTCGGGGACGGCCGGGCCGACATCATCCGCAGCGTCCAGGGAATCCACGGGACGGTTCGGCTGCGCCACGAGTGGACCGTCCGGTTCGACTACGGCAAGGTCCGCCCGTGGGTGTCGCACGACGTGGGGCACCGCCTCGACAGCGACGTGATCACCGCGATCGCCGGTCCCGACATGCTCGTCCTGCGCGGCACCCGGCTCCCCGAGCCCGAGGACGGCCACCACGTCGACGAGTTCGACATCTCGGCCGGGGAGACCCACACGTTCTCCTTGACGTGGTTCCCGTCGCACGAGCCGGTGCCACCACCGCTGGACATCGACTCACGCATCCGCGAGACCATCGAGCTCTCCAACGCGTGGGCGCACCGCTGCAGCTACGACGGCCCCTACAGCGACCAGGTGGTGCGGTCCCTGCTCACGCTGCGGATGATGACGCACTCGAGGTACGGCGGGATCGTCGCCGCACCCACGACGAGCCTGCCCGAGGACTTCGGTGGCGAGCGCAACTGGGACTACCGGTTCTGCTGGCTGCGCGACGCCTCGCTCACCCTCCAGGCCC
Organism: Pedococcus sp. KACC 23699; assembly: GCF_045348425.1. Taxonomy (GTDB): domain Bacteria; phylum Actinomycetota; class Actinomycetes; order Actinomycetales; family Dermatophilaceae; genus Pedococcus. Next base: position 3,984,231 of record NZ_CP157483.1, read on the forward strand.
TCGTCTCCTCCGGGTACCTCACCGAGGCGCGGCTCTGGCGCAACTGGCTGATCCGCGCCGTCGCCGGTGACCCGGAGGACCTCCAGATCATGTATGCGATCGACGGCTCACGACGGCTTCCCGAGCGCACCCTGGACCACCTGCCCGGGTACGCCGGATCCACCCCGGTGCGCATCGGGAACGGCGCCGTCGACCAGCGGCAGTCCGACGTCCTCGGCGAGGTGATGATCGCGCTGGACGAGGCGCGCCGGGCCGGGCTGGAGGTGTCACCTCAGGGATGGGCCATGCAGCAGGCCCTCGTCGACAACCTGGCCGAGCACTGGGACCAGCCCGACAACGGGCTGTGGGAGATCCGCGGTCCGCTGCGCCACTTCACCCACTCGCGCGTCATGGTGTGGGCGGCCTTCGACCGTGCGGTCCGCACGGTCGAGGACCACGGGCTCGAGGGCCCGGTCGAGCGGTGGCGCGAGGTCCGCGACGCCGTGCGCGACGAGATCCTCACCAAGGGATTCGACCCCGAGCGCGGCACCTTCACCCAGCACTACGACACCCACGAGGTGGATGCCTCCCTCCTGCTCATCCCCCTCGTCGGCTTCCTGCCCGCCGACGACCCCCGGGTCCGCGGCACCGTGGCCGCGGTGGAGACCGACCTCATGCGGGACGGCTTCCTGCTGCGCTACCGCACCGAGTCCGGCGTGGACGGCCTGTCCGGGGACGAACATCCCTTCCTGGCGTGCTCGTGGTGGCTCGTGAGCGCGTATGCGATGTGCGACCGCCTCGCGGACGCGCGAGCCCTCATGGACCGCCTCGTCGGATTGATGAACGACGTCGGGCTGGTCTCCGAGGAGTACGACCCGGTGCACCGCAGGATGGTGGGCAACTTCCCGCAGGCGTTCTCGCACCTCACCTTCATCGGCGCGGCCCACGCCCTGGCGGCCGCGGAGCGGCGGGCCACCCAGGGCGCGGGGGCCGGTGATGCGGGCATCAGTGCAGGCGGCCTCGACGAGCCGGCGCCACGGGCTGCCGGAGGTGGACCTTCGGACTAACGTGCTGGGCGTGACCCCAGACACCGACCGCTCCCTCCTGGCCGCGCACACCCAGCGGCTCCTCGAGACCGCCGCTGCGCTCGACGACGTCTCCGCGCCCTCGCTGTGCGAGGGCTGGACGCGCGGCCACGTGCTGACCCACGTCGCGCGCAACGCAGAAGCCATCGGCCGCCTCGCCTCGTGGGCCGTGACGGGCGAGCGCCAGGAGATGTACCCCGGTGGGAGCGAGTCCCGCGACGCCGAGATCGAGGCGGGCGCAGGCCGCGACGCAGCCGAGCAGCTGGCCGACCTCACGGCCACGGCCCAGGGGCTCACACCCGCGCTGGAGGCCCTGGACGGTCCGCTGGCGGCCGAACGGGTCGAGATGCGTGGTGGGTACGAGGTGGCGGCCCAGCGGCTGCCCTTCCTTCGCCTGCGCGAGGTCGTCTACCACCACGTCGACCTGGACGCAGGCTTCACCTTCGACGACGTCGAGCCCGAGCTGCTGCGGCAGTTCGTCGGGGACGCCGTCGACCGGCTCGCACTCGGGAGCCGCCCCCCGGCGATGACGCTGCGCGCCACGGAGGGCGACACCTGGACCGTCGGCGACGGCACGACGACGGTGAACGGGAGCCTCGGCGCGCTGCTGCTGTGGTTGGCGCGCCGGCTCGACCACGGGGTGTCCAGCGAGTCGGGCTCGCTGCCCTCACTGCCCCGCGGCGCCTGACGCGCGGCGTCCTGCTCGGGACCACCCCGGGCGTCCGGGCCCGCTCGGGCCCACTCGGATCAGCTGGTCAGGACGCTCTCGCCCGTGACCCCGGCACGCCGGGCGATGGCGACCGCAGCGAGGGCCGAGTGCACCTTGAGCTTGTGCAGGATGCTCTGGACGTGGGTGCGGACCGTGTTGGGCGAGACGTGCAGCAGCTCACCGATCTCGGTACGGCTCATGCCTTCGACGAGGCAGCCGAGCACCTCGAGCTCGCGGGTCGTGAGGTCGCGGATGCCCTGGACCTGCTCGAGCGGGGCACGCTGGTCGCGCGAGAACGAGACCAGGACCCCAGCCAGGAGGTCCGCGGGGATCCTCGTCTCGCCCCTGGCCACGCCCTTGATGGCATCGACGAGGTCCTCGGGAGTGACGGTCTTGGTGATCCAGCCGCGCACGCCGAGCTGGACCGCCTCGACGATCCGGTCGGTGGCGTCCATCCCCGTAGCCACCACGACGCCGGTCGCGGGGTTGATGCGCAACGCCTCGCGGGCCAGCCGGAGACCGTCCTCACCGCCGAGGTCCAGGTCGAGGACCATCACGTCGTAGGCCGCCTGGTCGAGCAGGCGCATACCGGCCTCGAGGCTCGTGGCCGTGCCGGTGACGACCACCCCGTCGAAGTCGCCCAGGCAGACGGCGAGTGCGTCGACGAAGACCTCATGGTCATCAACGACGAGAACACGCGTAGGAGCGGGCATGTCACCAACCTTGTCCATCAGCTCTGTCGAGCCCACCGACCTGTGCTGGAGAACGGGCTACGTCAAAAGGGTGATTCAGCCCCGTACGGTGGCAGGGCCCGGGCGGCGACGCAGCTGCATCGTCGCCCGGGCCCTGCCACGTCCGGGAGCCGCCCCGCTCAGCGTGACGACTCCGGCGACATCAGCGCAGGTGCACCGGCCACGCGTCGTGAGAACCGTGGGCGGACATCAGTGCCGCCGCCTGCAGCCGGGAGTGGACCCCGAGCTTGGTCAGCAGGTTCTGGACGTGCGTCCGCGCAGTGCTGCGCTGCACCCCCAGGGCTCCGGCCATCTCCTCGGTGGTCTGGCCCTCCATGATGCAGCGCATGACCTGCCACTCACGGTCGGTCAGGAACTGAAGGGCCCAGAGCGGGTCCTCCGTGGTCTTCTGCGGTCGCAGGGCGCGCTGCAGCAGGGCCGGCTCCACCGCCATCTGACCCTGGACCGCCCGGTCCAGCATCTCGATGATCTCGACGATCGGCTTCTGCTTGCCGACGTAGCCGGAGGCTCCCTCGGCGATGGCGCGACCCACCACGGCGTGGTCCGCCTCGGCGGACAACATGACGACCTTGGTCTCCGGTGAGCTCTCCCTGATCTGGTGGATCGCGGCGACCGAGTTGCCGCCGGGGAAGTTCACGTCGAGCAGGCACACGTCCGGACGGTGCATCGCCACGGCGGCGATGGCTTCGTCCGGGGTTCCGGCCAGGGCCACGACATCGTGGCCCTTGGCGCCGAGAGCGAGGCCGAGGGCCTCGAGGAGGAGGAGATGGTCATCGCAGACGACGATCCTCATGATGCAACCACCTGAAGGGTCGGAGGCGCCTGGAGCGCCCCACGGTCGGACACGGGCGCAGCGAGGCAGATGTCGGCGATGACGCCGCCCTCGTCGGCCGTGTAGAGACGGAAGGACCCCTTGCAAGCAGCCACCATGGCGCGCGTGGTCGTGAGGCCCAGTGATGTGACAGAGGCGATGCGCCCGAGGCCGGGCCCGTCGTCTCGCACGGTCACGTGGACGCCGGCGCCGTCGGCGTGGACGGCCACGGTGACGTGACCCTCCACACCCGCTGCCCGGACGGCGTTGTCCAGGACGCACGACAGCGCGCGTCCCAGAGCCACCGGTCGCGCCCAAGCCTGCGGCGCACCCACGACATCGATCTTGATCGGGCACGAGGCAGTCACCTGGGCCCGGTCGACGGTCCTACGGACCAGAGTGGTCACGTCGGTGCTCTCGAGGTCGTCCTCGGACGCATCGACGAGAACGGTCTCGACGAGATCGGCCAGCCAACGGGCCTGGCCTGCAATCAGTTCCAGCTTTCGAGCGTTGTCGCCACCTTCTGTCCCCGCGAGGAGCAGAATGGCGGCCAGCGGTTGCCGCAGGTCGTGCAGCAGTGCTCTGACGGTGTCGATCTCTCCACCCGCGACCGGGCGCGGGCATTCCTGAATTGTTGCAGCCATGTTGTTTCCCTCACCAACCCGCGGACGGGACCCCGCACCCCCTGTGAAGGCCCCCGTTGCTTCCGCGACGTGGACAAACGTATGACCTCAAAAAGAGGAGCAGCAATAGTCAATACGAACTAGGTGAACCCCCCGATTTCCCCCGATTGCCCCCTCTAGGCGAAGAATGCGTGACATGACCTACGACGGACGTGTGAAATCTCCGGACCAAAGTGAACAAAGGACACTAGGTCGTCTCATCATCTGGAAGATGTCTGTCTCAAGGATGGACAACAATGCCTACCTTCTGGCATGCACCCGCACCGGCGCGCAGCTGCTCATCGACGCCGCGGACGAGGCGGACCGGCTCCTCGCGGCCGTCGCCCAGGGGTCAGGGCGGCTCGATGCAGTCGTCACCACCCACCAGCACTGGGACCACCACAGAGCCCTCGCCGAGGTGCTGCGGGCCACCGGCGCGACGAGCATCTGCGGAGCCGAGGACGCGCCAGGCCTGCCCGTGCCGCCGGACCGCACCGTCGAGCAGGGTGACCAGATCACCTTCGGTGACGTCGTCCTCGACGTGGTCCACCTTCGCGGCCACACCCCCGGGTCGATCGCGCTGGCCTACGACGACCCCGACGGACACACGCATCTGTTCACCGGTGACTCGCTGTTCCCCGGCGGGGTCGGCAACACCAAGAACGAGGGCCAGAGCTTCGACTCCCTCATCGAGGACGTGACGACCAGGGTCTTCGACGTCTACGACGACGACACCTGGGTGTACCCCGGACACGGGGCCGACACGACGCTCGGTGCCGAACGGCCGCACCTGCAGGAGTGGCGAGACCGAGGCTGGTGAGCCCCGTCCGGTGAGGCCGACCACTGCTCACTACAGTCGCGGGCATGGCGACGACGCGAGCCCCCGCCTCCCCGCTGCTGCTCGTCCTGACCGCCGTCGTGTCGGTCCAGTTCGGCGGGGCGCTCGCCGCCACCCTCGTGCCCGAGATCGGGGCGGCCGGGTCGGTGACCCTGCGGCTGCTGTTCGCCACCGCCATCCTGTGCGGGCTGGCCCGGCCGTCGCTGCGAGGCCACACCCCCACGGCCTGGCGCACCGTCGTCGCCTTCGGGCTCGCCCTCGGCCTGATGAACCTGGCGTTCTACGCCTCCCTCGAGCACCTGCCCATCGGGGTCGCGGTGACGGTGGAGTTCCTCGGTCCGCTGACCCTGGCCACGGTCCTGGCGCGCCGTGCCCGCGACCTGGTCGCGGTCGCCGCTGCCGCCGGTGGCGTGGTCCTGATCTCGCGCGCCCTCGAGGTGCCGCTGTCCACGGTGCAGTGGACCGGGCTGGGACTGGCCGCCGCTGCGGGCGCCTGCTGGGCGGCATACATCCTCGCGAGCGGGCGGGCGGGGCGGGAGTTCGCGAGCTTCGACGGCCTGGCGCTGGCCATGGCGGTCGCCCTGGTCGTGACCCTGCCGCTGGGGCTGCGCAGCGTGCCGGACTGGAGCGGCGAGGCCGTCCTCAAGGGGTTGGGGATCGCCGTGCTGTCCTCGGTGCTGCCCTACTCGCTCGAGCTGGCCGCACTGCGGCACCTGAGCGCCCGCGTGTTCGGCATCCTGCTGAGCCTCGAGCCGGCAGCCGCGGCCCTGGCCGGCTTCCTCGTGCTGGACCAGCGGCTCACCGGACGGCAGCTGCTCGGCATGGCCCTGGTGGTGCTGGCCAGCGTCCTCGTGATGGGCGCGGGGCAGCGCAAGGACCCGGCGACCACCGGGTGAGCCGCGCGTGCCCGCGGCCGGCGCGCGGGAGGCAGCTCGGCAGCGGGCACGTGAGGGGTGCCGGACCAGCGGTCAGGCGGTGGTGGCGTCCTGTCGCTCGTCCTTGCGGGTCTTGACCAGGCTTGCCGCCGTGGTCACCCCGAGGATGAGGACGATCGCGCCGAGGCTGACCGAGATCGGGATGTCGGGGGCCCACTCGATGTGCTGGCCGCCGTTGACGAACGGCAGCTCGTTCTCGTGCATGGCGTGCAGGACGAGCTTCACGCCGATGAAGGCGAGCAGGACAGCGAGGCCGATGCTGAGGTAGACGAGCTTCTTGAGGAGGCCGCCGATGAGGAAGTAGAGCTGGCGCAGGCCCATCAGCGCGAACAGGTTCGCCGTGAGGACGAGGTACGGCTCCTTGGTGAGGCCGTAGATCGCCGGGATCGAGTCGAGCGCGAACAGCAGGTCGGTGGTGCCGAGCGCCATGATGACGATGAACATCGGGGTGGCGAGCTTCTTGCCGTCGACCTTGGTGAACAGCTTGGCGCCGTCGTACTCCTTGGTCGCGGGGAAGCGGTTCTCCACCCACCGCATGAACCGGTTCTCCTCGTACTCGTCGTCGTCACCCTCGCCCTCCTTGGCGAGCTTGACGGCGGTGTAGATGAGGAAGGCGCCGAAGACGTAGAACACCCAGGAGAAGTTGTTGATCGCCGCCGCGCCGACGGCGATGAAGATGCCGCGCAGGATGATGGCGATGATGATGCCGATGAGTAGCGCGGACTGCTGGAGCTTCTCCGGGACCCCGAACCTGGCCATGATCAGCAGGAAGATGAACAGGTTGTCGACCGACAGCGAGTACTCGGTGAGCCACCCCGCGTAGTACTCCGTCATGAACTTCGTGCCGGCCTGGTCGTGGGTGAACAACCAGACGCCGAGCCCGAACAGCACTGCCGTCCCGACGTAGAGCGCCAGCGCGAGGCTGACCTCCTTCGTCGTCGGCACGTGCGGGCGGCGGGCGATGATGAAGACGTCGAAGAGCAGGACGGCGGCCATCAGGCCGATGGTCGCGTACCAGAGCCAGGTGGGTACCTGCATCTCTGTGGTCGTGGTGGCAACGAGTGCGGTCACAGCAGAACCTTCCGGTCACGGGGTGTGGCCGGAGGTCTCTCCCGCCCGCTACGTGGCGTGGACCGGTTCCCCGGGCAGCGTGCGTGGCCGGGAGACCACGCGGCAGCTGCCGTGATGACGAGGACACCGCGTGGGGATACTCCCCTCCGATGAACAAAACAACAAAGCTACATCGGGGGGACCCGGCCCTCCGATGAACAAAACAACAAAGCTACATCGGGGGGACCCGGCCCTCCGATGAACAAAACAGCAAAGCTACATCGGGGGCACCCGGCCCTCCGATGAACTGACCTTTGTCCGAAGCGTGCGTGCCCCGGACCGGGCCGTTGACCAGTCTCCCAGACTCTCGTCCCCGCAACGAGTCGGGTCCGTATGCCGACCGCTCACCACCGGACGCGGGCGGACTACTGCGTCGCGGCCGACATCTGCCGCAGCTCCTTCTTGAGGTCGCCGATCTCGTCACGGAGCCGGGCCGCCAGCTCGAAGTGCAGGTCCGTCGCAGCCTGGTGCATCTGCGTCGACAGCTCCTGGATGAGGTTCGCGAGGTCGTTGGCGGGCATGCCGCGCAGGCGGTCGCTGGCCACCCCGGCATCGGCCTGGACCGTGCCGCGACCACCTCGCCCTGCGCCCTTGCCCCTGGACTGGCTCCGTCCTGACCCGATCAGGGCCTCGGTGTCGGCATCCTCACGGTTGAGCAGGTCGGTGATGTCGGCGATCTTCTTGCGCAGCGGCTGCGGGTCGACCCCTGCCGCCAGGTTGTAGGCGATCTGCTTCTCGCGGCGCCGGGACGTCTCCTCGATCGCCTCCGCCATGGACGGGGTGATCTTGTCGGCGTACATGTGCACCTGACCGGACACGTTGCGGGCGGCGCGGCCAATGGTCTGGATCAGCGACCGGGCCGAGCGCAGGAACCCCTCCTTGTCGGCGTCGAGGATGCTCACCAGCGACACCTCGGGCAGGTCGAGTCCCTCGCGCAGGAGGTTGATGCCGACGAGGACGTCGTACTCCCCCATCCGCAGCTCGCGGAGCAGCTCGACCCGGCGCAACGTGTCGACCTCGCTGTGGAGGTACCGGACGCGCACCCCCTTGTCGAGCAGGTAGTCGGTGAGGTCCTCGGCCATCTTCTTGGTCAGCGTGGTGACCAGCACCCGCTCGTTCTTCGCGGTGCGCTCGCCGATCTCGTGCAGCAGGTCGTCGATCTGGCCCTTGGTCGGCTTGAGGACGACCTCGGGGTCGATCAGGCCGGTCGGCCGGATGATCTGCTCGACGACCCCGCTGCTCTGGGCCAGCTCGTAGGGCCCGGGCGTCGCCGAGAGGTAGACGGTCTGCCCGATCCGGTCGAGGAACTCCTCCCAGCGCAGCGGCCGGTTGTCCATCGCCGACGGCAGCCGGAAGCCGTGGTCGACGAGCTGCCGCTTGCGGGACATGTCGCCCTCGTACATCGCGCCGATCTGCGGGACCGTCACGTGCGACTCGTCGATGACGAGCAGGAAGTCCTCGGGGAAGTAGTCGAGCAGGGTGTTGGGGGCGGTGCCGCGGGCCCGGCCGTCGATGTGCATCGAGTAGTTCTCGATCCCGGAGCAGGAGCCCACCTGGCGCATCATCTCGATGTCGTACGTGGTGCGCATGCGCAGTCGCTGAGCCTCGAGCAGCTTGCCCTGCTTCTCGAAGGTCGCCAGCTGGTCGGCGAGCTCGAGCTCGATGCCGCGGATGGCGCGCTCCATGCGCTCGGGTCCGGCGACGTAGTGCGTCGCCGGGAAGACGTACATCTCGGTCTCCTCGCGCATGATCTCGCCGCTGACGGGGTGGAGCGTGTAGATCCGCTCGACCTCGTCACCGAAGAACTCGATCCTCACCGCGAGCTCCTCGTAGACCGGGATGATCTCGACGGTGTCGCCGCGCACGCGGAACGTGCCGCGCGTGAAGGCGAGGTCGTTGCGCGTGTACTGCATCTGGACGAACCGTCGCAGCAGCTCGTCGCGGTCGACCTCCATGCCGACCTTGAGCCGGGCCATCCGGTCGACGTACTCCTGCGGGGTGCCGAGGCCGTAGATGCACGACACGGACGCCACGACGATGACGTCGCGTCGGGTCAGCAGCGAGTTGGTGGCGCTGTGCCGCAGCCGTTCGACCTCCTCGTTGATCGAGGAGTCCTTCTCGATGTAGGTGTCCGTCTGCGCGATGTACGCCTCGGGCTGGTAGTAGTCGTAGTAGGAGACGAAGTACTCGACCGCGTTGTTGGGCAGCAGCTCACGGAACTCGTTGGCCAGCTGCGCCGCCAGCGTCTTGTTGGGAGCCATGACCAGAGTCGGTCGCTGGACCTCCTCGATCAGCCACGCGGTCGTCGCGGACTTGCCGGTGCCGGTGGCGCCGAGGAGGACGGTGTTCTCCTCGCCGGCACGCACGCGCTTGGCGAGGTCGGCGATCGCCGCTGGCTGGTCACCGGCCGGCTGGAACTCGGAGACGACCTGGAACGGGGCGACCGTGCGCTGCAGGTCAGTCGTGGGACGCATGGGTCAACCGTATGCCTCGCCACCGACAGCGCACGCGTCGCCGTCGTGGTCCGGCACCCATGTCCGACCAGCGCGCTACCGTGAGCGCCGCCCACCAGCCACGAGCACGTCCACACGCACCCCTTGGAGGCCACCCGTGTCCGCCCCGGCGACGTCCCGCCTCACGCGCCGCGGCATACCGGTGGATCCCCGTCTGCGCGTGCTGGCCCTGGGCACCTTCGTCAACCGGGCCGGTGCCGGCGCGACGCTCACCACCTTCGCCCTGTACTTCACCCGCGTCGTCGGCCTCGCGCCGGGACAGGTGGGCCTCGCCCTGTCCATCGCAGCGATCGTGGGCATGCTGGCCCAGGTCCCGCTGGGACACCTCGGCGACACCCACGGCCCCCGTGAGGTGATGTCCGTGCTCACCGCGGCGTTCGGTGCCGTCGGCCTGCTCTTCCTGGTCGTGCGCAGCTTCTGGGGCCTCGTCCTGGTGCTGGCGGCGGTGACCGCCCTGCAGAACGGTGGCGGCGCGGTCCGGGGCGGCTACATCGGCCGGATCGCGGTCGGCGGCTCAGGTGTCGCGTTCAAGGCCTACCTGCGCGCCGTGACCAACCTGGCGATGTCGCTGGGGGCAGCCCTGGGCGGGGTGGCTCTGTGGATCGACCGCCCGTGGGCCTACCTGGCCGTCTTCGCCCTCGACGGCGTGACCGGCATCCTCGCGGGACTGGTGAGCCTCAGGTTGCCCCACCTGCTCCCGACACCGGCACGGGCGCTGGGCGAGCCCCGGCTCGCCGTCCTGCGTGACACGCCCTACGTCGTGGTGACGCTGCTGACGGGGGTGGTGGCCATGCACTTCGTCGTCATGGAGGTCGGCATCCCGCTGTGGATCAGCGAGCACACCGCAGCCCCCACGGCGATGGTGGCCGCCCTGCTCGTGCTCAACACCGTCGCCGTGACGCTCTTCCAGGTGCGGATGACCCGCGGGGTCGACGGCGTGGCGGAGTCGTCCCGCGCGCTGGTGCACGGCGCACTGTGGATCGCGGGGGCCTTCGCCGTCATCGCCACCTCGGGCTGGCTGGGACCGGTGGGCGCTGCCGTCGTGCTGGTGGTCGGTGCCGCCATCCACGTGGTTGGTGAGATGCGCTCCAGCGGCGGGCAGTGGGGCGTCCAGATGGGGCTGGCACCCCAGGAGCGGCAGGGCCAGTACCAGGGGTTTGCCGGACTCGGGTTCTCCCTGTCCAACGTCGTGGCCCCCACCCTGATCACCGTGCTCTGCATCGAGTGGGGCTGGCCGGGCTGGCTCGTCCTGGGAGCCATCGTGCTGGCGGCCGCCCTCGCGCTCCAGCCGGCGACGGCCTGGGCCCAGCGCACCCGTGAACGCTACGGGGCCGTCTCAGCCACCGGCTGAGCCATCGCGGCAGAGGGGTGCAGACTCGCCCCGGTGGTGCGGGGTCCGCGCCACGTCGCCGCCGTGGGACGACTCTTCGGTGAGACGCGGCTGCACACCAGCGCCCCGGCGGCGTTGACTTGGCCGGTGGCCCTCACCCGTTCCGCAGCGCAACCGGCCATCGAGGTCGGGACGTTCCGTCGGTGGACCATGCTCGCGGCCACGACGCTCGCGCAGGCGGCCTCGGCCGTCGCCGTGCACGGACCGGCGTTCCTCATCCCTGCCCTGGTCGCGCGATCCGGGCTGAGCCTCACCGAGGCCGGGCTCGTGGCTGCCGCCCCCGTGCTGGGCACCATGCTCACGCTCGTGGCCTGGGGTGCCGTCGTCGACCGACGCGGCGAACGCCTCGTCCTCCTCGTCGGCCTGGCGGGCACCGCGCTGGCCTCTCTCGTCGGCACGCTGGCCTCGGGGACCACCAGCCTGGCCGCCGCGCTCTTCCTCGCGGGCGCCGCTGCCGCCTCGGCGAACGCCGCGAGCGGCCGGGTCATCGTCGGGTGGTTCCCTCCTGAGCGTCGCGGCCTGGCCATGGGGATCCGGCAGATGGCACAGCCGGTCGGCGTCGGCGTGGCCGCGGTGAGCATGGCCGTGGTCGCCGACGCCCACGGTGTCACCGCGGCCCTGTGGGTGCCGACCGCGGCCGCCGCGCTCGCGGTGGCGCTCGTCGCCGTCGTGGTGCTAGACCCGCCTCGTCCGCCACGCAGGCAGCAGCCCGCCGACAGCCCCTACCGCCGGGACCGCTACCTCCCGCGGATCCACGGCGTCTCGATGCTGCTGGTCGTACCCCAGTTCGTGGTCTGGACCTACGCCCTCGTCTGGTTGGTCGCCGAGCGCGGCTGGTCCCCCGGCGCCGCCGGCGTCCTCGTGGCGCTCACCCAGGTCGCGGGAGCCCTGGGGCGGATCGGCGTCGGTCAGCTCTCGGACGTCGTCGGCAGCCGCATGCGGCCGCTTCGCTGGGTCGCGTTCGCGGCGGTGGGCGCCATGGCCGCCCTCGGCATCACGGCCCACCTCGGGTGGGGTGTGGCGGTCGTCGTCCTCGTCGTCGCCTCGACCATCACCGTGGCCGACAATGGGCTGGCCTTCACGGCGGTGGCCGAGCGAGCCGGGCCGTTCTGGAGCGGTCGGGCCCTCGGCCTGCAGAACACCGGGCAGTTCCTCGTCGCCGCATGCGTGCCACCGGTCGCCGGTCTGGTCGCGACGCACGCGGGGTATGCCGCCGCGTTCGGCCTCGCGGCCGCGTTCGCCGCCGCGGCCCTACCCCTGGTCCCCGTGCGCGAGGAGCGGGAGCTCACCTGAGCTGCGCCAGCGCGACGGCCACACCGCCGAGGCCGCAGAGCACGGTGACCGCCGCGACCTGGGCCATCGGGACCAGCGGTGAGTAGCCACGGTCGTCGTCCTTGAGCTGGTGGAACCGGCGCCGCACCGACAGGACCAGTCCGGCGGCGACGAGCATCGCAGCCCCGCCCCCTGCCGCGACCGCGAAGAGGTCGAGCCGCACCGCGACGACGACCAGTGGCACGAAGCAGAGCAGTGCGGTGACGGAGGTCCGCTGCCACGCCAGCGCGGTCCGCTCGGGCTGCAGCGCCTCGCGCTGGGGGATCGGGCTCACCGCCGGCTCAGCTCCATCAACGACAGGACGAGGGTCAGCGCCGCCATGAGGACGACCCCTCCGGCCAGCACGCCCAGGGCTCGCGGCGACGGCAACGGTTGTCGCAGCCGCAGGGCGCGTTCGACGCGGGCCCACGCCCCGACCGTCCGCAACGCCAGCGCACCACCGCCGATGCAGGCCGCGGCGCCGATGAGGGCGCTCCACGGCGGAAGGCTGGTCAGGCTCGAGAGGGAGACCATGGCGACGCCACCGCCCACCAGGGCCAGCGCCGTACGCATCCACGCCAGGGCGGTGCGCTCGTTGGCCATGGAGAAGCGGGCGTCCGGCTCCTCCCCCACGCCGTAGACGCTGCTCGGCCTACGGTCCTCAGCCATGGGGGGACGTCCAACCGGTGGACCGGGCCCAGGCCTGCGCCCGCTCGTGGACGGAGTCGAACCACGGTTCCTTGGCGTCGGCGTACTCGCGGACGGTGGTGATGGTCGTCGCCAGGCGCTGCTTCTCGGCGGCATACTCCGCGCGGGCGCCGGGGTCCGCCCGCATCCAGTCACGGAACACCAGGGCCCAGCGCCATCCCTCGCTGTCGACCTCGCGGACGTGGACGTTGGCGACCCGGTCCGGGTCGGCGCTGCCGAGGAACCGCTTCGGCCACACCGTGCCGTCCTTGGCGTTGTCGTGCCACTCCCCGCCCACGACCGGGAAGCCAGCCAGTCGCAGGCGCTCGACCACTGCCGGGTCGTCCACGTCCGACAGCGATCGCACCCCGACCTGCAGGTCGATGACGTCCTTGGCGACGAGACCGGGCACGGCGGTGCTGCCCACGTGGTCGGCGGTCACGAGGACGTCGCCGAACCCGCGCCGCAGCCGCGCCAGCAGCCGGTCGGCCTGCGCGGGCCAGGTCGGGTCCGGGCCCTTCAGGACGAGCTCGTCGGGACGCCGGGAGCGGGTGCCGGTCCTGACGTTCTTCTCGAAGGGGACGAGACGGTCGGTCCACAGGCGGTCGACCGCCACCACCAGGTCGTCCCGCGACCCGTCGTTGTCGAGCCAGACGTCGGCAGCGGCCCGACGCTGCTCGTCGCTCGCCTGGGCCGCCATCCGGCTGCGCGCCTCCGCCTCGGTCATGCCACGGGTCGTCGCGAGCCGTTTGAGCCTCGCCTCCTGTCCTGCGTCCACCACGACCACCAGGTGGTAGCCGGAACCCATGTCCTTCTCGACCAGGAGGGGGACGTCGTGCACCACGATCGACACCTCGCCCGCAGCCTGCACGAGCTCGGCCGTCCGAGCGGCGATGAGGGGGTGCGTGATCTGCTCGAGGTCGCGGCGGGCCTGTGCGTCGGCGAACACGATGGCCCCGAGGGCGGCGCGGTTCAGTGCACCGTCGTCCTCGAGCACCTCGTCGCCGAAGCGCTCGACCACCGCAGCCAACCCGGGCGATCCGGGCGCGACCACCTCACGGGCGAGCACGTCGGCATCGATGACAGCCGCGCCGAGCGTCGAAAAGCGTTGGGCCACAGTCGATTTCCCGGAACCGATACCGCCCGTTAGGCCGACGCGCAACATGGTCCGACCTTAGTCCCTCCGCCTCAGTCTGCGAGGCGGGCGGGAAAGCCGCCGGTGGCGATGGGCGACCACCGGGTCGGCGTGAGCCGCAGGATCGACTTGCCCTGGTCGAGCATCGCCTGGCGGTACTCGTCCCAGTCGGGGTGCTCGCCCGAGATGCAGCGGAAGTAGTCCACGAGGGGCTCGACCGACTCGGGTGCGTCGATGACCTCGCAGTCACCGTCCACCTGGACCCACGCGCCGCCGAAGTCGTCCGACAGGACCATGACGCTGACCTGGGGACGCTTCCGGGCGTTGGTGGTCTTGGCCCGCTCCGGGTAGGACGAGATGACGATGCGACCCTCCTGATCCACACCCCCGGTCACCGGTGACGCCTGCGGTCGACCGTCGGCCCGGGTGGTGATGACGACCATCTGGTGGCGGGGCCGGACGAAGTCCAGCAGTCCCTCGAGGTCGACCTCGGTGTTCGTCGCGATGCTCCTTGCCATGGCCCCATCCTCACACGGACCCGGCGGTGCGGCGTCGGCGCAGCTCGCGCCACCCCGCGGCAGCGATCAGCGCCACCACCGTGCAGATGCCGACGGCACGGGTGAGGCCGATGAACAGGCTGCTGAGCAGCGGCAACCCGACCGCATACCCCAACGCCGACAGCCCCGCCCCGAACCCCAGCGGCAACGCCACGACCATCGTGCGCGCCGCGCAGCGCTCGTGGTCACGGAGGACGCCCGCTCCAGCGTCGTCCTCGGCCTGCAGCGGCTCCGACCAGCGCAGGGCCCGGCGACACCACCAGCCGACGACGAGCAGCCCCACCACTCCGGACAGCAGCTGCAGGACGGCGTAGGCGGGCAGCCCACCGAGCAGGGGGTCGCCAAGCGCCGGCACCCTGGTCACGACGGCACCGTCCTGGTGGGTGAACGCGTCCCACGCGACGTGCGTCACCGATCCCCCGAGCAGGCCCACCAGGACCCACACCCACCGTTCCCGGGACGGCGCGCGCGGCACCGGTGTCCGTGCCCGCCAGGGCCGTGGCAGCAGGTCCCGGGCGGCCGGACCGAGCAGGGTCCACCACGCGGCGAGCACCAGGACCCCCAGCGCGGGGTCCAGGGTCAGGAGGCCCACCAGCGAGTGGGACAAGGGCCGCACCCACCCGGCGGGCGTGAAGTAGACGAGGTCGGGCGACATCGACCCGACCACCCACGCGGCTGGGACGACCCACCGCCCCCGGGATCCGACCACGGGGAGCACGGCGGCGACGTGGGCGGGCGTGAACGGCACGGCCGCACCCTAACCCGGGACGCCGAGAGGCCCGGCTCCCCCGCAGGGGAACCGGGCCTCTCGAAGCCGTGCTCGCGGCATACCGAGGTATGCAGCGGGCGTGGGCTCAGTTGCCGGTGAGCTTCTCGCGCAGTGCGGCGAGGGCCTCGTCAGAGGCCAAGGTGCCCTCGGACGCCGGAGCGGCCGGGCGGCTGCTGCTGCCCGAGTCGCTGTCGGACGACGACGAGGAGGACGAGCCCGAGTCGGAGGAGTAGGACGTCGCAGCACCAGCGTTGGCGGCCGCCTCGGCGTCAGCCTTGGTGGCCTCCTCGATCTGGGCCTTGTGCGCCTCCCAGCGAGCGTGGGCCTCGGCGTACTGCTTCTCCCACTTCTCACGCTGGGCGTCGAAGCCCTCGAGCCATTCCTGGGTCTCGGGGTCGAAGCCCTCGGGGTACTTGTAGTCACCCTTCTCGTCGTACTCCGCGGCCATGCCGTAGAGGGTCGGGTCGAACTCGGCCGTGGGCGCGCTGTCGTCGTTGGCCTGCTTGAGGCTCAGCGAGATCCGGCGACGCTCGAGGTCGATGTCGATGACCTTGACGAAGATGTCGGAACCGACCGTGACGACCTGCTCCGGCAGCTCCACGTGGCGCTCGGCCAGCTCGGAGATGTGGACCAGGCCCTCGATGCCGTCGTCGACCCGCACGAACGCACCGAACGGGACGAGCTTGGTGACCTTGCCCGGGACGACCTGACCGATCGCGTGGGTCCGGGCGAAGTGCTGCCACGGGTCCTCCTGCGTCGCCTTGAGCGACAGGGAGACACGCTCGCGGTCCATGTCGACGTCGAGAACCTCGACGGTGACCTCCTGGCCGACCTCGACGACCTCGGACGGGTGGTCGATGTGCTTCCAGGACAGCTCGGACACGTGGACGAGACCGTCGACGCCGCCGAGGTCCACGAACGCACCGAAGTTGACGATCGAGGAGACGACGCCGGAGCGGACCTGCCCCTTCTGGAGCTCCTTGAGGAACGTGGTGCGCACCTCGGACTGGGTCTGCTCGAGCCACGCGCGGCGCGACAGGACCACGTTGTTGCGGTTCTTGTCGAGCTCGATGATCTTGGCCTCGATCTCCTTGCCCACGTAGGGCTGGAGGTCGCGGACGCGACGCATCTCGACGAGGGACGCGGGGAGGAAGCCACGCAGGCCGATGTCGAGGATGAGTCCACCCTTGACGACCTCGATGACGGTGCCGGTGACGACGCCGTCCTCTTCCTTGATCTTCTCGATCGTGCCCCAGGCGCGCTCGTACTGCGCACGCTTCTTGGACAGGATCAGACGACCTTCCTTGTCCTCCTTCTGGAGGACCAGGGCCTCGACCTCGTCGCCGACCTTGACGACCTCAGAGGGGTCGACGTCGTGCTTGATGGAGAGCTCGCGGGAGGGGATGACACCCTCGGTCTTGTAACCGATGTCGAGCAGGACCTCGTCCCGGTCGACCTTGACGATGATGCCCTCGACGATGTCGCCGTCGTTGAAATCCTTGATCGTCGCGTCGATCGCGGCAAGCAGTTCTTCCTCGGTGCCGATGTCGTTGATGGCAACCTGAGGGGCGGTCTTCTCGACCGTGCTGGCAGTCATGTAGTAGGAACTCCGTTGGTGGACAGTGAATAGAAGATGGATGTTGTGCTCACGCTCATCGGGCCACGAGAAGGCGACACGACGGAGCGCGCACACGGAAGTGCTCCCCTACCCTACCGACGCCGTCCCCGCACGGTCAAAACACGAGAGGTCCGCCGGTGAGCGAGTCTGCGCAGGTCAACCGTCGCGAGGCCGGAGCCGAGGAGACTGCGGCCGCCAACCGGTCCTGGTGGGACGCCGAGGCGGGTGGCTACTACGCCGAGCACGGCACCTTCCTCGGCGACGCCCAGTTCGTCTGGGGCCCTGAGAGCTGGCGCGAGGATGAGCTGGGCCTCCTCGGCGACGTGGCCGGCAAGCAGGTCCTCGAGATCGGCGCCGGAGCTGGTCAGTGCGCCCGGTGGGTCGCTGCCGCCGGGGGCACCGTCGTGGCCACCGACCTGTCCGCCGGGATGGTCCGCCAGGGCCTCACCCTCAACCAGAGGTCCACTCCCCCGCAGGTCGTGCCGTTCGCCCAGTGCGACGCCGTCGCGCTGCCTTTCGCCGACGCCAGCTTCGACATCGTGTTCACGGCTTATGGCGCCGTGCCCTTCGTCGCCGACACCGCCCTGCTCATGCGCGAGGTCGCCCGCGTGCTCCGCCCCGGCGGGAGGTTCGTCTTCTCCACCACCCACCCGTTCCGGTGGGCGTTCCCCGACGACCCCGGTCCGGCGGGACTGACGGTCGGGCAGTCCTACTTCGACCGCACGCCGTACGTCGAGAGCGACTCCGACGGCGAGGCCACGTACGTCGAGCACCACCGGACCCTCGGGGACCGGGTGCGCGAGCTCGTGGCTGCGGGGATGTTCCTCGTCGACCTCGTCGAGCCCCCGTGGCCGGAGCGCAACGACCAGGCCTGGGGCGGCTGGTCGCCACTGCGGGGCGAGCTGATCCCCGGCACGGCGATCTTCGTCTGCTACCGCCCTTGACCTGCTCGTTCACAGGACGGCCGGGCTTTACTCACCACGGTGTCCCATCTGCTCCCCAGAGTGCGGATGGTCCCGGTTCGCCCTACCGTTCTCCCGGCGCCCGACCCCGATCCGGATCCCGCGCCGACGAACTCAACGAGGAGGAATCGTGGCGTCAGACGTCGAAACAGGACGCATCACCACCGACATCCCAGCCCGGCTCGACCGGTTGCCCTGGGCGCGGTGGCACTGGATGGTCGTCATCGGCCTGGGGACGGTGTGGATCCTCGACGGCCTCGAGGTGACCATCGTCGGGTCGATGTCGGAGGCCCTCAAGCCGACGAGCACCGGGCTCGGGCTCAACAGCTCCGACATCGGGCTGGCTGGTGCGGTCTACGTCGCCGGCGCCTGCCTCGGCGCCCTGTTCTTCGGGCAGCTGACCGACAAGTTCGGCCGCAAGAAGCTGTTCCTGCTCACCCTCGGCGTCTACACCATCGCCACGGTGCTCACGGCGTTCGCGCCGAACCCGCTCTGGTACTTCTGCGCCCGCTTCCTGACGGGCATGGGCATCGGTGGCGAGTACGCCGCCATCAACTCCGCGATCGACGAGCTGATCCCCAAGAAGTACCGCGGCCGGGTCGACGTGGCCATCAACGGCTCCTTCTGGATCGGCGCCGCCGCCGGCTCGCTCCTCACCATCCCGCTGCTCGACCCCAAGCTCATCGACCCCGCCATCGGCTGGCGGCTGGCCTTCGGCCTCGGCGCCATCCTCGCGGTCGGCATCCTCGTCGTGCGTCGTCACGTCCCGGAGAGCCCGCGCTGGCTGTTCATCCACGGTCGCGAGGACGAGGGCGAGACGATCGTCAAGCAGATCGAGGGCACCGTCGCCGAGGAGACCGGCCGCGAGCTGCCCACCATCGATGACGAGGCCATCACCATCCGGCAGCGGCGAACGATCTCCATCCCCGAGATCGCCAAGACGGTGTTCACGCTCTACCCGCGCCGCACCGTCCTGTGCTTCCTGCTGTTCGTGGGCCAGGCGTTCCTCTACAACGCCTTCTTCTTCACCTACGGCGACAGCCTGACCACGTTCTTCGGGGTCAAGCAGACCGGTTGGTACATCGCGATCTTCGCGGTGAGCAACTTCGCCGGGGCCCTGCTGCTCAGCCCGTTGTTCGACTCCGTCGGCCGGGTGCGCATGATCGCGGGCACCTACATCCTCTCCGGCGTGCTGCTGGCCATCGCCGGGTTCAGCCTCGGCGGCCTCAGCGCGGTGACCCTCACGGTGTTCGGCGTCGTGATCTTCTTCTTCGCCTCCGCCGGTGCGAGCGCCGCGTACCTCACCGCCAGCGAGGTCTTCCCGCTGGAGACCCGCGCCCTGTGCATCGCGTTCTTCTACGCGATCGGCACCGCGGCCGGTGGCATCAGCGGACCGCTGCTGTTCGGCAAGCTCATCGACAACGCCTCGGCGTCCAAGGACATCAGCGGCCTCGCGGTCGGCTACTTCCTCGGCGCCGCGCTCATGGTCATCGGTGGTCTCGCCGAGGCGTTCCTCGGCGTCAAGGCCGAGGGCCAGTCCCTGGAGAGCATCGCACAGCCCCTGACCGCCGACGAGCAGCCGCAGCCCACGAACGCCTGACCCACCCCGACCCACGGACAAGGGGGCCCGACCGGAATCCGGTCGGGCCCCCTTGTAGGTCACGTGGTGCAAGCGTCAAGCAGCTTCTCGACGGCCCTCACGCACACTGAGGACGAGGAACAGCCCCAAGGCGATGAGCAGGATGCCCAAGCCGATCCCGATGAAGGTGAGCGGACCGTTGATGAAGCCCAGCAGCGAACCCTTGCTGGACCAGTCCTCGACGTTCTTCTTCACCGTCGCCTCGCTGTAGCCGATGGTGCCCAGTGTCGTGTTGACATCGTCGTAGCCCGGAGCGACGAGCGACTTCTCGACCTTCTCCTGGCCCTTGATCAGGACGCCCGTGTTGGGCTCGACCCACAGCGAGCGGACGTTGCCGTACATCACCGAGGCTGCCACGTTGCCGGCGGCCTTGTCGCCGAAGACGGCCTTGGGGACGTCGCGCTGGGCAACCTCCGCCTTGTTGATCGTCTGGCGGAAGAGGTAGGTCGTCAGTCCGTCGATCTTCTCCTCGCGGATGAACCGCATGTCGGTCGCCTTGCCCAGGTCGCCGTCCCACCACAGATACGACTTCTTCTGCACGTCGAACGGGAACTTGAAGAAGTTGCCCTGGTGCTCGACCGGGACGAGCTTGGTCGGGTCGGCAAGGTCCCCGGCGGACTTGAAGTCGCCACAGCAGTTGGTGGTCGTGCCGCTCTTGCGGTCGAAGGAGACACCCTCGTTGCTGAAGCTGAGGTCGGTCCACTTGCCGTCGATCTGGGCCTGCGACTGCACCGTCGTCTGCCAGAACGCCTGGGTGTCCTGCTTGCCGGCGGCCTTGACCCGACCCGGGATGCCGAGGACCTCGCGCGTGCTCTTGAGGTTGACGTTCTCGAGCTTGTCGAAGACCGCAGAGCCGTTGACCTCGTGCGCATACAGCGCCGACATCCCGGACCCTACAGACGTCGACTCTGACCGCTGGTCGAGCTTCACTGTGGCGAGGCCCTTGTAGAGCACTGGCTTGGCCAGCACCCCGACCACCAGCAGCAGAACTCCCAGCACCATGGCAACGCTGCCAAGTACCTTGCGCATCCCGTCGATCTCCTTTGAAATGAGGTAGCCGGACCCTACCAGCGGGTAGCCTCGGCCTCGTGCCTTATGGCGCCATGTGCGAGAAATGAGCTGACATCAGTGGGAGTCCTTGCGACGGCGCCCTCCGCGACCACGCGGGCGCCCCACCACCAGACCACCGGTTGGGGGGTGGACCGGGTAGCCGGGGGATTGATAGCCCTCTTCGTCCTTGCTTCGGCCTACCTGATCGTGCCTGGCGGTTTCTACATCGATGACTTCCGCGCGCAGGCATACGCGGCAGGCCGGGGCATCTGGCCGTTCATCATCGAGAGCAACGCGACGCACCTGGCGCCGGGGCCCCGCACCATGGACTGGCTCCAGACCACCTTCTGGCCGCTCCAGCGTGGGCCGGCCGTCGCCTTCACCCTGTCGGCGTGTGCGCTGCTCGGTGTCGCGGTATGGCGCCTGCTCACGCAACTGGTGACGCGCCGCTGGGTGGCGCTGGCGGGACTGGGTCTGGCGCTCTTTGCACCGTCCATCATCCCAGCGATCGCGTGGTACCGACAGACGCTGACGACCCTGACCGGCCTGGCGTTCATCCTCGTCGCCATCGATGCCGGCTTGCGCTACTTTCGCGGCGCCCCGAAACAGTGGGCCTATCTCGCTTGGGCGGCGCACGCACTGGGACTCTGCTTCTCGGAACGCGCAGTCGTCGTCCCGGTGACCGTGGCGGCTGCTGGCCTGCTCCTGGCTCCGCGCGTTGCGCCTCGCCTGCGGCTGGCCCGACAGGTCCTCTGCGTGGGGCCCATGGTGGCGGTCAACCTCGCCTTCCTGGCCCTGTACGGGAGCGGCGACTACGACCACGGAGGCGGGGGAACGCCGAGCGTGGGCGGCTTCCTCGTGGCGACCGGGCGCTCACTCTTCGTCAACACCGTTCCGAGCCTCCTCGGCGGTCCCACTCGCTGGCGCGCCAACGGTGAGGCCTACTCCTTTGCGCGCACCCCGCTGTGGCTCATCGGCCTCGGCGTCCTGGGCACCCTCATCGTGGTTGCGACCGCCTGGCGCACGAGGCGGGGTCGCAGCGCGAACCCGCTGTGGCGTCCCCTTGTCGTCATCGCCACCTATGTCCTTCCCATCTACGCCATTCTCTACGTCGGGAGGGTGTCCAGGGCCGACATCGCATCGGTGGACGATCTCCGCCTCTTCCCGGACGTGGGGATCTTCGTCGCCATGGCGCTCGCACTCGTGGTGGATGCTGTCGTGAAGGCCGAGCGCAGGGTCGTCGTCCGCGGTCTCGCCGCCGTGGCAGTCCTGGCCGTGGTCGCCGGGTCGGTGTCGTGGGTGGGCTTCGCCAACCGCTGGCACCGCAACTCCAGCTCGACGTACGTAGAGGCGCTGCGGACGGACCTCGCCACGAACCTGGCGCCTGTCGTGCCTTCGCCAGTGCCAGTGACCGTCGTCCCCAACTGGGTGCAGCCCGACTTCTCCACCGCAGATCTCGTCGCCCTGTTGCACCCGACGACGAAGACGGTCGTCTTCGACTCGGCCCCGCGTCTCGTCGGCCCGCACGGTCGCCTGGTCACGGGCGACCTGCGCAGGGTGGACGTCGCGCCTGACGAGCGCCAGGACTTCTGTCGGCACGCCCTCCCTGCCGGTCAGAGCAGCGCGACCATCAACTTCACGCAGGCTGTCCCCTACTATCGTGGCGCGCTCCTGGACCTCGGCGTGCTCGTGTCGGACACGACATCGATCACGGTGAAGGTCGCCGACGAGACCGGTGCCGTGTCCTCCCCACGGCCCTCGGTGACCCCCCAGATGCAACGTGGACCTCATCGCGTCCTCCTGCCCATCGCGCCTGCCGTGCGCGTCAAGAGCCTGCAGATCACCCGGAGCCGCGCGACTGCCGACGTCTGCCTGACCACTGTCATGGTTGTCCAACCACCGGAGACCCCGTGACGGCGCTCAATGCTCCCGCGCACAGCAGGCCTGCGCGCCCGGCCGAACACGCCGCCCGCCACGTCCGCGAGCTCGAAGGCATCCGCGCCCTCGCAGCCCTGGCCGTGGTCCTCACCCATGCCGGGTTCATGGCTGGGACGATCGGACGCGACGTGCTCCCCGGTTTCGTCGCACGCATGGACATCGGCGTGGCGATCTTCTTCGTCCTCAGTGGCTTCCTCCTCTATCGGCCATACGCAATGTTCAACGCAGGTTTGGGCGTCCCCCCGTCGCTGCGAACCTTCGCTGTCAGACGCGCGGCCCGACTGGTGCCGGCATGGCTGTGCGTCCTGGTCATCACGCCTCTCCTCTGGAGGGAGGCCCGCGAGGCCCCTTGGACGACCTGGCTGGCCAACCTGGCGCAGCTCCAGGGAGTGAAGCAGTCGTGGATCATGCCCGGGCTCGCCCAGCTCTGGAGTCTTTCCACCGAGGTGATGTTCTACATCGCACTGCCCGGAGTCGCCTGGGTCGTGGCGCGAGTCGTGCGCGGTCGGAGCCCGCGAACCGAGCTGCTGGCCCTGGTGGGGCTCATGCTGTCAGCGCAAGGCTTTCGGGCACTCGACGCGCTCGGCGCCCTACCCCCGGGATACACCTGGCTGCAGACGCTTCCGGGGACCCTGGACTGGTTCTGCTACGGCATGGTCCTCGCCTGCCTCACGGCGCGACCGGGGCGCTGGGCGTCGATCACGTCGGTGATCCGTCACTCACCGCTCGCCCTTTGGGGGCTGGCAGCGTGCCTGATGTGGATTCTGACCACGCGACTGGCGGGGCCCTACGACCTGTCGCAGCCGACCATCGGGGAACAGACCTTCAAGCACCTTGGCTACGGCCTCTTTGCGCTCCTTGCCGTCACTCCTTCTGCGGTCGGCGGGGGAAACCCTCTCAGCGGCTTCCTCGCGAGCCCGGTCATGCGCTACCTGGGGCAGACCAGCTACGCGATCTTTCTGTGGCACCTGCCGATCATGTTCGCGCTGCGGGAGTCACGGGGCTTCGGCCTCTTCCAGGGACACTTCTGGTTCACCCTCCTGGGCACGCTGGCCATCACGGTTCCCGTGGCCAGTCTGAGCTGGTACCTCGTCGAGAGGCCGGCCCAGGCGTTCGCTCGCAGGCACACCAGCTGACCGACTCCCATCTGCGTGGCGGGTCCGGCGGGCCCGCTCGGGCACCAACACCATTCCCAGCACGACCGCTATCAGGATCGCGGCGACGAGTCCTCGGTTGGTCCCCGCGGGGTCGGGCCACGGAGCGGATGCACTCCCAACGGTCCAGAGCATCAGGACTCCCACCAGGAGCAGCAGCCCCCGAACCGCCCCGAGCCGGCGCGCGAGCACGCCTCCCACGGTGCCCAGCAAGCCCCACACACCGGCGAGGAGCCCGAGACCGACGGCCAGCAGCAGCACTGAGAACGGCAGGGCCAGCCGACCTTCCGGCATCACGGACCTCACAGATCCCCGGCGTCGGCGGAAGCCCAGGAGCACCACCAGGACGGCCGTGAGCAAGCCCGCCCCGAGCGCGACACGGAACGGCCCCTGGGGCGCGAAGTCGAGGCGGAGGACAGCCGTGCTCCCCGCGGGGACGATCCAGCCCTGGGCCCAGCCGTCTAGTGTGACCTCGCGCGCCGTCGTGCCCGCGAGGGTGCCCGACCAGCCCGGGTTGGCGTTCTCGCGGACGCGAGCAATCGAGTCCTCGCTGGGTGCAGGCGCCCGCAGCGCGCGACCGGAGTCCGACCAGGCCAGGCGGGTGACCGGCGTGGAGGACACCGATGTCGGCGACGTCGTAGGGGTCCTCAGGCTGAGGGTGCGCACCCCGAACTCCGCAGAGGCGAGCACTCTGAGGCGCGAGTCGCCCCGCGGCAGCCTCGGGGGCTCGCACACTCGCAGTGCCAGGGGGCGCCCGGCGATGAGGTCGGCGCGCGACCCGCTGACCTCGGTCGCATACTCCGTCCCGTTGACCTGCACACGCGGCCCGAACCCGCAGGCCATGCCGACGGTCTTGGCCGTCACTGGGGGCAGCGTGTCCCCCACCACGTTGACGTCCCCCAGGACCACTGGCGCAGGCGCGTTGCGGCCGTCCGAACGGAAGGCCAGCTCGGTGCTCTTGGTGACGCGCACCACCAGCTTGGAGGTGCGGGACTCTGGAAGCTGCACCGTCCCGTGAACGCCGTCACCCTCAACCGCGCGACGGTAGCGAGTGCCGTTCATGGTGACCTCGACCTCCGTGATCCGACGGCCCGTGACCGCCGGGTCGGTGTCGAACTCGAGCCCACGAACCTGCTGCGCCTTGGCAAACCGCAGGGTGAGGGTAGGGGCGAGCTGTGACGGGTCGGACGCCCAGAAGGTCGTGGGATCACCGTCGACAGCCAGCTGCGCCGCAGTGAATGCACCCGGCACCCACGTGCTGCTCGCGGTGATCCTGGTGCCGTCGGTCCTGTCGAGCAGTCGCGCGGCCGCCTCGGCTCCGCGGGGAACGACCGTGCCCGACGCCTCCGGAGTGATGGCGGCCGGCAAGGTGAAGGCTCGGCGCAGGTCGAGCTCTCCCTCCGCGACCTTGGCCCTCTCGGGGCGACAGTGCAGGACGTTGTGGAATCCCGTCACGCACGGGGGCACCCGGTCCGGGGAGGCCTGCACAAGGACACCACTCACGAAGTCAGACGTCGCTGCTGGCAATCGCAGCCAGCTCTCCACCCGTGGAAGCACTCCTACCCCGATGTCACGCACGCGCACCGTGGGCTTCCCTTGCCGGGTCTCCTCTATGGTGAGTCGCAGGCGGGACGACGGGCCGGGGTGCACGGACAGGGGCACCCTGGCATACGCGGCAGCCGCGCCGGACTCGGGTGGGCTGACCGGGGTTCGCACCGTGCCGGCGTCCGTCGTCACCGTCACTGCCGCGATGCTGGCACCGTCGGACATGTCGAAGGTGGCAGCCAGCTGCGTCGGCAGGGTCACCGCCTTGTCCCACCGGACCTCGATGTACTGGCCCGCGGGTCGGTAGCCGCGGCTTTCCCACATGGTGTCGAGGCTGGAGTCGAAGGCACTTTCCGGGACCTTCGTCAGGTCGCGGACCTGGCCGAGATCGGGGTAGGCGAGGGACCCGGAGGCCGTGACCTCTCGTGCACCTACAACCTCCTTGACGGTCTGCTGGGAGCTCAGGTGGGAGTCACCGGTCAGCCAGGGCATGAGCCAGTCGTGCACCCTGCGGAGGGCCGGATAGGTCTCCGCGGCTTTCAGCGCCGGCCCGTAGTTGCCGCGCACTGCCGCGAAGTTCGCCTCGCGACGCTGAAGCGTGTCGGTCAGGACCTGTGGCGCAGCCTTGAGCCCGGCGCTCTCCAAGGAGGCACGGTCCGAGCTGAGGATCACCGGCTGTTGCGGATCGAGCAGCAGGGAGGTCCCCTCCGGTCCGCCGGCCATCACGGCGGTCGACCCGAGCCTGTCGAGGGAGCTGGGGCTGATGCTCGTCTCGTTGGACAGGTCGTAGATGACGATGGCGGGAACGGGTTCGTCCTGGCCACCGTCGTTGGCCACGTCAGGGTTGAGGCTGCCACCCACATCGGGCCCGAAGGACACCACCGGCCTGCCCCCCGCCGTGGCAAGGGCCTCCTGGACGACCATCGGTGCGGGAGCGCCGGTGGCACGGTAGTTGAGGTCAGATCGCAAGAGGATCCGGGTGACTCCCATCCGGATGAGGGCGTTGCGAAGCTCGAGACCGCCGTACCCGGAGGCGATCCGCGCCTCGATGTCATTCAGCATGCGGGTCGCCCCAGCCGAACCGAGGGGGACGGCATCGCGGACGATCCACGGGCTCGTGGCCAGGGGCTGGAGTGGCTCATCACGCGGGTCACCCCAGTAGCTCGCCGGGGCCGTCGCCCCCGGAAGGACCAGGGTCCTACCCGCGCTGGGATGGTGTCCGAGCCAGTCTGCGGCTTGCGTCCAGTACGTGGGGACGGCGAGGAACTGCCCTCGCTGACTCACCCCTTGGAAGACCGGCGCGGCGACCTGTGCGGCGATGGCCAGGACCACGACAGACGTCACGAGGCGCGGCACCCGACCACCGGCCCGCCGCAGGAGACCTTCGAGCCGGGGCAGCGACTGGGCGACACCCATACACAGGATCACCCGGACGATGGGCTCGAACTTGTGAGTGTTGCGAAATGGCGCCAGCGGACCATCGAGCAGGTGCGAGAACGTGCTGGCAAACGGCCCCGCCCCCGGACCGATGTGACCGGCGGTGACGAGCAGCAGCCCCACGACGAGACCACCTCGTGCGAACAACGACCAACTGGCACCGGCGCGCCAGATCCCCACCAGTCCGATGGCTGCCAGGACGAGTCCGAGCCAGATGACGGGTTGCTGGGTGAGGATCTGCCAGCCTGCCGGCCACTGGGGGCCCCGGGCGCCCGTGATGGCCGCGATCCACTGCGTGGTCCCCCGGAGGGCCTCGGTGGTCGAGGCAGCCGACGTGGTGACGGCGCTGGACTCGATCCAGTCCAGGAACGGCGGACTGTAGCGGCCGAGCAGCAGGAGGGGGCCTATCCACCAGGCTGAGACCAGCGCGATGCAGAGCGCCCACCAAGCACCGACCCGGAGTCGGGTCCCCCGCGCGCGGGTCACGATCCACAGGACAGGGAGGGGCAGAAGCGCCAGACTCGCCACGGCATTCACCGCACCGGCTGCGAGGAAGGCGAGCGCAGACCGGGCCGCCGCCGTCCGTTCGCCACCCGGCGCGGTCGCTACCAGGGGAAGCAGGACCCACGGCGCGAGGGCCATCGGCCAGATCTCCGAGCTCACGGCCCCCAGCCCCTCCAGCATGCGCGGCGCCAGAGCAAAGGCGAACGAGGCGAGCATCCGAGAGGTGCTCGTCCCGATGGCCAGCCGGACCAGCAGCAGGCGCATCCCGTGGAACGCCGTCAGCAGGATGAGGATCCACCACAGGCGCTGGACGGCCCAGTCAGGCACACCCACCTGGTGCCACACCCAGAAGAAGGGTCCCATGGGGAACAGGTAGCCGTAGGCCTGGTTCTGGAGCTGGCCGGCCGCCGCCTGACTGTCCCAGAGGGTGAACGCCCTCTCGATGAGCGCGCCCGGCGCCTGGGTCAGGTCGAGCTTGGTGTCCGGGACGGTCCAGCGGGGGGCCTGGGCGACCGCGAATGCGATGAGGACGGCAGACTGCGCCAGCAGGTTCAGGCGATCGCGGGCCAGCTCGACTACTGGTCGGTCCGCTCTCATGGTGATACCCGCCGCACGACGATCACCGCATTCCAGCTGGCGACCTCACGCAGCAGCGGGACCCGCATGACCCACTTGGCCCACGTCGGGTGGTAGCGGGGCAGCACCTCCACCACGCTCACCTCGCCGGCGGCCTCGGCCGCCCGCAGCCAGCGCATCATGCGTCCCACCGAGCAGGCGAAGAGCGAGCGCCCGAAATCGTTCTTGGGTCGCCTGCCGAGCTTCGCGGCGTACCGGTCCGCCGCACGGCGGCCACCCAGGTAGTGCCACGGGGCGGTCTCATGGCCGCCCCACGGCGACAGCCACGGCGTCCACGACAGCACCACGAGCCCGCCCGGTCGCGTGATGCGGAGCATCTCGCGGGCCATGAGCTCGGGGTCGGGGACGTGTTCGAGGACGTTGCTGGAGTAGGCGATCGTGACGGACGCGTCCGCGAGCGGCAGCGCAAGGCCGGACCCCCTGACCGCATTGACCCCGATGTGGCCCCGGGCCGTGAGCTCCCCGACGTCGGGCTCCACGCCGGCATACGACGCGCCGGCAGCGGCAAAGGCATCGGCGAAGTACCCAGGTCCTCCCCCGATGTCCACGACGGTGGCACCGCCGAGGTGGGTCCAGCGCTGCACCTCGGCAACGGAGTCCACCGCGAGCGTCGAGTAAAACCGGTCTGGGTCGCTCTGTTCGGCCAGGAAGGCCCGGAAGAGCTCGACGGTCCTGCGCAGGGAGCCCCTGGGATACGGCTGCACAGCGACATCGCCCGACTCGACCACGACGTGAACCCTAGTGCCGCTACGGTTACCCATCAGTCACCTTCCCAACTCCCACCGCTGTGAGGATGTGCACACGTGCGTCTGGCGTTCCTCAGCTGGCGTGACTCCACCCACCCTGAGGGGGGTGGCGCCGAGCACTACCTGGAGACGGTGGCCGAGCACCTTGCGACCCGTGGTCACGACGTCACGATCTACTGCGCCGCTCACGGAGACGCCCCTGCCCACGAGGTACGGTGCGGTGTCACCATCCGCCGGCAGGGTGGACGACTCACCGTGTACGGCGCGGCCTTGCAGGCCCTGCGCCGGGACGAACGGGCTCACGGAGCGTTCGACGGCATCGTCGACACCCAGAACGGCATCCCGTTCTTCTCCTCGTGGTGGACCCGCACCCCCGTCGTGGTCCTGGTCCACCACGTCCACCGCGAGCAGTGGCCGGTCGTCTTCGGTCCGGTCGCGGCGAGGGTGGGATGGTTCATCGAGTCGCAGGTCGCGCCGCGCGTGTACCGCTCGAGGCAGTACGTCGCCGTGTCCGGTCGCACACGTGACGAGCTCGTGGAACTCGGCGTCACCGCAGGCCACATAGCCGTGATCCACAACGGCACCGACGCCCCGCTGGCGCTCGGGGTGGCTCGTAACCCCGACCCCACCCTGGTCGTCCTCGGACGACTGGTCCCCCACAAGCGCGTCGAGCACGCCATTGACGTCGTCGCCCGTCTGCGCGGCACCCACCCGGGGCTGCGCCTGCGCGTCGTGGGCCACGGCTGGTGGCACGACCGGATCGCCGAGCACGCCCACGCCTCGGGCGTCGAGGACGACGTCACCCTCCTGGGGTTCGTCGACGAGGCGACCAAGCACGCCGAGCTGTCGAGTGCGTGGGTGGCTCTGGCTCCCAGCGTCAAGGAGGGCTGGGGCCTGTGCGTGGTGGAGGCTGCGAGTCACGGCGTTCCCACTGTGGCGTACTCCGATGCCGGCGGGTTGTCGGAGTCGATCATCGACGGGCGCACGGGGATCCTCGTGGACGACCTGGACGCCATGACCCACGCTGTCGCGGCCCTTCTGGCCGACCCCGAGCTGCGCGCCGAGCTCGGGGACCACGCACGGGACTACGCCCGTCAGTTCACCTGGACCGGCACGGGTCAGCACTGGGAGACGCTGTTGACGCAGGTGACACGAGGAGGGGCGCCGGTCACCATGACCGACGCCCGCTCGACAACCGCGAGGCGCTGACTAGCCGCCGTAGTTGAGCAGGTCCTGCGGCGGGACGATGTCCTTCTTGCCGTCGACGATGGCCGCGCCGTCCTTCGGGCCACTGGCACCGATGACGCTGAAGACGGCGGCCGTCGCGGCACCGCCACCCAGAACCACGCTCAGGATGGTGATCGCCGCAGCGGACGACACAACCCCACGCTCGTCGCGTCGCAAGAACTTCATGCTCGGTGGCCTCCAGGCTCGGTGGTGTTGGCCCGAGGTTACCGGCTGGTTCGGGTGTTCGCGCAACCTTGTGGAAATTTCTCACCCCGAGCGTGTCACGACCCACACCCGGAAGTGCGGCCCGGTGAACACCTCGGTCATCCCCGCGTGGTCTGACGGGATGCTGCCGGGACTGTCCCGCCACTCGACGACGGCAGTCACCCCTCGCTGGCGAAGGACGGCAGGATCAAGGTCTGCCGAGCCCGTGGTGAGGCCGAGGTCGCCAGCCGTCACCGCGTCGTCGTCGACGGTCCACTGCTGCCGCCCCCGCGCCACGACGAGCTGGCGTGAGGCGAGGACCGGCGCCCGCAGGGCTCGCGGCGTGGGGTCGAGGAACGGCGCGCCCCCCGCCCATGGAGTCCGCCGAAACGACTGGTACGGCAGGACGAGGATGCGCCCCTGGCCGGCCGCCCGGTCAGCGGCACGCACCGTCGGGGCCCAGTCAGCGGGCATCTGAAGTGGACGGTAGGCCGAGCCGACGGAGGACGGCAGGTCCGGCACGGTGAGGACCGCTGCGGAGAGCACGACCACCGCGGCCGCCGCTCCCGGTAGCAGGTGCGTGCCACGCCGCAGGGGGCTCGGCCGACGCCCTGTCGCGTTCACCGTGGTCGAGGTGCTTGGGGAGCTCGGGGAGCTCGGGGGGGCGGCACGACGAGCCGTCAGCCGCGCCACCTCGCCCAGCACGACACCCACGAGCACCGCACTGGTGATGGCCGTCAACCCGAGCCAGCGGTGCGTGTCGCGGCCGATGGCGACCCCGGGCACCCGCTGAAGCTTGGCGAAGAGCTCCAGTCCCGGCCCTGCGAAGAAGGCCGCAGCGACCACCGGTAGCAGCCATGCCCCGGCAGCGAGGAGCGCGACCCGACGACCGGCTCGACGGCCGAGCAGGGCCACGCCGGCCAGCGCGAGGACGACCAGCAGCAGGGAGGCAGTGATGGCGAGGGCTGACGACCGGGAGTCGGGGACGGTGGCGGCGGCCCAGCTGCCACCGAGGGTGAGCGCGGAACCCACGAGGCCCCACGAGGAGTCCGCCCGCAGCGCGAACGCCCGGGCGCCGTCGGGATCTGCCGCACCGGCGCCGTGGGTCAGCGCGGGCAGGACCCACGGCAGGGACCAGAGCACCGCCATACCGACAACCCCGAGCCGCCACGAGGCGTGTCGGCGCCGTGGTGTCGTCAGGCTGGTGCCGATGACGACCAGGGCCGCAACCAGGGAGCCCCAGGGCGTCAGCGCTGCTGGGAGCGCACAGACCAGCACGGCAGCGAGGGCACGACCCGTCGGCAGTCCCGAGCGGACCGTGGCGACCAGCCACGGGGTCATTGAGTACGCGAGCAGGGTCGGGGGTTGTCCGAGGGCCAGGCGCTCGGCCACGTAGGGGTTCCACGTCGCCACGGCGGCCCCGGCGACCATGGCCGCGGTGCCGTGCTGCCTGAGCAGGACCGCGACGCCGCAGCCCGCCAGCACGAGTGAGGCGAGCAACATCACCTGCTGCTGTGCCCCGGTGCTCACGACCGGGGACAGCGCAGCCATCACCGCGTCGAGGGGTACGGCTCGCGGCGGCTCCCCGTCACGTCCGAGCAGGCCGGGACCATGGGCGAGGGCCGGCACGGTGACGAAGTCGCGGTAGAGGAACAATCCCCGGCCGAACGATCGGCCGCAGACCACCAGCGCCAGGACCAGCGACGTCAGGAACGCCACCGGCAACCCCCACCTGCCGCGACCCCGGGACATGCGCTGCCTCAGTGGGCGGCGTCGTGCCAGGACCGGCCGACGCCGACGCTGACCTCAAGAGGGACGTCCATCTCCATCGCGCCGCCCATCTCGCGGCGCACGAGGGCCTCCACGTCGTCGCGCTCCCCCGGGGCGATCTCCAGGACGAGCTCGTCGTGCACCTGGAGCAGCTGGCGTGAGCGTGCACCGGACTCGGCCAGGGCCTTGTCGACCCGGAGCATCGCGAGCTTGATGATGTCCGCCGCAGAGCCCTGGATCGGGGCGTTGAGCGCCATGCGCTCGGCCATCTCGCGGCGCTGGCGGTTGTCCGAGGTCAGGTCGGGCAGGTAGCGGCGGCGGCCGAGCATGGTCTGGGTGTAGCCGGTCCCGCGGGCCTCGGCGACCACCTCGGTGAGGTAGTCGCGCACCCCGCCGAACCGCGCGAAGTACTCGTCCATCAGGCCCTGGGCCTCGCCGGTGGAGATGGTGAGCTGCTTGGACAGGCCGAAGGCCGACAGGCCGTACGCGAGTCCGTAGGACATGGCCTTGACCTTGGAGCGCATCGCCGACGTGACGTCCTGCGGCTCGACGTGGAAGACGCGTGACCCGACGAACCGGTGCAGGTCCTCCCCCGTGCGGAAGGCCTCGATCAGCCCCTCGTCGCCGGACAGGTGGGCCATGATCCGCATCTCGATCTGGCTGTAGTCGGCCGACATGAGCGACTCGTAGCCGTCGCCGACGACGAAGACCTCGCGGATGCGGCGGCCCTCGTCGGTGCGGATCGGGATGTTCTGGAGGTTGGGGTCGGTGGAGCTGAGCCGGCCGGTCGCGGCGATCGTCTGCTGGTACGTCGTGTGGATGCGGCCGTCGTCGGCCACCGATTTGAGCAGCCCCTCGACGGTGACGCGCAGGCGCGAGGCGTCACGGTGGCGCAGCAGCGCCTCGAGGAACGGGTGCTCGGTCTTGGTGAACAGGTCGGTCAGGGCGTCGGCGTCGGTCGTGTAGCCCGTCTTGGTGCGTCGCGTCTTGGGCAGCCCCAAGGTCTCGAACAGCACGACCTGCAGCTGCTTGGGCGAGCCGAGGTTGATCTGGTCGCCCCCGATCGCGTCGTAGGCGTCCTGCTGCGCCTCGCGCACCTTGGCAGCGAAGTCGGCCTCGAGCCCGGTCATCGTCGCGGTGTCGGCGGCGATGCCGATGCGCTCCATCCCGGCGAGCACGTGCTCGAGCGGCAGTTCGAGGTCACGCTGCAGCGAGGTGCCGCCAGTCGCCTCGAGCTGCTCGGCCAGCGACCCCGCGAGGTCGAGGACCGCGCTGGCCCGCACCATCGCCTCCTGGGCGGAGGTGTCCTGGTCGTCGCCGAAGTCGAGCAGGCCCTGCCCCGTGTCAGCGGTCTCGGCCCGCAGCTCACGCCCGAGGTGGCGCAACACGAGGTCGGACAGGTCGTAGGAGCGCTGGTCGGGGCGCACGAGGTAGGCCGCGAGCGCCGTGTCGGTCTCGATCCCGTCGACCGTCCAGCCCCGCGCCGCGAGCGCCAGCAACGGCCCCTTCGCGTCGTGCAGCACCTTGGGTCGGGTCGGATCGGCCAGCCAGGCGCCGACCGCGGCCTCGCCGGCAGGGTCCAGCGACGTGACGTCGACGTATGCCGCCGCGCCACCGTCGGTGGCCAGGGCCAGCGCGTTGACGTCCCCGGTACCTCGACCCCAGGTGCCGACGACGTGCACGCCGACGCGGGCTCCGGAGGCGGCATACTCCTGCAACCACCCGGCCACGTCGTCAGGGGCGAGGACGCTGCCCTCGAGGTCGAAGCCGTGCTCGGCCTCCTCCTTCGGCGCCTCGAGGTACTCGAAGAGACGGTCGCGCAGCACCCTGAACTCGAGGCTGTCGAAGACGGTGTGGACCTGGTCGCGGTCCCAGTTCTGCCGCTCGAGCTCATCGATGGTGACGGGCAGCTCGAGGTCGGTGAGGAGGTGGTTGAGCCGGCGGTTGCGCAGGACCCCGTTGAGATGCTCGCGCAGCGACTCCCCCGCCTTGCCCTTGATCTCGTCCGCGTGCGCGACGACGCCCTGGAGGTCGCCGTAGAGCCCCAGCCACTTCGCCGCCGTCTTCGGCCCGACCCCCGGCACGCCCGGCAGGTTGTCGCTGGTCTCACCGACGAGGGCGGCGAGGTCGCTGTAGCGCTCGGGGGCGACGAGGTACTTCTCCTCGACGGCCTTGGGGTCCATCCGCCACACCTCGGACACACCGCGAACGGGGTAGAGCAGCGTCACCTTGTCGTTGACGAGCTGGAAGGCGTCGCGGTCACCGGTGCAGATGATGACGTCCATGCCCTGCGCGGTCGCCTGGGTGGTCAGGGTCGCAATGACGTCGTCGGCCTCGAAGCCGTCCATCTGCACGTGCTTGATCTTGAGGGCGTCCAGCACCTCGCGGACCAGCGCCACCTGGCCCTGGAACTCGCTGGGGGTGGCCGACCGGGTCGCCTTGTACTCGGCGTACTCCTCGCTGCGGAACGTCTTGCGGCTGACGTCGAAGGCGACCGCGAGGTGGGTCGGCTGCTCGTCACGCAGCACGTTGATGAGCATCGACGTGAAGCCGTAGACCGCGTTGGTGTGCTGTCCGGTGCTGGTCGAGAAGTTCTCGACCGGCAGCGCGAAGAAGGCCCGGTAGGCGAGGGAATGTCCGTCGAGGAGCAGGAGGCGACTCACGCATGGCAGCCTATTGGTTATGAGTGACACCCCCGCGACCGCCAGCGACCTCGCCCCTTCCGCCTCCTCCGACTTCAGCTCGGCCCTGCAGGCCATGCAGGAGATGAATCCCGACTCGCTGCTGCACCGGATGCAGATCGAGATCGTCGAGGGCACCCCGGACCGGGTCGTGGGACGCATGCCGGTGGCCGGGAACACCCAGCCGTACGGGCTGCTGCACGGCGGCGCCTCCGTCGTCCTCGCCGAGACGCTCGGCTCGGTCGGGGCGGCCTTGCACGCCGGTCCGGATCGGATCGCCGTCGGCCTCGACATCAACGCGACGCACCACCGGGCAGCACGGGCCGGCACCGTCACGGGCACGGCAACGGCCGTCTCGCTGGGCGGCACGCTGGCGTGCTACGAGGTCGTCATCACCGACGAGCAGGACCGCCGGATCTGCACCTGCCGAATCACCTGCCTGATCCGGGACGCCGCGCCGGGAGCGTAGAGAGAGAAGGGCAGACGTCGTCGCGCGTGCTGCGAGCAGGTGCCTTGGCTCAGCCTGCGAGGCGGTTGGCCGACTGGGCGGCCCGGGCGCGCAGCGAGCGGCGGCGGTGAAGCAGGGCTTCGAGCGAGTGGGTGCGCTGCTCGTCAGCGCCCAGGCGGCGACGCAGTGCAGACACCGTCGTGATGCGTCGAACGACCTGTGAGCTGAAACCGAGTCGGGCGAAGAAGCGGTTCGCGTCACGGTGCTGGGCTGGGACGTTGCAGCCGATCTGCTCGCATCCCCGCGAGTCGGCGTAGACGGTCACGGCACTCATGAGGTGCCGGGCGACCCCGTGCTTGCGCGCCTCCGGCACGACATACAGCTGGTCGATCGTCACGCAGGGGGCCTCGGTGAGCGCGGAAAAGGGGGTCGTCGCGGCGACCGTGAAGCCGACGGCGCGGCCGTCGGCCATCGCGACATACGCCCTGACGTCCTCTCGGGCGAGAGCGGCGGCAACACGGCCCTCGGAGGCAGCGCGCGCGGCAACCTCGGGGCTGACGCCTGCCTCGACCCTGGCCGACATCCACAGCTCGGTGAACGCTCGCTGCTCGTCCTCACGCACACGCTTGACGTTGATCGCGGGACGGCTCACCGGTTCCTCCATCATCGACGGTCTGACTCGTGTGTGCGCGGCTCCCCCGTGGGCCGCTGGCGACGTCGGGGACCCGCCAGACCTAGGACTCTAGGGCCCCCGCGTCGGATTAGTGAAGCCTTCAACAGAACCTCACAGGTGAAGTGAATGGGCTTGCGTGCGACGACTGGTATTTCGTCGCGACGAGCACGATCCACGGCGACGCGAGCGCCCCCATCACAGGGCCTGCTCGAACACGTAGTCGTCCTCGTACCGGTCGCCCACGAGGAACCGCTTGGTGCCCACCCGCGTGAACCCGCTCTTGGCGTAGAACCGCTGGGCGCGCTCGTTGAGCTGGTTGACGCCGAGCCAGGCGCCCCGTGAACCGCGGGCGCGGGCTGCGTCGAGCGCCGCGGCCATGAGCTCGCGGCTGGTCCCCGCCCCGTGCTGGTCCGGCAGGACGTAGATCTTGCTCAACTCCGACGTCGGCCTCAGCTGGAGTACGGCGCGCACGTCCGGGTCTGCGGGTTCGGCGGTGACGAGCATCGCGTACCCGGTCGCCGCCGTTAGGCCCCCAACGGGGCCTGCCGCCGGACGGCCCCCGACGGAGCCATCCCTACCGACGAGACCTTCCTCCTCGGCGACGAAGAGGTCACGCGACGGGTCACCGAGGTACTCCTCGAACCGCTGAACGGAGAGCACGTCGGCGATGAATGTCGCGATGGCCCCCTGCGTGACGTGCGGGGGGCAGGCCAGGGCGAACGTCGCCGCAGCGACGGTGGCGAGCGCCGGTGCGTCGGCCACCGTGGCCGCACGGACCACTGCCACCGGTCAGGCCTTGTCCATACCGCTGACGACGGCGTCGGCGACCTCGCGCATGCCGAGCCGCCGGTCCATGGCCGTCTTCTGGATCCAGCGGAACGCCTCGGCCTCGGTGATCTTGAGCTTCTTCATGAGGATGCCCTTGGCGCGGTCGACGGCCTTGCGGGTCTCGAGGCGCTCACCGAGGTCGGCGATCTCGTTCTCGAGCGCCTTGACCTCGGTCCAGCGGTGCCGTGCGATGTCGATGGACGGCCCCAGGTCGGAGGCCGTGAACGGCTTGACGATGTAGGCCATCACCCCGGCGTCACGGGCCCGCTCGACGAGCTCGGTCTGGCTGAACGCCGTGAGCATGACCACGGGGCAGATCTTCGCGGCGCCGATCTCCTCGGCCGCAGTGATGCCGTCCATGACCGGCATCTTGACGTCCATGATCACCAGGTCGGGGGTGAGCTCCTTGGCCATCTCGACGGCCTGCTCGCCGTTGCTCGCCTGCCCGACGACCTCGTAGCCGAGCTCGGCCAGCATCTCGGCGAGGTCGAGGCGGATCAGCGCCTCGTCCTCGGCCACGAGGATGCGTGTGGGGGCTTTGGTGGTCGTCGTCGTCGACTGGCTCTCGCTCACGGGGACGAGCCTAGGGGACGCACGTTAACGGCACGTTGCGCGCCCAGTCGCACCACGCCCGCGAACGCCAAGGACGACCGCGCGGACCGAAGGTGCAGGTCGAACCCGCAGGTCGAGCGCGCGGGCCGAATGGCCCTGTCGTCGCTCAGCTCGCCCAAGGACGGTGGAGGTAACCGCGAGGAGTGATGAGATGACCACCATCCAGAGCACACCCCCTGCCCCGATCCCGCCGCCCTACTACCCGGTCCACCTGCGGGCCGATGTCCAGCCGCACGCCTCGCGGTGGCTGTGGCTCGTGAAGTGGCTGCTGCTCGTGCCGCACGCGGTGGTGCTGCTCTTCCTCTGGCTGGCCTTCGTCGCGCTGAGCCTCGTCGCCTTCGTCGGCATCCTCGTGACGGGCCGGTACCCCCGTGCCCTGTTCGACTTCAACGTCGGCGTGCTGCGGTGGAGCTGGCGGGTCGTCTACTACGGCTACAGCGCACTCGCGACCGACCAGTACCCACCGTTCACGCTGGCGGACGTCCCCGACTACCCGGCGCACCTCGAGATCGACTACCCCGAGCACCTCTCCCGGGGGCTGGTCCTGGTCAAGTGGTGGCTGCTCGCCCTGCCGCACTACCTCGTCGTCGGGATCCTCGTCGGCGGCGGCAGCTGGTGGGTCGCCAACGACCAGGCCCCCGACCGCTTCACCTGGGGCGGTGGGCTCGTCGGCCTGCTCGTCCTCGTCGCCGCGGTCGTCCTGGCCCTGACCGGCCAGTACCCCCGAGGGGTGTACGACCTCGTGCTTGGCCTGAACAGGTGGGTCCTGCGGGTGTGCGCGTATGCGGCGCTGATGACCGACGCCTATCCCCCGTTCCGGCTCGACCTCGGCCCCGGTGACCCGAGCGACCGTCTGCTCCCCACGGACAGCGCACCACCACCCCCACAGCCCGCCTCCGCCGTCTCGGCGGTCCGGGCCGGGTCGCCCGTCTCCCCCGCCTCACCGATGTCACCGGGTGCCGCCACCAGGCCCGCCGGCCCGGGTCCCGTGCGTCGTAGCGGCTGGACCGGCGGCCGGATCACGAGCGTCGTCGCGGGTTCGTTGCTGGGACTCATCTCCCTGGGCGTGCTCACCGGCGGAGCCGCGCTGCTCGTCATCGACCACGCCATGCGGGACGGCACCGGCTTCGTCACCTCCTCCGCCCGTTCGGTGAACAGTTCGGGGTATGCCGTGGCCGTGACCTCCATGGTGATCGAGACCTCCCCCGGTGACTCGACCCTGCCCAGCCGCGCGCTGGGTGACGTGCGACTGCGGGTCTCGCCCACAGGGCCCGGGGCCGTGTTCGTCGGGATCGGACCGACCTCCGCCGTGCAGCGGTACCTCGCGGGCGTGGCACGGACGGTGCCCGCAGCGGGCTGGGCCGACGGCCGGGACATCGCCGGCCACGCGCCCAGCCAGCCCCCGACCGCGCTGTCCATCTGGAACGCGTCCGCGGTGGGTACCGGTCCGCAGACGCTCACCTGGACTCCCCGCAGCGGCGACTGGGCCGTGGTGCTCATGAACGCTGACGGCTCGGCCGGGGTCAACGCCGACGTCGACGTGGGCGCGCGCCTTCCGTGGCTGGGCGCAGTGGGCGTGGTCGGGCTGGTCGCAGGCCTGGTCCTGCTCGTCGGCGGGGTGACCCTGGTGGCGGTCGCGACGCGACGGGCGAGCGCCCGACCACCGGCACCATCGGACGTGTGAAGACGGACCGCCGACCCCTTGCTGGGGATGCCGGCGACGGACGGCTCACTTCTCGTGCATCCACGTGCTTGGCCGCCGTGGAGGTCGTCCTCGCTACCGTGGCCGTCGTGGCGGACTGGTTCATCCCGTCAGTCGTGCTGGTGGGTATGGCTGCAGTCAGTCTGGCCGTGCGCCGCCAGGGACCCAGCTCGTTGGGGTTCCACCGCAGCGCCAACCCGTGGCGGCTGGTCGGGCAGATGGCAGGTTTCGCGATCGCGTGGACCCTGCTGAACGTCGCTCTGCTGATCCCCGTCGTCAACCACCTGAGCGGCCAGCGGCAGGACGTCAGCGGCTTCGCCGACCTGCAGGGCGACGTCGGGCTCCTGCTGCTCTACGTGTGCGCGGCCTGGGTCGTGGCTGCCTTCTGCGAGGAGGTCGCTTTCCGCGGTTACCTCGTCACTCGGCTGACCGACGTGCTCGGGCATGGCCGCCCGAGCCTGGTGACGGCGGTCGCGGTGTCCTCGGTGCTGTTCGGGTTGCTGCACACCGAGCAGGGCTGGGTGGGCGTCGTGCTCAGTGCGTTCGGGGCTGCCGTGTTCAGCGTCCTGCGATTCAGGTGCCGCACCCTGTGGGCCCCGATCCTGGCGCACGGCTTCGACGACACCATCGGCTTCGTGTGGTTCTTCTTCTTCGGGCCGGCCTACGGCCTCTGGTGACGACGCACGCCACGTTCCGGCGCACCGGCCTCGGTGAGGGCCCGGCCCCAGGCGCCGGCCCGCTCCAGCTCTCCTTCGTCCAATGGTCCCTCCAGGCCGTGCACCCAGAACGACTCCGGCGGCACAGCCTGGGTGAGGCCGAGCTTGCGGAGTCTCTTCGCCGCCTTCTTGGCTGCAGAACCGGGGACCCGGGGGTGGCTCACGCGCGTGTCGAAAGTGGCGAAGGCGGTCCCCGTCCGGCCCGGCTCGATGCTCTCCAGCCACTCACGCACCCCCATCAGGGCAGACTCGACAGGATGACCAGACTTGCTCGACGCGTCATCCCTGCTGGAGGGACGGCTGAGGCCGAAGGCATGCGTCGGTGCGCCGACGACCAGCAGGTCGAGGTCCGGCGGAAGCGGCCCCGCTGCGGAGACCTCATGCAGCTCGACCGGTCCGGCACCGCCCAGCCCCTCGGCCACAGCGCTGGCGACCTCCCGGGTGTTGCCGAACATCGACTCGTACACGACCCAGGTCCGAGTCATGGCCATGGTGCCCCCTCTGCTGCTCGACGCGTCTTCGCTGCCCCCATCGTCGGGCGGCTGTGCCGGCACCACAGCGGGTCAAAGGTCCTGCGGCGTGCCTGTCCCCCGGCGGCCTGACGCGGCTGCCCGGACCAGGCCCGCGACCGCTCGCCCGGTAAGTCGACCCGGACCCAGCCCGAGCTCCACGAGGTCGTCGAAGACCCGCTGGTCGGAGTCGGCGGCACGCAACCCCGCCGACAGCACCAGTGGCCGGACGACCAGCCGACTGGCCACGGCCGTGCTGAGCAGGTTCAGGCGCAGCAGTCGCCGCACCTGACGCCCGTAGACCGCGCCCGGGTCAGCTGCAGTCGGCACCCCGGTCGAGGGAGCAGGATCGGCCGGCAGGCGTCCCGCCATCCTGCCTGCGACCCTGCCGGCGATCGCCCCCGTGGCCACGGCGTAGTAGATCCCCTCGCCGGTCAACGGGTTGACCAGTCCCGCGGCGTCACCGACGAGGAGCACCCGGCCCGGCGGATGGACCCACCGCGCCCCCGACAGGGGCAGGTGGTGACCGCGCCAGGAGTGCGCCCCCTCCGATGATCCCGGCAGGAGGACCTCCAGGCGCTCCACCATGAGCCGGTGCGACGGTGCTGAGAGATCGCTGGAGAGCACCTCGCCGTAACCCACGTTGGACCACCCGTCGCCGCGGTCGAACGCCCACGCATACGAGGGGCGGCGGTCCTGCCCGAAGCGGATGACCTGACGACCCGCACGCGAATCCCGCGTCGGCGCGTACCCCCGCAACCCCAACGCCACCGGACCCGCGGGCCCCATCCCCAGCGCTCGACGCACCTGCGAACGCGCGCCGTCGGCCGCGACGACCACGCTGGCCCGGATCGTGTCGTCGACCACCACGTGGTCCTGCCCGGCGCGCACCTCGCGCACGCGGTGACGGCGCAGCACCGAGCCGGCTCGGACCGCCGCCTCCACGAGGCCCGCGTCGAACTCGGCTCGCGGCACCACGAGAGCCGGACGCTGCATGGGGCGCACCACCGACTGCTGCCCCAGCGAGAGCTCGAGCGTCGTGATCGGGCGGTGGTGGCGCAGCAGGCTCTCCACCAGGTCGCTCGCCCCGAGTGACGCCAGCACGTCGAGCACATGGGGTGCGATCCCGTCGCCGCACACCTTGTCCCGCGGGAACTCGGCACGGTCGAGCAGCAGCACGCGCGCCTCCGGGTGCTCCTGCAACGCGCCCAGTGCGGCTGCTGCCCCCGCCGGCCCCGCGCCGACGACCACGAGGTCCCACGTCTCGCTAGACGTCATGGTTCGCTCCGCGTCCGTGCAGTCCACCGACGTGCGGATCACGTTGGTGCCGAAGGCGGGACTCGAACCAGTGGGAATGCTGCTCGAAGCGCCGAGTAGTGACACTCGCTATAGCGCAAGTTGGCCTTGTAGCCGAGGCCAGTGGACAGTCCATGAACTTGAGCGTAGGCGAGCTCCCGACAGATCCTCGGCTGGTAGGCGGCGGCGTCACACCGTTCGATTCGACGTCGCCGATCGAGTACGGCATGCCTGCCTGCGACGACGCCTCGCCTGACCCCTCAACCGTCTAGGCGAAGGGAGAGAGCAAGCGCTGCTCGGCGAATGTCAGGCCGCACAGGTACTTGGCGCCCTGGTGCGTAACCTGGGCGCACTCGACGCGCGTCACCGTTGGGCCGACGCCCGTCGAGCCAGCCCTCCCCGCGCCACTGATCAGACCCGCGGAGCACCCACCCCACCAACAACGTCTCTTGTCAGTACATCCAGACAGCAGCTCCTTGAGGCGGGCGACCAGACGCTTTCGGAATGCGGTGGAGACCGATAGGTCGTCGGCGACTCAGAAACCCGAAGAGCTCACGCACCGCTGGGTTCAGGTGGGCGCTTGTCCCGGTCGTGTCTCGGCAGTGCGACGGTGGGCGTGACTCCTGTCGCATCACTTGTTGCGGCGGAGGTGAGGTAGGCGTCCGTGATGGCTTCGGCGAAAACCCACGCCTCAGACTCGACACGCCTAGTGCCTGCGGGAGCGCCGCTGGCTCGAGGCGAGCAAGGCAAGACCGGCGAGCAGCAGGATCGCGGCCCAACCCAGGACCTTCAGCGGATCCTCCGGCAGCCCGGTGAAGGCCAGGGCACCCCGAGAGGCCGAGCTCGGGGAAGCGGGTGAGCTGCTCGCGGCCGCGGTGGTCGGAACCGGAGTGGTCGGAACCGGAGTGGTCGGAACCGGAGTGGTCGGAACCGGAGTGGTCGGAACCGGAGTGGTCGGAACCGGAGTGGTCGGAACCGGAGTGGTCGGAACCGGAGTGGTCGGAACCGGAGTAGCCACGATCTCCGTGATCGCTTCCAGGTAGCGATCGGTGCCGTCCGGCGCAATGCCGGCGGCGAGGACGGTGTCTTGGCCGGCCGCAGTGGGGAGCTGGAGCGTGGTGTGGAAGGCGCCCGTGCTGTCAGCCGTCGTGTGGCCGACGACCGTCGCGGGCGAGTAGGTGCCTAAGGTGATGGGCGCGCCGGGGGCAAATCCGCTGCCGCTGACGTCCAGCAGCAGCTGGCCAGGCGTGGACTGGGCCGGAACGCCCGTCAGCGGGCCGTCGGAGGCAGGCACGGTCGGCGGAAGTGCCAGGACCGGTGCGCGCTCGACGGTGAGCAGGAACTGCTGGCTCGAGCTCTCAGAGCCGCCGTTGCTAGCCGTCACGGTGATCGGGTACGACCCTGCCTCAGCGGGGGAAGGCGCAGTGCCGGACAGCGTCGCGGTGCCGTCCCCCTGGTCCACGAAGGTGATCCCGGCCGGCAGCGGCCCGGTTTCGAGGAGCGCGGGCGGGGTCGGGAAGCCGCCCGTCGCAGTGACCGTGAAGTTCCCAGCGACGCCCACAGTGCACATGGTGTGGTCGGCGCTGGTGATGCCCGGCGCTTCGGTCACGGTGAGCGTGAAGCTCTGGCTGACTGCCGGGTCGAACCCGTTACTGGCATGCAGCGTGAAGCCGGGAGTACCACCGCTGCCGGGCGGTGCAGTCCCGGCCACCGTTGCCGAGCCGTCGCCGTGGTCGGTGAGCGTCAGCCACCCCGGCAGGTCGTTGGTGGTGATCGCCGGTGCAGGGGTTCCGGTTGCGAGAACGGTGAAGCTTCCGGACGTCCCTGCGCTGAACGTGGCGTGGTCGGCGCTGGTGAAGGCGGGTGCGGTGCCCACTAGCAGCGTGGCAGCCGCGGAGGGGACACTGCTTACCGCGTTGCTGAACATCGCCCGGTACTGGTGTCCGGTGTCGGCGGCCGTGGCCACCTGGGTATAGTTGGTGCTGGTGGCTGTGAGAATGTCGGTGAACGTCAGCCCGCCGTCGGCGGATACCTGCCACCGTACAGTGGGTGCCGGATACCCGTCGCCGGTCGCCGCGAACGTGACCGCGTCGCCGGGCGCAGCTCGCTGGCTGATGGGGTCGAGGGTGACCGACGGCGCCTGGTCGACCGTGACCGTCAAGGTCTGGGTGGCGTCGGGGTTGATGCCGTTGGTCGCGGTGAGCTGGACCGGGTAGGAACCGCCGGAGCCGGCCACCGGCGTCCCGGACAGGACTGCCGTGCCGTCACCGTTGTCCTGGAAGGACAGGCCGGTCGGCAACGTGCCGGACTCGGAAACCGCGGTCACGGTGGGCGGCCCGGTTGTCGTCACTGTGATGCTGCCCAAGGTCCCGGCAGTGAAGGTCGCCGTCGCCGCACTGGTGAACGTCGGCGCTTGGGGCACCGTCACGGTCAGGGTCTGGGTGGCCGCTGTGGCCGTGGAGTTCGATGCGGTGAGGCCCACCGGGTAGCTGCCGCCGGACCCGGCCGACGGAGTGCCCGAGATGGTCGCCGTGCCGTTGCCGTGATCGATGAAGCTCACGCCGGAGGGCAGTGCGGCGGTGCGGCTGATCGACGGGGCCGGGTACCCGGTCGTGGTGATGGTGAAGCTGGATGCGACCCCGACCGAGAAGGTGACGTGGTCGGCGCTGGTAATGGCGGGGGCCGCGTCTACGACGAGGGCGATCACGAGGGACCCATTGTCAAGGGTGGCCGTGACGCCACCAGGTCCGCTGCCGGTGCCCGAGTTGTAGCCGGTACTGGCCTGGGCACCCACCAGGTTCGAGGTGGTTGGGCTGACCCTCGCGTCACCCGGTCGCGGGTTGCTCCAGCCGATCGGCAGGTTCGCGAACGCGCCGAGGTTGGCCGCACTAATCGGCAGGCCACCGGAGTCGGTCAACAGGCTGGTAGTGATCGTCGAGGCTGCGTTGGGGCCGGTCACCGTGGAGGGGCTGGCCGAGCCGGTGAGCACCAACCGCGGGACGCTGCTGATGTTGACCACCGTGTCGCAGCCTGCCGCGCCGGGGCCGCCGTTGCAGCCCCACCAGTTGTCGGTCGCGACCACGGCCGCGGCGCCTGCCAGGTGGACGCCCGACCCGGCGGTGGCGACGTTCTTGTAGAAGCGGTTGTAGCGCAGGGTGCTGGCGGTGCCGATGAGCTGGATCGCGCCACCGGTCTGCTGCGAGCCGCCAGTAGCGGAGTTGCCGACGAACGTCGAGCCGGTGACCGTGAGCGTTCCGGAGCTGGTGATGATCGCTGCGCCACGTGAGTAGCCCAGGGTGCTCGTGACGCTGTTGTTGAGGAACATCGAGTTGATGATGCTGAACTGGCCCGCCGCGCTGGGGGCGTAAACGCTCAGCGCGCCGCCGTCGGTGCCGCCGGAATTATTGACCTGCGTGTTCCCGCTGAAAGTGGTGTTCCTGACGGTCAGCCGCTCGTTCGGCGCGTGCCCCTGCGCGCGGTAGCTGACGGCCGAGCCTTCGCTGCTGCCGGAGGAGTTGTTGCTCAGGGTCGAGTTGGTGATGGTCAGCGAGCCGCCGGCAAAGTTGATCCCGCCTCC
Organism: Pedococcus sp. KACC 23699; assembly: GCF_045348425.1. Lineage (GTDB taxonomy): Bacteria > Actinomycetota > Actinomycetes > Actinomycetales > Dermatophilaceae > Pedococcus. Next base: position 4,028,946 of record NZ_CP157483.1, read on the forward strand.
GCCGATCAGCGTCTGCGAGGGCGAAGTCGTGTTGACGTGGTTGTCGGTGATGACGGAGGAGTCGACGGTCAGGCTGTCCCCGTTCGTCAGGTTCTGCGCTCCGCCGATGATCGCCCCGCCGCCGATGGTGTTGTCCAGGGCGCCAGTCAGCGTGAGGCCGGTGAGGGTGATGTTGACTCCACCCACGACGTTGGGGTCGGCGTCGAAGATGCGACTTGCACCTCCGCCACTGATGGTGGTGCTCGCCGCGCCTGCGCCGTTGACGCTGATGTTCGAGTTCGCCGGCGTGCCAATCTTCAGTTGCCCGTACGTCAGGGTGTACGTGCCTGAGGGCACGGTGATCACCACCGCATTGCCGGTGCTGGCCGCGAGGTTGTTCGCCAGGCACACCGTCTCGCGCAGGCTGACCGGGGAAGGCGCCACAACCGTCGACGCGCTGGCGCAGGCGCCAGTAGTGGTAGGTACGTCCGCGGTGGTGGTGACGGTGAGGTTGCTCGTCGCGGCGGCCGCCGGTTGTTGCACGAGCACCACGCCGCCGGCGGTGACCGCGCCTGCGGCGAGCATCGAAATTACGGTGCGCGCAACAAAATAGGTGCGAATCATCAGCCGTCCCTCGAGTGTTTTGCACCGGGGCCGGCGCTGGCGCTCGAAAGTCTCCGCCAGATTCCCGTGATACGCGGAATCGCTCGGCTCGATCAAGCTATTGGACGGACCGTACCATCCCCCATCAAGGCACGCCGCCAACTCAGGTCACGCTACTGGATGTGTCCGTATCGGGTTTGAGAGCTCGCCCATCTCCACATCAGCGGCAATCTCGAAATTCTTGGATGAGGTAACCGACGCGGCCACCGATGCCTGCGCCACGCCTCCCAACTCGCCAATTCTGCCGGCGGGCAATCGACAGGTTCACAGCCGTCGAGCTCGCCGTGTGTCGGAATGCCGATGATGGCGGCCCACTCGGCGAACTCTTCGTCGGACATGTGCCGCGTCGTGTGCGGTTTCTCGGCCTGGCGCCAGGTCAAAACGTCTCCGCTGCTCGGCTGGCGGGAGTACGAAGTGGCGCATCTCCAGCGCCGCGCCGAGGTCGGCAACCGCCTGTCGTAGCGCGGAGCGCTCGTCTCGACCCCGGAGGCCGAAGTCAACAACGACGTTGATGCCGAGTTCGAGAGCGCGCAGCCCGATCTCGACGAGCATTCCCTCAATCACGTCAGAGGTCGATTGCGGGTTGGCGAGCCGGTGAAGGGCCTTTAACCCCCTCGTCCTTTGTGCGACGAAGAGCCTTCTCCTTAACCTCAATGCGCTGTGCTTCTGTGGTCCTCCTTGTGCTTGGCAGTCCTATGGTCAGGTACGGAGTCGGTCATGTTGTCATCGCTTTCCCACCTGAGTGACCGCGTCATCATTGCTATCCGCTCATAGCCGCATTCAGCGCGCATGGTGTGTTGTGACCCTCATGCGGCCAACGCCTCTCCGAGCGCGAGCCCATTCACTTGAGAGAGGCCGCAAGGTGGTCGCAATGCACACACCCTGGAACCGACCGGTTGCCGAGTTGGTCATGTCCTCGAACGAGTTCGCCAGTAGTTCGCTAGCTCGGTTCTCGCGGGTGAAAGCGGGCACGAGAACCGCGCGTTCATCTCCGTGTCCGAGCACGTCCTGCCACGTCCGGATGATGTTGCTGGCCGATGCGGACTCAAGATCCTTGCGCTTGTCACATCGGTGCCGAAGGCGGGACTCGAACCCGCACGCCCTTTCGAGCAGAGCATTTTGAGTGCTCCGTGTCTGCCATTCCACCACTTCGGCGCACCCACCGGACAGGCCGGCAGATGGTGCGGGGACGAGCATACAAGTCGGGACGTATGGTGCCCGCCACCCCGCCGCAGCCCGGTCCCCGGAGGCGGGGGTCAGTCCTCGAGGTCCTTGTAGGCGGGTGCCACCTTGTTGACCGCGTCACCCATCTTGTGGACGCGCAGGGCGTTGGTGGAACCGGGGATGCCGGGGGGCGAGCCGGCGACGATGACCACGAGGTCACCCTCCTGGACCCGGCCGTCGGCGAGCAGGGTCTTGTCGACCTGGTGCGCCATCTGGTCGGTGTGCCGGGCCATCGGGACGAGGAAGGTCTCGATGCCCCAGGCGAGGGCGAGCCGCGAACGGGTGTGCGCCTCGGGCGTGAACGCCAGCATGGGGATCCGTGGGCGGACGCGTGACATCCGCTTGGCGGTGTCGCCGGACTGGGTGAACGTGATGAGGTACTTCGCCCCGAGCAGCTCGCCGATCTCGACGGCCGCGGCGGAGACCGCACCGCCCATCGTGTGGGGCTTGGTGCCGAGCGGGAGGATCCGGTCGAGGCCGTGCTCCTCGGTGCTCTCGATGATCCTGGCCATCGTCTCGACGGCGACGATGGGGTAGGCACCGACGCTGGTCTCACCGGACAGCATGAGCGCGTCCGCACCGTCGAGGACGGCGTTGGCGGCGTCGGAGGCCTCGGCGCGGGTCGGGCGCGGGTTCTCGATCATCGACTCGAGCACCTGGGTGGCGACGATGACCGGCTTGGCGTTGCGCCGCGCGATCTCGATGGCGCGCTTCTGGACCAGCGGCACCTCCTCGAGCGGAAGCTCGACGCCGAGGTCTCCGCGCGCGACCATGACGCCGTCGAAGGCGGCGATGATCTCGGCGAGGTTCTCGACGGCCTGGGGCTTCTCGATCTTGGCGATGACCGGCAGCCGCACCCCGACCTCGTCCATCACCTCGTAGACGTCGTCGAGGTCCTTGGCCGAGCGCACGAACGACAGGGCGATCATGTCGGCGCGCAGGCCGAGCGCCCAGCGCAGGTCCTCCTTGTCCTTCTCGGACAGCGCCGGGACGGAGACCGCCACGCCGGGCAGGTTGATGCCCTTGTTGTTGGAGACCGTGCCGCCGACGGTGACGCGGCAGCGGACGTCGGTGTCGGTGACCTCGACGGCCTCGAGCGCGACCTTGCCGTCGTCGATGAGCAGCGCGTCGCCCGGCTTCACGTCGCCGGGCAGGCCCTTGTAGGTCGTCCCGACCTCGGTCGCGGTGCCGTCGATCTCGCGGGTCGTGATGGTGAACTCGGAACCTGTCGGGAGGGAGACCGGACCACCGGAGAAGCGTCCGGTGCGGATCTTCGGCCCCTGCAGGTCGACGAGGATGCCGACCGCGTGGCCGGTCTCGTCACTGGCCTTGCGGATGGAGCGGTAGATCTCCTCGTGGTCGGCATACTCGCCGTGGGAGAGGTTCAGACGGGCGACGTCCATCCCCGCATCGACGAGCGCACGGATGCGTTCGGGGCTGGAGACAGCCGGGCCGAGGGTGCAGACGATCTTGGCGCGACGCATGAAACCGACCTTATCGCCCGACCACCCGAGCACGTGACGGCGGTCACCCTGCGGACACGTGAACACCCGGTGCACCAGACCCTCGCAGGTCGGTCCACCGGGTGTTCACGAGTCGCGCTGTGCTCAGACGACGAGCGGCCGGTCGTTCGGGTTGACCGGGCGCGGAAGCGCCGTCTGGCCGCTGAGGAACTTGTCGACGCCGGCCGCTGCCGAGCGGCCCTCGGCGATGGCCCAGACGATGAGCGACTGCCCACGGCCCGCGTCACCGGCGACGAACACGCCGGGCACGCTCGACATGAACTCCTTGTCGCGCTTGACGTTGGAGCGCTCGTCGAGCTCGACCTCGAGCTGCTCGACGACACCGGGCTTCTCGGGTCCGAGGAACCCCATGGCGAGCAGCACGAGCTGCGCCGGCAGGACGCGCTCGGTGCCCTCGACCTCGTCGAAGCCGTTCTCACCGCGCTGCACGTCGACGAGGCGGATGCCGCTGACCTTGCCGTCCTCGCCGAGGATCTCCTTGGTGGACACGGCATACAGGCGCTCGCCGCCCTCCTCGTGCGCAGAGGCGACCCGGAAGAGCATGGGGTAGGTCGGCCACGGCTGACCCGCGATCCGCTCCTCCCCCGGCTGCGGCATGATCTCCAGGCTCGTGACGGACCTGGCGCCCTGGCGGTGCGAGGTGCCGATGCAGTCGGCGCCGGTGTCACCACCACCGATGACGATGACGTCCTTGCCCTCCGCGGTGACCTGGCCCTCGACGGTCTCGCCGAGCGCCACCTTGTTGGCCGGGGGCAGGAACTCCATGGCCTGCATGACGCCGTCGAGCTCACGCCCGGGCACCGGCAGGTCTCGGGGAACGGTGGCGCCGATGGCCAGGACGACGGCGTCGTAGCGGTCACGCAGCTGGCGTCCGGTGACGTCGTCGCCGACCCTGACACCGCTGCGGAAGCGCGTGCCCTCTGCCTCCATCTGGGAGATGCGGCGGTCCAGCACCGACTTCTCCATCTTGAACTCGGGGATGCCGTAGCGGAGCAGTCCACCGGGCTTGTCCGCGCGCTCGTAGACCGCGACGGTGTGTCCGGCGCGGGTCAGCTGCTGGGCGGCGGCGAGCCCGGCGGGACCGGAGCCGACGACGGCGACGGTCTTGCCGGTGAGTCGCTCGGGAGCCTGCGGCTGGACGTAGCCCGCGTCGAAGGCACGGTCGATCGTCGTGACCTCGATCTGCTTGATCGTCACGGCCGGCTGGTTGATGCCGAGCACGCAGGCGGTCTCGCAGGGAGCCGGGCACAGGCGACCGGTGAACTCGGGGAAGTTGTTGGTCGCGTGCAGGCGTTCGATCGCCTCGCGCCAGTCGCCCCTCCAGGCCAGGTCGTTCCACTCCGGGATGAGGTTGCCGAGCGGACAACCGCTGTGGCAGAACGGGATCCCGCAGTCCATGCAGCGCCCGGCCTGGCGCTGCAGCTGCCCGAGCTCCTGCTCCTCGTAGACCTCTTTCCAGTCCTTGATGCGGACGGGGACAGGTCGGCGAGCCGGGAGCTCGCGCTCACGCGTCTTGAGAAAGCCCTGGGGGTCAGCCACGGGAAGCCTCCATGATCCGCTCCCAGACCTCGGAGCCGTTGATGTCCAGACCTTCGTTCTCCGCTGCCGCCCGCACGTCGAGGACGCGCTGGTAGTCGCGGGGCAGCACGAGCGTGAACCTGCTGCGGGCCTCGTCCCAGTCTGCGAGCAACGCTGCGGCCACTGGGGACTCGGTCCACTCGACGTGCTTGGTGAGCAACTCGCGCACCACGGTCTCGTCGTCGGGCCGCAGCGGCGACAGGTCGACGAGCTCGCGGTTGACGCGGTCCTGGACGAGGTCGAGGACGTAGGCCACTCCCCCGGACATGCCGGCGGCGAAGTTGCGACCGGTCGGTCCGAGGACGAGGACGTTGCCACCGGTCATGTACTCGCACCCGTGGTCACCCACACCCTCGACCACGGCGCTGGCACCGGAGTTGCGGACGCAGAAGCGCTCGCCCACCTTGCCGCGCAGGAACAGCTCACCCGTCGTCGCGCCGTAGCAGATGACGTTGCCGGCGATGACGTTCTGCTCGGCCTGCAGCGGGGCGGCGCGGTCGGGACGGACCACGACTCGCCCACCCGACAGCCCCTTGCCGACGTAGTCGTTGGCGTCGCCGTACAGGCGCAGGGTGATGCCTCGCGGCAGGAAGGCGCCGAGCGACTGGCCGGCCGAACCCCGCAGGGTGAGGTTGATGGTGTTGTCGGGCAGCCCGTCAGGGTGCGCCTTGGTCACCTCGTGGCCGAGCAGGGTGCCGATGGTGCGGTTGACGTTGCGCACCGCGATCTCGGCTGCGACCGGGGTGCCGTCGGTGATGGCGTCCTTGGCGATGGTGATGAGCTGGTGGTCCAGGGCCTTCTCGAGGCCGTGGTCCTGCCCGGTCGTGTTGCGACGCGGCGAGCCGTCGGGGCTCTGCACGTCGGCGAAGATCGGCGACAGGTCCAGCCCGGCGGCCTTCCAGTGGTTGACGGCGCGCGTCGCGTCGATCGACGACACCTGCCCGACGGCCTCCTCGATGGACCGGAAGCCCAGCGCAGCGAGGTGCTCGCGCACCTCCTGCGCGATGTACTCGAAGAATGTCTCGACGAACTCGGGCTTGCCGCTGAACCGCTTCCGAAGCTCGGGGTTCTGGGTGGCGATGCCGACCGGACAGGTGTCGAGGTGGCAGACGCGCATCATCACGCAGCCGCTGACGACCAGTGGCGCCGTGGCGAACCCGAACTCCTCCGCCCCGAGCAGGGCGGCGATGACGACGTCGCGGCCGGTCTTGAGCTGGCCGTCGCACTGCACGACGATGCGGTCGCGCAGGTTGTTGAGCACCAGGGTCTGCTGGGTCTCGGCGAGGCCGATCTCCCAGGGGCCGCCCGCGTGCTTCAGCGAGGTCAGCGGCGAGGCACCCGTGCCACCGTCGTGACCGGAGATGAGCACGACGTCGGCGTGGGCCTTGGAGACACCGGCGGCGACCGTGCCGACCCCGATCTCGGAGACGAGCTTGACGTGGATCCGCGCCTCGGGGTTGGCGTTCTTGAGGTCGTGGATCAGCTGCGCGAGGTCCTCGATGGAGTAGATGTCGTGGTGCGGCGGCGGACTGATCAGGCCGACGCCCGGCGTCGAGTGCCGCGTCTTCGCCACCCACGGGTAGACCTTGTGGCCGGGCAGCTGACCGCCCTCGCCGGGCTTGGCGCCCTGGGCCATCTTGATCTGGATGTCGCCGGACTTGGTGAGGTAGAGCGAGGTCACGCCGAAGCGCCCTGACGCCACCTGCTTGATCACCGAGCGACGTTCGTCGTCCATGAGGCGGTCGACGTCCTCGCCGCCCTCACCGGTGTTGGATCGCGCACCGAGGCGGTTCATGGCGATGGCCAGGGTCTCGTGCGCCTCGAGGCTGATCGAGCCGTAGGACATCGCGCCGGTGTTGAACCGCTTGACGATCTCGCTGACCGGCTCGACCTCGTCGATCGAGATCGGCTGGCGCGGGTTGGCACCACCGAGGTTGAAGAGGCCTCGCAGCGTCATGAGCCGCTCGGACTGCTCGTCCACGCGCTGGGTGTACTGCTTGAAGATGTCGTAGCGGCGCTGGCGCGTCGAGTGCTGCAGGCGGAACACCGTGTCCGGGTCGAACAGGTGCGGCTCGCCTTCGCGGCGCCACTGGTACTCACCGCCGACGCCCAGCTTGCGGTGCGGGAGGCGCACGCCGTCCGGCGGGTATGCCGCCGCGTGCCGGGCCGCGGTCTCCGCGGCGACGACGTCGAGGCCGATGCCGCCGAGCTGACTCACCGTGCCGGTGAAGTAGCGGTCGACGAGCTCCTGCGACAGGCCGATGGCCTCGAAGACCTGGGCTCCTCGGTAGGACGCGACGGTCGAGATGCCCATCTTCGACATCACCTTGAGGACACCCTTGCCGAGCGCCTTGATGAGGTTCTTGACGGCCTGCTCGGAGGTGACGCCCTCGATCGCGCCGGAGCGGACGAGGTCCTCGACCGACTCCATGGCGAGGTAGGGGTTGACCGCTGCCGCGCCATACCCGATGAGCAGGGCGACATGGTGCACCTCGCGCACGTCCCCGGCCTCGACGACGAGCCCCACGAGGGTGCGGGTCTTCTCGCGGATGAGGTGGTGGTGCACGGCGGAGGTGAGCAGCAGCGACGGGATGGGTGCCTGGTCGCGACCCGAGTCACGGTCGGACAGGACGACGAACCGGGCGCCGTCGGCGATGGCCTGGGAGACCTCGGCGAAGATCTCCTCGAGCCGGGCCTGCATCGCCCCAGCCCCGCCGGTGACGTCGTAGAGGCCGTGGACGACGTGGGTGGCGTAGCCGGGCAGGTCACCGTCGGCGTTGACGTGGACGACCTTGGCGAGGTGGTCGTTGTCGATGACGGGGAACGGCAGGACGACCTGGCGGGCGTGCGCCGGGGTCGCGGCGAGGGCGTTGCCCTCCGGCCCGATGACCGTGCCGAGCGAGGTGACGAGCTCCTCGCGGATGGCGTCCAGCGGCGGGTTGGTCACCTGCGCGAAGAGCTGGGTGAAGTAGTCGAAGATCAGCCGGGGCCGGTCGGAGAGCACCGCGATCGGGGTGTCGGTGCCCATCGAACCGAGCGCCTCTCCCCCGGACCTCGCCATCGGCGCAAGGAGGATCTTGAGCTCCTCCTGGGTGTATCCGAAGGTCTGCTGGCGGCGGGCCACGGAGGCTGCGGTGTGGACGATGTGCTCGCGCTCGGGCAGGTCGTCGAGGTGGATCAGGCCGGCGTGCAGCCACTCGTCGTAGGGGTGCTGTGACGCCAGCGAGGACTTGACCTCGTCGTCGGACACGATCCGGCCGTGCTCGGTGTCCACGAGGAACATCCGGCCGGGCTGGAGGCGGCCCTTGCGGACGACGCGCGTCGGGTCGAGGTCCAGGACGCCGGCCTCGGACGCGAGGACGACCAGGCCGTCGTCGGTGACCGAGTAGCGACCGGGGCGCAGCCCGTTGCGGTCCAGGACCGCGCCGATGAGCGAACCGTCGGTGAAGGTGACGCAGGCGGGCCCGTCCCACGGCTCCATGAAGGTCGAGTGGAACTCGTAGAAGGCCCGTCGGGCGGGGTCCATCTCGGCGTGGTTCTCCCATGCCTCCGGGATCATCATCAGCACCGCGTGCGGCAGCGAGCGCCCACCGAGGTGGAGCAGCTCCAGGGCCTCGTCGAAGGAGGCCGAGTCGGACGCCTCCGGGGTGCAGATCGGGAAGAGCCGTTCGAGGTCGCCGGGGATGACGTCGGAGACGAGCTGGCTCTCACGGGCCCGCATCCAGTTGCGGTTGCCCTTGACGGTGTTGATCTCGCCGTTGTGCGCGATCAGCCGGTAGGGGTGCGCCAGCGGCCAGCTCGGGAAGGTGTTGGTGGAGAACCGCGAGTGGACCAGCGCGAGCTGGGTCTCGAACCGCCGGTCCGACAGGTCGGGGAAGAACGGCTCGAGCTGCCCGGTCGTGAGCATGCCCTTGTAGACGAGGGTGCGGCACGACAGCGACGGGAAGTAGACCTCGGTCTCGCGCTCGGCCCGCTTGCGCAGGCAGAAGGCCAACCGGTCCAGGCCGATCCCGACCATCCGGCCCGACGCGGAGCTGACGAACAGCTGGCGGAAGAACGGCATGCAGTCACGAGCCGCCTGGCCCACGAGCTCGGTGCTCACGGGGACGTCGCGCCAGCCGAGGACGCGCAGGTTCTCCTCCGCGGCGATCGCCTCGATGCGCCCGACCGCCTCGGCCCGCGCGGACTCCTCCAGCGGCAGGAAGGCGGTGCCCACGGCATACGCGCCGGCGACGGGGAGGTCGAAGTCCACGACCTCGCGGAAGAACGCGTCGGGGACCTGCGTGAGGATGCCGGCGCCGTCGCCGACGAGGGGGTCGGCGCCGGTGGCGCCCCGGTGCTCGAGGTTGCGCAGCGCGGTGAGGGCGTGGTCGACGATGTCGTGACCGGCGCTGCCCCGCATCGTGGCCACGAGGGCTACGCCGCAGGCGTCGTGCTCGAACTCGCGGCGGTAGAGCCCGGAGTCGGCGGGCTGGGCGGAGAAGCGCGCAGAAGTCACGTTCGGGTCACCGTCCTGAGGGGGTCGTGGTGCGTCGGAGCGGCCCTCTGGTTGGTCAGCTGGCACACCTGTTCACGCGCGTGGACGGCCTTGGCCACGGCTGAGCCGAGGATACCGAGAACCCCTGTCGTCCTAGCATGTGAGCCGCGCTATTCCGTATGGTGAGATGCTGAGCGTGCGGGGAGGCGTCCCGGGATGGCCACCTCACGGTGCCGCCCGGCCCAGACGAGGACGATTCCGAGCAGGAACACGAGCATGCTCGTCCAGACGTTAACCCTCAGGCCGAGGATGTGGTTGGCGTCGTCGCTGCGCATCAGCTCGAAGACGATCCGCCCCAGCGGGTAGCCCATGACGTAGAACCCGAAGAGCTGTCCCTTGCGCAGGGCGAACCGCCGGTCGGCGAGCACCAGCGCCAGGGCGAGGAGCAGGCACCACAGCGACTCGTAGAGGAACGTCGGCTGGAACGTGCCGAGCACGACCGGATGTCCGGCGGCGTCGCGGACGGCGTGGCCGGCGGAGCTGTCCCACTCGTGGATGGTCAGGCCCCACGGGACGTCGGTCCGGCGGCCGTAGAGCTCGTTGTTGAAGTAGTTGCCCCAGCGGCCGAGCGCCTGGGCGACCGCGATACCCGGGGCGGCGGAGTCGGCGAAGTCGTGGAAGGAGACCCCGTGCCGTCGGGCACCGATCCAGGCGCCGACCGCGCCGAGGGCGACGGCCCCCCAGATGCCCAGGCCGCCCTCCCAGATGGCGAACGCCCGCCACGGGTGTCCGCCGGCCCCGAAGTAGGCCTGCGGCGAGGTGATGAGGTGGTAGAGCCGCCCGCCCACGATGCCGAACGGCACCGCCCAGGCGGAGATGTCGATCGCCTTCTCGGCTGGGTGCCCCCGGTCGACCAGACGGCGACCGGTGATCCAGACGGCGATGACGATGCCGGCCAGGATGCACAGGGCGTAGGCCCGCACGGGAAAGGGCCCGAGGTGCCAGACCCCTGAGGTGGGGCTGGGGATGTTCGCCGGGACAGCTGCCGGGATCACTTCGTGGCGGCCTTGACGGCAGCCGCGAGGGACTCGGAGGTGAATCCCGCGAGGTCGAGGGTCTTGCCGTTGAGCTTCAGGGTCGGGGTGCCGTTGACGCCGTCCTTTTCCGACTGCGTCTGCACGGACACGACGTACTGGTTGTGCGCCCGGCTGGAGTAGCACGTGTCCCAGGTGGTGAGCCCGGCCCCGGTGATGCCGGCCTTCTGCGCGAAGGACCTCAGCGCGGCGTCGGTGTACCCGGCGCCCTCCTTGAGCGGCTGCCCGCCGAAGTTCGCGGCGTGGTAGGGGATGAACTTGTCCTGGTCAGCGGCACAGGCCGCCGCGTTGGCGGCACGGTTGGACGAGTCGTTGTGCAGGTTGTCGTCGAGGAAGCTCAGCGTGTGGTAGACGAGCTTGACCTGTCCCTTGTCGGCGAGCGCGGTGATGTCGGCACCGAAGCGGTGCTCGAACTCGGCGCAGATCGGGCACTGGAAGTCCTCGTAGAGGTCCAGGGTGGGCACGTTGGCCGGGGCGCTGGGGTTGACGAGGATGCCGGCGCCCATGGCCGAGGCACCCTTGGGGAGCGCCGAGCCGCCGGCGGTCGTGGCCGCCTTCTTGTCCTGGCTGCCCAGGATCACGGCACCGACGACCGCAGCCAGGACGATCACCACGACGACGGTGGCCACCACCAGCGGGTTGGCACCCTTGCGCTGCTGCGACTTCGGCGTGGCCGCCTGGATCTTCGCCTTGCGACTGGCGCTGCTGCTGGTCATGCGTGGACCCTCTCGTCGTGTGCTGCGGGGAACAGGAGGCGTTCGAGGCTCAGCGCGGTGCGGGGGCGCAGGACCAGCCAACCCGCACAGAGCAGCAGCCAGATGTCGCGGGCGATCTCCTGTGGATACTGCGTCTGGGCTGCCGCGATGGTTCCCCCCTTGCCGAAGCAGCCGCAGTCGATGCTCAGGCCCCGGGCCCACGCCGAGGCGATCCCGGTGATGAACACCACCATGAGGACGCCGGCGACGACGGCGCTCCACCGGGTGAACAGGCCCAGCAGCAGCAGGACGCCCACGGCGACCTCGAGGATGGGCAGCGCGTAGCCGACGTAGCCGGCCACGTCGTACGGGAGGAGCTGGTAGGCGCGAACGGCGCGCGCCGAGGTCTCGAGCTGACCCACCTTGAGCAGGCCGGCGACTGCGATGACGGCCCCCAGGACCAGCCGGGCGACGAGCCCCACGACGTCGCGCTGGCGCGGGTCGGCGAGGACGGCCACGTCAGCGCCCTCTCCGGACGCCCTCGGCCAGGTCGGCCACGAGGGCACGCAGGGCAGCGAGTCCGGACTCGAGGTCGTCGGCCTCGGTCAGGCACCGCACGAGGGCCGAACCCACGATCACCCCGTCGGCGTAGGCCGCCACCTCCGCAGCCTGCTCCCCGTCGGACACCCCGAGCCCGACGCAGACCGGGAGGTCGGTGACGGCCTTCGTGCGGCTGACGATGACCGACGCGGCGTCGCCCATCGAGGTCCGGGCGCCGGTGACCCCCATGTGGGAGACCGCGTAGACGAAGCCGCGGCAGTGCGAGGTGACCGAGGCGATCCGCTCGTCGGTCGAGCTCGGGGCGACCAGGAAGACCCGGTCGAGGCCGCTGGCCTCACTGGCGCTGATCCACTCGCCGGCCTCGTCGGGGATCAGGTCCGGGGTGATGATCCCGGCCCCGCCGGCAGCGGCGAGGTCGGTCGCGAAGGCGGTCGGCCCGTGGCGCAGGATGAGGTTCCAGTAGGACATCACCAGCGGCGGGGCGCCGGCGTCGCGCACGGCCCGCGTGGCCTTGAACACGTCGTCCACCCGGACGCCGTGCTTGAGAGCCTGGTCGGCGGCATGGGCGATGACCGGGCCGTCCATCAGCGGGTCGCTGTAGGGGATGCCGACCTCGACGATGTCGACCCCGGCCTCGACCATGGCGACCATCGCGGCGATCGAGCCCTCGACCGTCGGGAAGCCGACCGGGAGGTAGCCCACGAGGGCGGCGCGGTTCTCCGCGCGGCACCTGGCCAGGACCTCGCCGACGCCGATGTCGGTGGTGGTGCTCACAGCTGGGTCCTTCCGTCGCCCTCGGCACGGGGCTCGTCAGCGGTGCCGCTGGGGAGCGCGTCGCCGTCGATGAGGCCGAAGTACTCCGCGGCCGTGTGCATGTCCTTGTCGCCGCGACCCGACAGGTTGACCAGCAGCAGGGCGTCCGGCCCGAGCTCGCGGCCCACCTCCATCGCCCCGGCGAGGGCGTGCGCCGACTCGATCGCGGGGATGATCCCCTCGGTGCGGCACAGCAGCTCGAACGACTTCATGGCCTGCTCGTCGGTGGCGTAGCGGTACTCCGCCCGGCCGCTGTCGCGCAGGTGCGCGTGCTCGGGCCCGACGCTGGGGTAGTCGAGGCCGGCCGAGATCGAGTGCGACTCGAGGGTCTGGCCGTCGTCGTCCTGCATGAGGTAGCTGAACGTGCCGTGCAGCACGCCGGGCGAGCTCGCGGCGAAGCGGGCGGCGTGCCGGCCGCCCTCGATGCCCTCTCCCCCGGCCTCGATGCCGATCAGCCGCACGTCGGTGTCGTCGATGAAGCGGTGGAAGATGCCCATGGCGTTGGACCCGCCACCGACGCAGGCGATCACCGCGTCGGGCAGCCGCCCGACCGAGTCGAGCACCTGCGCTCGCGCCTCGACGCCGATGATGCGGTGGAAGTCGCGGACCATCTCCGGGAACGGGTGCGGACCGGTCACCGTGCCGAGGATGTAGTGCGTGTCACCGACGTTGGTGACCCAGTCACGCATCGCGTCGTTGATGGCGTCCTTGAGCGTGCCGCTGCCGGTGGGGACCGGCTTGACCTCCGCGCCGAGCATCCGCATGCGCGCGACGTTGAGGGCCTGGCGCTCGGTGTCGACCTTGCCCATGTAGATGACGCAGTCCAGGCCCATCAGGGCGGCGGCGGTGGCCGTGGCGACGCCGTGCTGTCCGGCGCCGGTCTCGGCGATGACGCGCGACTTGCCCATCCGCTTGGTCAGCAGCGCCTGGGCCAGCACGTTGTTGATCTTGTGCGAGCCGGTGTGGTTGAGGTCCTCGCGCTTGAGGATGATGCGCGCCCCACCCGCGTGCTCCGCGAACCGCGGCACCTCGGTGATGATGCTCGGGCGTCCGGTGTAGGTGCGGTGCAGCCGCTCGAGCTCACCGAGGAACTCGGGGTCGACCATGGCCTTGCGGCGGGCCTCGTCGAGCTCCTCCAGCGCCGGGACCAGCGCCTCGGGGACGTAGCGCCCGCCGAAGTCGCCGAAGCGACCCGGACGGGGCACGGGCTCAGGGATGAGGTCGGTCATGAGAGGGCTCCCGCCGTGATGAGGTCTTGGGCCGCCTGTCGTGGCGCGTTGCCACGCACGAGCGCCTCCCCGACGAGGACGGCGTCGGCGCCCTCGGCTGCGAAGCGGGCGGCGTCCGCGGGCCCGGACACCCCGGACTCGGCCACCCTCACGCAGGTGTCGGGGATCAGGGGCGCGAGGCGTGCGAAGGTGTCGGGGTCGACAGCCAGGGTCTTGAGGTTGCGGGCGTTGACGCCGATGACGGTGGCGCCTGCGTCGACCGCGCGGGCGGTCTCGTCCTCGTCGTGGACCTCGACGAGCGCGGTCATTCCCAGGTCGTGGGCCAGCTGCTGCATGCGGACGAGGTCGTCCTGCGCCAGCGCCGCCACGATGAGCAGGATCAGGTCGGCACCGTGGGCCCGCGCCTCGAACAGCTGGTAGTCCTCCACCATGAAGTCCTTGCGCAGCACCGGGATCTGCACAGCACCACGGACGGCGTCCAGGTCGTCGAGCGAGCCGCCGAACCGGCGGCGCTCGGTGAGCACGCTCACCGCGGTGGCGCCGCCCGCCTCGTAGTCCGCGGCGAGGGCCGCGGGGTCGGCGATGTCGGCCAGCGCCCCCTTGCTGGGGCTGGCGCGCTTGACCTCGGCGATGAGGGAGAGCCCGGGTCTGCGCAGGGCGGCGTCCGCGTCGAGCGCCGGCGGTGCGCTGCGGGCCAGCTGTTCCATCTGCGCGAAGGGGGTCACGGACACGGCGTCCGCGAGGTCCTCGCGGACACCAGCAACGATCTCGTCGAGCACGGTGGCCATGGTTGACAGGCTATAGAGCACGTTCGGCGCCGCTGCGTCAGGGTCGCAGTACGGACAGACCGGGCAACAGTCGCACCAGCCCGAAGACCAGCAGCCCGGCAGCCCAGAGCCCGCCGCCCGTCGACGAACGCCGCAACCACGTGGGGTGGCGGCCCTGCACGGCGGAGGCCAGCCACGCGACATAGGCGAGGCCGCCGAGCACGACGGTCAGCACGGCATACGCGTTGCTCGACAGGGCCGCGGTGACGTGGCCGGTGAGCAGGTCCTGGGTGGCCCGCAGGCCACCGCAGGCCGGGCACGGCAGTCCGGTCAGGGTGAGGAACGGACAGACCGGCCACGAACCCGCGACGTGCGGGTCTCGCAGCAGGAGCGCGGCCGCGGCCGCCAGCCCTCCGGCACCGACGAGCAACGGGGCTCGTAGTGGCTCCAGGAGGCGGGTGGCCGCGACCGGCACGAGCTCAGCTGACGCCGGAGGTCTTCTGGCCGTCGCTCGTGACGGGCGGCACGTCCTTGGCGCCGTAGCCGGCCATGCCCAGGACCTTGCCGGCCACCACGCCGGCGACGCAGATGACCGCACCGATGACGAACAGGGGGACGGTGGCCAGGGCCACGGCCAACGCCATCACGGCGCTGCCGACGAGCAGGATCACGACGGCCGTCCACGCGGCGACGCTGTGGCCGTGGTCTTCGTGGATCTCGTGCTCTGCCATGGTGCGGGACTCCTGGGGAGGTCGGGGGAGGTCGTTCGGGACCATTCTGTCAGGTGCCGGACGACTCGTCGCGCACGGTCGGGTCGTCGCGGGCGGTGGGGTCGTCGCCGGCGTCGAGCCGGTCCCAGTCGCTGGCCACCCGCTGCCCGCGAGCCCCTGCGGTGGCACCGGGCGCCTCGTACCTCGCACCCAGTCCGCGCCACGAGCTGGCGCCGAACCATCCGGCGACCGCAGCGAGCAGCACCAGGGCGCTGGCGACGACGGCGATCCACGGCCACGCGGTCGCGGTGGCGTGGGTCTCGATCGAACCGGTGCGCCCCAGCGAACGGGCCGCCACGGCTCCGAGTGCCTGCTCGGGGTCGAGCCCGACCCGCGTAGCGACGAACCCGACACCGAGACCGGTCAGAGCGAGGACGACGAGGGTGACCCGCCGCACGAGCGGCCCGCTGGTCGCACTGGCCAGGGCTGCAGCCGCCGCGACGAGGGCCAGGGCCACCACCCCGGTCGCGAGCTCGGTGCCGGTGCCGGAGATGCGGCTGGCACCCAGCACCGGGTCGTTGACGGTGCCGGTGGCCCAGATCCGTCCGCCGCTGGTGAGGAGCACCGCGGCGCCGATGAGGGCGAGCAGGATGACCGTGAGCTTGGACGTCGGGCGCAGGTGCTTCACCGGACGGTCCGGAGGGCGCTGGCGGTGGCGACCGCCCGGAGCGCGGCAGCAGCCTTGTTGACCGTCTCCTCGAACTCCGCGGTCGGCACTGAGTCGGCGACGATCCCGGCCCCTGCCTGCACGTGAGCGGTGCCGTCCTTGATGACGGCCGTGCGGATGGCGATGGCCATGTCGAGGTCTCCGTGGAAGTCGAGGTAGCCCACGACGCCGCCGTAGATGCCGCGGCGGCTGGGTTCGTAGTGCTCGATGAGGCTGAGCGCGCGCGGTTTCGGCGCTCCGGACAGGGTGCCGGCAGGGAAGGTCGCCGCAAGCACGTCGTATGCCGTGTGGTCCGGTGCGAGGTCACCGACCACCGTCGACTCGAGGTGGGTGACGTGGGAGTAGCGGCGGACGTTCATGAACTCCACGACGTCCACGGTCCCGGCCTCGCAGACCCGCTGGAGGTCGTTGCGGCCGAGGTCGACGAGCATGACGTGCTCGGCACGTTCCTTGGGGTCGGCGAGCAGGTCTTCGGCGAGGCGCAGGTCCTCCTCGGGGGTCTTGCCCCGCGGTCGTGAGCCGGCGATGGGGTGCGTGATGGCCCGGCGCCCTGTGACCTTGACCAGGGCCTCCGGCGACGACCCGACGACGTCGTAGGCCGTGCCGTCGCCCAGCGGCAACCGCAGCAGGTACATGTACGGGCTGGGGTTGGACGTGCGCAGGGCACGGTAGACGTCGAGCGCGTCGGCGAGGCACGGCGCCGAGAACCGTTGCGAGAGAACGACCTGGAAGACCTCCCCGGCTCGGATGTCCTCCTTGGCGAGCTCGACCATCTCCTCGAAGTCGGCCTGGACGTAGTTGCTGCGCACCTCGCCGCGGGCCCCGTCGAACGCGCCGCGGTCGACGGTAGACACGGTGCTGGGGGCGGGGGCGGCCAGGTCGCTGGTCATCGCGTCGAGCCGGGAGACGGCGTCGGCCCAGGCATCCTCGACCCGCTCGTCCGTGTCGTCGAAGTTCACCGCGTTGGCGACGAGCAGCAGGGAGCCGTCGGCGTGGTCGAGCACGGCGAGGTCGGTGGCGAGCATCATCGTGATCTCGGGGACGCCCAGCTCGTCGGGGACCTCGGAGGGGACCTTCTCCCAGCGCCGCACCGCGTCGTACGAGATGGCGCCCACCATGCCACCGGTGAGCGGGGGCAGGCCCTCGATGGGGGCGGTGGCCAGCGCGGCCACGGTGTCTCGCAACGCGTCGAGCGGGCTGCCGTCGGTGGGGACGCCGACGGGCGGCTCCCCCACCCAGTGCGCCCGGCCGTCGCGCTCGGTGAGCACCGCGCTGCTGGCGGCTCCGACGATCGAGTAGCGGGACCAGACCCCGCCGTGCTCGGCGGACTCGAGCAGGAACGTGCCCGGGGCGTCCTTGGCGAGCTTGCGGTAGACCCCCACCGGGGTCTCCGCGTCGGCCATGAGGCGGCGGACGACGGGGATCACCCGACGGTCCTTGGCCAGCACCTGGAAGGTCTCCAGGCTCGGCCAGGTCGTGCCGAACGACAGGTCCGGGGCGACGTCGGTGACGGGGGTCGAGGGTGCGGGGTCAGGCATCGGCCGTCACCGCTGCGCCCAGGTCTCCGGCGTCGAAGCAGGTGTGGTCGCCGGTGTGGCAGGCGGCGCCGACCTGGTCGACCCGCACGAGGAGGGCGTCCCCGTCGCAGTCGAGCGCGACCGACTTCACGTGCTGGACGTGGCCGCTGGTGTCACCCTTGCGCCAGTACTCCTCGCGGCTGCGCGACCAGAAGGTCACCCTGCCCTCGGTGAGGGTGCGGCGCAGGGCCTCGTCGTCCATCCAGCCGAGCATGAGGACCTCGCCGCTGTCGTGCTGCTGGACCACGGCGGCGACCAGTCCCTGGGGGTCGCGCTTGAGCCTGGCGGCGATCTGGGGGTCGAGGACTGCGGGGGACGTCACCCGGCCATTGTGCCGAAGGCGGGGCCGTCCCGGGTTGCGGGGTCAGTGGGTGGCGAGCGGCTCGACCCGCACCCCGGCGCCGGTGACCGTCACGAGGTGACGGTCGGGCACCTCCTCCCACCCGGCGTCGTCGTCCGGCTCGCTCGCCACGAGCACCCCTTCGTCGTCGCGGCGAAGGAACAGCGTGTCGCCCCACCGGGTCGCGAGCAGCTCGTCCCGTGAGAGCAGCAGGAGGTTGAGGCGTGCGGCGGGGTCGCCTACCGCCACCTCGTGCAGCGTGGCCCCGACGCGGTGCGGGCCAGCGGCGACCACCCGAGCCGCGAGCAGCGCTGCGTCACAGGCCGACTCGGCAGCCAGGCTCGGCCCCACGGCACCGCGATCGACCTTGCCGTTGTGGGAGACGAGCCACCCGTCGTGGAGGAACGGGGCTGCCGCGGTCGCGTCGGCCGGCATCCCCTCGCTGGCCGAACGGACCGCCGCGACCACGCGTCCGGCCCGCAGGTGAGGAGCCATCGAGACGAGGTTGGTGTCGGACCACATCGGTTTGTCCGAGCGCCAGCGGGCGGCCGCTCCCCCGTCCTCGGGGTGCAGGCCGATGCCCCACCCGTCGGCGTTGACCGTGCCGTGCGCCTGCCTGCGGGGCGCCCAGGACTGGGTGAGCAGCCCGTTCGCGGGCGCGAGGACGAGGGACGCCACCGACCGGGGTGCGCCGAACCACGCCAGGTGTCGGCACACCTCAGGCGTCCCAGGCCAGACGGACGCCGGCGAAGATCTGCCGGCGGAACGGGTGGTCCCAGTTGCGGAACGACGGCCGCACCGTGGACGCGGCCGTGGCCCACGAGCCACCACGCAGCACGCGGTAGTCGCCACCGAAGAACGGTGCGCTGTACTGCGCGTAGAGCATCGGGCTGAACCCGGGCCACGGTTCGAAGCCCGACGACGTCCACTCCCAGACGTCCCCGACGAGCTGCTCGACCCCGTATGCCGACGCACCGGCCGGAAGCGCACCCACGGGTGCGGGGCGCAGGGCGCCCCCACCGAGGTTGGCGAGCTCGGGACTGGGCGCGGCCGAACCCCAGGGCCACCGACGACGTCGCCCGGCCTCCGGGTCCCAGGCGCAGGCCTTCTCCCACTCCACCTCGGTGGGGAGCCGGGCGCCGGACCAGCGCGCGAAGGCCTCCGCCTCGAAGTGGCTGACGTGCTGGACCGGCTCGTCGGCCGGGAGGTCCTCGATCACACCGAAGCGCACACGCGTGCCGTCACCACGCCAGGCAAGGGGCCGCTCGAGCGCAGCCTCGTGCCGGTGCTGCCATCCCCGGGTCGACCACAGCTCCGAGCGGTCGTAGCCGCCTGCCTCGATGAACCCCTGCCACTGCGCGTTGGTCACCGGGAACCGGCCGATGCGGAACGCCGGGACGTCGACGACGTGCCCGGGTCGCTCGTTGTCCAGCGAGGTCGGCTCCTCCAGGCTGTTGACCCCGAGGACGAACTCACCCGCGGGGACGAGCACCGAGTCCTGCTGGACCGGCCTCCCCGGCGGCAGCTGGCGGGTGGGGGTGAGGACCGGCGCCCCGGCACGGAGCTGGAGGGTCGCCAGCATCGTCTCGTCGTGCTGCTCCTCGTGCTGGACGACCATGGCGAAGGGGAAGGTGTCGTCGGCGCGTTCGAGGGCGTCCAACACCCGGCCACGGACCTCGTGGCCGTAGCGTCGGGCCTCGACCGGCGGCAGCAGGGGCAGGCTGGGGCGGATCGCCCGGGGCTGGGTGAAGGCGTCGTAGAGCGCGTCGACACCCGCCGGCAGCATCCCCGGACACGCCGGGTCGCCGCCGCGCATCAGCCAGAGCTCCTCCTGCTGGGAGATGTGCGCGAGGTCCCAGACGAGCGGGCTCATGATCGGGCTGTGCTGGGCGAACAGCTCCGCCTCGTCGAGCTCGGTCAACCAGGTCGTCCGGGCTCGGGCGAGCTCGAGGTCACGGGCCACCTCGGTCGCCGAGGGCAGCAGCGGCGGGGTCGTGCTCGTGCGAGGGACCAGCGGGTCAGACATGGGACATCTCCTCCAGGACCACCGCGGGCCCACGCCTGCGGAGGTCGTCGACGATGAGCGTGCCGGGGCTGCGCCCCGTCCTTGCGAGCTCGGTGAGCTCCTCGACCGCGGGGCGCACCCCCTCGGGGACGACGGACAGCGCCGCCTCCAGGCAGGTCGCGGCGGCTCGCCTCAGGGACGCGTCGCCGAGGCCATCGCTGGCCGCCGCGTGCCACCGGTCGGCGGTGGTCGCGATGGCGCGGTCGACGTCGGGGTGGATCGCCTCGACGTCCATCCAGGTCGTCGTCAGGGCGGCGACGGCAGGCCACCACCGGTCGGGCAGCGAGTCGAGGCACCGCAGCTCGAGCCACCCGCGCAGCCGCACGGGTGGGAACAGGGTGGTCAGCTGCCGCCTGACATCAGCGGCCGTCGCCACCGGCCACTCGCCCGGGTCGGTGAGCCAGTCACGAAGGCTCCGTGGGCCACGGCCGTCCGGCGCCGGGGCGGCCTCCGGAGGGACGAGGACCACCGGTGCCTCGAGGGCGCGCTCTGCCCAGGCACGCGCCGGGTCGTGGTCGTCGATCGGCCCGGCTCTCAGCTCGCCGAGGCCGGTCCAAGCCCGCTGGCGCGCCGAGTGCCAACCCGTGTCGCGGCCGGCGAGGTAGGCCGAGCTGCCGCTCAGGGCGGTGAGCAGCGGCCCGAGGCGCTGGGCTCGGCGGACCCGGTCCGTCCACTGGTCCGGGTGACCGGGCTGGAGGTTGACCTGCAGGGCAGCCGTCGAGCACATCATCGTCGCCCCGTGGTCTCGCGTGTCGCCGCTGGAGGCGAAGAAGCGCTCCATGGCGGCATACCGCTCGGCGGGGTTCACGCGCTGCGGAGGCCGCAGGGGGTCGCTGCCCAGCAGGGCCCAGCCCCACCCCTCGCCGGCCAGGGCGGCACGCAGGTGGGCGGTGTCCTGGGCCATCGCCACCAGTGCGGAGCCGATGTCCGGGTGGGGCGCAGAGGAGACCTCGACCTGGCCACCCGGCTCCAGCGTGGTGCGTCCGCCTGCCGGCAGGTCGGCCAGCCGGGCGGCCACCTCCTCCAACCCCTCGAAGGGCGGTCGGCTCGACGGGTCGCGCCACACGATGGCGTGTCCCTCGAGCTCGACGCCGACGGTGCCGACGGGCAGGTCGTCGAGCGCCAGCTGCTGGACCAGCTCCCGGGCGTCCTCGAGCCCGATGGGGGTCGAGTCCCCGGGCACCGCCTTGGTCGAGGTGGGTCGGGCCTGCGTCCCACCCTCGGGCCTGCTCGGATGGCTTGCTGCGGAATGTCGTGCGGCTGTCGTGCTCACAGGTGCTGCCCCTCGCGGTCCGGGCCGGATCCCCTGAGGGATCCGCGGGTCATCGGGGCGACCGGGCTGGTGACCAGGCCGTCCGGGTCCCATCATGCAACAGCCCACTGACAGCCACCCAGCCAGCCGGTCAGGTGGACGGTCGGCCGAACCCCGTCAGCAGGTCCGTCCGCCGGTCCGTCAGCCGAGTTGGTCAGCCAGTCCGTCAACAGGGTCGGCCAGCGGTCGGTCAGCCGCGCTGCTGGGCCGACCAGGAGGCGTGCAGCGCGGCATACACACCACCGGCCCGGACCAGCTCGTGGTGCGGTCCGCGCTCGACGACCCGGCCCTGGTCGACCACGACGACCTCGTCGGCGGCCTCGGCCGTCGACAGGCGGTGGGCGATGGCGACCGAGGTGCGCCCGCGGGTCAGCCCCTCGAGAGCACGTTGGAGCCGCACCTCGGTGGACGGGTCGACCGCGGAGGTGGCCTCGTCGAGGACCAGGAGGTCGGGGTCGGCGAG
Source organism: Pedococcus sp. KACC 23699 (assembly GCF_045348425.1). Taxonomy (GTDB): domain Bacteria; phylum Actinomycetota; class Actinomycetes; order Actinomycetales; family Dermatophilaceae; genus Pedococcus. The sequence goes on from NZ_CP157483.1 coordinate 4,050,743, forward strand.
GTAGGCGCGGGCCAGCGCCACGAGCTGGCGCTCCCCCGCCGACAAGGACTCGCCCCGCTGGCCGACCTCGGTGGCCAGGCCCTGGGGCAGGCCGGCGAGCCACGCGTCGAGGCCGAGCTCGGTGATGGCCAGGGTGACGTCGGCGTCGGTCGCGTCAGGTCGCCCGAAGCGGACGTTCTCCCGCAGCGTCGCGTCGAAGAGGAAGCCCTCCTGGGGAACCAGCACCACGCGCTCGCGCAGGGAGGAGAACCGCACGTCGCGCAGGTCGGCACCGTCGATGCGGACGGTGCCCTCGGTCGGGTCCATCAGCCGGGTCAGCAGCTTGGCGAGGGTCGACTTCCCCGAGCCCGTCTCGCCGACGATGGCCACCCGCGACCGGGGGGCGATCGAGAGGAAGACGTCGTGCAGGACCGTCTCACCACCGGGGTAGGCGAACGAGACGTCCTCGAAGTCGACCGTGATCGGGCCCCGCGGCAGCACCACGCCGTCGTCCCCGGGATCGGCGACGTCGGCCCGGGTGTCGACGACGCCGATGACGCGACGCCAACCGGCGACGGCGTTCTGCAGCTCGTTGAGGATCTCGGTCGCCTGCTGCACCGGCTGGGTGAAGAGGTTGACGAGGAAGAGGAAGGCGAGCAGCTGGCCCAGGGTGAGGCCGCCGTGCACCGCCTGGATCGTCCCCACCACGAGGACCACGGCCAGGGTCAGCCCGGCGACGAGCTGCCCGGAGGAGAACGCGACGACCGACCGCACCTGCGCGCCGATGGCGGCGGCGCGGTGCCCTTCGATGGCGGCGTCGATGCGGTGCGCGGTGCGCTCCTCCACGCCGTACGCCCGGATGGTCGCGGCGCCGACGACGGACTCGGACACCGCTGCGAGGAGGTCACCGACGCGTTCGCGCACCTTGGTGTAGGCGCGTCCGACGATCGCCTGGAACCGGCGGATGACGAACAGCAGCGGCACGAAGCACAGCCAGACCACTGCGGTGAGCAGCGGGCTGTAGAAGAGCATCAACGCGGTCGCCACCGCGATCTGGCCCAGGCTGAGGATGAGGATGATCCCGCCAAACTGCACGAACTGCGAGATCGTGTCGACGTCGGAGGTGACGCGGCTGACCATCGACCCGCGACGCTCGGTGTTCTGGGTGAGCATCGACAGGTCGTGGATGTGGCGGAACGCCCGCAGCCGCAACGTCGCCAGGCCCGCCTCGGACGCGCGGAAGAGGCGCACGTTGACGGCATACGCGGTCACTGCCGTGGCGGCGACGGCGATGAGGGCGAACAGGACGTACTTGGTGACCAGCGCGGGGTCCGGACCGTTCTTGCCGAGCAGGCCGTCGTCGGTGGTCTTCTGCACGACGAACGGCACGACGACCCGGCCGACGGTCGTGACCGCGGCCAGGGCCAGGGTCACCCCGATCCCGCGGCGCAGCTCCGGTGAGAGGTCGAGCCCCCGCCGCAGCGTCGCGGCGGTCCCGAGCCTGGACGTGGCGTCGATCGAGGTGCTCATGGCGCATCCACCTCCTCGTGCGTGGTGCGGACGTCGACGGCATCGCCGTCGACCTCCTCGTCCGCGATGACGGCGGCTCGCTCGGCGGCTTCGCGGGCGTATGCAGTGACGAGGCGTTCGTAGCCGACGCACCGCTGCTGCAGCTCGCTGTGGGTGCCGTGGTCGATGACCCGGCCGAGCTCGATGTAGACGATCTCGTCGGCGAGGGTGATGGTGGACATGCGGTAGGCGACGACCAGCACGGTGGTGCCGGCGCTGGACCGGCGCAGGCCCGCGAGGATGGCCTGCTCCACAGCGGGGTCCACGGCGCTGGTGGCGTCGTCGAGGACGAGCAGCCGGGGACGACGGATGATGGCTCGGGCCAGGGCGATCCGCTGCCGCTGCCCACCGGACAGGGAGGCGCCGCGCTCACCGACCCGGGTGTCGAGACCAGCCCCGAGCGCCGTGACGAACCCCGTGGCCTGCGCGACCTCGATCGCGGCCCAGACCTGGTCGTCGGAGTAGTCGCCGCCGAGGGTGATGTTGCCGCGCACGGTGTCGTCGAACATGAAGGTCTGCTGCGGCACGAGTGCTGCCACGGACGAGACCCCACCCCGAGCCACCCCGCGCAGGTCCGTGCCGTCGAGGGTGACGTCCCCGCGATCGGGGTCGACCAGGCGCAGGGTGAGGTTGGTCAGGGTCGACTTGCCCGATCCCGTGGGGCCGACGAGGGCCACCGTGGAACCGGCCGGCACGTCGATGCTCACGTCGTGGATGGCGCGGAACTTCGACTCGACCCCGTGCTCGTCGACGATGTCGTAGGAGTAGTCGACGTTCGTCAGCTGCGACCGTGCTGCGCCGGTGCGGGCCAGCGACTCGTCACCGAAGGTCGCCTCACCGCGCGCCTTGAGGACGGCGTCGACGCGGTCCCAGCCGACGACGGTGCGCGGCAGCTCGCCGAGCACCCAGCCGAGGGCCCGCACCGGGAACGCCAGCACGGAGATGAGGTAGGCGACCTGCACCACGGCGGCGGGCTCGAGGACACCGTTGGCGACCTGGTGGGCGCCGACCACCAGCACCGCGAGCGTGCCCAGGGTGGGGATGGCCTCGATGACCGGGTCGAAGGTGCCGCGGGTGCGACCGACCTCGACGTTGGCCGCCTGCAGCCTGCGGGTGACCTCCTCGAAGCGTCGGGCCTCCTGCTCCTCGCGGCCCATCGACTTGACGATCAGGCCGGCCTCGAAGCTCTCGTGGGCGACCTCGCTGACCTCGGCACGCAGCTGCTGGGCCCGCGAGACGCGGGGCGACATCGCCCGCTGGAAGACCATGTTGGCCAGGAACAGGGCCGGGAAGACGGTGAGCCCGATGATCGCCATCACCGGGTCGACGAGCACCATCTGCACGATGCCGGCGATGAGCATGATGATCACGCCCAACGCCATCGGCAGCGGCGCGAAGACGTTCCAGGTGGCCTCGACGTCGGCGTTCGCGTTGGACAGCAGCTGGCCCGACGGGTGGCGGTGGTGCCACGACAGCGGCAGGCGGAGGTACTGCCGGGTCACCTCGCGCCGGTAGCCGGCGGCGACGTTGTACATCGTGTAGCCGGCCGCGACCCGGCGGATGACCACGCCGACGACGTTGACGAGGACGACCCCTGCCACCCAGCCGAAGATGGCCCACAGCTGGCCGGCGGTGACGGTGCCGGCCTGGACCGCGGGCTGGATCTGCTCGCGGGTCACCTTGCCGATGGCCCACGCGGTGAGGACCGTCATCACGCCGTAGAGGGCGCTGCCGGCCACCGCGAGCGCGAACCAGCGCGGCTCCCTGCGGATCCCCACCCCGACGATGCCGAGACTGCGGCGCAGCGACGGCGCGGCGTCGACGGACACAGAGAACCTCCGGGTGGTGCACGAGTGGGATGGGTGAAGCCTCTCACGCGCCACCGACACGGACGCCCCGCCCTCCGCTCGACGGCGCGGGCTGCCGGGCCGCCGTCCGGCCGCGCCTCACCCACCGCAACGACGCATGATGGACGCATGACCCACCTCGCCCGGCTCGAGCGCGACGCGCTCTGCGACACCTTCCTGTCCACCGGCCCCGACGCGCCCACCCTGTGCTCCCCGTGGACGACGGCCGACCTCGCGGCGCACCTCGTGATCCGAGACCGCCGACCCGACCTCTCCCCCGGGGTGTGGGTGTCGGCCCTCGCCTCCCGCCTCGAGCAGGGACAGGCCGTGTATGCCGCGAAGCCGTGGCCTGAGCTCGTCGACCTGGTCCGGTCGGGGCCGCCCATGTGGTCACCCGCGCGGCTGGCTCCCGTGGACGACGCGGCGAACTTCGTCGAGTTCGTCATCCACCACGAGGACGTGCTGCGCGGCGACGAGGCCAGGGGACCGCGGCGGACGGTCTCCCAGCGCGAGTCCCGCGCTGTCTGGAGCTCGCTCAACCGCCTGGGTCGGCTGTTGTTCCGCCGCAGCCCGGTCGGGGTCGTCCTGCGCGACCTCGACGGCCACGACATCCACGCCCGTTCCACCACCGACCTGGGCACCGTCGTCCTCGAGGGAGCGCCCGTGGAGCTGCTCCTCGCTGCATACGGGCGGCGACGGGTCGCCGAGATCGAGGTCACGGGCAGCGACGATGCGGTGCAGGCGCTCTGGGGCGCGCCGCTTGGGCTCTCCTGACCGACCCCTGCGGGCCTCAGCGAACGACCCGGCGGTCGTCAGCGAACGGACACCGGGCAGGCTTCAGCGGACGGCGAGGCCCTCGGCGCGCAGCGCGTCCTTGACCTGACCGATGGTGAGCTCGCCGTAGTGGAAGACGCTGGCCGCGAGGACGGCATCCGCACCGGCTCGCACCGCCGGGGCGAAGTCGGCGACCCGGCCCGCGCCCCCGCTGGCGATGAGGGGGACGGAGATCTCCGGGCGGACCAGGCCGATGAGCTCGAGGTCGAAGCCGTCCTTGGTGCCGTCGGCGTCCATCGAGTTGAGCAGGATCTCCCCGGCACCCAGCTCGGCGGCCCGGGCGCACCACTCGACCGCGTCGATCCCGGTGCCCTGGCGGCCACCGTGCGTGGTCACCTCGAAGCCACCGGTGAGCGCGCCTGAGTCGGCGCGCCGCCGGCGCACGTCGGCCGACAGCACGAGCACCTGCGCGCCGAACCGGTCGGCGATCTCGGCGATGAGCTCGCGACGGGCGATGGCTGCGGTGTTGACCCCGACCTTGTCCGCCCCTGCCCGTAGGAGGCGGTCGACGTCGCCGAGGGTGCGCACTCCCCCGCCGACGGTCAGCGGGATGAACACCTGCTCGGCCGTCCGGCTGACCATCTCGTAGGTCGTCTCACGGTTGCCGCTGCTTGCGGTGACGTCGAGGAAGGTGAGCTCGTCGGCGCCCTGCTCGCCGTAGGCCTTGGCGAGCTCGACGGGGTCGCCGGCGTCACGCAGGTCCGCGAAGTTGACGCCCTTGACCACCCGGCCGGCGTCGACGTCGAGGCACGGGATGACCCTGGTGGCGACACTCACCCGGGAAGGCTACCGATCTAGGGTGGGACCCATGTCAGCCGCCCGCACGATGGACCCAGCTGACCCCGCGGACCCCACGGATGATGTGGGGCGCATCGTGCGACTCATCGCCACGAGCGAACCCCGTTGCGGCAGCACGCGTCTGGTCGCGCTCGACGGCCCGAGCGGTGCGGGCAAGACCACCCTGGCAGCCGACGTCGCCGAGGCCCTGGGTGCCCCCGTGATCCACATGGACGACCTCTATCCCGGCTGGGACGGCCTGGCCGCCTCCACCGAGCGGGTCGAGTCGTGGGTCGTGGCGCCGCTGCTGTCGGGCGGGCCGGCTCGCTACCGCCGCTGGGACTGGGAGGCCGGCGAGTACGCCGAGTGGCACGAGGCCGCCGGTGACGTCATCGTCCTCGAGGGCTGCGGGTCCGGCGCCCTCCCCGGTGGCACGTTCCTGTCCGTCCTCGTGTGGGTCGACGCCGACCCGACCGAGCGGCGGACCCGTGCCGTGGCCCGCGACCCCGGCTACGCACCGTTCTGGGATCGCTGGGCGGCCCAGGAGCAGGCGCTGTATGCAGCTGACGGCACCCGGGCGCGGGCCGACCTCCTCCTCGACACCACCACCGTGGCCGACCCGAGCCATACTCGGCGCATGTCCTCCCCCGCGGCAGACCTCCGGAACGGCTGACGCCTGTGAGTCCTGAGCGCCTCGCCCGGGTCCGGGCGATGTTCGGTCGCGGCGTCGCCCGCACGCGCCCCCCGACCTCGCAGGACCTTGCGCGGGCAGCGGCCAGGTCGCGGCGCGAGGCCAAGGCCCGCACGGCCCGCATGGTCAGCCGGCTGTTCTTCATCGTGCAGTGCGGCGTCGGCGCCGCGGTCGCGTGGTGGGTGGCGACCGCGGGGCTCGGTCACGTCCGGCCGTTCTTCGCGCCGGTCACGGCGATCGTCTCCCTCGGGCTGTCCTACGGCCAGCGGCTGCGCAGGGTGGGCGAGGTCATGCTCGGCGTCGCCGTGGGGGTCTTCGTCGGCGACGCGTTCGTCCACTTCTTCGGCACGGGTGCCTGGCAGATCGTCGTGGTCGTGGTGCTGTCGATGAGCGTCGCGGCGCTGCTCGGTGCAGGCATGCTGCTCACCACGCAAGCGGGCGTGCAGTCGGTCATCGTCACCACCCTGGTCGCCGCCCCGGGGTACGCGTTCACCCGTTGGCTCGACGCCGTGGTCGGCGGCACGGTCGCCCTCGTCTTCACCCTCTTCGCCCCGGCGGCCCCGTTGCGAAGGCCCCGCCAACAGGCCTCGCTGGTCGTCGGGGAGATCAGCGAGATCCTCACCGACACCGTCCGGTCCCTGCGCGAGGGCGACTCCGACCTCGCGACGGCCACGCTGTCCCGGGCCAGGGACTCCGAGTCCATGCTCGACGAGGCCCGGGCACTGTCCGCGGAAGGCATCGCCGTCGTCCGGTTCTCGCCGTTCCGGCGGCGTCACCTCCCGGCGGTGCAGGCCATCGCCGACCTCCTCGAGCCGCTCGACCGCGCCATCCGCAACCTGCGCGTCCTCGTCCGCCGGGCGGCGATCGCGACCTGGCGCGACGAGCCGGTGCCGACCGGCTACCTGCGGCTGCTGGAGGCGCTCGCCGAGACCACCAGCGACATCTCGCGCGAGCTCGCCGAACGCCGCCTGCCGACGCACGCGCGGGTGGGGCTGCACCGCATCGCGGAGGCGAGCGCGGTCCTCGACCCCTCCTCGGGGCTGTCCGGCGAGGTGATGCGTGCCCAGATCCGTTCGATGGTGGTGGACCTGCTCATGCTCACCGGCCTGCCGCACGAGGAGGCTCGCGAGATGGTGCCGGAGTCGATGACGCACACCGCGGAGGAGAGCTGAACCCCCTGCTGGAACACTGGCGTCGATGACTGCGCGACGACACCACCTCCCTCCCCTCTGGCTGATGGCTCTCGGGCTGGTGGCCGTGGCCGTCAACCTCCGCACGGCGATGGCCAGCGTCCCCCCGGTGGTCGCCTCCATCGGCGCTGACCTCGGCCTCTCGAACGCCGCCCTCGGTGCCCTGACCGCGCTGCCGGTCCTCTGCATGGGGGTGTTCGCCCCGCTCGCGCAGCGGGTGGCGATCCGCATCGGCGCTGCCGGCGCCATCGAGGTGTCCGTGGTCTGCGTCGCGGTCGGTCTCGCCCTGCGCTTCGGCGGGGGCCAGGCGTGGCTGCTGTATGTCGCGACGTTCGTCGCCGGCGTCGGCATCGCCATCGGCGGGACCCTGCTGCCCGGCTTGGTCAAGGAGCTCTTCCCACCCGAGCGCGCTGGACTGGTCACCGGCCTCTACATGCTGGCGATGATGGGCGGCGCGGGCGCCTCGTCGGCCCTGTCCGTCCCCCTCCAGGGGTGGCTCGGGTCGTGGCAGGCCTCGCTCGGCTCGTGGTCCCTGCTGGGGGTCGTCGGCGCGCTGGCGTGGATCCCCGTGTGGCGCGGCCACACCCGCCACCGCGCGGCCCACCCGGTCGTCGTCACGGCAGCCAGGCTCCCGTGGACCCACCTGACCGCCTGGCTCATCGCGGCCTACCTCGCCGTCCAGTCGATCGAGTTCTACTCCTCCCTCGCCTGGCTCTCCCCCACCTACGCCGCCCGCGGCTGGGACCCGACGCACGCCGGATACCTCCTCAGTGCGTTCACGGCCGCCCAGCTGGTCTCGGGCCTGCTCGCCCCTGCCCTCACCGACCGCGTCCACGACCGGCGCATCCTGCTCGTGGCGGCCTCGCTCCTGGGTCTGATCGGGCAGGCCGGGCTGTGGCTCGCCCCCGGTGCCCTGCCCTGGGCCTGGGCGGTCGTCCTCGGCCTGGGGCAGGGCGCGGCCTTCGCCCTGGGCCTGGTGCTCATGGTCGACTACGCCGCCACCCCTTCCGCGAGCGCACGGCTCGCCGGTATGGCGTTCCTGTTCAGCTACGGCCTGGCGTCACTCGGGCCGGCGACGATGGGCGCCGTCCGGGACGCGACCGGTGGGTTCGACGCTGTGTGGATGTCGTTGACCCTGCTCATGTTCGGCCAGCTGGCAGTGGCGTTCCTGCTGCGGCCGGGGCTGCGCAAGGTCCACTGAGCGCGGTTACTGCTGCGCTCAGCCCTCAGCCGGCGGTGACGTCCGGGCTCTTCGCCGACGGGCCGAGCGCCTGCACCAGGGCTGCGAGCCGGCTGGCCTCCGACCTGCCGTACTCCGCGTCAGCCTTCTGGATGGCCATGATCGCCAAGGTGTCGGTGTCGTCGAGCTCGACGGTGACCCACGGGTCACCGCCACCGAACCGGACGTCGACGATGCTGCGCCAGGGCAGCACCCGGGTGGTGATGAGGTTGCGGACGGAGATGCCGTCCCGCGTCGGGATCGCGCGGATCGAGGCGAACCGCCAGAGCAGGAAGGCGATCGCCACCCCGACTCCGGCGAAGAAGATCTTGTCCCCCGTGCGCCAGGTGCCGCCCTGCGCGGGCCCGGGCAGCAGGACGGCGATGACGGCGAACAGCAGCAGCGTCGCGACCGCGAAGCCGAGTGCGACGACCCGCCCGCGCCGGGGCTGGAACACGGCGAAGGCCTTGGCCTCGTCGGCCCGGCCGTGGGCGTCGGAGTCGCTCACAGCCGGCACGCGGCGATGTCGGTGACGAGGATCGCCCTCGCGCCGAGGTCCCAGAGCTCGTCCATGATCGCGTTGGTGCGCGACCGCGGCACCATCGCCCGGACGGCAGCCCAGTCCTTGTTCTGCAGCTGCGACACGGTCGGCGACTCCAGGCCGGGGGTGATCGCGCAGGCGCTCTCCACCAGGTCGACGGGCACGTCGTAGTCGAGCATGACGTAGTGGCGGGCGGTGATGACACCGGTCAGCCGGCGCCGGAGCACCTCGACCGCCGCGGTCTCGTGGCTGCCCTCGCGGCGGATGAGGACGGCCTCGCTGCGCAGGATCTCCTCGCCGAAGACCTCGAGGCCCTGCTGGCGCAGGGTGGTGCCGGTCTCGACGACGTCGGCGATGACGTCGGCCACCCCGAGGGTGATGGCGGTCTCGACCGCACCGTCGAGCCGCACGACCCGGGCGCTGATGCCCTGGTCGGCGAGGTGCTTCTCGACCAGGCCCGAGTAGCTCGTGGCGACCCGGCGACCGGCGATCTCCTCGACGGACGCGCACGTCCCGGGCTTCGCGGCATACCGGAAGGTCGAGCCGCCGAAGCCGAGCGTCATCACCTCGATGGCTGCGCTGCCGGAGTCCAGCAGCAGGTCACGACCGGTGATGCCGCAATCGACGGTCCCGGAGCCGACGTAGACGGCGATGTCGCGCGGGCGCAGGTAGAAGAACTCGACGTCGTTGTCGGCGTCGGTGAGGACGAGCTCCTTGCTGTCGCGGCGGACGCGGTAGCCCGCCTCGCGCAGCATCTCGACAGAGGCCTCGGACAGGGAGCCCTTGTTGGGCACGGCAATTCGCAGCATGGACGTGGTTCCTAGAGGTGGGTGTAGACGTCGTCGAGGCTGATGTCGGAGGCGATCATGAGCACCTGCAGGTGGTAGAGCAGCTGGCTGATCTCCTCGGCCGTGCGCTCCTTGCCCTCGTGCTCCGCGGCCATCCACACCTCGGCGGCCTCCTCGACGATCTTCTTGCCGATGGCATGCACGCCGGCGTCCAGCTCGCGGACGGTGCCAGACCCCTCGGGGCGCGTCACCGCCTTGTCGGCCAGCTCGGCGTACAGGGCGTCGAAGGTCTTCACGCGTCAAGGGTACGGGTGGGCGCCGCCCCGGCCGAACCCGGACCGCGAGCCGGACCGCGGGCGGAACCGGTCAGGCCGGGACGGTCCGAGCCGGCGCGCCGTACGTCGTCGTGCGCTCCCGGACCGGTCGCCCGATGCCGCCGGCGATCTCGGTGAGCTCGGCCACCGTCTTGGCGGACCCGTGCTCGGACCCCGCCATCCGGCTGATGGTCTCCTCCATGAGCGTCCCGCCGAGGTCGTCGGCCCCGCCGGTGAGCATCGCGCGGGTGCCCTCGACACCGAGCTTGACCCATGAGGTCTGCACGTGGTCGATCCGGCCGTGCAGCATGAGCCGCGCGACGGCGTGGACGGCGCGGTTGTCGCGCAGCGTGGGCCCCGGTCGGGCGAGGCCGGCGAGGTAGACGGGTGCGTTGGTGTGCACGAACGGCAACGGGACGAACTCCGTCAGGCCGCCCGTACGGTCCTGCAGCTCCTGCAACCGACGCAGGTGCCCGACCCAGTGGCGTGGGTGGTCGACGTGGCCGTACATCATCGTCGAGCTGCTCGGGATGCCGAGCTCGTGCGCCGTGGCGACGATCTCGAGCCACTGGTCGGCCGGGAGCTTGCCCTTGGTCAGGACCCAGCGCACCTCGTCGTCGAGGATCTCGGCGGCCGTGCCCGGTATGGAGTCGAGCCCGGCGTCCTTGACCTCCTCCAGCCACGCGCGGGCGGAGACGCCCTGCTTGGCCGACGCCGTGGCGATCTCCATGGGAGAGAACGCATGCACGTGGATGCCGGGTGCCGCAGACTTCACCGCGCGGACGATGTCGGCGTAGGCACCTGCCTTGAGGTCCGGGGAGATCCCGCCCTGGAGGCAGACCTCCGTGGCGCCGAGCGCCTGGGCCTCCGCTGCCCGGGTGCCGACCTCCTCCAGCGACAACGTGTACGCGTCGGCGTCGGTCTTGCGCTGGGCGAAGGCGCAGAACCGGCAGCCGACGTAACAGACGTTGGTGAAGTTGATGTTGCGGTTCACGACGTAGGTGACGTCGTCACCGACGACCTCGCGCCGCAGGTGGTCGGCCAGCGACGTCAGGGCCTCGAGGTCCGCGCCGTCGGCGGTGAAGAGCGTGAGGTAGTCGGCGTCCGAGAGGCCGGACGGGTCCGCCTCGGCGCGCGCGAGGGCCGACCGGGCGTCGCTCGGCAGGACCGCGGCGCTCGCGTCGATGCGGGTCGCGACCTCGTCCCAGTCGCCGTAGACCTGGTCGAAGTCGCTGCGGCGGTCGGCGGTGCGGCCGGTGGTGTCGATGCTCGCGTGGAGGTCGGTGCGTCCCGATCCCACCCCGAGGTCGGCAACGCCGCCGTCGGGCTCCTGCCACGGCATACCGGTCGCAGTGGCTCCCTCGCGGGCGAGGCCGGTCACCGGGTCGGCGAGGGCGGCGACGTGCGGCCGGACCCGCGGGTCGAACCACGGCTCGTCGCCGGAGAGCCCGCCGCGGACGAAACGCGGGTGGGCGGTGAGGCGCTCGGCCAGCTGCAGCCCCGACTCGGCGGTCCACTGCTCGAGCCGTTCGATCTCGGGCCAGGGACGTTCGGGGTTCACGTGGTCGGGCGTGACCGGGGAGACGCCACCCCAGTCGTCCACCCCGGCGGCCAGCAGCCGGGCGACCTCGGCTGGCTCGGACAGGTTCGGGGGCGCCTGCACGGTGACCGTGGGCCCGAGCAGCAGCCGGGTGACGGCGATCGTGGCGAGGTACTCCTCCGCCCCGAGGTCGGGCGTCGAACGCATCGCTGTGTCGTCCTTGGCGCGGAAGTTCTGGACGATGCACTCCTGGACGGTGCCGAACTCCCGTGCCACGTGGCGGATCGCGAGGATGCTGTCGACGCGGTCCTGGGCGCTCTCACCGATGCCGACGAGGATGCCCGTGGTGAACGGCACCCCCACCCGGCCGGCGTCCTCGAGCACGCGCAGGCGCACCGCGGGGTCCTTGTCGGGCGAGCCGTAGTGCGCTCCCCCGGGCTCCTCGAACACCGCCCGCGAGGTGGTCTCGAGCATCATCCCCATCGACGGGGCGACCGGCTTCAGCCGCTGCAGGTCCGACCAGGACATGACGCCGGGGTTGAGGTGCGGCAGCAGGCCGGTCTCCTCGAGCACCCGGATCGACATGGCGCGCACGTAGGACAACGTGTCGTCGTACCCGTGCGCGTCCAGCCACTCACGGGCGGCCGGCCAGCGGTCCTCGGGACGGTCACCGAGGGTGAACAACGCCTCCTTGCAGCCCTGCGCCGCGCCGGCCCGGGCGATCTCCAGCACCTCGTCGGGCGAGAGGTATGGCGCCGGGAGACGACCGGGGACCGTTGCGAACGTGCAGTAGTGGCAACGGTCGCGGCACAACCGCGTCAAGGGGATGAACACCTTGCGCGAGTACGTCACGACCCCGGGTCGTCCGGCAGCGACCATGGCCGCGTCGCGGACACGGCTCGCCGAGGTGAACAGCTGCTCGAGGTCGTCACCACGGGCGCCGAGCAGGACCAACGCCTCCGAACCGTCGAGGGCCTTGCCGTCCCTGGCCCGGGCCAGGGCCCGTCGCATCGCGTTGTCAGTCACCGACTGAGCGTAGTCACGGGCAACGGCGCCCGCGCAAAGCGGGTGTGGAGTCCCCCTGTCAGACGTGGAGGTCGCGCAGGGTGACGGCGGTGGCGACGGCGGCCGTGGCGGCCTCGTGACCCTTGTCCTCGGTGGAGCCCTCAAGTCCCGCCCGGCCGAGCGCCTGCTGCTCGTCGTCGCAGGTCAGCACCCCGAACCCGATCGGCACCCCGGTGCTGGTGCTGACCTGGGTCAGCCCGGTGGTCACCCCCGAGCAGACGTAGTCGAAGTGCGGCGTGCCGCCACGGATGACGACACCGAGCGCCACGAGGGCGTCGTGCGTGGGGGCCAGGCGGGCGCAGGCGACGCTCAGCTCGACGGTCCCGGGGACGCGCACCACGGCGGCGTCCTCGATCCCGGCATCGGCCAGGCCACGGACCGCCCCCGCCACGAGCCCGTCCATGACGACGTCGTGCCACGAGGAGGCGACCACGGCCACCCGCAGGCCTGTCCCGTCGACCGCGATCGTCGGTGCTCCGTGGCCGCTCATGCCGTTGTCCCCGTCATGCCGATGCTCCTTGGTCCGTGCCGTCGATGACGAGGCGGTGCCCCATCCGGTCGCGCTTGGTGCGCAGGTACGCCTCGTTGGTCGGCAGCGGCGCGATGCTGATCGGCTCGACGGCCGGCACCTCGATGCCGTGCTCGCGCAGCGCCTCGACCTTGAGCGGGTTGTTCGTCAGGAGCCGCACCGCGTCGATCCCGAGGTCGACGAGCACTGCCGCACCGGCGGCATACTCCCTGGCGTCGATGGGCAGTCCGAGCTCGACCTGGGCGTCGACGGTGTCGAGCCCCTGGTCCTGCAGGCCGTAGGCCTGGAGCTTGGACACCAGCCCCACGCCGCGACCCTCGTGGCCCCGCAGGTAGACGACGGCGCCCCCCTCGGCGGCGACTCGCTCGATGGCGCGCTCGAGCTGGGGGCCGCAGTCGCAGCGCTGCGAGCCGAAGACGTCACCGGTGAGGCACTCGGAGTGCAGTCGCACCAACGGTGCTCGCCCGACCAGGCCGCGGGGGCTGACCAGCGCGAGGTGCTCGGCACCGCTGAGGACGTCGCGGTAGCCGACGGCGCGGAAGGTCCCGTGCGCGGTGGGCAGCTCGGTGTCGGCCAACCGCCTGACCCGGTCGTGGCGCTGGCGCCACGCGATGAGCTGGGCGATCGTCACGACGGGGAGGTCCGCACGCTCGGCCGTCTCGAGGACCTCGGGCAGCCGCATCATGGTGCCGTCGTCGTTGACCAGCTCCCCGATGGCGCCCACCGGGGCGAGCCCGGCCAGTCGGCAGAGGTCGACGGCGGCCTCGGTGTGGCCGGGCCGCTCGAGGACACCGCCGTCCTTGGCCCGCAACGGGATCACGTGCCCTGGTCGCACGAACGACTCCACCGTCGACGACGGCGCGGCGAGCAGGCGGATGGTCCGGGCCCGGTCTGCCGCACTGATGCCGGTGGTCACGCCCTCGGCGGCATCCACCGTGACGGTGTAGGCGGTCCGCCGCGGGTCACGGTTGTCGGCGACCATGAGCGGCAGCCCGAGCCGGTCGGCGTCGGCGCCGGTCACGGGCGCACAGAGGTAACCGCTCGTGTGTCGGATGGTCCACGCCAGCCACTCGTCGGTGAGGGTCTGCGCGGCGAGGACGACGTCACCCTCGTTCTCGCGGTCCTCGCTGTCGGTGACGAGGACCGGCCGACCTCCCCGCAGCGCCTCGAGCGCCTGCTCGATCGTCGACAGCCGGCTCATGCCCCGACCTCCACCAGCTCGCGCTCGGGGCTGCTCTCCTCGCGGGACGCCTTGAGCCACACGAAGAAGCCATAGACGACCAGGCCGCCGTACACGGCATACAGGACGGCGGACGGATAGAACTTGGAGTGCACCAGCAGCGGCACCCCCACGAGGTCGACACCGATCCAGGCGAGCCAGAAGTCGTTCCATCCGCGAGCCATCGCGTACGTCGCGACGATGGACCCGACGAAGATCCAGGCGTCGCACCAGAAGTACCAGCGCGGCGCCGGGAACCCGGCACCGATCGCGGAGAAGGCCCACTGCAGCACCACGACCCCGACCAGCCAGAATCCGAGGTAGGCCAGCCGCTCCCGGGAGGTCGCCCAGCGAGGGGTGATCGCGGGGCGGTCGGTGCCCTCGGCGCGGTTGACCCGGCGCACCTGCCGCCACCGCCACCAGCCGTAGATGCTCGTGATGATGAAGAAGACCTGGCGCCCGGCCTGGCCGTAGAGCGTGGTGTGCTGCGGGTTCGAGAACGCGACGCCGAAGAAGACGGTGAAGAGCAACGCGTTGCCGACGATGCCCACCGGCCACGCCCAGACGCGCCGCCGCATGCCCCCGATGGCCGAGGCGAACCCGAAGGCGTTGCCCACGACCTCGCGCCACAGGATCTGCTGGGAGCCGATCGTCAGCTGGGCCTCGAAGAGCCGTTCGAGCACGTTCATGCGTGGTCCTCCTGGGTGGGCTGGGTCATGAGCCGCTCGACGTACTTGGCGATGACGTCGACCTCGAGGTTGACCGGGTCACCGACGTCCTTGTGGCCGAGCGTGGTGAGGTCGAGCGTGGTCGGGATGAGCGAGACGGTGAAGGACGTGTCGTCGACGGAGGCCACGGTGAGGCTCACCCCGTCCACGGTGATGGACCCCTTCTCGACGACGTACCGGGCGAGGTCGGGCGGGAGCGTGAATCCCACCACCTCCCAGCGGTCGCCGGGGATGCGCTGGGTGATGGTCGCGGTGCCGTCGACGTGGCCCTGGACGACGTGCCCCCCGAAGCGGCCGCTTGCCGGCATCGCCCGCTCGAGGTTGACCCTGGCGCCGGGCACCAGGGCGCCGAGGCTGGACCGGCGCAGCGTCTCGGCCATGACGTCGACGGTGAACTCTCCCCCGCCGTGCTCGACGACGGTGAGGCACACGCCGTTCACCGAGATCGAGGCGCCGTGGACGGCGTCGGTCGTCACGAGCGGACCGCTCACGGTGAGCCGGGCCGAGTCGTCGCCGGAGTCGAGCCCGACCACCTGGCCGAGCTCCTCGACGATTCCGGTGAACATCAGTGGATCTCCTTCAGGGAAGCGGTGATTCGCACATCGGTGCCGAGGACGGTGATGTCGGTCGGCTCGAGGCGCAGGGCGTCGGCGATGGTGGTGATGCCGAGGTCGCCCACGGAAGGGCGCCCTCGGCCGAGGAAGACTGGAGCGACGTAGGCGACGACCTCGTCGACGAGCCCCGCCGCGAGGAACGCCGCCGCCATCGTCGGCCCGCCCTCGAGCCAGACGTGGTGGATCTCCTCGTCGGCGAGCCGGGCGAGGACCTCTTTCGGGTCGCGCGTCCGCAGGTGCCACGTCGGCGCGCTGTCGTCGAGGACGCGAGCGCCGGGCCGCAGGTCGCGCTCCCCCACGACGACCCGCAGCGGCTGGTCCTCGAAGAGCGTGCCGTCCGCGCGACGTGCCGTCAGCCGCGGGTCGTCGGTGAGGGCGGTGCCGGTGCCGATGATGACGGCACCGCACCGGGCTCGCTGGGCGTGCACGTCGTCGCGGGCGACCGGCCCGGTGATCCACTGGCTCGTCCCGTCGGCGGCGGCGCTGCGACCGTCGAGGGTCGAGGCGAGCTTCCAGGTCACCCAGGGGCGGCCGGTCGTGACGAGGTGGGTCCACGTGGCGTTGAGGTCGATGGCCTCCTGCTCCAGGACCCCGCTCGTGACGTCCACCCCGTGACTGCGCAGCACGTCCGCACCGCCGGCGGCGCGCGGGTTGGGGTCGGACTGGGCGTGCACGACGCGGGTCACCCCGGCCGACAGCAGCGCCTGGGCGCACGGCTGCGTGCGGCCCGTGTGGTTGCAGGGCTCGAGCGTGACGTAGGCGGTGGCCCCGCGGGCACGCTCACCTGCCTGCGCCAGCGCGTCCACCTCGGCGTGGGGGGTTCCCGCTCCCCGGTGCCAGCCCTCGGCGACCAGCTCGCCGGCGGCCGACACGAGGACGCAGCCGACGCGCGGGTTGGGGTCGGGTCGCCGTCCCCGGGCGGCCAGCTCCAGGGCGCGGCGCATCCACGTCACATCCCTGTCGGCCCCGCCGACTCCGTCGTGCTGCTGCTGCATCGTCCTGCCCTCGTGCTCGAGACCGATCGGTCGAGCTCCGGGGGACGTGCGTGCAGGGTCGACGGGTGCCCGGGGGCTGCGACGTGGGACGTCGCCACCACCGGGCAGGACCGAGGGTCCTGCCTTGCGTGCTGCCTACCATCCGGACTTTCACCGTCGGTCCTGGAGTTCCACCAGGTCAACCGGCCGCTGGCTGCGGCCGGGTCGCGGACTGTCACCGCCGGTTCGGAATTGCACCGACCCCGGAGCACGTGCTCCCCAGTATGCCAGCGTGCGCACCGGTGCGCGTAGCCGCAGTCCGCGTGACGGTCCTCACCGGAGGGCCGGGAATGCGGTCAGTGCTGGTGAGCGGTGGCGAGCGCGCGCAGCTCGTCCACCGCGACCGCCGCGTCCTGGGCTCCGTACACGGCGGACCCGGCGACGAAGACATCCGCACCGGCCTCGGCGCACTGCTCGATCGTGGCGGCCGAGACTCCCCCGTCGACCTGCACCCACACCTCGCCCCCTCGTCGGCGGACGGCCTCGCGGACCTGGGCAACCTTCGGCATCTGGTCGGCCATGAACGACTGCCCGCCGAACCCGGGCTCGACAGTCATGACCAGCACCATGTCGAGGTCGCCGAGCAGCTCCTCGTAGGGCGCGAACGCGGTCCCCGGCTTGAGCGCCATACCGGAGCGCGCACCGGCGGCGCGGATGGACCTGGCCACCGCACGCGGGTCGGCCGCGGCCTCGACGTGGAAGGTGACCGACGAGCCGCCGGCCTCGGCGTACTGCGGTGCCCAGCGGTCGGGGTCCTCGATCATGAGGTGACAGTCCAGCGGGATCGGGCTGACGCGCGCGAGGGCTTCGACGATGGGCAGTCCGAGGGTGAGGTTCGGGACGAAATGACCGTCCATGACGTCGACGTGAGCCCAGTCCGCGTTGCGGATGCGAGCCAGCTCGGACTCGAGGTTGGCGAAGTCGGCCGACAGGATGCTGGGCGAGATCTGCACGGCGCTCACCCTAACGGTCAGTCAACGCCGGTTTCGACCTCCGAGCCGCCCACCACGGGCATGATCAGCGCCATGATGTGGGTGTGGGCGCCGATGCTCGCGTGCGTGCTCGGTCTCGGTCTCGTGATGGCGCGGACCCGCCGTCGCCAGGGGCTGCTCACAAGGATCGACGAG
Organism: Pedococcus sp. KACC 23699; assembly: GCF_045348425.1. Classification (GTDB taxonomy): domain Bacteria; phylum Actinomycetota; class Actinomycetes; order Actinomycetales; family Dermatophilaceae; genus Pedococcus. The sequence continues at coordinate 4,068,348 of NZ_CP157483.1, forward strand.
CTGCTGACGGCCGGGCACCACCAGCAGGTCCTCGACCACGACCTGCAGCCCGGACCGCTGCTGGACCCGGCGCGGCTGGCCCAGGCGACGAGCGCGGTGCGCAGCGGTCGGTTCCGCCTGGCGCTGGACCTGCTCGCCACGTCTGCCGACGACGGCACCTACCTGCCTCCTGCCGGCACGGCCCCGACCGCCTCGACCCTGCGGGCCAGCGCCCTCATCGGCATGGGCCGCTACGGCGAGGTCGCGCGGATGCTCGGGCACCACCCGCCCCAGGGACCGCTCAGCCGGCTGCGCGCGCAGGCGGCCGTCGAGGCCGGTGAGGACACGGTGGCCGAGGACCTGCTGGCCGCAGCCGCCGCGGACCCGATGGAGGAGGCAGCACGGCTGCGACTGCTCGCGGACCTGCGCCTGCGCCGGCGCGACCTCACCGAGGGCGAACGCCTGGCCCGGACCGCCCGGGCGACCTTCGCGGGATCCAGCGCCCAGGCCGCCCAGCTCGACGCCGCCCTGTGCACCCTGCTGATCGCACGGATGCGCGTCGAGACCGGCGCCGTCGCTGAGGCCCTTCCCCTGGTGAACGCCGGGTTGGAGGGTCTGCAGTCTCGACCGGACGAACCCGTCGCCCTTGCCGAGGCGCATGCCCTGGCTGCGACGGTGCAGGCTGCCCTCGGCAACGGCCTGGAGGCGGGGAAGCACCTCGCCCTCGCCCAGGAGCAGGCTTCCCGCTGCCAGTCGCCGCCGTTGGACGCCGTGCTCGCCCGCGCCGCAGCGCTGGTCGCGCTCCAGCTCGGCGACCGGGAGACCGGCCGCCGGCTCCTGCACGAGGCGATCGCCGACCACGAGCAGCTGGGCGCCAAGCCGGCGCTGGCCGAGCTGCGGTCGGTCTTGGCCGGGCTCGACGCCTGAGCGCAGCTCGCGTCAAGCCTCGCGGCTGCTCGGGTCAGGCCTTGCGGAGCAGGGCCAAGAACATGCCGTCGGTGCCGTGGACGTGCGGCCACAGCTGCACGGTCTCCCCATCGCCGGGGAGGTCCACCAGCTCGCCCGAGGCGTCGCGGACATGCTGTCGCGCGTCGACGAGCTCGACGTCGGCGCGCTTGCGGGTGACGTCGCGGACGACGAACTGGGTCTCGGCCAGGTGCGGGCTGCAGGTCGCGTAGGCGATGACTCCCCCGGGCGCCGTGGCGTCGATGGCCGACGCCAGCAGCTCGCGCTGGAGCTTGCCGAGGTCCGCGAGGTCTGCCGGGGTCCGCCGCCACCGCGCCTCGGGGCGTCGGCGCAGGGCGCCCAGCCCGGTGCACGGTGCGTCGACGAGGACCCGCTGGTAGCGACCGGGCTCGTCCTCGCCGTAGAACCGACCGTCGCCGGTGCGGACCTCGATGCTCCGGCCCTGGGCGCCGGCCTGCAGGAACGCCGGGCGCAGCGTCTGGCGCACCAGCTCGGTCCGGTGGTCGCTCACCTCGTTGGCGGTGAAGTCGGCGCCGGACTGCAGCGCGAGCGCGGCCAGGAGCCCCGCCTTGCCTCCGGGGCCGGCGCACAGGTCGAGCCACTGCTCGGGTCCGTCGCAGTCCACCGGGACCGACGCGAGGGCGAGCGCCACGAGCTGGGAGCCCTCGTCCTGCACCGCGGCCCGCCCCTCACGCACCGCCCGTATGGCGCCCGGGTCGCCTCCCGGGAGCACCGCCCCGACCGGTGAGAGCCACGACGCCTCAGCACCGTCGCCCACCAGCTCGTCGACGCTGCTGAGACCGGGACGTGCCACGAGCGAGACCTTGGCGGGAGCGTTGTCCGACGCGACGAGGGCAGCGAGCTCCTCGTCGATGGTGTCGGCGGTTGCCGCACCGTGGCCGAGCAGGGCTGCCCGCAGCGCCTTGACGACCCATTCCGGGTGGGAGTGCTCGACCGACAGCTGGGTCGTGAGGTCGCCGTCCGCCGGGACGACCTCGGCCAGCCACTCGTCGAGGTCGCGCTCGCTGATGCGGCGCATCACGGCATTGACGAAGCCCGCGGCACCGGCGCCGTTGACCTTGCGCGCCAGCGCCACCGTCTCGTCGACGGCGGCGTGGGTCGGCACGCGCATCCCCAGCAGCTGGTGGGCGCCGAGGCGCAGCGTGTCGACGACGTTCTCGTCGATCTTCGAGATCGGCCGGGCTGCGGCGACAGCGATGATGGCGTCGTACAAGCCGTGCATGCGCACCGCGCCATACACGAGCTCGGTGGTGAACGCGGCGTCGCGACCGCGGATGTCCTTGTCGCGCAACACCCGCGGGAGCTCGAGGTTGGCGTAGGCGCCGTCGGCGACGGCGCGCATCACGGTGTAGGCGGCCAACCGCTGGGGGTCGCTGGTGCGGCCGCGCTCGCTGGGCTTCTGGACCGAGCGCTCGCGTCCGCCGTGGGCGCGGTCGGGCCGCTGACGTCCTTGGGCGTTGCGGCGCGGGCCGCCGCTGCGCCGGTCGCCACCGCCCGGTCGGCCGCCGTCGGACCCGGTGTCACTCATGCCTGCGCCTCGACCATGGTGAAGCACTCTCCCTGTGCGATGCGTACGCCGCGGGCCCAGTCGGCCGCGGTCATGTCCTTCTTGCCGTGCGGGCGCACCTGCCCCAGCACCACGGGGGTGCTCGCCGTGCCGACCCAGACCTCACGCCGGCCGGCGACGACCTCGCCGGGGGCCAGCCCTACCGGGGCGTCGGACTCCGTCAGGGCCACCGGGGCGATCTTGACGCGCTCGCCGCGGAACGTCGACCACGCACCGGGTGCCGGCGTGCAGCCTCGGACCAGCCGGTCGACCGCGATCGCCGGCCGGTCCCAACGCACCTGCGCGTCGGTCACCCCGATCTTCGGCGCGAGCGAGACGCCCTCGGCGCCCTGCGGGACAGGCTTCAGCGAACCGTCCTCGATGCCGTCCATCGTGGCCACGAGCAGGCCCGAACCACCCTCGGCGAGCCGACCGAGCAGGTCGCCCGAGGTGTCGGTGGGTCGGATGCGTTCGGTCATGACGCCATACACGGGGCCGGTGTCCAGGCCCTCTTCGATGCGGAAGGTCGAGGCGCCCGTCATCTCGTCACCGGCCATGATCGCGTGCTGCACCGGGGCAGCGCCGCGCCATGCGGGGAGCAGGGAGAAGTGCAGGTTGACCCAGCCGTGGCGCGGGACGTCGAGGGCCACGCGCGGGATGAGGGCGCCGTAGGCCACGACGGGGCACACGTCGGGCTCGAGCTCGCGCAACCGTTCCAGGAAGTCGTCCTCGCCGGGTCGGGCGGGGGTGAGCACCTCGAGGTCGTGCTCCTCGGCCCACTGCCGCACCGGCGACGCAGCGAGCCCACGGCCACGGCCTGCTCGGGCATCGGGGCGCGTGACGACAGCGACGACCTCGTGGTCCGAGGCGTGCAGGGCGGACAGGGCCGGGACCGCGACCTCGGGGGTGCCCGCGAAGACCAGTCGCAGGCTCACAGGCTCCTGCCGAACGTCGCGTGCGGGCTGACCTTGACGGTGGGGGCGGCTTCGCCGGACCACTGCGCCTCGCGTATGGCCCGCATCGCGAGCTTGCGCTGCTCCCGGTCCATCCGGTCGATGAACAGGATGCCGTCGAGGTGGTCGGTCTCGTGCTGGATGCAGCGGGCCATCAGCTCAGAGCCCTCGAGGAGGACCGGCTCGCCGAACTGGTTGAAGCCCTTGGCCACCACGCGCAGCGACCGCGGAGTCGGGAACTTCATCCCCGGGAACGACAGACAGCCCTCGTCACCGTCCTGCATCTCCTCGGACAGGGCGAGGTCAGGGTTCACGAGGTGGCCGAGCTCGCCGTCGATCCAGTAGGTGAAGACCCGCAGTCCCACACCGATCTGTGGTGCGGCCAGGCCGGCACCCGGCGCGTCCATCATCGTCTCGGTGAGGTCCTTGACGAGCTGGCGCAGCTCACGGTCGAAGTCGACGACGGGTTCGGCGGGGGTGCGCAGCACCGGGTCACCGAAGAGGCGGATGTTCTGGATCGACACGGCGACCAGTCTAGGTGCGACCGTATGGTGCGCCGCGCCGTGCCGCTGGGGCTGCGGACGCTGCGGCGCGGAGTGCCCCAATGGGGTTCTGCTGTCAGCGAATTCGGGCGGCTGGGATGTGGACAACTCTTTCGAGTTCATTCGAACACCTGTACGATTTGGGTATGTCGACCAGCCCCCTCACAGCGCTCCCGGACACAGGTCCGGGTGGTGGTTGGGGTGTGCGGAACCGTGCCCTGTGGGACCGGACCGCGACAGTGGCGGGTCGGTTGAACCGCGCCCAGGCCGAGCTGGTCGACATCATCGACGAGGTGATGACCGGCCGGCACTGGGGCGAAGGCGGGTTCACGTCCCCCGAGCACTACCTCGTCATCCGGGCCGGGTTGTCCTCGGCGCACGCCGCCGACATCGTGGCGGTCGCCCGTCGACGAGCCGAGCTCACCGACGCCGCGACCGCCCTGGACGCCGGGGAGCTGTCCCTGGACCAGGTCGCCGTCCTGGCCCGGCACGTCCCCGCCTCCCACCAACGATCGCTGACGGCTTTCGCCCGGGAGGCGACTGTGCCCCAGCTGCGCCGTGCGGTCCGCATGCACGCCTTCCCGGCCGACCCCACTCCAGACCACACGCTCGTTGAGGACACGACCACTGACCACACAACTGCTGAGACTGCGCTGGATCCGCGGATCCAGGTCCAGCAAGAGCACGAGGCAGCCCGCGCGTCCGCCGCACAGGACCGGGCGTGCGCCAAGCCGGACCTGTCCATGTCGTACGACGCCGACGGCCGGTTCCAGCTGCGCTACTCCGCCCCCGCCACCATCGGAGCCTTGGTCGAGCAAGCAGTCAAGGAAGCCAAGGACGCGTTGTTCACCCGCCGCCGCTCCGCTTCGACGGACACCAACGACACCATCCCCACCCCAACCGCGATCGAGCATCGTCACGCCGCGCTGCCGACCTATGCCGATGCCCTCGAGGAGATGGCATCCCGCTCGCTGGACACCATCACCTCCACCTCACGGGCAGCGCACTACCGCGTCTACCTGCACCTGGACACCAACGGCGCGTGGGCCACCGGCGGGCACGCCATCCCGATGCGGCTGCTCGGCCGGTTCCTGTCCGACGGCATCGTCCAACCCGTCTGGGAAACCCAGGGCCGACCGGTCTCCGTCGGCCGGGCCATGCGGATCCTGCCCGAACGCTCCCGCCGCCTCATCACCGACCGCGACCGCGGCTGCAGGTTCCCCGGCTGCCCCACCACCAACACCGCCTTCGTCGAGATCCACCACCTCACCGCCTGGGCCGACGGCGGCGCCACCGACACCGGCAACCAGATCTGTCTGTGCACCAGACACCACGACGGCATCGACCGCGGCGACTACACCATCACCGGCGACCCCGACTGACCCGACGGACTGACCGTCACCAACCGCCACGGCCTACCCATCCGACCACCACGGCCTGACGAAACCGCACCACCACCAGCCGGCGACCCGCCCATCCCACCCGGCACCTACCACCCGCCATCCGGCGGACCCATGAGCTGGGCCGACACCGCACTCCCCTCCGACCACGAGCTCGCCCACCCCGAGGCAGCCGGTTCCAGCCCACCCGGACGACTCACCAGCGTGCCCCGCGCACCCCGCGCACCGGGCACACCGCGCACACCGCGGACGCGCAGGACCACGTCCTCCGGCGCCGGACTCGTGATCATCTCCGAGGAGCTCATCCCGTGGGAGTGAAGCCGTCGGGGCGTCGCAACGGACACGACGTCGTCGCCGTGCCACGATCGGCGCGTGCGCACTGAACGACGGATGGCCAACCGCACCACCGAGTCGCGGGCCTTCGCCGAACGCGTCGGTGTGGTCATGGGGCTGACGGCACGCCTCAACGCCTTGGCGTTCGACGACCTGGAGCAACGTCGAGAGCTCCTCACGCAGATCTTCGGGGCATCGGTCCCCGACTCGCTGACGGTGCTGCCACCGTTCTACTGCGACCACGGTCTGGGAGCCTCGTTCGGTGATCGGGTCTTCATCAACCAGGGCTGCTACTTCCTCGACCTCGGGGGCATCACACTCGGGGACCGGGTCCTGATCGGTCCACGCGTCACGCTCACGACGGCCGGGCACCCGGTCGAGCTCGACGAGCGCTACGACTTCATCACCCACGCGCCGATCGTCGTCGAGGACGACGTCTGGGTCGGCGCAGGTGCCACGATCACGCCCGGCGTCACGATCGGTCGTGGATCGGTCATCGGTGCAGGGACCGTGGTGGCCCGGGACGTACAGCCGATGAGCGTCGTCACCGGCACGAGCATCGTGAAGCGCCGGCGCCTGCGACCCGTGCCGCCACCCGTACCCGGCGCTCAGTCGTCGCCCGGGCCCTGACGATCGAGGTCGTAGGACCACACTTCAGGACCCAGCTAGGTCGCGGGGTCGGGCGGGTCGACTCGGACCTGCACGCTGACGGGCTCCTTGCGGGCGCTGCGGACTGCACGCATCGCGGTCAGGGACGCGGCCAGGACCCCGCGCTCCGACAGGGGGACGCGCAGCAGCATGCGCACGGCGTCGTCCGGCAGCGGGAGCGGGCCGATCCGCTCGGTGCCCTCGGCGAGGTCGGCCTGGAGCAGCGCGGCCTCGACGGCGCGCCGCTCCCCGCTGACCGCAGCCATGACCACCGTCGGCGGGAGCGACAGGGCCGCGCGGTCGGCGAGCTCCCGGGCGGCGAACCATGCCGGGTCCCAGCGGACCAGGGCCTCGATGACGGGCAGGGTGGTGTGCCCCGGCGCGCCGCAGAGGACCACCTGGCCGCGAGCGGCTGACCCACGGGTCAGTGCGGCCGCAGCCAGCCAGCGGCGCAGCGCCTCCTCACCGGCGTCGAGGGTCGGACGGTCCAGGGAGGCCCAGGCGTCCAGCAGGAGCGTCGCGGCATACCCTCCGTCGGCCACGGGCTCGGCTCCCGGTGTGGCGATGACCAGGGCCGGCGTGGCTGCCACGCGGTCGAGGACCGCTCCGGCACCGGAGGTGTGCACGGGCACACCGGGGAACGCACGACCCAGCTCCTCCGCGGTGCGTCGGGCGCCCACCACGGACGAACGCAGCTCGCGGCCACCGCACTGGCGGCACTCGAACCGGCCCACGCCGCGCCCGCACCAGCGGCAGCCCGGCTCGGCCCCACGTCCGGTTACGGCGATCGGTCCGGCGCAGTGCACGCACCGCGCCGGCGCCCGGCAGGTCTGGCAGGCCAGCGAGGGGACGTAGCCGCGGCGCGGCACCTGGACCAGCACCGGTCCGGACTCCAGGGCTGCCTTCGCGGTGCGCCAGGCGACCGACGGCAGGTGGGCGCTGGCCGCGGCGGGGTCGCGTTCCATCTCCAGGCCCTCACCCGCGACGACCACGCGGGGCACGGCACCTCGCACGGGCGCGGCGGCCTGGATCGGACGCAGCTCCCCCGCGTCGACGAGCTGCTGCACGGCCACGGTCCGGGTGAAGCCCCCGGACAGCACCGCCGCCCCCTCGATGGCGGCCCTCGTCAGCAGCACCTCGCGGACCCGGGGGTAGGGAGCGCGCGGCTCCTCGTGGTTGTCGTCACCGTCGTCCCACCAGGCGACGAGACCGAGGTCGCGCACCGGGGCGAATGCCGCCGCGCGGGTGCCGACGACCACCGAGACGTGCCCACGCAAGACCTTGAGCCAGGCGGTGTAGCGCGCCTGCGGCCCCTGGTCGGCGGTGAGCCGCACGTGCCGTCCCGGCCCGAGGGCCGTGGTCAGGGCGGCGTCGACCCGCGCGACGTCGCGGTGGTCGGGGACCACCAGGACAGCGCCCCTCCCACCTGCCACTGTGGCTGCGGCGGCAGCCGCGAGGGCAGCCGGCCAGTCCTCGGCGGGGTCGGTGGCGGGCAGGGCGAGCCACGACGCGGCGGGGCTGTCGCCCGCGGTGAGGCGCGAGAGGTAGGCGGGGCCGGCGGCATACCGGCTCCACGCGGGACCGGGACCGGACTGCGCAGGCAGGGGGTCGGTCACCGGCGGCTCGAGCGCCAGGGCCTTCTCCGCGGCGGCGTGCCGCGGGGGCACGGACAGTCGCAGGACGTCGCCGAGGGTGCCGGCGTAGTGGGCGGCGACGGCGCGCGCGACCTCCAGCTGCCGGGAGGTGAGCACCGGCTCGGGCGAGACCACCCGACGGATCGGCGCAAGACGGCCCTCGTGGTCGGGTGCAGCCTTGCGCTCGATGACGAACCCGTCGAGGTCCTGCCCGGCGAACCGCACCTTGACCCGGGCACCGGGCACGGCCGTCTCGGCGAGGGGCGCCGGCACGAGGTACTCGAACGGACGGTCGAGGTGGGCCAGGCCGGTGTCGACGACGACCGCCGCGATCGGGTCGGTGTCAGCGGTGTCCGGACCCTTCGGCGGGCGCGGTGCCTTGGGCAGGGCGGCACGGATCAGCGACAGCTGCTCGACTGCTCCCGACTCGGACACCATTGAAAACTAGTCGACCCGGCCGACATCCCTGCGGGGCAGGGGTCGGCCGGGTCGGCTGGACGTTCGGAGCGCCGGCCGTCAGCCCTTGACGGCGCGCTGCAGCGCCTCGACGCGGTCGGTGCGCTCCCAGGTGAACCCGTCCTTGACGCCTGGTACCGAGGTGCGGCCGAAGTGGCCGTAGGCGGCGGTGGCCTTGTAGATCGGGCGCAGCAGGTCCAGCTCGTCGACGATGGCGCCGGGGCGCAGGTCGAACACGGAGGTGATCGCGGCCTGGATCTTGTCGACCGGCTCGGTCTCGGTGCCGAAGGTCTCGACGTACAGACCGACCGGCTGGGCCTTGCCGATGGCGTAGGCGACCTGCACCTCGCAGCGGCGGGCGAGCCCGGCGGCGACGATGTTCTTGGCGACCCAGCGCATGGCGTATGCCGCGGAGCGGTCGACCTTCGACGGGTCCTTGCCGGAGAACGCGCCGCCACCGTGGCGGGCCATGCCGCCGTAGGTGTCGACGATGATCTTGCGACCGGTGAGGCCGGCGTCGCCCATCGGGCCACCGATCTCGAACCGACCGGTCGGGTTGATCAGGCTCCGGTAACCCGAGATGTCGAGGTCCGTGCCGGTCTCGGCGAGCTCGGCCAGGACGGGGGCGATGACGTGCTGCTCGATGTCGGGAGCGAGCAGGTCGTCCAGGGAGATGTCGGACGCGTGCTGCGTCGAGAGCACCACGGTGTCGAGCTTGACGGCCTTGTCGCCGTCGTAGGCAATGGTGACCTGGGTCTTGCCGTCGGGACGCAGGTAGGCGACCTGACCGGACTTGCGCACCTCGGTGAGGCGCTCGGCGAGGCGGTGGGCGAGGTAGATCGGCAGCGGCATGAGCTCGGCGGTGTCCTCGCAGGCGTAGCCGAACATCAGGCCCTGGTCGCCGGCGCCCTGCTTGTCGAGCGGGTCGATCCCACCGTGGCGGTTCTCGTGGGCGGTGTCGACGCCCTGCGCGATGTCCTTGGACTGCTCGCCGATGGAGATCGAGACGCCGCAGGAGGCGCCGTCGAAGCCCTTCTCGGAGGAGTCGTAGCCGATGCCCTTGATCGTGTCGCGCACGATCTGGGCGATGGGCACGTAGCTGCGGGTGTCGACCTCGCCGGCGACGTGGACCAGCCCGGTCGTGACCATCGTCTCGACGGCGACGCGGCTGTCCTTGTCGTCGGCCAGCATGGCGTCGAGGATGGAGTCGGAGATCTGGTCACAGATCTTGTCCGGGTGTCCCTCGGTGACGGACTCGGACGTGAACAGGCGTGCGGACACTCAATGCTCCTTCGGGGGCAGCGGCTGCTGACTGACGGCCGCGAGCCGGAGCCACACGGACGTCGCGAGTGTACCTAGGTCAGAGGATCTGCTGGACGGCATCCCACACCGCGTCAGAGATCTCTTCCTTCGGTGCGGGTCCGGCGTCGATGACGTGGCTCGAGCCGAGCCGCAGGATGTGCACCGTGTTGTCGTCCAGGCCGAACGTCTTGTCGGTGCCCACCTCGTTGACGACGAGCAGGTCGCAGCCCTTCCTGGCCAACTTGGCACGGGCGTGGTCGAGGACGCTGCCGTCCGCGTCGCCGGTCTCGGCCGCGAACCCCACGATGACCGGGCTCGCGTCGTCACCGCGGCGGGCCACGAGGTCGGCCAGCACGTCGGGGTTGCGGACCAGCTCGATCGTCGGGGCGGCGTCGGGGTCGGCGGCGTCGTGGGACTTCTTGATCTTGGCGTCGGTGTAGTGCGCGGGCCTGAAGTCGGCCACGGCGGCGGCCATGACGACGACGTCGGACCCCGGGGCGGCGGCCGCGACGGCGGTCTCGAGCTCGAGCGCGGTCTGCACCGGCACGACGAGCACGCCTTCCGGCGCGACGAGCGAGGTGTTGGCCGCGATCAGGACCACCTTCGCGCCGCGGCGCGCGGCCACCGACGCCAGGGCGAAGCCCTGCTTGCCGGAGCTGCGGTTGCCGAGGAACCGCACCGGGTCGAGCGGTTCCCGGGTGCCGCCGGCGGTCACGACGACCGTGCGGCCCTCCAGGCCGTCCCCCTCCGCGTCGCCACTGCCCTGCGCGGCGCGGTCAGCCGGTATGGCGCGGGCGCTGGACGCGTACTTGTCCGGCACCACCACGGGCGCGCCGGGGGCGAGGATCCGCTCGCACACGGCATACAGGTCGGCGGGCTCGGGGAGCCGGCCGGGACCGGTGTCGGCGCCGGTGAGGCGACCGGACGCGGGCGGGATGACGTGCACCCCGCGCTCCATCAGGATGGAGATGTTGGCCTGGGTGGCCGGGTGCTCCCACATCTCGGTGTGCATGGCCGGGGCCACGACCACCGGGCAGCGAGCCGTGAGCAGCACGTTGGTGAGCAGGTCACCGGCCAGCCCGTGGGCGGCCTTGGCGACGAGGTCGGCGGTGGCAGGGGCCACGACCACGAGGTCGGCCGACTTGCCGAGGCGGACGTGCGGCACCTCGTGCACGGCGTCCCAGACACCGGCCGAGACCGGCTTGCCGGACAGTGCCTCCCAGGTCGGGGCCCCCACGAAGCGCAGGGCCGACTCGGTCGGCACCACGGTCACGTCGTGGCCGGCCTCGGTGAACAGGCGCAGCAGGGAGCAGGCCTTGTAGGCCGCGATCCCCCCACCGACCCCGAGGACGATGCGCGCCATCGCGCTGTCGTTCCCTGCTCCCCCGCCGGGGCTCAGCTCTCGATCGGCTCGGAGGTGACCAGGCCCTGGTTGATCTCGCGCAGGGCGATGGACATCGACTTCTCGTGCACCTGGCTGTCGACGAGCGGCCCGACGTACTCGAGCAGGCCCTCCTGCAGCTGGCTGTAGTACGCGTTGATCTGGCGCGCGCGCTTCGCGGAGTAGATGACCAGGGCGTACTTGGAGTCAGCCTTGGTGAGCAGGTCGTCGATCGGGGGGTTGGTGATGCCGATCGGGTTCGCGACGGTTCCAGACACGGGGGAAGCTCTCAATCTGTTGTAAGCAAGTCGTTCAGGTGGTGCTGATGTCAGTGGGATCGCATCAATGATACGAGTTCTTCGGCTGCTCGACGAACATCGTCGTTGACGATGGTCACGTCGAACTCGTCCTCCGCAGCCAGCTCGACCTTCGCGGTCTCCAGGCGGCGGGTGCGTTCTTCCTCGTCCTCGGTCCCGCGACCGACGAGCCGGCGGACCAGCTCGTCCCAGCTCGGCGGCGCCAGGAACACGAAGAGCGCCTCCGGCATCGACTCGCGGACCTGGCGAGCGCCCTGCAGGTCGATCTCCAGCAGCGCCATCTTGTGGTCGCCCAAGGCCTGCTCCACGGGGCCCCGGGGGGTGCCGTAGTGGTTGCGGCCGTGCACGACAGCCGACTCGATGAGCTCGCCGGCCTGCTCCATCCGGGCGAACTCCGCAGCGTCGACGAAGTGGTAGTGCTTGCCCTCCACCTCGCCCGGCCGCGGTGCGCGGGTGGTCGCGCTGACCGACAGCCACACCTCGGGGAAGTGGTCGCGCACGTAGGCGGACAACGTGCCCTTGCCGACCGCGGTGGGTCCGGCCAGGACGACGAGGCGCCGGGGCCGCTCCTCGCCGGCAGGGGCGGGGTGGCTCACGCCTCGTCGAAGCGGGTGAGCAGCGCGGAGATCTGGTTGGCGCCGAGTCCACGGACGCGGCGGCTCTCGGAGATGCCCACCTCCTCCATGATCTGGCGGGCGCGCACCCGACCGACCCCGGGCATCGACTCGAGCAGTGCGGAGACCTTCATCTTGCCGACCACGTCGTTGCCCTTGCCGTCGGCGATGACCTCCTTGAGGGAGCCCTGGGCGTACTTCAGGCGGTTCTTCACGGCGGCACGCTCTCGGCGGGCCACAGCGGCCTTCTCCAGGGCCGCTGCTCGCTGCTCGGGCGTCAACGGGGGAAGTGCCACGGCATTAACTCCTTGTGAGGCGTTCGGGGGTGGTGCGACGGTCGTTCACTGTTCTTCACTCGGACTCTAGCAACCGAACGAGCTCGTTTCTCGCCGAGCCCTCGGCACCCTGTTGGCCCCCGGGGGCCCTCAGCGCAGGAGGTCGGCGAGGTGCTCGCTGGTGCGGACGGCCTGCTCACGCAGCCGGGCGGGGTCCGGGCCGGCGGAGAGGACCTCCCGGCTCGAGGACGGCAGGACGTTCGGCAGGGCGTCGCCGAAGACCCGGCGCAGGTCCTCGCTCGTGCCGCCCTGCGCGCCGACCCCGGGGGCCAGCAGCGGCCCGTTGCATCCCGCGAGGTCCAGTCCGAGCTCCTGCACGGCCGAGCCGACCGTCGCGCCGACCACCAGACCGACCGAGCCGAGGTCGCCCTGGGAGCGCGCGTCGGCGTTGTCCGCAGCGGCTCCGGCGACCATGCTCTCGGCGACGCTGACGTCGCGCAGGGTCGCGTGCTGGACCGTGCGCCCCTCGGGGTTGGACGTCAGGCCGAGGACGAACACGCCGCGACCGGTCTGCGCCGCGAGGTCCAGGGCGGGGCGCAGGGCCTCGAAGCCGAGGTAGGGGCTGGCGGTGAGGGCGTCGGCCGGCGCGACGGCGTCCTTGCCCAGGTAGGCCTCCGCATACGCCGCCATCGTCGAGCCGATGTCGCCGCGCTTGGCGTCGAGGATGACCAGCGTGCCGGCCTCGCGCAGGGCGACGATCGCCCGCTCGAGGACGGCGATCCCGCGGGAGCCGAACACCTCGAAGAAGGCCGACTGCGGCTTCACGACCCCCACGTGGCCGGCGAACGCCTCGACACAGGTCTCGGTGAACCGGGTGAGGCCGTCCACGTCGTAGGTCAGGCCCCACGACTCGACGAGCGCCCGGTGCGGGTCGATGCCGGCGCACAGGGGGCCGAACGCATCGGTGGCCGTGCGCAGCCGCTGCCCGAAGGTCAGCTGGTCAGGCACCGTCGTCTGGTCGGTCATCAGCGTGCCACCCTCTCGTGTGCGATTCCGACGACGTCGGAGAGCCGCTCGAATCCCTTGTCCTGCAACAGGTCTGCCAGCTCACGGCCGACCCGCACCGGGGCCGACGGGTCGTTGAACGTCGCCGTGCCGACCTGCACCGCGCTGGCACCGGCCGCGACGAGCTCGAGGGCGTCACGCCCGGTACGCACTCCCCCGACGCCGACGATCGGCACGAAGGGCAGTCGCCCCTCGAGCATCGCGGCACGTGTCTGCCAGACCGCGCGAACCGCGACGGGGCGCACCGCGGGCCCGGACAGGCCTCCGGTGACGCCTGCCACCTGGGGCCGCAGGAGGTCGGTGTCGATGACCATGCCGAGCAGGGTGTTGATCATCGTCAGGCCGTCGGCACCGGCCTTCACGCAGGACTGCGCGACGCTGACGATGTCGGTGACGTCGGGCGTCAGCTTGGCGAAGACCGGCACGTCCCGAGGGAGCTGCTCCCGCACCAGGGCGATGACCTTGGCGGACGCCAGCGGGTCGCAGGCGAAGACGAGCCCGCGGTTGGCGACGTTGGGGCAGGAGATGTTGACCTCGACCCCCACCACGGAGTCGAACGCGTCACTGGCTCGCAGCGTCGCGGCCACGTCGGCGAACTCGCCGCTGGTGTTGCCGGCGATCGAGACCAGCGTCCGGGCCCCGGACTTCTTCAGCCAGGCCAAGTCGTTCTCGACGAAGGACGTGATCCCCGGCCCCTGGAGGCCGATCGAGTTCAGCATCCCGGACGGCGTCTCAGCCATCCGCGGCGTCCCCCGTCCGGACCGCGGGACGGCCATGACGGACTTGGTGACGAACGCCCCGAGCTCGGCGACGTCGAAGAACCGGCCGAGCTCACGGCCGTTGGCGGCGCACCCCGACGCGGTCATCATCGGGCTGGGCAGGCGCCGGCCGGCGAGGTCGACGGACATGTCCACGCTCATCAGTGGCCCCCCGTCCTCGGCGCACCGACGGCGTCGTCCGGCACCCGGCACAGCCCGTCGGAGAAGGCGTCCCAGCGGACGCGGTCGCCGCGGAACACCGGCCCCTCGACGCAGGAGCGCACCATCTTGGTGACCCCGTCCTTGCTGACGACCGGCATGACGCAGGTCATGCAGACGCCGATGCCACACGCCATGGACTCCTCCACGGCGACCTGGGCGACGGCACCCTCGGCGGTGGCCACGTCGGTGATCGACTTGAGCATCCCCATCGGGCCACAGCCGTAGACGACTGCCGCACCGGTGCGACGGATCACCTCGGGCAGGACGTCGGACACCCAGCCCTTGGTGCCGAGCGACCCGTCGTCGGTGGTGACCGTGACGCCGTCGGCGTAGCGACGGGCCTCGACGACACCGAAGAGCCTGGACTCCGTCGCCGCGCCGAGGACCATCTCGACGTGGCAGCCGCGGGCGCGCAGGGCCTCCGCGAGCCAGAACAGCGGTGCGCTGCCGTAGCCCCCGCCGACGAGGACGCACGGCACCGGCTCCTTGGGGAGCGGGAACGCCCTGCCGAGCGGGCCCACGATGTCGACCTCGTCGTGGGCGCGCAGCTCGGTGATCCACTGGGTGCCCGGCCCGTGGGCCGCGACGACGACGTCCACCGTCCCGCCATACGTGCCGGAGGGGCTGACCTTGTGGATGGAGAAGGAGCGACGCAGAAGGTTGGCGCTGGTGGGTCCGCCGACGGCGAGGGCCACGAACTGCCCGGGCTTCGCGAGCTCGGCCAGGCCGGGCGCCACGAAGGTGAGGTGGTGGTAGGCACCGACCCGCCGGGTGGCGATCAGCTCGCCGATCACCTGCACGACACCACTGCCCGGACGCGTGTGCGGCGTGGTCGCCGCGCTCACGCCGCTCCCCCGTCGAGGTCCGCCTGCGTCCGGCCGTAGAGGTCGAGGTCGCGGGCGTGCTCCTGCAACGGCTTCACGGTGAACTCCCCGTGCATCTGGGCCTCGATGCCCTGCACGGCAGCAGCGAGCTCCTGCACCGTGGTGACGATCGGACGATCCATCGAGACCGTGGCTGCTCGGATGGCGTAGCCGTCGGCGCGGGCGTTGGGGCCGCTCGGCGTGTTGACGACCATGGCGATCTCGCCGGCCAGGATCAGGTCGACGATGCTGCCGTCCGGCGTCTCCCGCTCACTGTGCTTGTGCACGACCTGCGACGCGATCCCGTTGCGGCGCAACACGTCTGCGGTGCCGGTCGTGGCCACGATGGTGAACCCGAGGTCGGCGAGCCGCTTGACCGGGAAGATCATGGCGCGCTTGTCGCGGTTGGCGACGGACACGAAGATCTTGCCCTCGCGCGGCAGACCGGACCCTGCGGCCAGCATCCCCTTGGCGAACGCCGTCCCGAAGTCGTCGTCGATGCCCATGACCTCACCGGTCGAGCGCATCTCCGGCCCGAGCAGGCTGTCGACGACCTGGCCGTCGCGGGTGCGGAACCGCTTGAACGGCAGCACCGCCTCCTTGACCGCAACGGGTGCGTGGCTCGGCATCGTGCCGCCGTCGCCGAACGGGGGCAGCATGCCTTCCGCCCGCAGCTCCTTGATGGTCGCGCCGAGCATGACCCGGGCGGCCGCCTTGGCCACCGGCACCCCAGTCGCCTTGGCGACGAACGGCACCGTCCGAGAGGCGCGCGGGTTGGCCTCCAGGACGTAGAGGACGTCCTGGGCCAGGGCGAACTGCACGTTCATCAGGCCGCGCACGCCGATGCCCTCGGCCAGCTTGAGCGTGGCCTCGCGGACCCGCTCGAGCTCGGCGACACCGAGGGTGACCGGCGGGAGGGTGCAGGCGGAGTCACCGGAGTGGATGCCGGCCTCCTCGATGTGCTCCATGATCCCGCCGAGGTACATGTCGGTGCCGTCGTAGAGGGCGTCGACGTCGATCTCGATCGCGTCGTCGAGGAACCGGTCGACGAGGACCGGGTGCTCCGGGCTGGCGATGGTCGCGCGGGTGACGTAGCCCGAGAGGGTCTCGTCGTCGTACACGATCTCCATGCCGCGCCCGCCGAGGACGTAGGACGGGCGGACCAGGACGGGGTAGCCGATCTCCCGGGCGACCTCGACGGCCTCCTCGGCGCTGTATGCCGTGCCGTGGCGCGGCGCGGGCAGCCGGGCCTCGTGCAGGACGCGCCCGAAGGCACCGCGGTCCTCCGCGAGGTCGATGGCCTCGGGGCTGGTGCCGACGATCGGGACACCGGCCTCCTTGAGCGCCATGGCGAGCCCGAGCGGGGTCTGCCCACCGAGCTGGACGATGACCCCGGCGACCGGGCCGGCCTGCTGCTCGGCGTTGACGACCTCGAGGACGTCCTCGAGGGTGAGCGGCTCGAAGTAGAGGCGCGAGCTGGTGTCGTAGTCGGTGGAGACGGTCTCGGGGTTGCAGTTGACCATCACCGTGTCATAGCCGGCCTCGCGCAGGGCGAAGCTGGCGTGCACGCAGGAGTAGTCGAACTCGACGCCCTGGCCGATGCGGTTGGGGCCACTGCCCAGGATGAGTACGGCCGGCTTCTCGCGCGGCTGCACCTCGGACTCCTCGTCGTAGGTGCTGTAGTAGTACGGCGTCTGGGCTGCGAACTCCGCCGCACAAGTGTCGACCGTCTTGTAGACCGGGCGGACGCCGAGCGCGTGGCGGACCCCACGGACGACGGCCTCGGGCATGCGACGCAACGACGCCAGCTGGGTGTCGGAGAACCCGTGCCGCTTGGCCAGCCGCAGCAGCTGCGGCGTGAGCTCGGGCGCCGCGGCGACCTGGTCGGCCACGGCGTTGATGAGCTCCATCTGGTCGAGGAACCACGGGTCGATGCCGGTCGCCTCGTGGACCTCCTCGACGGACAGGCCACCGCGCAGCGCCTGCTGCACCGTGACGATGCGGCCGTCGGTCGGCGTCTTCGCCGTGTGGAGGTAGGTGCGGGCCTGCTCGACACCGGGCTTCGGGCCGTCCCAGTGGAAGGTGCTGTCCTTGCGCTCCATCGACCGCAGCGCCTTCTGCAGGGCCTCGGTGAAGTTGCGTCCGATCGACATGGCCTCGCCGACCGACTTCATCGTCGTCGTCAGGGTCGGGTCGGCGGCCGGGAACTTCTCGAAGGCGAAGCGCGGCACCTTGACGACGACGTAGTCGAGCGACGGCTCGAAGGACGCCGGGGTCTCGCGGGTGATGTCGTTGGGCACCTCGTCGAGGGTGTAGCCGATGGCCATCTTCGCGGCGATCTTGGCGATCGGGAAGCCGGTCGCCTTGGACGCCAGCGCGCTCGAGCGGGAGACGCGGGGGTTCATCTCGATGACGATGATCCGGCCGTCGGCCGGGTTGACCGCGAACTGGATGTTGCAGCCGCCGGTGTCGACACCCACCTCGCGGATGATCGCGATGCCGAGGTCGCGCAGCCGCTGGTACTCACGGTCGGTCAGGGTCAGAGCGGGGGCGACGGTGATGGAGTCGCCGGTGTGGACGCCCATCGGGTCGAGGTTCTCGATCGAGCAGACGACGACGACGTTGTCGGCGTGGTCGCGCATGACCTCGAGCTCGTACTCCTTCCAGCCGAGGATCGACTCCTCCAGGAGCACCTCGGTGGTCGGGCTGTACTGCAGCCCGGCACCACCGATGCGGCGCAGGTCGGCCTCGTCGTAGGCGAAGCCCGAACCCAGACCACCCATGGTGAACGAGGGGCGCACGACGACGGGGTAGCCGAGGTCGTCGGCGGCAGCCAGCAGCTCGTCCATGGTGTGGCAGATGAGCGAGCGGGCGGACTCGCCGCCGCAGCGCTCGACGACACCCTTGAACTTCTCGCGGTCCTCGCCGAGCTGGATCGCCTCGACGTTGGCACCGATCAGCGGGCAGCCGTACTTCTCCAGCACGCCCGCCTCGTGCAGCGAGATGGCGCAGTTGAGTGCGGTCTGGCCGCCCAGGGTGGCCAGCACGGCGTCGGGGCGCTCACGGGCGATGATCGACTCGACCACGTCGGGGGTGATCGGCTCGACGTAGGTCGCGTCGGCGAACTCCGGGTCGGTCATGATCGTCGCCGGGTTGGAGTTGACGAGGATGACCCGGATGCCTTCCTCGCGCAGCACGCGGCAGGCCTGGGTGCCGGAGTAGTCGAACTCGCAGGCCTGGCCGATGACGATCGGGCCGGACCCGATGACCAGGACGCTCTTGATGTCTTCCCGCTTGCCCATCAGGCGCGGTTTCCCTTCTCCTGGTTGGCGTTCATGAGCTCCACGAACCGGTCGAACAGGTAGCCCGCGTCGTGCGGTCCTGCTGCGGCCTCCGGGTGGTACTGCACCGAGTACGCAGGCAGGTCGAGGCACTCGAGGCCCTCGACCACGTCGTCGTTGAGGCACACGTGCGAGACCCGCACGCGTCCGTATGCCGTGCCGTCGGCGTCCGCGGGCGCGGTCACCTCGCCGTCGAGCGGGGCATCGACCGCGAAGCCGTGGTTGTGGGCGGTGACCTCGACCTTGCCGGTGGTGCGGTCCATCACGGGCTGGTTGATGCCGCGGTGCCCGTACTTGAGCTTGTAGGTGCCGAAGCCGAGCGCGCGACCAAGGAGCTGGTTGCCGAAGCAGATGCCGAAGAAGGGGATCCGCGCGTCGAGCACCTCGCGCAGCACGGCCACCTCGGCGTCGGCGGTGGACGGGTCCCCCGGTCCGTTGGAGAAGAAGACGCCGTCGGGGCCGTCCTCTCCCACCGCGCGGACCTGCTCGAACGTCGAGGTCGCCGGCAGCACGTGCACCTCGATGCCCTGCTGGGCGAGCAGGGTCGGGGTCATCGCCTTGATGCCGAGGTCGAGGGCAGCGACGGTGAAGCGCTTCTCCCCCACCGCCGGCACGACGTACACCTCCTTGGTGGTGACCTCGGCGGCCAGGGCGGCGCCGGCCATGAGGGGCGCTTCCTGCACCGCCGAGGTGAGCTCGCCCACCGACAGGTCCGCGTGCTCGCCCGAGAAGATGCCGACGCGCATCGCGCCGCGCTCACGCAGGTGGCGGGTCAGTGCACGGGTGTCGATCCCGCTGATCCCGACGACGCCCTGCTCGCGCAGCTCGTCCTCCAGCGACCGCTGGGAGCGCCAGTTGGACGGGCGCAGGGCGGGGTCGCGCACGACGTACCCGGCGACCCAGATCCGGCCGGACTCGCCGTCCTCGTCGTTGACGCCGGTGTTGCCGACGTGCGGGGCGGTCATGACGACGACCTGGCGGTGGTAGCTCGGGTCGGTGAGGGTCTCCTGGTAGCCGGTCATCCCGGTGGAGAACACCGCCTCGCCGACCGTCTCGCCGGTGGCGCCGTACGCCTCACCGTGGAAGGCCCGCCCGTCCTCGAGGACGAGGACGGCGGCACCGCGCGGTGCGAGGTGGGCGGGACTGGTCATGACGGGGAGTTCCCTTCTGTCGCAGGGGCATTGATCGCAGAGGTATCGGTCGCAGAGGCGTCGGTCGCAGGAGCGGCGGTCGCAGGAGCGTCGGTCGTAGCACCCTGGTTCGCGTCGGCGTCGCGGCTCTCGCCGGTGTGCCACCAGAGGGCGGACTCGACGCGGTCGAGGTCGGCCTTGTAGCGCGGGAGGAACCCGGTCTCGTAGAGCGCGCCGTCCTCGGCCCGCCACTGCAGCACGAGCATGCGGTTGCTGCCGACGAACTTGCCGACCATGCCACGGTCACGGCGCACCGAGACCAGGCGCGGACCGGTGATCAGCACGGTCGACTCGCCCTGGCGCTCGATGCGCACGAGCTGCTCGGGGGTGCCGCGGGTGACGAGCAGTGTCGCCTTGGCGCGGTTGCCCAGGCCCTCAACGGTGACTCGCTCGAGTCGGCTGACCGCCGTGGTGGTGCTGACGTAGGTGCCCTCGACGGACAGCTGCGCCGGGCCGGCGGTGGTCGTCGGCGCGTCTGCGGCACCGTCGGCGTCATGGCGCTCGCGCTCGGCGGCGATCGTCGCAGAGGTGTGCTGGCGACGCTTGCGCAGCCACGCGGCATACAGGAGGGCGTAGATGAGGCCGAGCGCGACGAGCAGCACGCCCACCGCCTGGAGTCGGGTCACGCGAGGGCTCCCTTCTGAGCGGTGACGCGGCCACCGAACACGGTGGCGTGGACGGCGCCGCGCAGGGTGCGGCCGTGCCAGGGGTTGTTGCGGGACAAGGACAGGCTGGCGCTGCGGTCGACGGTGACCTCGGCGGCCGCGTCGACCAGCGTGAGGTGGGCGGCGTCGCCGACCGACAGGGTCGAGCCGTGCGCGGCGAGCCCGGCGATGCGTGCCGGCGTCTGCGACATGACCCGCGCGACGCCCGCCCAGTCGAGCAGGCCACCGCCGACCATGACGTCGCTGACGACCGAAAGCGCGGTCTCGAGCCCGAGCATCCCGAACGCCGCGTCGACGAACGCGTGCTCCTTGTCGTGGCGGGCGTGGGGGGCATGGTCGGTGGCCACCGCGTCGATGGTGCCGTCGGCGAGCGCGGCGCGCAGGGCGTCGACGTCCTCTTGGGGCCGCAGCGGCGGGTTGACCTTGAAGGTGGGGTCGTACCCCGCGAGGAGGTCGGTGGTCAGCACGAGGTGGTGCGGGGTGACCTCGGCGGTCACGTCGATGCCCTGGGCCTTGGCCCAGCGGATGACCTCGACGGTCCCTGCGGTCGAGACGTGGGCGACGTGCACGCGCGAGCCCGTGTGCCGGGCGAGCATGACGTCGCGGGCGACGATCGACTCCTCGGCGATGCCGGGCCAGCCGGGCAGGCCGAGGCGCCCGGACAGCTCCCCCTCGTGGGCGCAGGCCTGGGGTCCGGCGAGGTGCGGGTCCTGGGCGTGCTGGGAGACGACTCCGCCGAAGGCGCGGACGTACTCCAGGGCCCGGCGCATGACCCGCGCGTCGTGCACGCACTTGCCGTCGTCGGAGAAGAAGGTGGTGCGGGCCCGGGAGCGGTGCATGAGGCCGAGCTCGGCGAGCTCCTCCCCGGCGAGGCCCTTGGTGACGGCACCGACCGGGAGGACGTCGACCAGCCCGGTGGCGCGCCCGAGGTCGAGGATGCGCTCCGCGGCCTCTGCGGTGTCGGTGACCGGGGTGGTGTTGGCCATGGCGAGCACCGCGGTGAACCCACCGACGGCTGCGGCAGCGGAGCCGGTGGCGATCGTCTCGGCGTCCTCGCGACCGGGCTCGCGCAGGTGGGTGTGCAGGTCGACGAGGCCGGGCAGCGCCACGAGGCCATCGGCCTCGAGCACGTCCGCGCCCTTCGCCGAGCGGATCGAGCCGACCTCGGTGATCACGCCGTCCTCGACGAGCAGGTCCGTGCGACCGTCGGGGTCGCCTGCAGCGGCGCGGCCGAACAGGTCGGCTCCGGTGATGAGCAGGCTGGGCATCAGCTGTCCTCTCCCTCGCCGCCGGCGAGCAGGTGGTAGAGCACCGACATCCTCACTGCGACACCGGCGCTCACCTGGTCGAGCACCAGGGACGAGGCTGCGTCGGCGGCATCGGGCGAGATCTCGAGGCCACGGTTCATCGGGCCGGGGTGGCAGATGACGGCCTCGGGGTTCGCGGCCATGAGCACGTCGAGACGCGGCCGGGTCAGGCCGTACCCGACGGTGTACTCGCGCGGAGTCGGGAAGAACCCGCCGCTCATGCGTTCGCGCTGCACGCGCAGCATCATCACGGCGTCCGCGGTCGGCAGCACCGCGTCGAAGTCGTTCGACAGGGCGAACCCCTCGGCCTGCGCCCACGCGCCGATGCCGCTGGGCATGAGCGTGGGTGGGGCGACGAGGGTGACCCGGGCGCCGAGCGTGCGCAGGGTGATGAGGTTCGACCGGACGACGCGCGAGTGGGTCAGGTCGCCGACGATCACGACGTGTCGGCCCTCGAGGTCACCGAGGCGACGCTCCATCGTGTAGGCGTCGAGCAGCGCCTGGGTCGGGTGCTCGTGGGTGCCGTCGCCGGCGTTGACCACGTGCGCGTCGACCCACTGGCTGACCTGCTGCGCCGCGCCGCTCGCGTGGTGGCGGATGACGAGCGCGTCGACCCCCATGGCCGCGACGGTGAGCACGGTGTCGCGCAGCGACTCACCCTTGGAGGTCGAGGACCCCTTGCCACTGATGTTGATGACGTCGGCGGACAGCCACTTCCCGGCGATCTCGAACGAGCTCCGCGTGCGGGTCGAGTCCTCGAAGAAGAGGTTGACCACGGTGCGGCCGCGCAGGGTGGGGAGCTTCTTGACCTCCCGCTGCTGGATGCCGTGCATCTCGGCGGCGGTGTCGATGATGGCGCGGACCTGGGCGCGGTCGAGGTCTGCGGAGGACAGCAGGTGCCGCCGGGTCCGTCGTGCCGTCGTGGTCACTTGGGGTCTCCTCCGGCGATGGTGACCTGGTCCTCGATCTGGTCGTGCTCGAAGAGCCGCACCGAGACCCGCTCGGCGCTCGAGGTGGGCAGGTTCTTGCCGACGTGGTCGGCGCGGATGGGCAGCTCACGGTGGCCGCGGTCGACCAGCACGGCCAGCCGGACCGCGCGCGGGCGTCCGAGGTCGGACAGCGCGTCGAGGGCGGCGCGGACGGTGCGGCCCGAGTAGAGGACGTCGTCGACGAGGACAACGACCTTGTCGTCGATGCCGCCGCCGGGGATCTCGGTGTGCCTCGGGCTGCGGGTCGGCTGCCGGCGCAGGTCGTCACGGTGCATCGTCACGTCGAGCGCGCCGACCGGGACGGGCTTGCCCTCGACGCTCTCCATCACGGCGGCGAGCCGCTGGGCCAGGACCACCCCGCGGCTCGGGATGCCGAGGACGACCAGGTCCGATCCCCCCTTGTTGTGCTCGAGGATCTCGTGGGCCACGCGGCGCAGCGCACGCGCGATGTCGCTGGCCGTGAGCACGGTCCGCGACGGTGACGGAGTGGGCGCACCGGGAGCCGGGGAGGCGTCGACCGGGACGGGAACAGCAGAGTCAGGACGCACGGGCGTCAGGACCTCCTTCCCTGCCTCACAGGACAGGTCGTTAAAGGATGTCGATCGGGGTCCACCCTAGCGCGTAGTCCTTCGGCATGATGACGCGCCCATCCTGGGCGCGCACCGTGGATCATGGACTGCCCGCGGTGCAGGGGTACGAGCGATCCAGCCAAGGTCGCCACATCGACCTCCTCCAAGGTCAGGAGCACCACCATGCACAGGAATCTCCAGCCACGCCGACGCCTTGTCCTCCTCGTCGCCGGCCTCGTTGCACTCGTCCTCCCCGTCGCCGTCGGCCAGTCGGCAACGGCCTCTGCTCCGGCGTCGGCTCCGACGTCGGCCAGCCTGCACGTCCACCGGCACGCCAAGCCGGTGACCTGGCACGTCACGGTGGGTGCCGAGACACCCACCATGGCGGTCTCCGCCATGTCCTTCCTCCCGCGAGAGGTCTGGATCAACAAGGGCGACACCGTCCACTGGACGGCGGGGAGCGCCGAACCGCACACCGTCACCTTCCTCGCGCCGGGGACCTCGCTCCCGACGTTCAACCCGTTCGACCCGAACCAGACCATGAAGCGGGGCACACACCGCTACAACGGCACGAAGTACACCAACTCGGGGATCATCGCGACCCAACCGATCTTCGTCTTCACCCACCCCGTGAAGTCCTACGACCTGACCTTCACCAAGAAGGGGAACTTCACCTACTACTGCCTCCTGCACGGCGTGATGATGAAGGGCATGGTCCATGTCCGGGCGGCTGGGACCCCGTACCCGTACACGCAGCGGGACTACAACCGAGTGGGACACCACCAGGCCCGGGTGCTCCTGCACGACGGCAAGGTGGCATGGCGCCAAGCCAGGCGGGCGCACCCCGTCACCGGCCACCAGGTGCAGGTCGGCATCGACGGCAACGGCTTCGCGGTGATGCGCTTCATCCGTAGTCACTCGGTCATCCACGTCGGCGAGACCGTGACGTTCAGCGTCGCCGGACCCGGGGCCCCGCACACGGTCACCTTCGGCAAGGAGCCAGCGGGACTCGGCATCCTCAAGCCATCCGGCGACCCGAAGCACTTCGGCGGCGGTGACCTCAACAGCGGCGTGCTGGCACCCGGCAAACCGTTCACGGTCACCTTCACGAAGGCAGGCAGGTTCTCCTACATCTGCGCGATCCACGACGGGATGGGGATGGTCGGGAACGTGCTCGTCAAGCCCTGACCGACTCCGGCGACTGCTGCCGGGTCCTCATCACAGGTCGCCCCCGTGGACACCGCGGGGGCGACCTGCGCCGGTGGGGCACCCCGCCACGCCCGGTGTGCGTCGCGCGCCGAGGGAGCCCTCTGCTCAGGTCAGGGGGCGGACCATGGCGACGCGGACACCGTTGCGCGGTAGGCCGATCCGCTCTTCGGCCGCGCGCAGCGGCCCCATCCAGTCCGGCTCGTCTGCCATGACGACGAAACCGTGCCCCGCGTAGAACGGGGCGTTCCACGGCACGTCACGGAAGGTGCGCAGGGTGACCTGCGCGAAACCGCGCTCCGCGGCATACCGGCACGCCTGCTCCAGCAGGACGGACCCGACGCCGCGCCGAGACCGGTCCGGGAGCACCGCTATCTGCTCGAGGTGGGCGGGCCCGCCAGGTCCGTCGACGTCCACGACGTGGGCGAAACCCACCACCTCGTCGCCCTCCGCGGCGACGAGCAGGAACCCCGGCTCGGTGGCACGCTCCTGGCCGGTGGGCGCACTCCCCCACAGACTCACGTCCATCACGGACGCGAAGACCTGGTCGGAGGCCTCCTCGATCCCCTGCACCGACGCGAGGTCGGTGGGCAGGGCGAGGCGGATCTCCATGGTGACCAGCTCGGGCCCGGCTCAGGCCAGGGTCGGCTTGACCTCGGCGAGCCGCCCGAGCAGGCCGTTGACGAACTTCGGGGAGTCGTCCGTCGACAGGCTCGTGGCCAGCTCGACGGCCTCGGAGATCGCGACCCCGTCGGGGACGTCCTCGGTGTAGACGACCTCGTAGGCGCCCAGGCGCAGGATGGCGCGGTCGACGCTGGGCATGCGCTCGATCGTCCAGCCCTGGGAGTACGTCGACAGGAGCTCGTTGATGTCGGTCCAGTGCGAGACGACGCCCTCGACGAGGTCGGCGGTGTACTGGTTCAGCGGGGCGTCGGTGACCGGCTTCGCGAGCCGCTCGGCGAGCAGGTCGCGGGCGTTGAGGCCGCGCTGCTCGGCCTCGAAGAGGATGTCGACGGCGCGCTTGCGCGCTTTGCTTCTGGCAGACACAGTGAACGAGCTCCGATTAATTGACGCGGCCGAGGTACGAGCCGTCGCGGGTGTCGACCTTGACCTTGGTGCCCTGCTCGAGGAACAGCGGGACGTTGATCGTCGCGCCGGTCTCCAGGGTCGCCGGCTTGGTGCCACCCGTCGAGCGGTCGCCCTGCAGGCCCGGCTCGGTGTAGGTGATCTCCAGCACGACCGAGGTCGGGAGCTCGACGTAGAGGACGGTGCCGTCGTGGGTGGCGACCTGGGCGACCTGGTTCTCCAGGAGGTAGTCGGCCACCGAGCCCACGGTCGTCTCGGGGATGTGGATCTGGTCGTAGGTCGACCCGTCCATGAAGACGTAGTCCGTGCCGTCCTTGTAGAGGTACTGCATGTCGCGACGGTCGACGTTCGCGGTCTCGACCTTGACGCCCGCGTTGAAGGTCTTGTCGACGACCTTGCCGGACAGGACGTTCTTCAGCTTGGTGCGCACGAAGGCCGGGCCCTTGCCGGGCTTGACGTGCTGGAACTCCACGACGGACCACAGCTGGCCCTCGAGGTTGAGGACCAGGCCGTTCTTGAGCTCGTTGGTCGATGCCACGTGACAATCACTTTCGGTGAGCCGGTACTCAGCGCAGGTGCTGGCGCGCGCGAGAGCTCCGGAAGGTTCTGGGTGGGAATCGCGGGTCAGTCTAGCCGCCGGGGTGGGAGTCCCCCGAATCGCTGCAGGCGCCCGACCCCGGCGGGGCGTGGGGACCCGACCTAGGGTGGGCCCATGAGAGACATGGAGTACCGGCCCCTCGGCGGCAGCGGCCTGATGGTCAGCGCGGTCGGCCTCGGCTGCAACGCATTCGGCCGCCGTGTCGACCGGGCGGGGCTCGACGGCATCCTGCGGGCCGCCCGCGAGACCGGGGTGACGCTGCTCGACACCGCCGACATCTACGGCGGCCACCCGGGCCAGAGCGAGGAGATGCTCGGTGAGGCGTTGCGCGGCCAGCGCGACGAGTTCGTCCTCGCCACGAAGTTCGGGATGGACATGCAGGGCGCCAACGGCGAGGACTTCGGTGCCCGTGGGTCGAGGCGCTATGTGCGCCGCGCAGTCGAGGCGAGCCTGCGCCGGTTGCAGACCGACCACATCGACCTCTACCAGCTGCACCGCCCGGACCCGATGACGCCGGTCGGCGAGACCCTCGAGGCGCTGACCGACCTCGTTCGGGAGGGCAAGGTGCTCTACATCGGCTGCTCCAACTTCGACGGCTGGCAGGTCGCCGACGCGTCGTGGACCTCTGCCACCGCAGGGCTGGCGTCGTTCGTGTCCGTGCAGAACGAGTACTCCCTGCTCGACCGGACCGTGGAGCACGAGGTGGCGCCCGCCTGCGAGCGCTTCGACCTCGGCATCCTGCCGTTCTTCCCCCTCGCCCGGGGACTGCTCACCGGCAAGTACCGGCGTGGGGCCGCGGCCCCCGAGGGGTCGCGGGCAGCCCTGGAGGCAGACCGCGCCGGCTGGCTCGTCGAGGCCGAGTGGGACCGGGTCGAGGCCCTCCAGGCGTTCGCCGACCAGCGCGGCATCGAGCTCCTGGACGTCGCGATCGGCGGTCTTGCCGCCCAGCCGCAGGTCGCGTCGGTCATCTCGGGCGTGACCAGTGCCGCTCAGGTCGAGCGCAACGCCCTCGCCGTCGCCTGGCAGCCCGAGCCCGCCGACCTCGCCGAGCTCGACGCGATCTGACACACGTGCTGACGGTCACGGCGACCGATCCTGCCGCGGAGGTCGTCACGGGCTAAGCGCCGAGATGGCTCAGAGCGAGATGGCTCCGCCGCGCGTGACCTCGGCACTCACCTCGGCATAGGCCGCCTGCAGGATCGCGGGGTCGGGACCCTCGAGGCGCACCGGGCGCGCCAACCCGTTCAGCACGACGAACCGCAGCAACGACCCACGCGTCTTCTTGTCCCGCTTCATCGCGTCGAGCAGCTGGGGCCAGCGGTCGCCGCGGTAGGTCACCGGGAGCCCGAGCGAGGTCAGGATGGCGCGGTGCCGGTCCACGAGGGCGTCGTCCATCTTGCCGGCGAGCCGGGCGAGCTCGGCGACGTAGACCATGCCGATCGAGACGGCCGCCCCGTGCCTGAACGCGTAGCGCTCGACGTGCTCGACGGCGTGCCCGAAGGTGTGGCCGTAGTTGAGGACCTCCCGCAGGGAGGACTCCTTGAGGTCCTGGGCGACGATGTCGGCCTTGACCGCGACGGCCCGTTCGATGAGCTCACGCACGTGCGTTCCCGACGGGGACCGCACCCCCGCCGGGTCGGCCTCGACCAGGTCGAGGATCACCGGGTCGGCGACGAACCCGCACTTGACGACCTCGGCCAGCCCGGCCGTGAAGTCGTGCTGGGGCAGCGTCTCCAGCGTCGCGAGGTCGCAGAGCACCCCGGCCGGCTCGTGGAACGCCCCGACGAGGTTCTTGCCCTCGGTCGTGTTGATGCCCGTCTTGCCCCCGACGGCTGCGTCGACCATGGCCAGCAACGTCGTGGGGACGTGCACGACCCGGATGCCGCGCAGCCAGGTGGCGGCGACGAACCCGGCGAGGTCGGTCGTCGCTCCCCCGCCGACGCTGACGATGGCGTCGGACCGGGTGAACCCGGCCTGCCCCAGGACGCCCCAGAGGAAGGCGGCGACCTGCGCCGTCTTGGCCTCCTCCGCATCGGGGACCTCCGCGGCATACGCCTCGAATCCCTTGGTGGACAGGTCTTCTCGCACGGCCTCACCGGTTGTGGCCAGGGCGCGGGGGTGGATGACCAGGACGCGTTGGACGCCCTCCCCCACCAGGCCCGGCAGCTCGTCGAGCAGGCCCGTGCCGATGACGACGTCGTACTGCCCGCCGACGCTGATGCGCGTGGCGTCGCTCATGGCTGCTCCTCCGTGGTGGCGTCCTGGCCGGGGCGCTCGTGGCCGATCGCAGCGACCACCTCGGCCACGATCTCGGCCGGCTTGCGGCCGGCGGTGTCGACGCGGACGGTCGAGAGGCGTTCGTAGGTGGCGCGCCGCTCGTTCATCATCTTGGTCCAGGTCGCGCGCGGGTTGACCATGAGCAGCGGGCGGTTGCCCTCGAACCCGATGCGCCGCGAGGCGTCGGCGATCCCCACGTCGAGGAAGACCACCGTGTGGCCGTCCAGCAGGGCCTGTGTCGCCGGGTCCATCGGCGCTCCACCACCGAGCGACACGACGACGTCGCCCTCGGTGAGCGCGCGAGCCACCTCGGCCCGCTCGAGCGCACGGAAGTGGTCCTCACCGTGGTCGACGAACAGGTCCGAGATGGAGGCGCCCTGGGCGGCCTCGATCGCGGCATCCGTGTCGTGCCAACGGACTCCGAGCGCTGCAGCGAGACGGCGGCCGATGGTGGACTTGCCCGCGCCGGGCGGGCCGATGACGACGGCGAGCGGGCGCGACGACGCGCCCCCAGCCGGGGACGAGGTCACCACGTGCGCATCGCCTCGGGGATCGCCGCGAGGTATGCCGCGTGGTTGCGTGCCGTCTCGGTCACCGAGTCCCCGCCGAACTTCTCGACGCAAGCCTGGGCGAGGACGAGCGCGACCATGGCCTCGGCGACGACGCCGGCGGCCGGGACGGCGCAGACGTCGGAACGCTGGTGGATCGCCTTGGCCGCCTCGGCGCCGGTCGTGTCGATGGTGTCCAGGGCGCGCGGGACCGTGGAGATCGGCTTCATCGCCGCCCGGACCCGCAGCACCTGCCCGGTGGACATGCCGCCCTCGGTGCCCCCGGCTCGACCGGTGCGGCGACGGATCGTGCCATCGGGGTCGCGCTCCATCTCGTCGTGGGCCTGCGAGCCACGCCTGGCTGCGGTGCGGAACCCGTCGCCGACCTCGACGCCCTTGATGGCCTGGATGCCCATGAGGGCTCCCGCCAGCTGGGAGTCCAGGCGACGGTCCCAGTGGACGTGCGAACCCAGGCCCGGGGGCAGCCCGTAGGCCAACACCTCGACGACCCCTCCCAGGGTGTCGCCGTCCTTCTTGGCCGCCTCGACCTCGGCCACCATCGCGGCGGAGCCGTCGGCGTCCAGGGTGCGCACCGGGTCGGCGTCGACCAGCTCGACCTGGTCGGGGGTGGGCAGCTCGGCGTCGTCGGAGACCCCGGCGCTGCCGATGGCGACGGTGTGCGACACCAGGCGGATGCCGTACGCCTGCTCGAGGAAGCGGGAGGCGACCTCACCGAGCGCCACCCGGGCCGCGGTCTCGCGGGCCGAGGCGCGCTCGAGCACAGGCCGGGCGTCGTCGAAGCCGTACTTCTGCATGCCCACGAGGTCCGCGTGGCCGGGCCGCGGCCGGGTCAGGGGTCGGTTGCGGGCGACCTCCTTCTCCGCGTTGACGTCGTCGGACGCGGCATACGCCTCCTGCGACACGGGGTCCGGCGACATCACGGTCTCCCACTTGGGCCACTCGGTGTTGCCGATGCGGATCGCCAGTGGCGAACCCATCGTCACGCCGTGGCGAAGCCCACCGAGGAACTCGACCTCGTCCTGCTCGAACTTCATCCGGGCTCCCCGGCCGAAGCCGAGACGTCGACGCGCGAGGGCTGCGGCGACGTCCTTCGACGTCACCTCCACCCCGGCGGGCAGACCCTCGATCGTCGCGAGGAGGGCCGGGCCGTGGGACTCACCTGCGGTCAACCAGCGAAGCATGTCCCGATCCTCCCACGCACCCTGCGAGGCCTTTGCCCTAGGCCACCAGCTGGTACTCGAACGCGAGCGCCAGGAACGTGCCCAGCAGCAGGGACGGTCCGTAGGCGATGTGCGAGCGGAGGCCGACGCGCTGGCCGACGAGCATGAGCAGGGCCACCACTCCTCCGACGAGGAACCCGGCGATGACGCCGGTCACCGCCTGCTGGACACCGACCCAGCCGAGGAGCAGCCCGATGAGGCCCGACAGCTTGACGTCGCCGAAGCCGAGCGACGCCGGGGACACGAGGTTCATGAGGAAGAAGACCGTGAACACCACGGCCAGGCAGATCAGGGCCCGCCAGAGGGCCTGCCACTGCCCGAGTCCGAGGGTCGCGACGACCAGGAGCGCGAGCAGGGCGGGGTAGGCGGGGAGCACCAGCCCGTCGGGCAGCCGGTGGACGTCGGCGTCGATCCAGACCAGGGCCACGGTCAGCCAGGCGAAGAACAGGAACGCGGGCAGCGCCGCCCACCCCGCGAAGTCACCGATGCGCCAGGCCAGGAAGGCCCAGAGCAGGGCCAGCGCCGGTGCCGGCCACCACCACACCCGCGGCAGGGCTCCGGCCTCGTCGTACTCGGTGCGGTAGCCGCCGTCCGCGAGCTGCCTGCCGGTGAGCCCACCCAGGAGCAGACCCAGCAGTGCCGCGACGGCGACCACCCAGACGGTGGTGCCCGCACCAGCGGCGCGTTCGATCATCGGCCCAGCGCCGCGCGCCCGGCGGCGAGCATGACGTCGACCGGGGCGATCTCACCGGTGAACAGCTCGAACTGCCGGGCCGCCTGGTGGACGAGCATCTCCAGCCCGCTCACCACGTCGGCACCGGCACGCGTCGCTGCGACGGCCAACGGTGTGGGCCACTGGGCGTAGACGACGTCGAGCAGGGTCGCGCCGCTCAGGTCGTCGCCGGCACCGAGTCGTCCCGATGCGGCGTCGCCGGCGGCCGGGGGCAGGGTCGACAGCACCAGCCGGCCGGGCTCGAGCGCCCAGTCCTGGAGCGCCACGGGGATGCCGCGGACCCCCAGGGAGTCGAGCAGGGCGATGATCTCGGTGGTGGTGGCGAGGTTGCGCGCGGCGATGCGGACCCGCGTGACACCGAGCTGGGC
Source organism: Pedococcus sp. KACC 23699 (assembly GCF_045348425.1). GTDB lineage: Bacteria > Actinomycetota > Actinomycetes > Actinomycetales > Dermatophilaceae > Pedococcus. Next base: position 4,099,741 of record NZ_CP157483.1, read on the forward strand.
GAGCGCGACGGCCGCCGACCGCGCGGTGGCTCCCGAACCCAGCACCGTCCCAGCGCCTGCGTGGTCGACGTGGTCGAGGGCGGCGACCAGGCCGTGCACGTCGGTGTTGTGGGCGTCCCACGCGAGGTCGGCCCGACGGACCAGGGTGTTGACCGACCCGGTCACCTGCGCGGTCTCCGAGACCGTGGCAGCCACCGCGAGGGCAGCCTCCTTGAGCGGCATCGTCAGGCTCAGGCCGCGCCAGCTGTCGTCACGTTCCCGCACCCAGGCGGCCAGGTCGTCGGCGCCGAGGTCGTGCGCGCCATACGCCCAGTGGTCCAGGCCGAGCGCACGGTAACCCGCCGTGTGCAGCAGGGGTGACAGGGAGTGGGCGACCGGCCGCCCGAGGACCGCGGCGTTCAGCACCGGTCCGAGTGGTCCCTGCACCACGCCTGGAACTCCTGCACGTTGCGGTCATGGTCGGCTTGCGTCGTCGCGAACTTGGTCTCCCCCGTGTCGGGGTCGACGGTGACGAAGAACAGCCAGCTGCCGGGGGTGGGCGACGCCGCCGCCTTGATCGACGCGGCGCCGGGGCTGTTGATCGGCGCCGGCGGGAGGCCCTGCCGCTTGTAGGTGTTGTAGGGGCTCGCGCTCTGTCGGTCGGCGTTGCTCGTGCCGGCGCGGCCGCGCTTTTGCACGGCGTAGTGGACCGTGGAGTCCATCTGCAGCAGCCCGTAGTTGGGGCCGCCCTTGGTGCGCAGGCGGTTCTCGATCACCCGTGCGACCTTGCCGCGGTCGGCACCGCCGCTGACCTCGCCCTCGACGATGGAGGCGATGATGAGGGTGCGTTCACGGGCGGACTCGGCCACGCCTGCGGCCTGCAGCTCGCTGGTCGTCTTCGCGACCATGGTCCGCAGCTGCTGGGTCGCCGTGGCCTTGGCGGGGAACTCGTACGTCGACGGGAAGAGGTAGCCCTCGACGTTGCCCTTCGCCGCCGCCGGCAGCCCGATGGCCTTGGGGTCCTTGGCCGCCGCGGCGTACTGCGCCACCGGCACACCGGTCCCCTTGGAGAGGGCGGCGAACACCTCGTTCTTCCACAGACCCTCACGGATCGTCACGCGCGGCACGGTCCGGTTGGCCGAGTCGAGGAGCACGGCGAGGGCGCCCCTGGCCGACATCTGCGACTTGAGCGTGTAGGTGCCCGGCTGGATCCCTGCCGAGCGCGGGTCGCTCGAGGCGGCGTCCAGGAACGCCTTGGCCGACTTCACGACACCAGCCTTCTCCAGGGTGGTGCCGATGCCCCGCCCGGTGTCGCCGTCCTTGACCAGGACCTTCACCTGCCCGGCACCGGGCCCGGGGTAGTCGTTGCTCTCCATGAGGCCCGAGACCACCGGGCGCAGGACGGTGTATGCCGCGAAGCCGGCCACCGCGACGATCACCAGGGCGACGACGAGGATGCCGCGCCGGCGGCCGTGACGACGCCGGGGTGCGCGGGTGCGTGCCCGCGCCTGGGCGCGGGTGCCGTCACGCTGGGTCCCCTCCTGCGTACCGCCGTCCACGTCGTGCGCGCCGTCGTGCTGCCCCCCGAAGATCGACTGCTCCAGGTGGGGCTTGGTCATCGGTGCCTGTCCTTCGTCCGGGGCTTGCGCCCATCAGTCCTGACCAGCTCTCCGGGCGGCCGCCCGGTGGCTCGTTCCGCGTCGAGGGCGGCCTGCAGGATCAGGACCGCCGCCGCCTGGTCGATCACCGCACGCTGCCGTCGGCCGTCGACCCCGCTGTCACGGAGCGAACGGTGCGCATCGACCGTGGTCAGTCGCTCGTCGATGAGGCGCACCGGCACGGGGGCGATACGAACCGCCAGCCGCCCAGCATACGTGCGGGCGGTGTGCGCGGCGGCACCTTCGGCGCCCGCGAGTGTCCGGGGCAGACCGACGACGACCTCGATGGCCGAGCCCTCGGTGACGATGGCGGCGATCTCCTCCAGGTCGGTGGACTCCCCCGCCGGGTGTTCCTGCTGGTCGCGGGCGACGGTGCGGACCGGGGTCGCCAGCAACCCCGAGGGGTCGCTGGCAGCCACCCCGACCCGGACGCTGCCGACGTCGACGCCGACTCGCACCCCGGTCCTGGTGGCTGCCTGCGTCATGGTCCCGACGTCCCGGTCAGGCGTGGGTGCCGGTGGTTTCGCGCACGGCGGCGTCGATCCGGCCCAGCGCGTCACCGGTCCTGGCCGGATCGGTGCCACCACCCTGGGCGAGGTCGTCCTTGCCACCGCCGCCACCACCGAGCGTCTGGGCGGCGACCCGCACCAGCGCGCCGGCCTTGACCCCGCGCTCGCGGGCTCCGGCGTTGGTCGCCACGACCACACCGGGACGGCCCTTGGCCACACCGGTGAGGGCCACCACGACCGGCTTGGCCTCACCGAGGCGGTTGCGCAGGTCCAGGGCCATGGTGCGCAGGTCGTCGGCGCTGGTGCCGTCGCCGGCGTCGTGGGTCAGCACCGTGATGCCACCGAGGTCGCGGGCGTACTCCACCAGCTGGCCCGTCTGGGCCTGGACCTGCTCGCGCCGCACCTTCTCCAGCTCGCGCTCGGCGTCCCGCACGCGGGCCACCAGGGCGGCGACGCGTTCCTTGAGCTCTCCCGGCTGGACCTTGACGATGTCGGTGAGCTCGGCGACCAGGGCTCGCTCCTTGGCGAGGTAGCGCAGAGCGTCCATGCCGACGAAGGCCTCCAGGCGCCGCACGCCCGAACCCACCGACGACTCGCCCGTGATCGACAACGCCCCGATCTGGGAGGAGTGGCCGACGTGCGTGCCACCACAGAGCTCGCGCGACCACGGGCCACCGATCTCGATGACGCGGACCTGCTCGTCGTAGGTCTCCCCGAACAACGCCAGCGCGCCGAACTCACGCGCCTGCGGCAGGGTCATGTACTGCGCGGACACCGGGAGGTCCTGGCGGACCGCGAGGTTCGCGACCTCCTCGATCTCGCTGCGCGTCTCGCTCGACAGGGACTGGCCCCAGGCGAAGTCGAGCCGCAGGTAGCCGGGCTTGTTGTAGGAACCAGACTGCAGGGCCGTCGGGCCGAGCACCTGGCGCAGCGCCGCGTGCACGACGTGGGTGCCGGAGTGGGCCTGGCACGCGGAGACGCGCCACTCGGGGTCGACCTCGGCGATGACGTCCTGGCCGGAACGCACCGGACCGGTGAGCACCTCGACGGTGTGGGCGACCAGGCCCTTGACGGGTCGCTGGACGTCGACGACGCGCAGGTGCGCGCCGTCGGCGGTGATGATGCCCTCGTCGCCCACCTGGCCGCCGGACTCGGCGTAGAAGGGGGTGCGGTCCAGGACGACCTGGCCGCGCTGCCCGGGCTCGAGCTCCTCCACGCGTGCGCCGTCGACCACGAGGCCGAGGATCTGCGCCTCGCTGGTCAGCTCGGAGTAGGCACGCCAGTCGGTCGCCCCGAGGGCACGCAGGTCACGCCACACCTCGGTGTTGGCGTGCCCGCCCTTCTTGGCCTTGGCGTCGGCCTTGGCCCGGTCGCGCTGCTCCTGCATGAGGCGCGTGAAACCCGCACGGTCGACCTCGAGGCCCTGCTCCTGAGCCATCTCCAGGGTCAGGTCGATGGGGAAGCCGTAGGTGTCGTGCAGCTGGAAGGCCTGGTCGCCGGGAAGCGTCGAGCCACCCGCGGACTTGGTCTTCGACACCGCGGTGTCCAGGATCGTGGTGCCGGAGGCGAGGGTCCGGCGGAAGGCCTCCTCCTCGGCGTACGCGATCTGCGAGATCCGGTCGAAACCGGCCTCGAGCTCGGGGTAGGAGTTCTTCATCCGCTCCACCGAGACGGGGAGCAGCAGCGGGAGGCTGGGCTCGTCATACCCGAGCAGGCGCATGGAGCGCACCGCGCGGCGCAGCATCCGGCGCAGCACGTAGCCGCGGCCCTCGTTGCCCGGGGTGACACCGTCGCCGATGAGCATGAGGCTGGAGCGGACGTGGTCGGCGACCACGCGCAGGCGCACGTCGTCGGGGTGGGACTCGCTGGCCGCGTGGCCCGAGTGGGCGCCGTACTTCTTGCCGGTCAGCTCGGCGGCGCGGTCCAGGACGGGGTATACCTCGTCGATCTCGTAGAGGTTGTCGACCCCCTGGAGCAGGGTCGCCATGCGCTCGAGGCCCATGCCGGTGTCGATGTTCTTCTTCGGCAGCTCCGAGGCGATGTCGAAGTCGTCCTTGGCGCGGACAGCCGACAGCTCGTACTGCATGAAGACGAGGTTCCAGAACTCGAGGTAGCGGTCCTCGTCGACGGCCGGGCCGCCCTCGCGACCGTACTCGGGTCCGCGGTCGAGGTAGAGCTCGCTGCACGGGCCACCGGGACCGGGAACGCCCATGTGCCAGTAGTTGTCGAGCTTGCCGCGGCGGGTGATCCGCTCCTTGGGGACTCCGATCGTCCGGTGCCACAGGTCGTAGCCCTCGTCGTCGTCCTCGTAGACCGTGGGCCAGATCTTGTCGGCGTCCAGGCCGTAGCCACCCTGGTCCTGGGAGGTCGTGATGAGCTCCCAGGCGAACTGGATGGCGCCTTCCTTGAAGTAGTCCCCGAAGGAGAAGTTGCCGTTCATCTGGAAGAACGTGCCGTGGCGGGAGGTCTTGCCGACCTCCTCGATGTCACCGGTGCGGACACACTTCTGCACCGACGTCGCCCGGTCCCACGGCGGCGACTGCTGCCCCAGGAAGTAGGGCTTGAACGGCACCATGCCTGCGTTGACGAACAACAGGTTGGGGTCGTCGTAGACCAGCGGTGACGAAGGGATGACCGTGTGGCCCTTGCTCTCGTAGAACGAGAGGAAGCGGCGCCTGATCTCGGCGGTTTCCATGGATGTACTCAGTCCTTTGCGCATGCCCTGGAGGGGTGGGCGGGCATGACGAATCGTACGGGTAGGGGGTGAGCAAGTGCCGGGGCGAGGCGCGCGGGTGCGCGCACGCCCCTACCGAGCTCGGAGGTCCCGACCCGCGCGACGGCCGGTGGGGTCGTCGAGCAGCGCCCGCGCCGAGGCCGCGTCGAGGCGCGCCGCACTGGCCTCGGGGTCGTCGGCCGTGCCGGCGTCGATGCCGAGGGCCAGCCGCAGCTCACCCTCGCGCTCAGCCATGCCCTCGCGGACGGCTGCGGCGAGCTCGCGCAGGCCGTCACCGAAGTCGGACAACCCGTCGGCGACGCCGGCGGGCGTGTAGGCCTGCGCGGCCTTGCCGACCTTGCGCACCGCGTAGACACCCGCGGCGGCACCGAGCCCGAGCCAGAAGAGGCGTGCCACGGCGATCAGATCCTGCGGCGGCGACGGCCGCCGGTCGACCTGGTGCCGGCCCCGGACAGGGCCGACCGGACGCCATACGTGAAGGCAGCCACCTTGACCACGGGGCTGCCGAGCGTCGCCGCGAAGAGGCTGGTGAGCGCGCTGGCGTTCGTGGTGATGGCGGAGACGTTGGTGGTGATTCCGTCGACCCGCGCGAGCTGCTCGTTGGTGAGGCTGACCGTGTCGGTGAGCTTGATCAACGTCGGCTGGACGTTCTCCGTCGTGGTCCGCAGACCCACCCTCGTCTCGTCGAGAATCTTGCCGGCCTTGCCGATCACGCTACCCAGTCGGAAGACCAGGAACGCGAACGCCAGGGCCGCGACCATTCCGGCGATGTCGCCCAGACTCACATCCATGTCGGCAACCCTACCCGGGTATGGCGCCCGACCGCCCCGGGGCAGCGATCAGCCCGAGACCGCACGTTCCCGCATTTGGGGGCAGGGACGTGAGCCATGGATCACCGGTCCGCCCCCAAGATGGGGAAGACGGGCCACGGGCCCGGGTCAGGTGCCGCGGATGCGGGACTTGAGCCAGGCCCAGCGTGGGCCGAGCCGCTCCTCGAAGCCGCGGTCGGTGGGCCGGTAGTAGTCCGTCTTCCCCTGCAGGTCCTCGGGCAGGTACGCCTGCTGGGCCACCCCGTCCGGCTCGGAGTGGGCGTAGACGTACCCGTCGCCGTGGCCGAGCCGGGCGGCGCCGGCATACCCGCTGCCGCGCAGGTGCGGAGGGACGGCCCCGCCGCGTCCGGCACGCACGTCCGCGATGGCTTCGTTGATCCCCGTGTATGCCGCGTTGCTCTTGGGCGCGAGCGCGTTGTGGACGACGGCCTGGGCGAGGATGATCCGCGCCTCGGGCATCCCGATCTGGGCGACGGCGTGCATCGCGGCGACCGAGGTCTGCAGGGCGGTCGGGTCACCCATGCCAACGTCCTCGCTGGCGGAGATGACGATGCGCCGGGCGATGAACCGGGGGTCCTCCCCCGCCTCCAGCATCCGGGCGAGGTAGTGCAGCGCGGCGTCGACGTCGGAGCCGCGCATCGACTTGATCAGCGCCGACGCGACGTCGTAGTGCTGGTCGCCGGTCTTGTCGTAGCGCACGCTGGCGAAGGCGACGGCCTGCTCGGTGTGCGCGAGGGTGATCTCCACAGGTCCGTCGACGTCGGCGCCGGGCGCGATCTCGTCGAGCGCGACGCCGGCCGCGGCCTCCAGCGAGGTGAGGGCCCGGCGTGCGTCTCCCCCGGCGATCCGCACGAGGTGGGCGCTGGCGTCGTCGGCGAGGCTGAACTCCCCCGCCAGCCCGCGTTCGTCGGTCACGGCCGACACGAGCACCTCGGCGACCTCGGCGTCGGACAGCGACCCGAGGGTGATGAGCATCGACCGGGACAGCAGCGGGGCGATGACCGAGAAGGACGGGTTCTCCGTGGTGGCCGCCACGAGGATGATCTGCCGGGTCTCGACGCCGGGGAGCAGCGCGTCCTGCTGGGCCTTGGTGAAGCGGTGGATCTCGTCGAGGAACAGCACGGTCTGCCGGTCGTACATGTCGCGGTCCCGGGCCGCCTGCTCCATGACCTGCCTGACGTCCTTGACGCCTGCCGTCACGGCCGACAGCTCGACGAACCGCCGCCCGGCCGCCGTCGCGACGAGGTGGGCCAAGGTCGTCTTGCCGGTGCCCGGGGGTCCCCAGATGATCGCCGACAGCGGACCAGCAGCCCCGGCGGATCCCTCGATCAGACGACGCAGCGGACTCCCGGGGCGCAGGACCGAGGACTGGCCACGCACCTCGTCCAGGGAAGCCGGGCGCATGCGGACGGCGAGGGGTGGCAGGGCCGCACCCGACGGCATGCGGTCGCCGGACGAGGCTGCTCCGGGGCCGCCCGCCGTCCCGCTGGCCGCCGCGAAGAGGTCGTCGCCGTCGCCTGTCACCACGGGTGGCAGGCTATCCCCCGTGACCGACGCGCCCGACCACCGCGACCCCCGCGACCACCCCGGGCGAGGACGACACCGCGCCGACCGTCGCGGCTCGCAGCATCCCGAACGCTCCGGTTCCGCCCTCTCCCGCCTCGGTGGGCTGGTCGGGCGCCATCCGCGGACCGTCATCGTCGTCTGGCTCCTGGCGGTCGTCGCCTCGTTCGCCGGAGCGACCGGTGCGTTCGGCAACCAGTCGCTGTTCGACCGCCTCAAGTCCGGCGACCCGTCGGTGGCGGGCGAGAACCTCCAGGGTCGCGACCAGCTCGTCGCCGCGGGACGGTCGGCCACGTCGACCCACCTGCTCCAGGTGACCGACGCCCCTGCCGGCGCCCCCGCCACCGTGGCCGCGGTCACCAAGGCTGCGGCGGCCATCAGCCGGATCGACGGCGTCGCGTCCGTAGCCGCGCCCCAGCTGGTGCCGGCGGGGCTCGACAGCCCCGCGGCCAAGACCCTGCTGCCGACCAGCGGTGACGGGTTCGCGGCGGTGGTGACGTTCGATCCCGCTCTCGAGGGCGCGGCGCGCGACCGTGCCCAGGCGCAGGTCGACCAGCAGCTCCACGACCTCGTGGCAGCCATTCCCGGCGCCCACGGCACGACCGGTGGGCTGGCCGACCTCATCCACGCGATCACCTCCCAGGTCGAGAAGGACCTGCGCGCCGGCGAGGGCATCGCCCTGCCGATCAGCTTCCTCGTGATGGTGCTCGTGTTCGGTGGCTTCGTCGCCGCCGGCATGCCCATCATCGGCGCCATCGCCTCGATCGCCGGGGCGCTGGCCTCCCTGCTCGGCTTCTCCCACCTCATCGACCTCGACGCCACCGTCGTCAACGTCGTGACGGTCCTCGGGCTCGGCCTGTGCATCGACTACGGCCTGCTCACGGTCAGCCGGTTCCGGGAGGAGCTGCGCAGCCGGGTGCAGGGACGACCCGCGTCCGAGATCACCCACGAGGAGGTGCTGGACTCCATCGTCCGCACCGTCGACTCGGCCGGGCGCACGGTGGTCTTCTCCGGGCTCACCGTGGCGATCTCGCTCGGTGGGCTGCTGGTGTTCCAGGCCTCGATCCTCAAGGCGATCGGCTCGGCCGGGCTGTCCGTGGTGGTCGTGGCGATGCTCGTCGCACTGACCCTCGTGCCCGCCCTGTGCGTCGTCGGCGCCAAGCGGCTGCTCAGGAGGGGCACCGAGCAGGCACCCGAGGAAGGGGTGTTCTCGCGGCTCGCCAGATGGGTGTTCCGGCGTCCCGTGCTCATCATCATCGCCGTGCTCGCGGTCCTCGGGACCCTCGCGGCTCCCGCGTTCGACCTGCGGCTCACGTCGTCGGGCAAGGAGCTCCTGCCGGTGAGTGCGCCACAGCGCGAGTTCTTCACCACCCTCGGCGACCGCTACCCCGCGCTGGCCGGTCCCGATGTGCAGGTCGTCGCCACCGCGAACCTCGCGCAGGCCCAGGCGTATGCCGCCGCGCTGCCCGTCGTGGACGGGCACCGCCTCACCGGGCGGGTCGAGAAGGTGAACGACTCGCTGAGCCTGATCTCGATCGACACCCCGGGCGGCCCACTCGACGACGCTGCCCGCCACGCGGTGACCGCCCTGCGCGCCGACCGACCGGACTTCCCCACCAAGGTGATCGGCCAGGCGTCGGGGTTGCGCGACTTCACCGACTCGTTGCGGGCGCGGGCGCCCTACGCGTTCGCGCTCGTGGCGCTGGCGACCCTGGTGCTCCTCTTCCTCATGACGGGGTCGGTGGTGATCCCTGTCAAGGCCCTGCTGATGAACGTCGTCTCGCTCTTCGCCAGCCTCGGGGTGGTCGTGTGGGTGTTCCAGCAGGGGCACCTGCAGGGACCCCTCGGGTTCGACTCCGTCGGGGCGATCGAGTCGACGATCCCGATGCTGGTGCTGGCGTTCGGGTTCGGGTTGTCGATGGACTACGAGGTGTTCCTGCTGTCTCGCATCGTCGAGCTGCACGAACGCGGCGCCAGCAACGACGAGGCCATCATCCTGGGTCTGCAACGGTCGGGCCGCATCATCACCTCGGCCGCCGTCCTCGTCGTCATCGTGTTCTCGGGGTTCGTCGCCGGCCAGCTCCTCATCATCAAGGAGACCGGCGTCGGCCTGGCGGTCGCGGTGCTGCTGGACGCCACCCTCGTGCGGATGCTGCTCGTCCCCGCCACGATGGCGCTGCTCGGCGACTGGAACTGGTGGGCGCCCGCCGGCCTCAAGAGGTGGCACTCACGGTTCGGGATCACCGAGTGAGTGGGGGTGAGTTCGTATCGAACCGCCCTGTGCTGCAAGAGATCTCCCACCACGAGGAGCTGATCGGGTTCGGCGGGGGCAGTGCGTTCCTGCGCTGGGACGTCCCCGCGCCGTTGAGCACTCCGGCCCACTGCCTCGGTGAGGCGTTGGCGCTCCCCCGGCAGACGCACACCCGCCCCAACGGGCTGCTGCTCATGGGTCCACCCGACGACGTCGAGTCCCTGCTCGCCGTGATGGTCGACGCGGCGCTGGTGCCCGACGCCCTGGCCAGGGTGACCGTGCAACGCGGCTCCCTCGACGCGGTCGCGCGGCACCTGCCACTGGCCGACGGCAACGACTGGGAGTGGCTCTGCGCGACCCAGCCTCCGCCCACGGTCGCGGGCGAGGCACGCGTGAGGGTGCTCGGCCCGGACGACGTCGCCGAGATCCGCGCCCTTCTCGCCGTGGCCAACCCGCGCACCGACGCGCGGCCGTTCGAGCACCCCGGGCAGCACTGGGTCGGGGTCAGGTCCGACGACGGCGGCCTGGTCGCGTGTGGCGTGCGCGAGCCCAACCTCGCCGGCCACCCGCACCTGTCCGGCATCACCGTGCACCAGGCCGAGCGAGGCACCGGGCTCGGGCTGGCCGTGACGGCCCGCCTGACCTGCGACGGCGTCTCGGAGTCGGGGGTGTGCACGCTCGGGATGTACTCCGAGAACGCCGTCGCCCGTCGCGTCTACACCGGCCTGGGCTACGGGGACACGCACGAGTGGTCGAGCCGGCGGTTGGCCACGGCCTAGGTCGCGCCCTGCTCCTCCCGGGACGACCCATTGCCGCTGTGCCGCGCACCGAGGATCGTGGGTCCATGGCCCTCGACCTGTCCGCCCAGCTGTTCCACGACCTGCCGCAGCTGCGCTGCGCCCCCACGACCAAGCGGCTGCGCGCCTCGCGCCACGGCCGCGTCGTCGCCGAGACCACGGACGCCATGCTCGTGTGGGAGCCGCGCCGTGTCGTGCCGGAGTATGCCGTGCCGCCGGCCGCGTTCACGGTGGACCTGGTCGACCTCCCCCGCCGTGAGCTGCCTGATGGCCTGCCCCCGGTGCTCGGTCCGCCGCACTTCGAGCTCCACACCTGCCCCGGGACCCCCGTGGCGGTGCTCGAGGACGACGGGCCCGTCGAGGTGGGGTTCCGCCCCGACGACCCCGACCTCGGTGGACGCATCCTGCTCGACTTCGCGTTGTTCGACTGGGTGGAGGAGAGCCAGCCGGTGATGGGCCATGCCCACGACCCGTTCAAGCGGATCGACGTGCTGACCAGCGACCGGCACGTCGTCGTGGAGCTGGCCGGTCAGGTGCTGGCCGACTCGCGCCGGGCCCTGGCCCTATACGAGACCCACCTGCCGGCCCGCTGGTACCTGCCGGTCGAGGACGTGCGGATGGACCTGCTCACGCCCTCATCGACGCACAGCGTCTGCGCCTACAAGGGACAGGCGAGCTACCTGAGCGCATCCGTCGAGGGAGGGGACGACATCGCGTGGTTCTACCCCGAGCCGCTCGACGACGCGGTGCGGGTGCGCGACCGGGTGGCCTTCTGGTCCGAACGCGCCACGGTGACGGTCGACGGCGAGCGCGTGACGGGCGGCATGCCCGACGCCGGACGACCGGTACGGCGCCCGCTCGGGTGAGCGGGCGCCATACCTGTGACCGCGTTCCCCGGCGCGCCGGGGAACGCGGTCAGCTGGTGACGGGGTTGACCGCGTCAGCTCCCTGGGCGGCGGGGGCGTCGGCGGCCGGCTTGGCGTCGACACCGGCCTCCTTGCGCTGCGCCGGCGTGATGGGGGCGGGCGCCGCCGTCAGCGGGTCGTAGCCGCCACCGGACTTGGGGAACGCGATGACGTCGCGGATCGACTCCGTGCCGGCGAGCAGGGACACGATGCGGTCCCAGCCGAAGGCGATGCCGCCGTGCGGCGGGGCGCCGAAGGCGAAGGCGTCGAGGAGGAAGCCGAACTTCTCCTGCGCCTCCTCCTGCGACAGGCCCATGACCTGGAACACCCGCTCCTGGACGTCGCGGCGGTGGATACGGATGGAGCCGCCACCGATCTCGTTGCCGTTGCAGACCATGTCGTAGGCGTAGGCGAGCGCCGACCCGGGGTCGGTGTCGAAGGTGTCGAGGAACTCGTCCTTCGGCGAGGTGAACGCGTGGTGCACCGCGGTCCAGGCGCTGTAGCCGAGGGCCACGTCACCCGAGGCGGTCGCGTCGGCGCTGGGCTCGAACAGGGGCGCGTCGAGCACCCACAGGAACGCCCAGGCGTCCTCGTCGATGAGGTCGCAGCGACGACCGATCTCCAGGCGGGCCGCCCCGAGCAGGGCACGCGAGGACTTGGTCGCCCCCGCGCCGAAGAAGATGCAGTCACCCGGCTGCGCGCCGACGTGCGCGGCGAGGCCGTCGCGCTCGGCGTCCGTGAGGTTCTTGGCGACCGGGCCGCCGAGGGTGCCGTCCTCCTGCACGAGCACGTAGGCCAGGCCCTTCGCCCCGCGACTCCTGGCCCAGTCCTGCCAGGCGTCGAGCTGCTTGCGCGGCTGCGCGGCGCCACCGGGCATGACGACCGCACCCACGTACTCGGCCTGAAAGACCCGGAACGTGGTGTCCTTGAAGTACTCGGTGCACTCGACGAGCTCGTTGCCGAACCGCAGGTCCGGCTTGTCCGAGCCGTACCTGCGCATCGCCTCGGCGTAGGTCATCTGGAGGAACGGCGCGTCGAGCTCGACCCCGATGAGCTTCCAGACCTCCTTGACGATCTGCTCGCCCAGCTCGATCACGTCGGCCTGCTCGACGAACGACATCTCGATGTCGAGCTGGGTGAACTCCGGCTGGCGGTCGGCGCGGAAGTCCTCGTCGCGGTAGCAGCGCGCGATCTGGTAGTAGCGCTCCATACCGGCGACCATGAGCAGCTGCTTGAACAGCTGGGGGCTCTGCGGCAGGGCGTACCAGGAGCCGGGTGCGAGGCGCGCGGGCACGAGGAAGTCACGGGCGCCCTCGGGGGTCGAGCGCGTCAGCGTGGGCGTCTCGATCTCGACGAAGTCGCGGGCGCCCAGCACCGAACGGGCAGCGGCGTTGACGCGTGAGCGCAGGCGGATCGCCGAGCCGGCCGACGACGCACCGGGGCGACGCAGGTCGAGGTAGCGGTGCTTGAGGCGGGCCTCCTCACCGACGGTGACGCGCTCGTCGATCTGGAACGGCAGCGGCGCCGAGGCGTTGAGCACCTCGATCTCGCTGGCGATGACCTCGATCTCGCCGGTGGGCAGGTCGGCGTTGGCGTTGCCCTCGGGGCGAGCCTTGACCTCGCCGACGATGCGCACGCAGTACTCGTTGCGCAGGTCGTGGGCCCCGCCCTCTGCGAGCACCTCGTCACGGACGACCACCTGCGCGACGCCACTGGCGTCCCTCAGATCGAGGAACGCGACTCCGCCGTGATCGCGCCGACGGGCGACCCAGCCCGTGAGCGTGACGGTCTGGCCGGAGTGGTCGGCACGCAGCGTGCCGGCCTCGTGGGTGCGAAGCACAGGGAGTTCCTTCGATATCGGGGGCAGGTTCTGGTGGGTGCTCCGAGGAGCCCGCCCATCCTACGGACCGGGTCAGGTGCCCCACGAATCGGTTTCGGCGTGGGCCGGATGCTCCCGGCGCACCGGGTGGCGGGACTCAGGGGTGGACGATGCCGTCGAGGTAGACCCAGCGTCCGGCGCGGCGCACGAACTGGCTCCGCTCGTGCAGGGACCCGTCCACGTGCCGCGCGACGAACTCGACCTCACCGGTCTCGTCGTCGGTACCGCCGTCGACGGCGTCCGTCACCTCCAGGCGCAGCCAGCCCGGGTCGGGCGCCACCTCGAGGGGCTCCGGCCGGGTGCGGGGGTGCCAGGTGCGGGCGAGGTATGGCGCGTCACCGAGGACGTACGCGGCATACCGGCTGCGCATGAGCTGCTCGGCCGTGGCGGCCACGGACCCGCCCTCGTGGAGTGGACCGCAGCACGCGGCATACGGCTCGCCGGTGCCGCACGGGCAGTCACCCGGCGCGGTGGGCATCGGCCTGCCGAAGGCCGAGGCCGGCTGCTCGTTCACGCCGCCACCGTAACCGAACCGAGGCTGCTGACGGCTGCCGGTCCCGGGCTTCGCGACGTACCGTGGGCGGGGTGATCCGCTCGTGGCGCTGGTCGGTGGTGGTGGGTTCGGCGCTGACCATCGCCGCGGTCCCGATGCTGCTGCGGGTCCTGCCCGTGGGGGGCGGCCCGGGCGATGCCGTGGCCCTGCTCCGCCGGGTCGTCGCGGCCCGCGGTGCGGCCTACTCCGGGTACGCCGAGTCCACGGGCTCGCTCGCCCTGCCGGTCGGAGACGAGTTCAACGACACCACCACGCTGCTGGGTGGCAGGACGCAGCTGCGAGTCTGGTGGCGCGGTGACCGGGACTGGCGGGTCGACACCCTGGACGCGGCCGGCGAGCGCAGCCTGCGAGTCACGCCCTCCGGGAGCTGGCAGTGGGACTTCGAGGACAGCAGGGCCACACGGGTCTTCGACGAGCCACCGGGAGCGGTGCGGCTCCCGAGGACCGGCGACGGCCTGCCCCCGGCCCTGGCCGAGCGCCTGCTCAGCGGGGCCACCCCGGGACAGGCGGCCCTCCTGCCGGGTCGGCGGGTCGCTGGCCGACCCGCCGACGGGCTGCGGATCCGGCCCCGGGACCCCCTGAGCAGCATCGACCGGATCGACGTCTGGTCCGACCGGGCCTCGGGGATCCCGGTGTCGGTCGACGTCTACGGCCGGGGCCAGTCCCGCCCGGCCCTGTCCACGACCTTCCTCGACTTCGCGCCCGGGCGTCCCGCTGCCGCCACGACGACCTTCACTCCGCCGCCGTCCGCGCGGGTCCGGTTCGACAGCCGGTTCGACCTCATCGACGCGCTCGCGAGGTTCTCACCGGCGCAGCCGCCCGACGTCCTGCGCCGGTACCGCCGCCAGGACTCCCTCATCGGCGCCGGCAGCGTGGGGTTGTACGGCAGCGGCGTCACCCAGATCGCGGTGGCGGCTCTCCCTTCGCGTCGGGCGAGTTCCCTGGAGCGACAGCTCCAGCTCGCCGCGGGGGCTCACCCCGTCGCCGCCGGAACCGTGGTCACCGTCGGCCCGGTCGGCCTGCTGCTCACCAGAGCCGACGACGCGGGCACCCGGTGGCTGCTCACCGGGACGATGACGACCGAAGGGCTGGCGGAGGCCGCTGACGAGCTGCTCGCGCGACAGCGGGCCCCGTCGTGATCCGCACGCGCGCCCTGGTCAAGAGGTATGGCGCCGTCACCGCGGTCGACGGCATCGACCTCGACGTGCGGCCGGGGGACGTGTACGGCTTCCTGGGCGCGAACGGCTCGGGCAAGACCACCACCGTGCGGTGCCTGCTCGGCCTCGTGCTGGCGACCTCCGGTGACGTGAGCGTTCTCGGTCAGTCGATGCCGAAGCACGCGGCATCCGTCCTGCCACGGGTCGGCGCGCTGGTCGAGGGTCCGGCCGCCTACGGGCACCTCTCCGGTGCCGCGAACCTCGCGACCCTCGACGCGAGCGGCCCGGCTCCCCAGGGGCCCCTCGGCGGCGGTCGGCGAGGTCGCCGGGACAGGGTCACGCACGCCCTGTCGCTCGTCGGGCTGGAGTCCGTCGGAGCCCGCCCGGTGCACGCCTACTCCCTCGGCATGCGCCAACGCCTGGGGCTGGCCGGGGCGCTGCTGCGGCAGCCCGAGCTGCTGGTCCTGGACGAACCCACCAACGGCCTGGACCCCCAGGGCATCCTCGAGGTGAGATCTCTCCTGCAGACGCTCAACGCCGCCGGGACCACGGTCTTCCTGTCGAGCCACCTCCTGGCCGAGGTCGAGGAGCTGTGCACGCGGATCGGGTTGCTCGACCGGGGGCGGCTCGTCCTGCAGGAGGACCTGGCGACCCTGCGCGCACCCACGGGGCGAGTCGTGGTGCGCACCCCGGATGCGGCGGAGGCCCACCGTCTGCTCGACGGCCGGGTCGAGCTGCGCGAGGACGACCGGCTGCTCGTCCGGACCAGCGACGCGGCAGAGCTCAACACGCGGCTCGTGGCAGCAGGGCTGCGCGTCGTCGAGCTCGGGCCGGAACGTCACAGCCTCGAGGACGTCATCGCCGAACGCATGAGTGCCCGCACCCCCGGGGAGGTGGCCCGATGATCCTCGTCGAGCTCGGGAAGCTGTTCCGGCGACGCCGCACCTGGCTGACCATCGCGTTGCTCAACCTGCTGCCGACGGTGGTCGCCGTGCTCCTCGCCGTGACCGGGATCGCCCCGCGTCCGGGCCAGGGGCCGGCCTTCCTGTCCGCGGTGGTCGCGAACGGCTCGCTCTATGCGATCGCAGCGCTGGCCATCGTGCTCCCGCTGTTCCTGCCCATCTCGGTCGCTGTCGTCGCCGGAGAGGCCGTGGCCGGCGAGGCCCAGGCGGGCACCTTGCGCTACCTGCTCATCCGGCCGGTGGGTCGCACCCGGCTGCTCGTCGCGAAGCTGGTGGCCAGCGCTGCCTACGTGCTGGTCTCGGTCCTCACCGTTGCCGCCGTCGGGTTCGTGATCGGGCGGCTCACCCTCGGCAACGCGCCGCTCTCGCAGTCGATGGTCAGCATCTCCGGCACGCTGCTCTCCCCCGGGCAGATCGCGTGGCGGACCGCTGTCGCGATCGCCTTCATCACCTTCTCGATGCTCGGGGTGGCGGCGATGGCGCTGTTCCTGTCGACGTTGACCGACTCACCGCAGACGGCGACGCTCGGCGCGCTCGCCTTCCTCATCGGGTCCTCGCTGCTCCTCACGATCGACGCAGCCAGGCCGCTACAGCCCTACCTGCCGACCCGCTACTGGCTGACCTTCGTCGACCTCTACCGAGATCCGTTGCTGCTCAGCGGGATCGAGCGTGGGATCGGGCTGCAGGCCGTCTATGTCGCTGTGCTGCTCGGTGCCGCGTGGGCCAACTTCGCGACGAAGGACGTCACGAGCTGAGCCGGGCACAGTCGGCCGGGCCCCAGGCGGGAACGGGACCGGCCCCCAGCGACCCGGCCACCATGGCCCGGACCACGCCATCTTCAGGCAGTCCCGAGTGACGCACCCGGTCGTCCGGGCACACGTCCTGGACGGCGACGCTTCTGGCGCCGTCCAGCTCGGCCGAGGCGGGCGGGAGGACGACGTCGTCCTGGGTCGTCCAGACAGAGAGGTATCGAGGCCCGGCTGGCAGTGCCACGCCGTTCAGCCGTGCGAGGACCGGGCTCGTCGGGTCCAGCTGCTGGCAGGCGACAGGGCAGGCGCCGGCGACGAGGGCGCCGAGCCCGGCGAGCTGGGTCCCGTGGTGCGGTGACCCGAGGGTGACCAGTCGCCGGACCGAGGCGGCGCCGCCACCCTCCTGCACCCACATCCGGGCGACGATCCCCCCGGCTGAGTAGCCGACCACGTCCACCGAGGACGCGCCGGTGCGGGCCAGCACCCTCGTCGCCACAGCGGAGAGCGCGTCGGCCTGGTCCCGCAGGTCCCCGAGTGCCCGGTCCGGGAGCTCGACCACCGTCACGTCGCGGCCGGCGGACCGCAGGCTCGCAGCGAGTGGGCCCAGCGATGCTGTCGAGCCGCCGTACCCCGGGACGAGCAGCACCGGCCCCGGCACGGCCTGGTCCACCGGGCGGCCCGGCCCCTCGCTCGTGGCGAGGTGCGCTACGACGAACGCACAGATCCCGACGGCTGCTGCCAGGACGAGCCCGCCGACCGCCAGCACCAGACGACGTCGGGCCGGGGCGAGGGCGGACAGCACACCACCATCATGCGCTGCGCCGTGGCCAGGGCGCGTCGACCGGGCGCAACGTGGACCAGCCCTGCTCCCGGGAGGCCAGCGCCGCGAGGGCCGCGATGCCCATGGTGGCGTTGTGCAGGTCGCCGGCGAGGAACGCGTCACGCACCTGCTCCAGCGGGACCCAGCGCAGCGGCATGCCGAGCTCCTCACCGTCGCGGGTGTGGCGGTCCTCGTGGGGCACGGGCGAGAGGTCGCGGGCGAGGTAGATGCGCAGCGCCTCGTCCAGGCCCCCGGGCGAGCTGACGTAGTCGGCCAGCACGTGCCACGTGCCGGCCACGAGGTCGGCCTCCTCGTGCAGCTCGCGCGCGGCACCGACGTGCGGGGCCTCACCCTCGACGTCGAGCAGCCCGGCAGGGATCTCCCACTCGAAGGTGCGGACCGGGTGACGGTACTGCTGGATCAGGGCGATCCGTCCCTCGGCGTCGACGGCTGCCACCGCCACGGCGCCGGGGTGCCGCACGAACTCGCGCGTCACCGCGCCCGCCTCCCCGAGGTCGACCGTCTCGCTGACGACGTCCCAGACCCGTCCCCGGAAAACGGTCTCCGAGGCGACCACGGGTCGCTCCTCGAAGCGGTCGGCCAGCGGGCCATCGCCCTCGAGCGACTCGCTCACGCGGTGACGTCTGCGGTCGACCGGGGTCGCTCGACCTCGACCAGGCGAGCGGCTCGCTGCGCGTCGATCGCGGCCTTGACGAGCCCCGCGAACAACGGGTGGGCTCGGTGCGGGCGCGACTTGAACTCCGGGTGCGCCTGCGTCGAGACGTAGTAGGGGTGCACCTCGCGGGGCAGCTCGACGAACTCGACGAGGTTGTTGTCTGGGCTCAGGCCGGAGAACACCAGGCCGGCCTTCTCCAGCTCGGGGCGGTAGGCGTTGTTGACCTCGTAGCGGTGCCGGTGGCGCTCGTCCACGGCGGCCGCGCCATACGCCTCGGCGACGACCGAGCCCTCGGCGAGCTTCGCGGGGTAGGAGCCCAGGCGCATCGTGCCACCCAGGTCGCCAGCGCCCTCGACGAACGCCTTCTGCTCCTCCATCGTGGCGATGACGGGAGCCGTGGTGCTCGGGTCGAACTCCGTGGAGCTCGCCCCCTCGATGCCGGCGACGTTGCGGGCGTACTCGATGACCATGCACTGCAGGCCCAGGCAGATGCCGAGCGTCGGCACCTGCTTCTCGCGGGCCCAGCGCAGGGCGCCGAGCTTGCCCTCGATGCCGCGCACGCCGAAGCCGCCGGGCACGAGCACCGCGTCGACACCGCCGAGCGCGCGCTGCGCCCCCGCCTCGGTCTGGCAGTCGTCGCTGGCCACCCAGCGGATCTTGACCTTGGCGTCGTTCTGGAAGCCGCCGGCGCGCATCGCCTCGGTGACCGACAGGTAGGCGTCGGGCAGGTCGATGTACTTGCCGACGAGCGCGATCTCGACGGTGTGCTCGGGGCTGTGCACGCGGCGCAGCAGCTCGTCCCAGTCGTGCCAGTCGACGTCGCGGAACGGCAGCCCGAGCCGGCGGATGACGTAGGCGTCGAGGCCCTCCTTGTGCAGGACCTTCGGGATGTCGTAGATGCTCGGGGCGTCGACGCACGCCGCCACGGCCTCGGTGTCGACGTCGCACATCAGCGAGATCTTGCGCTTGATCCCGTCCGGGATCCCCCGGTCGGCGCGCAGCACGAGCCCGTCGGGCTGGATGCCGACCTGGCGCAGGGCTGCGACGGAGTGCTGGGTCGGCTTGGTCTTCAGCTCACCGCTGGGGGCGAGGTACGGGACCAGCGAGACGTGCAGGAAGAAGACGTTGTCGCGGCCCACGTCGTGGCGGACCTGACGGGCGGCTTCGAGGAAGGGCAGCGACTCGATGTCGCCGACGGTGCCGCCGATCTCGGTGATGATGATGTCCGGGGCCTCGGACTGCCGGACCCCGGGGCTGCCGGCGGCCTGCGCCCGCATGCGTTCCTTGATCTCGTTGGTGATGTGCGGGATGACCTGGACCGTGTCGCCGAGGTACTCCCCGCGCCGCTCCTTGGCGATCACCTGGTTGTAGACCTGGCCCGTCGTGACGTTGGCACTGCCCACGAGGTTGCTGTCGAGGAACCGCTCGTAGTGCCCGACGTCGAGGTCCGTCTCGGCCCCGTCGTCGGTCACGAAGACCTCGCCGTGCTGGAACGGGTTCATCGTCCCGGGGTCCACGTTGAGGTACGGATCGAGCTTCTGCATCGTGACGCGTAGACCGCGTGCCCGCAGAAGAAGGCCGAGGCTCGACGCCGTCAGACCCTTGCCCAATGAGGAGGCAACGCCCCCGGTTACGAAGATGTGTTTCGTCTGCTCCACCACGGGATTCAAGCCTACGTCATCCCGGGCAGGGCTGAGTACCACTCGCGCCAGCGACGCGCGGTCGCGAGCCCGTCGTCCCACGACGTGGCGCGCTCGCGCCCCTGCTGGGAGAGTCGTCCGCGGCGTTCCGGGTCGCCCAGGACCGACTCGACGGCCCGCGCGAACCCGGGCGCGTCGCCGACCGGGACGAGTACGCCGGCACCGTCGACGAGGTCGTGCAGGCCACCGGTGTCCGCAGCCACCACCGGCAGTCCGGCTGCCATGGCCTCCTGGACGACCAGGGCGCGCGCCTCCCACCGACTGGGCAGCACGAACACCTCGGCGGCCCTGAGCCACGGGGTGGGATCGGTCACCGCACCGATGAAGTGGACCGGGGCGCCCCGGTCCCCGGCGCGCCGGCGCAGCTCCGCCAGGAGCCTCGTGTCCCCGTCCCCCACGACCACCCACTGGATGGGCGCGGCCACCGCTACGGCGGCGTCCACGAGGACGTCGAGGCTCTTCTGGGGCGCGATCCTCGAGATCGTGAGCACCAGGGCCCCGGTCGCCGGTATGCCGTGTGCGGCCAGGAGCGCGCCGGCCGCCTCCGCGCGTGCCCGCACGTCGACGAGCGGGGCTGCGGCGAGCGCCGGGACCCGGGGGGACGGGACGGGAGCCAGCCGCGCTGCACGGGCGCCGTGCGCGGTGGCGACCTGGACGAGGTCGCTCGAGGCGCCGGTCACCAGGGCGGCCCGGCGGGCGACGATCGTCTGCACCACCCGGGACACCAGCGCGCGCGGACCGGCTCCCGACAGCACGGCGTTGTGCTGGCTGACGACGACCGGCGTCGACGTGCCGGTCGCAGCGAGGACGGCGAACAGCCCGGCCTGGTGGCCGTGGGCGTGGACGACGTCCGAGCTGCGCGCGAGACCGCGCAGCCGTCGCACCGAGCGCAGGGCCCCCCTGACACCCGCGCGCCGGTCGGGCCACCAGCGCAGCGCGTCCGGCAGCTCGAACCGCTCGGCGGTGAGGTCGTCCGTCACGACGACCACGTCGTCGCCGAGGCTGCGCAAGTGGGCGGCGAGGTCGACCGCGTGCAGGCCGATGCCCCCGGTGGAGCGACCGACGACCATCGCGATCCTCACGCGTGGCTCCCCCGGCGACGGCTGCGGCCCCGGTCGCGCAGGCCCTTGATGGTGCTGCGGTCCGCGACCGCCATCACGGCGAGGTAGATCACCAGCGTCACGACCACCACGACGACCCCGCTGCCCAAGGCGCTCCACATCGAGTCGGTGGGCAGCGACCTGGCGAGCGCGTCACCGACACCGAGGGCGACGGCGACGGCGACGACTGCCGCCCCGAGCGTGCGGCCGCTGCCCGCCGTCGCCTCCGCCCCCCAGGACCGGCGGACGAGCACCACGAGAGCGAGCGCCGACAACGTCATGCCCAGCGACGAGGCCACACCCAGGACCCCGAGGGTCTGGCCGGCGGAGGAGCCCTCCGGCAGCAGGGCCAGCGGCATGAGGGCGGCCACCGCCCAGCCCCCGGCGACGGCGGCAGCGGCAAGCGACGGTCGACCCCGGACGTAGAGGGCCCTGGTCAGCAGGGCCGCGACGCCGAAGCCCACGATCCCGGGGGCGTATGCGGACAGCGCACCGGGCAGGGCGGCGAGGGCAGGACCGCCTCCTGCGCCGGCACCGCGGTCGAGGTGGCCGAAGAACGCCCCGACCGGCTGGGCCACCGCCATGAGAACGGCGGCCGACCCGGCGGTGAGCAGGACGATGCCCTGCATGGCGCGGGCCAGGGTGTCCCTGGACGCCGTCCCGGCGAACCCTTCGGACTCCTCCGCCGCGGTGTGCGCCAGCGCAGGGAAGGCCGAGGTGGCGATCGGGACGGCGAGCACGGCATACGGGAGCAGGTAGACGGCCTGCACGTAGGTGAAGACGTTGACCGTGCCGACCACGTCGGTGCGGTGGTGGGTGATCCACAGGACCGTGAGGACGGCGGCCTGCTGGGCGACGAGCGCGATCACGCCGGCCCCGGCGAGCGTCGCCGCCCGGCGGGCCAAGCCGTCGGGGAAGGCCAGGGTCGGTCGCAGGCGCACGCCGGCTCGGTGCACGGGGACGAACAGCGGCAGGCTCAGCACCGCGACGCCGAGCGTGGTGCCACCGGCAAGGACCCAGACCGCAGCGTCCGGGACGTCGGCCGCCGTCGTCGCATGGTCGACCATGACGGCGTAGGCGACGTATGCCCCGATGACCACCACGCTCGACAGCAGTGGGGCCAGGGCGGCCGCGAGGAACCTGCGGTGCGCCTGCAGGACCCCGGACAGGACGATGCCCACGCCGTAGAGGAGCACCTGCGGCGCGAAGAGCACCAGCATGTGCGCGCCCAGGGTGACCTCCTCGTCGCTGGCCCGGTCCCCGAGGAGCGCGCCGCTCAGCCACTGGGCGAGCACCGCCAGCAGCACGCTGAACGGCGCGAGGACGACCACGGCCCAGGTGAGCAGCGCCGACGCGGTGCGGTCGGACTCGGCGCCGCGGCCCAGGCCGAGCTGTCCGGCGATCAGGGGGACGGCCACGGCGGCGAGCACTCCCCCGGCAGCCACCTCGTAGACGACGTTGGGGATGACGTTGATGGTCTGGTAGATGTCACCGACGCCGGTGGTGCCGACGCCCTTGGAGAAGACCAGGGTGCGCCCGAACCCGACGATGCGCGCGAGCAACGTGACGACGGCGATCAGGCCCGCCGCCCTGGCGATGGAGGGGCCGACCGAGTCACGCGCGGTGGCCGAGCTCTGCCGCTCGGCCGGACCCTGCCGGTCGGGTGGCCCCTGCCGGTCGGTCGAACCCGCCGTCATCGGCGCCCCAGGGCGTCGAGGTCCCGAAGGACCGGCGTCGACTCGATGACCTTGGTGAAGGACACCTTCTCGGAGGCCAGGGTCAAGGCGCTCAGCACGGCCAGCGACACCAGTCGGCCGCGCCGACCGGTCGACTGCACGAGGGCGCTGCCCAGCAGGGCGCCGGCGCTGTTGGCCCCGGTGTCGCCCAGCATGGCCGTCCCCGCGAGGTCGGGCCGCAGCAGACCGACGGCTGCTCCGGCCGCAGCGGCGCCCGCAGCAGCCGATGGCGCACGAGTCCCGGCCAGCGCGCCCCAGAGCAGCGTGACCTTCAGGGCCCGACCCGGGCGCAGGTCCAACAGGTTGAGCAGGTTGGCCGAGCCGGCCACCACCCCCGCACCGACGAGCGTGTCGACGAACGTGGGCGTGTCACCCGCGGCCACGCGCCCGGCGCGACGGCTGGCTCCGTCGACCAGCGCTGCGCTGGCCAAACCGGTCAGTCCCAGGCCCAGGATCTTGACGGCACCGGTGGTCACCTCGCCGCGGGCGAGCGCCCCGAGGTGTCCCTTGAACCCCTTGCTGCTCGAGTCGCCGACGAGGTCGTCGACGGCACCGAGACCGGCCGCCGCGGCAGCGGCGAGCACCGGGCCCGGGCCTGCCCCTGCGAAGCCGGCGGCACACGCCGCTCCCGCGGCATACGCGGGGCCCTCGAGGAGCGTCACGGTCCCCCCGGCGTGGTTGGTGCGGTCCCAGCTCTCGGCACCGCCCGGCGGGCTCCCCCGCAGCAGCCGCAGCGCGGTCGCGGCGACGACACCGGCGAGCACACCACCCACCACCGGGTGCAGCGAAGGCACGAGTGGCCTACTTCGTCGCGAGCTGCGGGAACGAGGCGGCGGCGTCACCGGCGAGACCGTAGTGCCCGGCCTTGCCCGCCTCCTGCTCGAGGAGGCCGAACACGACGCTCGCCTCGCCCATCGGCACCTCACCGTCGTCGACGGTGGACAGCACGTCGGACATGTCGTTGTCGTCGCGCACGCTGGTGACGACGGAGGAGACGTTGGTGGCGCCGGGGACCGCGCTGGTGCTGGTCAGCACGGCGCCGGAGCCGGCCCCGTCGATCGCGACGGACAGCTGCGCCAGAGCCGTGGCGCGGGCGGTCCGCTGCGCGGAGTCCGATCCCGTCACCGGGCCGGAGACGACGACCGCGACGCTGGCCGGGACGACGGTGTCGGAGCTGTACTTGATGAGGTCGCCGGTGCGCAGGGTCTCCAGGGCCTGACGAGCCCCCGTCGAACCCCCTCCGGCCTTGCTCAGGAGCGACCGGGCGAGGACAGCGTCGATGACGGTGCCCTGGGAGTCCAGGGGCACCCCGACCGCGCTCGCGAGCTGCTGTCCGAGGCTGGTGCGGAACGACTCCTTGTCCGGGTCGACCCACGAGTCCTGCACCTGGATCGAGGAGCCGATCTTGGCCCCAGCGGCGGTCAGGGCCGCGGTCGTCGACTTCACGAGCCCGGCGTCGGCGCCGGGCAGCGCGACCACGGCGACGGTCGTGTCGGTGAGGCGACCGGCGAGCAGGGTGCGGTTGCTCGCGATGGTGAAGTCGTCGCGCGCCTTGGTGCCGCGGTCGGCCTGGTCGAGCTCCGCCCGCAGGGTGGCCTTGTCGGTGCGGAGGTTCTTCACCTCGGAGGTCAGGGTGTTGCCCAGGTCCTCCTTGAGGGGACCGGCACCGAGCACGATGCCCACCGCGAGCGCGAGGAAGATCGAGACGATGGAGACGAGGTGGTAACGAAAGTCGATCACGTGACGATTCCTACGACGAAGGACCACAGATCGTCCCAGCGAGCGCCGAGGATCTGCAGGAGGGCACGGCCGCCCGTGGTCGACCAGAGCGCCGCGAACAGGGCGCTCAGTCCGACCAGGAGCATGAGCGTGAGGCTGAGGTTGGAGATGCGCGAGCGGTAGAGGCGGCTGACACCCTTGGCGTCGACGAGCTTGCCGCCCACCCGCAGCCGGGTCAGGAAGGTGCTGGCCATGCCGCTGCGACCCTTGTCGAGGAACTCGACCAGGGTCGCGTGGGTGCCGACGGCGACGATGAGCTCAGCGCCCTTGTCGTCGGCCAGCAGCATGGCGACGTCTTCGCTGGTGCCGGTGGCCGGGAAGACGATCGGCTCGATCCCGAGGCGACGGACCCGGTCCAGCCCGGGCGCGTTGCCGTCACGGTAGGCGTGGACGACGATCTCCGCGCCGCACCGCAGGGTGGCGTCGGACACCGAGTCCATGTCACCGACGATGAGGTCCGGCTTCAGCCCGACCTCGAGGAGCGCATCCGCGCCGCCGTCGACCCCGATGAGGACCGGTCGGTACTCGCGGATGTAGCTCCGCAGCGTCTGCAGGTCTTCCTTGTAGTGGTAGCCGCGGACGACGATGAGGGCGTGCCTGCCATCGAGCTCGGTGGTGATGTCGGGGACGCCGACACCGTCGAGCAGCAGGTCACGTTCGCGACGCAGGTACTCCATCGTGTTGGCCGCGAAGGCCTCGAGCTGCACCGCCAGGCCCGCCCTGGCGTCGGTCATCGCAGCCGCGACGATCTCGTGGTCGAACGCCTGGCCACTGGCCACCACCTCGTCGCCGACCCACAGGTCGTCGCCGTCGATGCGGACCTGGGTGCCCTCCTGCAGGTCGTGCATGACGTCGGCACCAACGTTGTCGAGCAACGGGATCCCGGCGTCCAGGAGGATCTCGGGTCCGAGGTTGGGGTAGCGCCCGGAGATCGACGGTGCCGCGTTGACGACTGCTGCCGGCTTGCACGCCAGCAGGGCCTCGGCACTGACCTTGTCGATGTCCTGGTGGTTGATGACGGCGATGTCGCCGGGGCGCAACCGCTTGGTGAGGTTCTTCGTGCGGGCGTCGACGCGGGCCATCCCGCGGACCCCGGGGACGTCGGGTTCGCGGGATCGTTGACGGGCAATCTTCATGGGCATCGCGGCCATCCTCCCACGGCGACAGGACAGTTCAGCGCGCCCCACGCGGGGGCCCGGCGGCTTGCCGGACCACCGACGGGGGGGTCAGGAGGCGGCGTTCGCCGTACGCCGCGCGGAGGTGCTGGCCACGAGCTCGCGCGCGTGGTCGAGGGCTGCCTCACTCTCCCCGCCGGACATCATCCGGGCCAGCTCGCGCAGCCGCTCGTCGCCCTCGAGGGCGTGGATCCCGCTGGAGGTGATGTGACCGTCGCTGGCCTTGCGGACGACCAGGTGCCGGTCGGCGTATGCCGCGACCTGGGGTAGGTGGGTGACCACGACGACCTGGGCGTGCTCGGCCAGCGCGGCCAGCCGGGCCCCGACGTCGAGGGCGGCCGCCCCGCCGACCCCGGCGTCGACCTCGTCGAAGACGAAAGTGGGCACGTCGGCGCCACCAGCGGCGCCGGTGACGACCTCGAGGGCGAGCATGACGCGCGACAGCTCACCACCGGAGGCGGCCTTGGCCACGGTGCGGGCCGGGCTGCCGGGGTTGGCGGCGAGCAGGATCTCGACGTCGTCGCCACCGTGGCGTCCGAGACCCGCGCCGCGCGCGGTGACGGCGACCTCGATGGTGGCCTGGCCCATGGCCAGGTGCGACAGCTCGGTGGTCACCGCCTTGGCGAGCCGGGCAGCAGCCTTGGTGCGGGCCGTGGTGAGGGCGGCCGCCGCGGCGACGCGTCCACGGTCGAGCTCGGCGACCCGTGGCTCGAGCTGCTCGATCCGGGAGTCGGACCCCAGGAGCAGGTCGAGCCGGGCGGCGGCGGTGCGCCCCCACTCGAGGGCGTCCTCGACGGTCTCGCCGTACTTGCGCGTCAGTGCGGTGAGGTCGGCCCGGCGCTGCTGCACCCACGCGAGGCGGGTGGGGTCGACGTCGACGTCGGTGAGGTAGGAGCTGAGGTCGGCGGCCAGGTCGGACACGAGGTACCCGACATCGGCGAGCCTGCGGTCCAGCTCGCGCAGGGCGGGGTCGTGCTCGACCTCGCCGGCCAGCGCCTGCCTGGCCGCGGCGATGGTCTCGATCGCGCTGGGGGCCGGGTCGGCGGCATACTCCTGCGCTCCCCCGAGGTGGTCGTGGGCCAGGGACGCCGCGGTGCGCAGGCCCTCGGCGTGGCTGAGGCGCTCGTCCTCGATGCGCAGGTCGGCGTCCTCACCGAGCTGGGGGTCGAGCTGCTCGAGCTGCTCGAGGCCGTGCTGGAGCACCTCCACCTCACGGGTCCGGTCGCGCGCCTGCTCGCGCAGCATGGCCAGCTCGGCGCGAGCGGCCTCGTGCTCGTCGTAGAGCTCGGTGTACCGCTTCAGCGCCTTGGCCACCGTGGTGCCACCGAACTGGTCGAGCATCGCGCGGTGCTGCTCGCCGTGGCGCAGCCGCCACTGGTCGGCCTGGCCGTGGACCGCGACGAGGTGCTCCCCGACCTCGGCGAGCACTCCGACCGGTGCGGTGCGGCCGCCGACGTGGGCCCGTGAGCGGCCCTCGGCCGACACCGAACGGATCAGGACCAGGCCGTCTCCCACCTCTGCACCGGCCTCGGCCGCCCGCAGCGAGGCGGGGTGGTCGGCGGCGACCTCGACGAGGCCCTCGACCACCGCCGAGGCGGCGCCGGCCCGGACCAGGCCGGCGTCGGCGCGGGCGCCGAGCAGCAGCCCGAGCCCGGTCACGACCATGGTCTTGCCCGCGCCGGTCTCACCCGTGAGGACGTTGAGCCCGGGATGCAGGTCGAGCACGGCGTCGTCGATGACGCCGAGTCGCTGGATCCTCAGTTCCTGCAGCACGCAGCCACCCTCTCACGCGGTCCCGACGTCGGCGGTCAGGCAGGTCCGGCCACTCAGAGGTCGGGCACCGCGGTGCGTCCGGTGCGGGCTTCGAGCTCGCGTCGCGCCTGGCCGCGCCAGCCATGGATGTTGAGGTCGAACTTGGCCACGAGGCGGTCCGTGAACGGGGACGTGCTCAGGCGCGCCAGCCGCACCGGGGTCTGCGAACGCACCACCTGGATGCGCGCACCCGGGGGCAGGTCCACCGCGCGGCGACCGTCGCACCACAGGGCGCCGGTGCCGAGGGTGTCGGGGACGACCTCGAGGGCGAGGTGGGAGTGGGGACCCAGCACCAGGGCCCGGGCGAACAGGGCATGGGCGCTGATCGGCACCAGCAGGAGCGCCTCGACGTCGGGCCAGACCACAGGGCCCCCGGCGGAGAAGGCGTACGCCGTCGACCCGGTGGGCGTCGCCACGACCACCCCGTCGCAGCCCCAGGTCGTCAGGGGCCGGCCGTCGACCTCGGCCACCACCTCGAGCATCCGCTCGCGGTTGGCCTTCTCGACCGTCACCTCGTTGAGCGCCCAGCCGGAGTAGACGGGGGTGCCGTCGACGTGGGCGCTGACCTCGAGGGTCATCCGCTCCTCGACGGTGTAGGTCCGCGCGACGATGTGCTCGACGGTCGCCGACAGGTCCTCCCGCTCGGCCTCGGCCAGGAACCCGACGTGCCCGAGGTTGACGCCCAGCAACGGCGCACCGGTCCCCCGCGACATCTCGGCCCCGCGCAGGATGGTCCCGTCGCCGCCCAGGACGCAGATGAGCTCGCAGCCCTCGGCGGCGTCGTGGGCCGCGGCCGGCCACACCCCGGGGTGGTCGGTCAGCCCGAGGGTGGCGGCCTCATCGGGCTGCATCACCACCTCGATCCCGGCGGCGTGCAGCCGCTTGACCACTCCGATGGCGAGGTCGTGGGCCTCCTGACGGCGCGGGTGGGCCACGAGCAGGATCCTGCGGCGATCTGCGGTGGTCACGGGGCTCCCTTCAGGCTCACCTGGTCTGCGGTTCTCACCAGAGCCTCCCATCCCATCGACTCCTCGGCGCGGGGGGTCAACCAGAGCAGGTACTCGGCGTTCCCCTCCCCGCCACGGATCGGGCTCTCCGCCAAGCCTTTCGGGTGCAGTCCGGCATCGATGGCGGTGCGGGCCACCTCGGTCACCGACCAGGCCCGGTCGCCCTGGTTGCGGACGATCCCGCCCTTGCCCAACCGCGTGCGCCCCACCTCGAACTGCGGCTTCACCAGCACCAGCGCGTCGCCCGTGTCTCGCACCAACCCGCGGAACGTCTCCAGCACCAGGGTCAGGGAGATGAAGCTCAGGTCGGCGACGAGGAGGTCGACGTCACCGCCGATGTCGTCCGCCGCCAGGCCACGCACCGTGGTCCTGCTCCGGTCCTCGACCCGCGGGTCCTGCGCCAGCTCCGGCACGAGCTGGCCGTGCCCGACGTCGAGCGCGACGACGTGCGCCGCGTCGTGGTGCAGCAGCACCTGGGTGAACCCGCCCGTGGATGCGCCCACGTCCAGGCACCGCTTCCGCGCCGCGGACAGCCCCCGCCCACCGAACTCGTCGAAGGCGCCCACGAGCTTGTATGCCGCGCGGCTCACCCAGTGCGGTCCGGCCTCCCGGACGTCCAGGACGTCCTCGGGGCGGACCGGCGCCGAGCCCTTGGTGGCCTCGACGTCGTTGACGCGCACGTCCCCGGCCTCGACGAGCGCCCGGGCGTGTCCACGTGAACGCGCCAGGCCGCGCCGGACCAGCTCGGCGTCGAGCCTGGTGGTGTCGCTCACTCGCCGCCGAGGTGGGAGAGGCGACCCTGAAGGGTCTGGTGGACCCTGCGCCCGGCCTCGAGCTGGGCGTCGAGGTCGTCGGCCGGGGCGTCGCGCAGGTCCTGCAGCGCCGAGTCGATGACGATGTCGCCGGTCGAGTGCTCGCCGAGGTCCGGCGCGGCAGCCGCGTCGGTGACGTCCGGCTCCACCGGACCGGGAGTCTGCAGGCCCGGAGTCGGACGCGGGATCGGACGGGGTCGGTTCTCGGGGGTGCTGTCGTTCACGATGTCGTCTCGTTCGCCGTCGACGTGGTCTTGGCTGCGGCCTTCTTCGTGGTCGGCTTCGCCGTTGCCTTCTTGGCTGTGGCCTTCTTAGCTGTGGCCTTCTTCGCTGTGGAATTCTTGGCTGTGGCCTTTTTGGCTGTGGCCTTCTTCGCAGCAGCCTTCTTGGCCGTCGTCTCCTTCGTCGCCGACGTCGCGGGGCGGGCTGCCGCCTTGCGGGGGGCGGCCTTCTTGGCCGGGGCCTTGGCCGTCGACGTGGCGGGCGCCGTCCGCGCGGGTCGGGGGGCGGGGGTTTCGGCAGGAGGGGACGTCACGGTGCGCACCGAGGTCGTCACGGCACCGGACCGACCGAGCGACCCGCGAGAGGCGCCGGCCACCGCCGAGGCACCGGTCGCCACGACCATGGCCTTGAGGTCGGCCAGCTCCTTGCTCACACCGGCCAGAGCCGTCCGAGCCGCGTCGAGGTCAGCCACCCGCGCCACGTCCGTGCGCCGCAGCGCCGACTCGACCTCGCTCTGCACGAGTGCCACGAGGTTGGCCCGGTTGGCCCTCGCCATCTCGAGCAGCTCCTCAGCGAGCGTCGAGGCCTGGACCACCTTGCGCGACACCTCGTCGGCTCCGGGCAGTACGAGCAGTCCCTGGGCAGCCTCCATGGCCTTGGCCATGGTCAGCTCCCCCAGTCCGTTGGCCAGCTGGACGTAGCTGCGCACCGACTCGAATGCCATGGGTGACCTCCTGGATCGTGCGGCTGGACGCCGCTGCTCGTCGGTCACGCTACTGCCAGTCGTCGAGGTCCCGCACGAGACGTCGCACGGCGGCGACGTCGAGGTCGCCGTCATCGAGTCCCTGGTGCAGGGCGGCGATGCCTGCCCGAGCGGCCTCGAGCGCCGAGCCCTGGCGTGCGATCTCCCAAGCGCCGTCGACCACGCGTCGGCGGTCATCGCCGCACACCCACCACGAGTAGTCGGTCTCGGCCGGTTCGTACTCCGACTCCAGGGCGCGCAGGTCCTCGAGGAGGTAGGTGGGCCGCAGCGCCCTGGGTGCGGTCGCCAGGGTCGTGACCGAGTCGACCCCGGTGAGGACCAGCACCGAGTCCATGCCGGCACTGACGGCGCCCGCGATGTCGGTGTCGAGGCGGTCGCCGACAGCAAGCACCTGGCGCGCCTGCACGCCGAGGCGTCCGGCACTGAGGTGGTAGAGCGGCGCCTCCGGCTTGCCGACGACGACGGGGTCCCGGTTCACCGCCCGGCGGACGGCCGCCACGAGCGTGCCGTTGCCGGGTGCCGTCCCACGGTGCGTCGGCAACGTCCCGTCGGTGTTCGTGGCCACCCACATGGCTCCGGACGACACGGCATACGCAGCTTCGGCGAGGTCGGACGCGGTGACGTCGGCTCCATACCCCTGCAGCACACCGGCCACGCGCTGAGTGGGGTCGTCGCGCACCTGGGCCGGCTGGAGCACCCGGAAACCTTTGGCCTGCAACGCCTCTCGGACACCTACGCCGCCGATGGCCAGGACGCGCGCGCCCTGCGGAAGGTGGGCAGCGAGCTCCTCGGCCCCGGCCTGCGAGCTGGTCGCCACGTCACGGCCGCTGACGTGCAGACCGAGGTCGGTCAGGTGGGCCGCGACCTCCTCGGGCGGGCGGGACGCGTTGTTGGTGGCGTAGACGATGGGCACGTCGAGGGCGGACAACGCACCGACGGCATGCTCGACGGCGTCCGGCCCGCGGTAGACGACCCCGTCGAGGTCGCAGACGACCGCGGCGTACCGCTCGATCAGGGTCGACACCTAGCGGACGTCTTCCCCGCGGCGACGGTCGTCCCCAGCGGGGCCGTCCCCCTCCCGGTGAGGGCGGCCCGAACGGTCCTGGCCACGGTCGCGAGGGTCGGAGATGTCGGTGTCGGCGTCGTCGTCCTCACCGTCGAGCAGATCCGTGAGGATCACGCCGTCGAGCTCGGCGAGCCGCTCGGCGGCGTCGGTCTCGAGCTCGTGGTCGGCGTCCGCAGCACGGGCGAACCATTCACGGGCGTCCTCCTCGCGGCCGGTCGCCAGCAGGGTCTCCGCGTAGGCGTAGGACAGCCGGGCTGCCCAGGGCTTGCGCCCCGAACCCTTGAGCTGGGGGATCTCCAGCGCGAGACGGGCGGCATCGAGCTGACCCAGGTCTCGGCGGATCCCCGAGATGACGATCGCGAGCTCCACGCGGTCCTCGACTGCCAGCGTCCTGGCCTCCGGCGACATGGCCAGCTCCAGGGCGCGCTCCGGACGACCCAGGCCACGCTCGCAGTCGACCATGAGCGCCAGCATGTGCGAGGAACCACTGAGGCGGCGGGCGGTGCGGAACTCGCTGAGCGCACGGGCCCACTCGCCCTTGCGGTAGGCCACCAGACCGAGCGCCTCACGGGCGGCGGGCACCCGGCCGGCCCGGCGCACAGCCGTCTCGGCGTGCGCCTCAGCACCGGTGAAGTCGTCGACCTCGAGCAGGGCCGCGGCCATGACGAGGTGCTGGGCCACGCCCTCGGCGTTCTCCTTGCTCAGGGTGCGCAGCTGCACGTGGATCGACCGGTCAAGCTCCTTGCCCGTCACGCCCTCGGCGATGCGGGGTTCGGGCAGCTTGGGCTTCTTGGGAGCAAGGCGCGGCCCACCGCGACGCTCGCTGTTGTCGAAGCTCCCCGCTTCACGGTCATCGCGCCGGCCCACGCCGCCACGGCGCTCCGAACCACCGGGAGGACGGCCACCGGGACGGCCACCACTGGGGCGACCACCGCCGTACCCACCGCGGTCCGAGCCGCTGCGGTCCGAGGAGCCGGTCCGGTCAGCGCCACCCTGATCGCGGTACCCACCGCCACCGGAGCCGCCACGGTCCGAACCGCCTGAACCACCGCGGTACCCACCGCCGCCCGAGGATGGACGACGGCCCTGGCCGTCACGACCTGACTGGTTCTCGGACATGTGTGCTCCTCGCTGTGCAGAAATCGACTGCAGTCTACGGACCCGCGCCCCCATGGGCACCTTCCGCACGGCTCGTGGCCGCTGCTGCGCTGTGATCGGTGGGTTTCGCACGCCCCGGAAACGAGGCGTGAAAACCAAAAGGGCCTTCCCGTGTGGGAAGGCCCTTTTGAAAGTATGTCCGGCTGCGTCCTACTCTCCCACACCGTAACCAGTGCAGTACCATCGGCGCTGAAGGGCTTAGCTTCCGGGTTCGGAATGGAGCCGGGCGTTTCCCCTTCGCTATGACAGCCGAAACTCTATGGAGATATCTTCGGTGCTTCTTCCTGCACTCACCCACGCGCTGGGGGTGGTGCAGGGGGTTCCCGACCGTATCTCGGGAACTACACAGTGGACGCGTAACATCTTTGTTGTATCAAGTTATCGGCTTATTAGTACCAGTCAGCTACACACATTACTGTGCTTCCACGTCTGGCCTATCAACCCAGTAGTCTAGCTGGGAGCCTCTCGGACCTAAGTCCATGGAAACCTCATCTTGAAGCGTGCTTCCCGCTTAGATGCTTTCAGCGGTTATCACTTCCGAACGTAGCTAATCAGCCGTGCTCTTGGCAGAACAACTGACACACCAGAGGTTCGTCCATCCCGGTCCTCTCGTACTAGGGACAGCTCTTCTCAAGTTTCCTACGCGCACAGCGGATAGGGACCGAACTGTCTCACGACGTTCTAAACCCAGCTCGCGTACCGCTTTAATGGGCGAACAGCCCAACCCTTGGGACCTACTCCAGCCCCAGGATGCGACGAGCCGACATCGAGGTGCCAAACCATGCCGTCGATATGGACTCTTGGGCAAGATCAGCCTGTTATCCCCGGGGTACCTTTTATCCGTTGAGCGACGGCGCTTCCACAAGCCACCGCCGGATCACTAGTCCCGACTTTCGTCCCTGCTCGACATGCCTGTCTCACAGTCAAGCTCCCTTGTGCACTTACACTCAAAACCTGATTGCCAACCAGGCTGAGGGAACCTTTGGGCGCCTCCGTTACCTTTTAGGAGGCAACCGCCCCAGTTAAACTACCCACCAGGCACTGTCCCTGATCCGGATCACGGACCGAGGTTAGATATCCAGAACGACCAGAGTGGTATTTCAACGTTGACTCCACACACACTGGCGTGCATGCTTCACAGTCTCCCACCTATCCTACACAAGCCGTACCGAACACCAATACCAAGCTGTAGTAAAGGTCCCGGGGTCTTTCCGTCCTGCTGCGCGTAACGAGCATCTTTACTCGTAGTGCAATTTCGCCGAGTTCGTGGTTGAGACAGTGGAGAAGTCGTTACGCCATTCGTGCAGGTCGGAACTTACCCGACAAGGAATTTCGCTACCTTAGGATGGTTATAGTTACCACCGCCGTTTACTGGGGCTTAAATTCTCAGCTTCGCTCCGAAGAACTAACCGGTCCTCTTAACCTTCCAGCACCGGGCAGGCGTCAGTCCGTATACATCGTCTTGCGACTTCGCACGGACCTGTGTTTTTAGTAAACAGTCGCTTCTCCCTGGTCTCTGCGGCCGTTCTCCCTAGACAGCAAGTGTCTTCAGGATCCGGGCCCCCCTTCTCCCGAAGTTACGGGGGTATTTTGCCGAATTCCTTAACCACGATTCACTCGATCGCCTTGGTATTCTCTACCTAACCACCTGAGTCGGTTTGGGGTACGGGCGGCTCGAACCTCGCTAGAAGATTTTCTTGGCAGCATAGGATCACCCTGCTTCCCGCATACGCGGTCACTATCAGGTCTCAGGCTATGTGAGCTGCGGATTTGCCTACAGCTCGCCCTACACCCTTGGACGTGGACTACCATCGCCACGCGGAGGCTACCTTCCTGCGTCTCTCCATCGCTTGACTACTACCAGATCGGGTCACGCGCTCCACCACTAACCTCCACCCGAAGGTGTCAGCACGTGGTTTCAGGCGTTTAGCATCAAAAGGTTCATCATGGGCGGTTCTTCGCCGGTTCCGGAATATCAACCGGATGTCCATCGACTACGCCTGTCGGCCTCGCCTTAGGTCCCGACTTACCCAGGGCAGATTAGCTTGACCCTGGAACCCTTGGTTATTCGGCGGACGGGTTTCTCGCCCGTCATTCGCTACTCATGCCTGCATTCTCACTCGTGTGGCCTCCACGGCTGGATCACTCCGCCGCTTCCCTGGCCACACGACGCTCCCCTACCCATCAACACGCTTGGACCGTGAACCCGCAGGTGTCACAGCCGGGCAAAGTGTCAATGCCACAGCTTCGGTGGTGTGCTTGAGCCCCGCTACATTGTCGGCGCGGAATCACTTGACCAGTGAGCTATTACGCACTCTTTAAAGGGTGGCTGCTTCTAAGCCAACCTCCTGGTTGTCAATGCAACTCCACATCCTTTCCCACTTAGCACACGCTTAGGGACCTTAGATGGTGGTCTGGGCTGTTTCCCTCTCGACTACGGAGCTTATCCCCCGCAGTCTCACTGCCACGCTCTCACTTACCGGCATTCGGAGTTTGGCTAACGTCAGTAACCTGGTGAGGCCCATTAGCTATCCAGTAGCTCTACCTCCGGTAAGAAACACGTGACGCTGCACCTAAATGCATTTCGGGGAGAACCAGCTATCACGGAGTTTGATTGGCCTTTCACCCCTACCCACAGCTCATCCCCTCAGTTTTCAACCTAAGTGGGTTCGGTCCTCCACGACGTCTTACCGTCGCTTCAACCTGGCCATGGGTAGATCACTCCGCTTCGGGTCTAGACCCAGCGACTAAAACGCCCTATTCGGACTCGCTTTCGCTACGGCTTCCCCACACGGGTTAACCTCGCCACTGAGCACTAACTCGCAGGCTCATTCTTCAAAAGGCACGCCGTCACCCCACAAGGAGGCTCCGACGGATTGTAGGCACACGGTTTCAGGATCTATTTCACTCCCCTCCCGGGGTACTTTTCACCTTTCCCTCACGGTACTTGTCCGCTATCGGTCACCAGGGAATATTTAGGCTTAGCGGGTGGTCCCGCCAGATTCACACGGGATTTCTCGGGCCCCGTGCTACTTGGGATACTTCTCTGGAGTGCACATCATTTCGTCTACGGGGGTCGCACCCTCTGTGCCGGGCCATTCAATGCCCTTCGACTATAACGCGCATTTTTGACTCCATGCCAGCATGTCAGTGCTGACCGAAAAGTCCCACGACCCCGCAACTGCAACCCCTGACAGGTATCACACAGCTACGGTTTAGCCTCTTCCGCTTTCGCTCGCCACTACTCACGGAATCGCGGTTGCTTTCTCTTCCTGTGGGTACTGAGATGTTTCACTTCCCCACGTTCCCTCTACCCGCCCTATGTGTTCAGGCGGGAGTGACTGGACTTGCCTCCAGCCGGGTTTCCCCATTCGGAAATCCTCGGATCACAGTCTGGTTATCGACTCCCCGAGGCTTATCGCAGATTCCTACGTCCTTCTTCGGTTCCTGGTGCCAAGGCATCCACCGTGTGCCCTTAAAAACTTGAGCCACAAAGATGCTCGCGTCCACTGTGTAGTTCTCAAAATACGGGCGGCCCCACCCCACACCCAGCACCTGCCCGCCGCTTGCGCGCCGAACGGTTTGACTGGAGGGATGGGTCCAAGGCCGTAAACCGGCCTAAAGGATCGAAGCTTTCGCCCGAGCCTTCAGGACCCAACAACGTGTCAGACGCCTCCCCCCACCAGCTCCGCGTTCCACTGCCGGCCACCCCCCGAAAGGAGAAGGCACGGCTTGTACTTGCGACACCGGTGAGTGTCAGCGCCAAATAATCGATGTTCCACCCTTGAGCACCTGCTGTCCCACAGTCGGGGACAGACCAGGGCCTGGACCAGACAAGCTGGCCAGTGCTCCTTAGAAAGGAGGTGATCCAGCCGCACCTTCCGGTACGGCTACCTTGTTACGACTTAGTCCCAATCGCCAGTCCCACCTTCGACAGCTCCCTCTCTTGCGAGTTGGGCCACCGGCTTCGGGTGTTACCGACTTTCGTGACTTGACGGGCGGTGTGTACAAGGCCCGGGAACGTATTCACCGCAGCGTTGCTGATCTGCGATTACTAGCGACTCCGACTTCATGGGGTCGAGTTGCAGACCCCAATCCGAACTGAGACCGGTTTTTTGGGATTCGCTCCACCTCGCGGTTTCGCAGCCCTTTGTACCGGCCATTGTAGCATGCGTGAAGCCCAAGACATAAGGGGCATGATGATTTGACGTCATCCCCACCTTCCTCCGAGTTGACCCCGGCAGTCTCCTATGAGTCCCCACCATCACGTGCTGGCAACATAGAACGAGGGTTGCGCTCGTTGCGGGACTTAACCCAACATCTCACGACACGAGCTGACGACAACCATGCACCACCTGTATACGAGTGTCCAAAGAGAACGACATCTCTGCCGCGTTCTCGCATATGTCAAGCCTTGGTAAGGTTCTTCGCGTTGCATCGAATTAATCCGCATGCTCCGCCGCTTGTGCGGGCCCCCGTCAATTCCTTTGAGTTTTAGCCTTGCGGCCGTACTCCCCAGGCGGGGAACTTAATGCGTTAGCTGCGGCACGGATCTCGTGGAATGAGACCCACACCTAGTTCCCAACGTTTACGGCATGGACTACCAGGGTATCTAATCCTGTTCGCTCCCCATGCTTTCGCTTCTCAGCGTCAGTAGTGGCCCAGAGACCTGCCTTCGCCATCGGTGTTCCTCCTGATATCTGCGCATTTCACCGCTACACCAGGAATTCCAGTCTCCCCTACCACACTCTAGTCTGCCCGTACCCACCGCAAGTTCGAGGTTGAGCCTCGAATTTTCACGGCAGACGCGACAAACCGCCTACAAGCTCTTTACGCCCAATAATTCCGGACAACGCTCGCACCCTACGTATTACCGCGGCTGCTGGCACGTAGTTAGCCGGTGCTTCTTCTGCAGGTACCGTCACTTTCGCTTCTTCCCTGCTGAAAGAGGTTTACAACCCGAAGGCCGTCATCCCTCACGCGGCGTCGCTGCATCAGGCTTTCGCCCATTGTGCAATATTCCCCACTGCTGCCTCCCGTAGGAGTCTGGGCCGTGTCTCAGTCCCAGTGTGGCCGGTCGCCCTCTCAGGCCGGCTACCCGTCGTCGCCTTGGTGAGCCATTACCTCACCAACAAGCTGATAGGCCGCGAGTCCATCCCAGACCGAAAAACTTTCCAAACAGCACCCATGCGGGTCCGTTTCGTATCCGGTATTAGCCACGGTTTCCCGAGGTTATTCCAGAGTCTGGGGCAGGTTACTCACGTGTTACTCACCCGTTCGCCACTGATCAGAACAGAGCAAGCCCCATTCGTCACCGTTCGACTTGCATGTGTTAAGCACGCCGCCAGCGTTCGTCCTGAGCCAGGATCAAACTCTCCATTGATGTTTGCTACCCACCACGCAAGCGCGGCAGGAAAAGCGAAACCCTAGAAGGGTTGTCAAACTGACTGAGCAAGAACAACTAGCAAAAATTACTAGCATTCAATGTTCAACCAAAGGATTTTCGTTCCAGAACACCAACCCACAAACCAAACGGTCCATGCAGCCGGCACCCCAGAGACGAGGTAATTGGCATCGATTTTTGACACGCTGTTGAGTTCTCAAGGATCGGACGCACACCATCAACTCGCCTTTCGGCGAAGCTTCCGGGGCAACCTCTCAATCGTATGCTTTCCGTGTTCGTTTTCCCAAATCCGCTTGGCGGAGAGGAAAACCGTGGTGGAAAGCCCCCACGCTCTTGCTCGTTTCGCGCACCGAAGTGCGCCAGAGAAGAACTGTACTGCATGTGGGGTTCAGCCCCGGGACCGGCCTTCTTCGCGGTGGTGACCGCGGTGGTGTCCGTTCCTCCCTGTCGGGCTGACGTCGTAAACATTAGAGGGCGTTCTGCGAAAACGACAAATCCGCAGGTCAGCGCCCTGCGGGCCGTCCAGCGGCCAGGGACTTGCGTCCTCGACGCAGCAGGACGACCTGTCCGTGCAGGAAGTCCTCCGAACGCAGGGTCTGCTCGGGATCACCGAGCTTGACGTTGTTGAGCGAGGCACCGCCGTCGCTGATGACCCGCCGTGCCGCGTTGCGCGAGTCGACCAGGCCCACGGCCACGAGGGCATCGGTGACCGACATGCCCACCGCGACCTCTCCCCCGGGGAGCTCGCCCGTGGCGTCGCGCAACGTGTCCGCGTCCAGGGTCCTCACGTCACCCTTGCCGAACAACGCCTCCGAGGCCGCCTGGACGGCAGCGGTGGCCGCGGCCCCATGGACGAGCGTCGTGACGTCGGCTGCCAGCGCCTTCTGGCACTCCCGCAGGAACGGCTTCTGCGCGAGCGACTCCTCGAGCCGGGCGATCTCGTCGGCCCCCCGGTCGGTGAAGACCTTGAGCAGCTTGATGACCGAGGCGTCCTCCACGTTGATCCAGTACTGGTACCAGGCGTAGGGACTGGTCATCTCGGGATTCAGCCAGATGGCGTTCCCCTCGCTCTTGCCGAACTTCGTGCCTGCCGCATCGGTGATGAGCGGCGTGGTCAGCAGGTGCACCGACTTCCCCTCCACCCGGTGGATGAGGTCCGAGCCGGCTGTGAGGTTGCCCCACTGGTCCTGTCCCCCGGTCTGCAGGGTGCAGCCGAAGTCGCGGTAGAGCTGCAGGTAGTCCAGGCCCTGGAGGATCTGGTAGCTGAACTCGGTGTAGGAGATCCCCTCGTCGCTGTTCAACCGTGCGGCGACCGCGTCCTTCTTGACCATCTGGTTGACCCGGAAGTGCTTGCCGATGTCGCGCAGGAAGTCCAGGGCTGACAGCGGCGCCGTCCAGTCGAGGTTGTTGACCATCAGGGCCGCGTTGTCGCCCTCGAAGTCGAGGAAGGGACGCACCTGCTGCTGGATGCCGGCCACCCACTCGGCCGTCTGCTCCTTGGTCTTGAGGACCCGCTCGGACGAGGGGCGCGGGTCACCGATCAGGCCGGTCGACCCGCCCACGAGGCAGATGATGCGGTGGCCGGCTCGCTGGAGGTGTCGCATGACGACGAGCTGGACGAGGTTCCCGAAGTGCAGCGAAGGAGCAGTCGGGTCGAACCCGCAGTACGCCGTGATCGGCCCGTCGGCGAGTGCTCGGCGCAGCGCGGACTCGTCGGTGGTCTGGGCCACCAGTCCTCGCCACTGCAGCTCGTCGAGGATGTCGTTCACGGTGGGGGTTCTCCTGTCCGGTGGGGTGTGCCGCGGGACCACAGGCACGAGCACAGCCTGCCCTATGGGTGGGTACGGCGCGCACGGGGTTTTGCGGGTCGGTACACCGACACGGTGGGCTCGTCCGCCAGCCAGAAGCGCCACGGATGCACGTGCCCGTCACCGCCGGCCCCCGACACCCCCACGCGGGGACCGCTCTGCACCACGGCCGGGTCGGCACCCGGGACCGGGGCGTGGAAGGTCACCGGGGAGTCGGCCGTACAGGCGTCCAGGCCTGTCTGTGCGCCGTCGAGTCCGAGGGTCGTGGCCAGCCGCGCCGGGCCCCGGGCCCAGTCCCGGCGCCGGACCCCCTCTCGACGCGACGCCGCGACGTCCTCGCCCTGCACCACCTCACCGGCGCGCAGGAGCACCGCACTGGCAGCGCCTTCGTCACCACAGACGATGTTGGCGCACCAGTGCATCCCGTAGGTGAAGTAGACGTAGAGGTGACCCGCCGGGCCGAACATCACCTCGGTGCGGGGTGTGGGGCCACGGAAGGCGTGCGATCCCGGGTCCGACTCGCCCGAGTACGCCTCGACCTCGGTGAGCCGGATGGTCACGCCGGCGTGGCGGACGGTGGCGCCGAGCAGGGCGGGCGCCACGGTCAGGACGTCGCGCGCGAAGAACGACCGCGGCAGGCGCGGACCTGCAAGGACCTCGCTCAGTCCTTGCGACGACGGATCTTGTTGCCCAGCCACACCACGGGATCGTAGTGACGGTCGACGACACGTTCCTTGAGCGGGATCAGCGCGTTGTCGGTGATCTTGATGTGCTCGGGGCAGACCTCCGTGCAGCACTTGGTGATGTTGCAGTAGCCGAGGCCGTGCTGCTCGCGCGCCGCCGGGCGCCGGTCGGCGCTGTCGAGCGGGTGCATGTCGAGCTCGGCGACGCGCATGAGGAACCGCGGGCCCGCAAAGGCGTGCTTGTTGTCCTCGTGGTCACGCACCACGTGGCAGACGTCCTGGCACAGGAAGCACTCGATGCACTTGCGGAACTCCTGGCTGCGCTCCACGTCGACCTGCTGCATGCGGTACTCCCCCGGCTGCAGCCCCTCGGGCGGCGAGAAGGCCTGGACCTCGCGCGCCTTCTGGTAGTTGAAGGAGACGTCGGTGACGAGGTCGCGCTGGACGGGGAACGTCCGCAGCGGCGTCACCGTGATGGTCTGGCTCTCCTCGAAGGTGCTCATCCGGGTCATGCAGAGCAGCCGCGGGCGCCCGTTGATCTCGGCGCTGCACGACCCGCACTTGCCGGCCTTGCAGTTCCACCGGACGGCCAGGTCGGGCGCCTGGGTCGCCTGGAGCCGGTGGATGATGTCGAGGACGACCTCGCCCTCGTTGACCTCCACGGTGTAGTCCTCGAGGTCGCCGCCGTCCGCGTCCCCGCGCCAGACCTTGAACTTCGCGTCGTAGCTCATGCCCCGCTCCCGTCGTCGGTCCGTTGCACTGCCGGTGGTGGCGCTGCCCCTGAGTGCGCTTCCGGCCCGTCGCGGCGGGCCAGCTCCGTGTCGGTGAGGTACTTGGCCAGCTCGCTGCGTTCGAACAGCTCGAGCAGGTCCTGCCGGATCTCGGGCACTGGTTGGTGCCTCAGCGCGATGGCGCCCGCGTCGTCGAGCGTGCAGATGAGGTTGACGCCGCGCCACTGCGGGTCCATCTTCGGGAAGTCCTCCCGGGTGTGACCACCACGGGACTCGGTGCGCTCGAGGGCAGCGAGTGCCACGCAGCGACAGACCGCCAGCATGTTGCGCAGGTCGAGGGCGAGGTGCCACCCGGGGTTGAAGGGCCGGTTGCCGTGCACCCCGACGCTCTGCACGCGCTCGTCCATCTCGTCCAGCATCTCGAGCGCCTCACGGACCTCGCCCTCGCGCCGGATGATGCCGACGAGGTCGTTCATCTTCTGCTGCATCTCGCTGTGCAGCGCGTAGGGGTTCTCGGCAGCCTCCCGGAAAGGAGCCAGCGCGACCTCTGTCGCCGTCGCCACATCCTCGTCCCTCACGGTGGGACGTGAGTCACCAAGTGCGGCAACGTATTCCGCGGCGCCGGCACCCGCTCGACGGCCGAACACCAGGAGGTCCGACAGACTGTTGCCGCCCAGCCGGTTGGACCCGTGCATGCCGCCGGCGACCTCGCCCGCTGCATACAGGCCCGGCACGGCGGTGGCCGCGGTGTCTGCGTCGACCTCCACGCCCCCCATGACGTAGTGGCACGTCGGGCCGACCTCCATCGGCTCGGCCGTGATGTCGACGTCGGCGAGCTCCTTGAACTGGTGGTGCATGGACGGGAGCCGCCGGGTGATCTCCTCGGCCGGCAACCTGGTCGACACGTCGAGGAAGACACCGCCGTGCGGTGAACCGCGCCCCTCCTTGACCTCGCTGTTGATGGCGCGCGCCACCTCGTCGCGCGGCAGGAGCTCGGGCGGTCGCTTGTTGTTCTCCGGGTCCTTGTACCAGCGGTCGGCCTCCTCCTCGGAGTCGGCGTACTGGCCCCGGAACACGTCGGGCACGTAGTCGAACATGAAGCGCTTGCCGTCGGAGTT
Organism: Pedococcus sp. KACC 23699; assembly: GCF_045348425.1. GTDB lineage: Bacteria > Actinomycetota > Actinomycetes > Actinomycetales > Dermatophilaceae > Pedococcus. Next base: position 4,141,837 of record NZ_CP157483.1, read on the forward strand.
GCGCAGCACTCCCCCGTCGCCGCGCACCGACTCGGTGACGAGGATGCCCTTGACCGACGGTGGCCAGACCATGCCGGTGGGGTGGAACTGGATGAACTCCATGTTGACCAGCGCAGCACCGGCACGCAGCGCCAGGGCGTGGCCGTCACCGGTGTACTCCCAGGAGTTGCTCGTCACCTTGAAGGACTTCCCGATACCTCCGGTGGCCAGGATGATCGCCGGCGCCGAGAACACCACGAAACGACCTGTCTCGCGCCAGTACCCGAACGCCCCGGACACCGCCCCCGAGCCGTCCTTGAGGATGTCGGTGACGGTCAGCTCGGCGAACACCCGCAAGCGGGACTCGTAGTCGCCGGTCTCGCGGTGGTCGTCCTGCTGGAGGCTGACGATCTTCTGCTGCAGGGTGCGGATCAGCTCCAGGCCTGTGCGGTCGCCGACGTGCGCGAGCCTCGGGTACTCGTGTCCACCGAAGTTGCGCTGGCTGATCCGGCCGTCCGGGGTCCGGTCGAACAACGCGCCATACGTCTCCAGCTCCCACACGCGCTGCGGCGCCTCCTTGGCGTGCAGCTCTGCCATGCGCGGGTTGTTGAGGAACTTGCCGCCGCGAAGCGTGTCGCGGAAGTGGACCTGCCAGCTGTCCTTCTCGTTCGCGTTGCCCATCGACGCCGCGATGCCGCCCTCGGCCATGACCGTGTGCGCCTTGCCGAACAGGCTCTTGCAGATGACCGCCGTGCGCAGTCCCCGCTCGCGGGCCTCGATCGCCGCCCGGAGGCCGGCGCCCCCGGCACCGATGACGATGACGTCGTACTCGTGCCGTTCGAGGTTCTCGGGGCGTTCGGCGTCGGTCACTCGCGCTCCTAGTTGATGATGCGCAGGTCGGAGAGCGCCCCGGAGGAGACCAGGGCGATGTAGGCGTCGGTGACCACGAGACTTCCGAGCGTCACCCACGCGAACGTCATGTGCCGGGCGTTGAGCTTGCCCACCAGGCCCCACGCCTTGTAGCGCAGAGGGTGCTTGCTGAAGTGGTTGAGCCGGCCGCCGACGATGTTGCGGCAGGAGTGGCAGCCGAGGGTGTAGCACCACAGCAGCACGACGTTGGCGAGCAGGATGAGCGTCCCCAGGCCGAGGCCGAAGCCGCCGTCCTTGCCCCGGAACGCGTGCAGCACGTCGTAGGTGTTGATGAGGCTGATGAGCACCGCTGCGTAGAAGAAGTAGCGGTGCAGGTTCTGCACGACCAGCGGGAACCGCGTCTCGCCCGAGTAGGAGCGGTGCGCTTCGGGGACCGCACACGCCGGCGGCGACAGCCAGAACGAGCGGTAGTAGGCCTTGCGGTAGTAGTAGCAGGTCAGCCGGAACAGGAGCAGGAACGGCAGGGTGAGCGCCGCATACGGGATGAGTGCGGGCCACTCACCGAAGGGCGTGCCGAAGTGGGTCGAACCGGGCACGCACGAGGTGGACAGGCACGGGGAGTAGAACGGCGTGAGGTAGCCGTAGTCCGCGACGTAGTAGTCCCTCTGGAGGCTGGCCCGCACCAGGCCGTAGAGGAGCCACGCGGTGAAGCAGACGAAGGTGACCAGCGGTTGGAGCCACCACCGGTCCTCACGGAGCGTCCGCGCGGCCACTCGAGCCCGACCGGGGGCATGGACGCCGCCGCCGAAGGGGGCGTTCGACACCTCAGTGGCCCCGGGACGGACCGACGCCCTCGTCCTCGGCGTCCGACCACAGCGAGGGGTCGTACTCCTCGTCGGTGATGAACACGATCTCGCCCGGTCCGCCGGCGCGGTCCTGCGAACCGACGCCGGCTGCCCTCGCCACGAGGTCGACGTCGTCCGCGAGGCGCACGACGTCGTCGCGCAGGCGCTGCACGTCGATGGTGTTGCCGAGGTCCTTCGAGAGCGCGGTCACCGCGCGTCGCAGTCCGGCCACGTGACCCGCAGCCGCAGTGAGGTCGTCGCTGACACCCATGGCACCGTCCTTGTCGCGAAGGTCGAGGCGGATCACCTGTGACCCACGTCACCGAACCTAGCGCGAAGGCGCCACGAAATCCCGGGACTTCGGCGACGTGTTTCTCGACCGGGTCCGGCTCAGCGCACCGTGATGGGCGTCCCCGACCACTGCCGGGCCGCGGCGACCAGGTCCCGGACCCGTCCGAGCTGCTCGGCGACCCGCACCGGGGCGGTGCCGCCCTTGGCGCTGCGGGACGCCAGCGAACCCTCGACGCTCAGCACCTCGCGGACCCCCGGGGTGAGGTGCGGCGAGATCGAGGCGAGGTCGGCGTCCGTGAGGTCCCACAGCTCGATGTCGCGGCCCTCGCACTCCCGCACGCACGCACCGGCCACCTCGTGGGCGACCCGGAACGCCACGCCCTCACGGACCAGCCACTCGGCGATGTCGGTGGCGAGCGAAAAGCCCTGCGGTGCAAGGGAGGCCAGCCGAGCGGTGTTGAACTGCATCGTCTCGACCATGCCGCTGAACGCCGGCAGCAGGACCTCGAGGGTGTCGACCGCGTCGAACACCGGCTCCTTGTCCTCCTGGAGGTCACGGTTGTAGGCGAGCGGCAGCGACTTGAGCGTCGTCATGAGCCCGGCGAGGTCGCCGACGAGCCGACCCGCCTTGCCGCGGGCGAGCTCGGCCACGTCGGGGTTCTTCTTCTGCGGCATGATGCTGGACCCGGTGGAGTAGGCGTCGTCGAGGGTGACGAACGAGAACTCCTTGGTGGCCCACAGGACGACCTCCTCGGCGAGACGGGAGATGTCGACCGCGGTCATGGCCGCGACGAAGGCCATCTCTGCGACGAAGTCGCGTGAGGCCGTGCCGTCGATGGAGTTCTCGACCGAGGTGGTGAAGCCCAGGTCGGACGCGACCGCCTCCGGGTCGAGCCCGAGCGAGGATCCCGCCAGCGCACCGGAGCCGTACGGCGACACCGCGGCCCGCACGTCCCAGTCCTGGAGCCGCTGCACGTCGCGCAGCAGCGCCCAGGCGTGGGCGAGCAGGTGGTGGGCCAGCAGGACGGGCTGGGCGTGCTGCAGGTGCGTGCGGCCGGGCATGGCGACGTCCGGGTGGCGCGAGGCCTGCGAGACGAGGGCGTCGACGACGTCGAGGACCAGCGCCGCGACCGAGCGCGCGTGGTCGCGCAGGTACATCCGGAACAGCGTGGCCACCTGGTCGTTGCGCGAGCGCCCGGCCCGGAGGCGCCCCCCGACGTCGGCGCCGGCGCGCTCGATGAGCCCGCGCTCGAGGGCGGTGTGCACGTCCTCGTCGTCCTCCGCCGGCGTGAACGCGCCGGACTCGACGTCGGTCGCGAGCTGCGCCAGGCCGGCGAGCATGGCATCGAGCGACGCGTCGTCCAGCAGGCCCGCGGCGTGCAGCACCCGGGCGTGGGCCCGCGACCCCGCGAGGTCGTACGGCGCGAGCCGCCAGTCGAAGTGGGTCGACTTGCTCAGGGCCGCGAGCGCGTCGGCGGGTCCGCCGGCGAAGCGCCCACCCCACAGGCTGACCTTGCCGGACTGCGGCGGGTCGACCTGGGCGGGGTGCTCGGTGGGGGTCGGGCTGTCGGGGCTCACGAGTTGCTCCTGGGTATGGCGTGCGGTCTGGTCCGGGGTGGTGCTGCGGTCCTGCGGGGGCCGGCGGTCAGTCGGGGGCCGGCGGTCAGTCGGGGGTGCCTGCGAGCGCGAGCAGCTCGGCTGCGGTGCGCCGGCTCGCCGCCGTGCCGGTGGTGATGATCATGATCGTGTCGTCCCCGGCGATGGTGCCGAGCACCCCCGCCAGCGCTGCGTGGTCGATGGCCGAGGCGAGGAAGTTCGCCGCTCCGGGTGGAGTGCGCAGCACGACGAGGTTGTGGGACGGCTCGGCGGTCACGAGCAGCTCCTCGCAGACCCGGCGCAGCCTGGCGGTCAGGGCCGTCCCGTCCCGGGCGGGCCGGGCGGTGCGGTCACCGCCCTCCCCCGGCACGGCATACACGAGGGAACGGCCGGCCCGGACCTTGACGGCGCCGAGCTCGAGGAGGTCGCGCGACAGCGTCGCCTGGGTGACCTCGATGCCGTCCTGGGCGAGCAGCGCGAGCAGGTCCCCCTGCGAGTGCACCTCGTGCCTGCCGAGCAGGTCCACGATCCGGCGCTGGCGCCCGGTGCGGGTCGCCGCGATGGTCACGCGCCCTCCAGCAGGAACGAGAGCAGGGCCTTCTGGGCGTGCAGCCGGTTCTCCGCCTCGTCCCAGACCACCGACTGCGGCCCGTCGATGACGGCGGCCTCGACCTCGAAGCCGCGGTAGGCGGGGAGGCAGTGCAGGAAGATCGCGTCGTCAGCGGCGGCACCCATGAGCCGCTCGGTCACGGCGAACGGCACGAATGGGCTCTGGGCCCCCTGCCGGTCACCCTTCTGCTCCTCCATGCCCATCGAGACCCACGTGTCGGTGACGACGACATCGGCTCCCGCAACGGCCTCGTTCGCGTCAGCGGTGACGACGACGGAGCCACCCTGCTCAGCCGCGATCTCGTTGGCACGAGCAAGGATCGCGGCGTCGGGCTGGTGGCTCGCAGGGGTGCCGATGCGCACGTGCATCCCCGCGAGCGTGCACCCCAGGAGGTAGGAGTGCGCCATGTTGTTGGCGCCGTCACCGACGTAGGCGAAGTTCAGGCCGGCCAGCGAGCCCCGGTGCTCCAGCACGGTCATCAGGTCGGCGAGGATCTGGCAGGGGTGGAACTCGTCGGTCAGCGCGTTGACCACAGGCACCCCGGCGTGGGCCGCCATCTCCTCGATCCGCGCCTGGCCGTGGGTGCGCCAGACGATCGCCGCGGACTGCGGGCCGAGGACCCTGGCGACGTCGGCGATGGACTCGCGGGTGCCGATCTGCGCGAGGTTACCGTCGACGGCCATCGGGTGGCCGCCGAGCCCGGTGATCGCGCCCGCGAAGGAGACCTGGGTGCGCAGGGTGGGCTTGTCGAAGATGACCGACACGACCCGTGGTCCGGCCAGCGGGGTGCGGGAGTACGGCGCGGCCTTGAGCTCCAGGGCCCGCTGCAGCACCAGGGCCTGCTCGTCGGCGGTCAGGTCGTCGTCACGCAGGAAGTGGCGGGTCATCAGGCGTCCTTCGTGGTGGTGGCGGCGTCGAGCAGGCCGGGCAGGGCCGCGACGAACGAGTCGAGCTGCTCGGTGGTGACGATCAACGGCGGGGCGAGGCGCAGGGCGTCCGGCGCCACCGGGTTGACGATGAAGCCCGCGTCCCGGGCGGCGGCGGCCACCTGTGCGGCGACCGGGGCGGCGAGCGTGATGGCCCGCAACAGGCCCAGGCCACGGACCCCGGTGACCAGCGGGTGGCCCAGTGCCGCCACGGCCTCGACGAGGTGCTGCCCCGCCTCGGCTGCGTGCGCGAGCAGGTCCTGCTCCTCGATGGTGTCGATGACCGCGAGCCCGGCCGCCGCAGCCAGCGGGTTGCCGCCGAACGTCGAGCCGTGCTGACCGGCTGTGAGCAGCCCCGACACGTAGGGACCGAACGTCACCAGCGCACCGATCGGCACGCCTCCCCCGAGGCCCTTGGCGAGGGTGATCGCGTCAGGGACGATTCCCGCCTGCTGGAGCGCGAACCACGTGCCCGTGCGCCCGATCCCGGTCTGGATCTCGTCGACGACGAGCAGCGCGCCGTGCTGGGTGGTGAGCTCACGCGCGAGCCGGAGGTATGCCGCACCGGCCTCGATGACCCCCGCCTCACCCTGGACGGGTTCGAGGACGACGGCACCGGTGCCGGGCCCGACGGCCGTGCGCAGGGCGGCCTCGTCGCCGTACGGCACGTGGCTGACTCCGGGGATGAGCGGGGCGAACGGCTCCCGGTAGACCGCCTTGTGGGTGAGGGCGAGCGCACCGGTGGTGCGGCCGTGGAACGCTCCCTCCGCTGCCACGATCCCGCTACGCCCCGTGCGACGGCTCAGCTTGATGGCCGCCTCGATGGCCTCGGCGCCGGAGTTGGCGAAGAAGACCGCCGAGCCCTCGGGCGCATCGGCGATGCCGAGGATGCGCTCGGCCAGGGCGATCTGCCCGGGCGAGGTGAACAGGTTGGAGACGTGGATCGCCTCGGCCGCCTGCCTGCTGATCGCTGCGACGAGCGCCGGGTGGCCGTGACCGAGGGCGTTCACGGCGATGCCGCCGAGCAGGTCGAGGTAGCGCTTGCCGTCGACGTCCCAGACCCAGCAGCCCTCTCCGTGGGACAGCACGAGCGGCGGCCGGCCGAAGACACCGAGGACCGAGTGCTCGTAGCGTTCGAGCAGCTCGTCGTTGCGAGTGGTCATCGGGCGTCGTCTTCCGTTGCGGGAGCGGGGTCGGTGTCGGTCTTGATGTCGGGGACGACCATCGTGCCGATGCCCTCGGAGGTGAACACCTCGAGCAGCAGCGAGTGCGGCTGCCTGCCGTCGATGACGTGGGCCTGCGGGACGCCGTTGTCGACGGCCCGGACGCACGCCTCGAGCTTGGGGATCATGCCGGCGTCGACCCGGCCGATCAGGTCGCGCGCACCGCTGACCGACAGCGACGACAGCAGCGAGTCACGGTCCGGCCAGTCGGCGTAGACGCCCTCGACGTCGGTGAGCATGACCAGCTTGTGGGCACCGAGCGCGACCGCGAGGGCGGCGGCCGCGGTGTCGGCGTTGATGTTGAGCACCTGTCCCTCGACGTCCAGGTCGGGGGCGACGGTCGAGACGACCGGGATCCGGCCGGCGTCGAGGATGTCCTGCACCGCACCCGGGTTCACGGTGACCACGTCCCCGACGAGCCCGAGGTCAACCTCCTCGCCGTCCACCTCGGTGCCACGACGACGGGCGCCGAACAGGCCGGCGTCCTCGCCGGACAGGCCGACGGCGACGGGGCCGTGCTGGTTGAGCAGGCCGACGAGCTCGCGACCCACCTGGCCGGTGAGCACCATCCTGACGACGTCCATGACCTCCGGCGTCGTGACCCGCAGACCACCGCGGAACTCGCTCTCGAGCCCCATCCGGCCGAGCATCTGCGCGATCTGCGGGCCACCGCCGTGCACCACGACGGGACGCAGACCCGCGTAGCGCAGGAAGGCGACATCTTGGGCGAAGGCAGCCTTGAGCTCGTCGTCGACCATGGCGTTGCCGCCGTACTTGACCACGACGAGCGAGCCACGGAAGCGTTCGAGCCACGGCAGCGCCTCGACGAGGGTCTGGGCCTTGCCGCGGGCCACCCGCAGGGCAGCCTTACCGATCTGGCCACGCACGGTGCTCGTCGGCGTGCTGGTCGGTGTGGCCGCGGGGGTGGGGACGGGAGGGACGGTCATGTGGGTCAGGGCTGCCTTCAGCTGGAGTAGGCCGAGTTCTCGTGGACGTAGTCATGGGTGAGGTCGTTGGTCCAGACCGTCGCCGCCTGGTCCCCGGCGTGCAGGTCGACCAGCACGTGGACCTCTCGACCGGTGAGGTCCACGAGGGAACGGTCCTCCCCCACGCCCCCGGCCCGGCACACCCGGATGCCGTTCATGGAGACGTCGAGCTGGTGCGGGTCGAACGCCGCCCTGGTGGTGCCGACGGCGGCCAGCACCCGGCCCCAGTTGGGGTCGTTGCCGAAGACCGCGCACTTGAAGAGGTTGTTGCGGGCGATCGAGCGGGCCACCTCCAGCGCGTCGGCCTCGGTGGCCGCCGAGCGCACCTCGATGGCGATGTCGTGGTGGGCGCCCTCGGCATCGGCGATGAGCTGCCGTGCGAGGCTCGCGCAGACCTCGGTGACCGCGGCCGTGAGCTCGTTGGCACCCGGCGTCACGCCCGACGCACCCGAGGCGAGCAGCACCACGGTGTCGTTGGTCGACTGACAGCCGTCAGAGTCGATGCGGTCGAACGTCGTGCCCGTGGCCGATCGCAGGACTCCGTCGAGCCCACGCTCATCCACGACGGCGTCGGTGGTCACGACGACGAGCATGGTCGCCAGGGCGGGGGCGAGCATGCCCGCGCCCTTGGCCATGCCGCCGACGCTCCAGCCGTCGCGCTGGGCGACGGCCTGCTTGTGCACGGTGTCGGTGGTCTTGATCGCGATGGCCGCGTCCTCGCCGCCCTCGGCGTGCAGCGCGGCCGCAGCTGCGTCGACGCCCCCGAGGACCCGGTCCATGGGCAGCAGCTCCCCGATCAGGCCTGTCGAGCAGACCACCACGTCGCCGGCCGAGACCCCCAGCACGTCGGCGACCTTCTCGGCCGTCGCGTGGGTGTCGGCGAAACCCTGTGCGCCCGTGCAGGCGTTGGCCCCACCGGAGTTGAGGACGACGGCGTCGACCCGTCCGTCGGTCAGCACCTGCCGCGACCAGGTCACCGGCGCGGCCTCCACGCGGTTGCTCGTGAACACCGCGGCGGCGTGGTGGTCCGGACCGTCGTTGACGACCAGCGCCAGGTCGGGGGCCCCGGTGCTCTTGAGTCCGGCGGCCACCCCGGCAGCGCGGAAACCGGTAGGCGTGGTGGTGCTCATGAGCGACCTCCCGAGAGCTTGGCCGGGGCGACGGTGTGCCCACCGCGGCGCCAGGTGTCGGATGCGTCATCGGCCCGGTCACTGTCCACGAGGATCCAGTCCGTGTCGTAGGTCGAGAGCGCGAGGATGCTGATCTTCTTGCGGGCCAAGGGTTCCAGCAGCCCGGAGAGGACACCGACCATGGTGAAGTCGAGCGGTCCGGCGATCTCGAAGGCGGTGAGTGGCCCTTCCTTCTGCACGCCGTCGGGCAGCGCGTCGAACGCGGAGACGATCGAGGTCTCGCTGTTCGTGTAGGTGATCGACGCCAGCGGGCCGGTGCGCCAGTCCCACGACGGCTCCTCACCAGCCGGGAGCCGGACGAACGCGACCTCCTGGTCGTGGCGCATCAGGTGCAGGGGCAGGCTCACGGCGCCACCCCTGCCGTGGGGAGACCCAGGGTCTCGGGGAGCCCCAGGGCGAGGTTCATGCACTGCAACGCCGCACCGGCCGTGCCCTTGGTCAGGTTGTCCACCGCCGCCACGACGACGACCCGCCCGACGCGTTCGTCGACGACGACCTGCAGGTGCACGTTGTTGCTGCCGAGGACGCTTCCGGTCGAGGGCCAGGACCCCTGGGGCAGCACGTGGACGAACGGCTCCGCGGCATACGCCTGCTCCCAGACGGAGCGCACGCTCGCCGCGTCGACCCCCTCGGCAAGCGGCGCGGTGCACGTGGCGAGGATGCCGCGCGGCATCGGTGCCAGCGTGGGGGTGAAGGAGACGGTGACGTCCTGGCCGGCCGCCAGGGACAGGTTCTGCTCGATCTCGGGGGTGTGGCGGTGCGTGCCGCCGACCCCGTATGGCGACATGGCACCCATGACCTCGGCGCCCAGCAGGTGGGGCTTGAGGGACTTGCCGGCACCCGAGGTGCCGGAGGCGGCCACCACGACGACGTCGCGGGGAGCCAGGACGCCCGCTGCATAGCCCGGGGCGAGGGCCAGCGAGACCGCGGTCGGGTAGCAGCCCGGGACCGCGACGTGCCGCTCACCCACGAGGGCATCGCGCTGCGGGATGCCTCCGCCGACCGGGAGCTCGGGCATCCCGTAGGCCCAGGTCCCGGCGTGCGGGGTGTCGTAGAACGACTCCCACGCCTCGGCGTCCCTCAACCGGAAGTCCGCGCCGCAGTCGAGCACCACCACGTCGTCGGCGAGCTGTGCCGCGAGTGACCCCGAGTGGCCGTGAGGGAGCGCGAGGAAGACGACGTCGTGGCCGGAGAGCGTCTTCGGGGTGGTCTCCTCGACCACCCGGCTCGCGAGCGGGGTGAGGTGCGGGTGGATGGCGCCGAGCAGCTGCCCGGCGCTCGAGGCGGCGGTCACCGCACCGATCTCCACCTCGGGGTGCGCCAGCAGGAGCCGGAGGATCTCTCCCCCGGCGTAACCACTGGCTCCGGCGACCGCCACGCGCTGCATCTGCATGAATATACACGGCACCGATAGTTCATGCACCGGTGGACCGGCCCGTGGACGTCAGCCCAGGGGGTCGTCGTCCCCCCACGGCACCAGGGTGATGGTCCGGTCGGCGTCATCGAGGCCGCCTGTCGCACGGTCCCGGAGCGAGGCCGCGGTGTCGACACCGGCGCGCACCATCCGGCCCGACCACATGTCGTGCTCCCCCGCCGCGAGGGCCAGCGCCAGCGCCGTCACCTCGCCGGGGTCGGTCCAGTCCGTGCGCCCCTCGTGGGCGACCATCGCCTCCGTCATGTCGGTGCGCACGATGCCCGGGGCGAGGTCAAAGGCGAACACGCCGCGGTCACGGCCGGCGAGGTCGGTGGAGCCTGTCAGCCGCGCGAGCGCCGTCTTGCTCACGTTGTAGGCCGACGCGACCGCCCCGGGGCGCACCCCGGCGCCGCTGTTGAGGTTGATCACCCGGCCAGAGCCGGCCGCCACCATGTGCGGGAGCACGGCGCGCGTCACGAGGAACGGCCCGAGGACGTTGACCTCCATGGTGTGCCACCACTCGTCGGGATCGGCCTCGTGGATCGGCACCTCGCTGTCGATGACGCCGGCGTTGTTGATGAGCACGTCGATCCGGCCGTGGCGGGCGACCACGGCGTCGACCCAGCGGTCGACGGCAGCCCGGTCGGTGACGTCGGCGACCTCGCGCGAACCCCGCTCGACGGCATACCCGGCCTGCTCGAAGGCGTCGGCGAGGCGACGCCCGATGCCGCGCGAGGCACCCGTGACGAGGGCTACCGGCCGCGTCACCGCTGCACCGCGCCCGTGCGCTCAGACGCGGCGGCGACCGCGGCGTCGCGCAGGGCACTGACCTCGTCGGTGGTCAGGGTGCGCTCGGCCGCACGGAAGGTGAGTCGGTAGGCCAGGGACTTGTGCCCGGCACCGACCTGCTCACCACGGTAGATGTCGAAGAGCTGCACCGACTCGAGCCGGTCACCGGCACCGGAGCGCAGGGCCCCCTCGACGTGGGCGGCAGGCACCTCCTCGGCGACGACGAGGGCCACGTCGGTGTGGGCGGCCGGGTAGGTCGACAGCTCGCTCGCCTGGAACGGCACACCGGTCGCGGCCACGAGGACGTCGACGTCGAGCTCGGCCGCCACCGTCCGTGCCGGGAGGTCGAGCCCCGAGGTGACCTTCGGGTGCAGCTCGCCGGCATGGCCGACCACCGTGCCGTCCTGCAGCGCGATGCTGGCCACCCGCCCGGGGTGCCACGGAGCACGTTCGGTGGCGGCGACGACCAGGTCGAGGCCCAGGGCCGTGCCCACGGACAGCGCCCACGCGACCGCGTCGGACGCGTCGACCTTGCGGCCCGGGCCCCACGGTCCGCCCCGCTCCGCCTCGCCGGCAGCAGCCATGGCGACGTGCCGCGGCTGCTCGGGGACCGCAGCCCGGATCTGGGCCAGGACCTCGTCGTCCGGCTTGACCTCGATACCGGGGACGGGGGCGTCGGAGGGGCGTTCGCGACCGATCGTCACGAGCCCGAGCTCGTAGACCGCGACATCGCGCTGTCCGCGGGCGACGTTGCGGCGCAACGCCTCCAGGAGGGTGTCGAGCACAGAGGTGCGCATCAGCGGCAGCTCTTCGGAGAGCGGGTTGACCAACGACTCGGCACGCCGCCGAGCGTCCTGCGGCGCGTACCCGAGGGCGTCGAACAGGGAGGGTGCGACGAACGGGTAGGTGAGGACCTCGACGAGCCCCTGCTGGGCCAAGGTGGTGGCGACGACCCGGCGCACCCGCTGGCCGTGGGTGAGCCCGTGGCCGTTCTTCGGCGTGGGCAGGACCGACGGGATCTGGTCGTACCCACGGACGCGGGCGACCTCCTCCACCAGGTCGGGGCCGTTCGTGAGGTCGGGACGCCACGTCGGCGGCAGGACCTCGACGGCGGCGTCCCCGGACTCGGTGACCTCGCAGCCGATGGCACGCAACGTGCCCACGACCTCGTCGTGGGGGTAGTCGAGCCCGACGTAGCGCGTGGGCAGCGTGGTGTCGAAGGCGATCGCCTCGCGTGCGGTGCGGTGGTCGACATCGGTGACACCGGCGTCAGCCGTGCCACCGCCGTGCTTCACCAACAGGTCGACGGCGAGCTGTGCCGCCGCAGCGGTCACCGCCGGGTCGACCCCGCGCTCGAACCGCTTGGACGCCTCCGTCGTGAGCCTGTGCCGACGCGACGAGCGCGCGACGGAGATGGGGTCGAAGTGGGCGGCCTCGATGAGGACGTCCGTCGTCGAGGAGGTCACCTCGGACGACGCACCGCCCATCACCCCGGCGATGGCCAGGGGGCGGTCCACGCCGTCGACGATGAGCAGGTCCTGAGGGTCGAGCGCACGCGCGACGTCGTCCAGGGTCGTGAGCTTCTCGCCACCCCGGGCCCGCCTCGTGCCGACCCCACCCGACAGGGTGGACAGGTCGAACGCGTGCAGCGGCTGGCCGAGCAGCACCATCACGTAGTTGGTGACGTCCACGGCCAGTGAGATCGGGCGCATTCCGAGCTGGGTGAGGCGCTTGGCCATCCACGGCGGCGTCGGGGCCGAGGCATCGACCCCGCGCACGACCCGGGCGACGTACCGGTCGCAGCCGGGCACGCCGTCGATGGGCGCCTCGTCCGTGAGGCTGACGGCATACCCGTCGGTGCCGGTGGGGGCCACGTCGAGGGCTGCCGGGTCGCGGAAGGCGCCACCGGTGGACAGGGCGTACTCGCGCGCGATGCCGCGCATCGAGAAGCAGTAGCCACGGTCGGGCGTGACGTTGACCTCGACGACCTCGTCGGCCAGGTCGAGCAGCTCGATGGCGTCGTCGCCGGGGGTGAGCGCCGCGGCCGCCTCCTCACCGAGGAGCTCGGACAGCACGATGATGCCGTCGTGGTCGTCACCCAGGCCGAGCTCGCGGGCCGAGCAGATCATGCCGTTGGACACGTGGCCGTAGGTCTTGCGGGCCGAGATCTCGAACCCACCGGGCAGCACGCCGCCGGGCAGCACGCAGACGACGAGGTCGCCGACCGTGAAGTTGTGCGCACCGCAGACGATCTCCTGGGCCTTGCCCTCGGTGACCCGCTGGCCGTGGTCGCCCACGTCGACGGTGCACCAGTTGATCGTCTTGCCGTTCTTCTGCGGCTCGGGCTCGACGGTCAGGACCCGGCCGACGACGAGGGGACCGCTGATGTCGCCACCACTGAGCCCCTCCTCCTCGAGCCCGACCCGGACCAGGGCAGCGGCGATGTCGGCACCGGTGGCGTCGGCGGGCACGTCGGCCAGCTCACGAAGCCAGGACACGGGCGCGTGCATCAGATCTCCATTCCGAACTGGCGGGAGAAACGTACGTCTCCCTCGACGATGTCGTGCATGTCCCCCACGCCGTGGCGCAGCATCAACGAACGCTCGATGCCGAGCCCGAACGCGAACCCGGAGTAGCGGTCCGGGTCGACGCCGGCGGCGCGCAGCACGCGCTGGTTGACCATGCCGCAGCCGCCGAGCTCGATCCACCCGGTGCCGCCGCAGGTGCGGCAGGACGGGTCCTGGCCGCCGCAGATCCAGCACTGGCAGTCGATCTCGGCGCTGGGCTCGGTGAAGGGGAAGTAGTTGGGGCGCAGCCGGGTGACGATGCCGTCACCGAACAGGCGCTGGACGAACGCGTCGAGCGTCCCCTTGAGGTGCGCCATGGTGATGCCCTCGTCCACGACCAGGCCCTCGAACTGGTGGAACACCGGCGTGTGCGTCGCATCGAGGTCGTCGGTGCGGAACACCTTGCCGGGGCACAGGACGTAGATGGGCGGTTCGCGATCGAGCATCGTCCGGATCTGCACCGGCGACGTGTGCGTGCGCAGCACGAGGCCCGATCCGCTCGGGGCGATGAAGAAGGTGTCGGCCTCTCCCCTCGCAGGGTGGTCCGGGGACAGGTTGAGGGCGTCGAAGTTCAGCCACTCCGACTCGACCTCCGGGCCCTCGGCGATCTCCCAGCCCATGGCGACGAAGATGTCCTCGATCCGCTCCGAGACCAGGCTGATCGGGTGCCGGGCACCCAGCGGGCGACGCGGCGCTCGGACGGTCAGGTCCATGGTCTCCTCGACGAGGATCCGCTCGTCGCGCTCGGCTTCCAGCTCGGCCTGCCGGGCGGTGAGCGCCTGGCCGACGCGACCACGGGCCTGGCCGACGCGCTTGCCGGCCTCGGCCTTGGCGCTCGGCGGCAGTGCCCCGATCTCGCGGTTGGCCAGTGCCAGCGGGCTCTTCTCCCCCTGGTGCGCGAGGCGGGCAGCCTTCAGCGCATCGAGGGAGTCTGCGGCGGCGATCGCGGCCACGGCGTCGGCCACGGCCTGGTCGACCACGGCCGGGTCCAGCGCGGCGACCTCGACGGGGTCGTACTGCTTGTTGGGTCCTGACATGCCACTTCCTCTGTCGGCGCAGCCTCGGGGGCTCTCCACCCGTCGGCGCGCACGGCTCGGCGCCCGGGTCGGCCCACCGAGTCTAGGGGCGCACGACGGCGTCCCCGGTGGTGGGTTGGTGACGGGTTCAGCCTTCGGTGGCGGTGAGCGGGCGCGAGGATGGGGCGGGGCTCCGTGGTGGCCACACCGCATACGGGTATGGCGCGGAGCCGACGCGCGCGGACGAGGAACCGTCCACGGTGGGTGCCCTCAGCGCAGCCGTGCGACCGCGTCCGAAGGCGCGGTAAATCGCTCGGCGAGGCGGGTCATGGACCCAGCCTGACCGAGGGGCCTGCGCGGTGCAACCGGGTTCCGGAAACCGGGACGGGCGGCTCGGGCTGCATCACTGGCACTGGCGACGCCGCTGGCACGGCCTTACGGCCGGCACGATGCGCTCAGGTGAGGTAGTCCGGGGGCTCGGACGGCAGGCTGAGCCGGAACTGCGCGCCGCCGCTCGGGGCCGACTCGACCTGCACCCGGCCGCCGTGCGCCTCGACGAGGCCCTTGACGACGTACAGGCCCAGGCCGGTGCTCCCCCGGCTCGCTCCGTGCCAGAACCGGCTGAACACGATGTCGCGGTGGTCGGGCGCGATGCCCTTGCCCTCGTCGCTGACCACGAGGTCCACCCCCTGGTGGTGCCCCTTGGAGGCGAGCAGGTCCTGGGCGTCGCCGCACGCCTTGCTGGCCGAGAGGGTGATGACGCCCTCACCGTGCCGGAACGCGTTCTCGATGAGGTTGGACAGGATCTGGTCGAGCCGGTCGGGGTCCGCCCACACCTCCGGGAGGTCCGCGGGCACGTCCACCGCGAACCGTCCGCGCTCCAGCCCGGACGCGACCGCACGCTCGACGTGGCGGCCGTAGACCGCCGCGACGTCGATGGGCTGCGGCCGGATCTGCAGGCGACCGGCGTCGATGCGCGAGATGTCGAGCAGCTCGGTGATGAGCCGGGTGACGCGGTCGGCGTCGGCCTCGATGGTCTCGATCATGAGGCGCTTCTGGTCGTCGGTGAAGCGGTCCCAGCGCCGCAGCAGGGTCGAGGAGAACCCCTTGACCGAGGTCAGGGGCGAACGCAGCTCGTGCGCCACCGTCGAGATCAGGGCGGCGTGGTCGGCCTCGAGCCGGCGGCGGGCCTCGGCGTCGCGGACCATGACGATGACGCGGTTGACCGGCTGGTTGCGTGCCGGACGCAGGTACTTCGCGGTGACGAGGATCTCGCGACCGCCCTCGAGCATGAGGAACTTCTCGCGGTGACCGGTGCGGATGTTGAGCCCCCGCCACGGGTCGGTGACCTCCCACCAGTCCGTGCCGTCGCTGTCGCGCAGGGTCAGCGCCTCACGGATGTCGCGGCCGACCAGCTGGCGCGGGCGCATCCCCAGCACCTGCACGGCCCGGCGGTTGAGGAAGCTGATCCTGGCATCGGCCTCGGCGGCGATCAGGCCGTCCGGGAGCACCTCGCTGGCCATCGCGGCCCGCTCGGGGTCGAGGATGGAGCCGGGCCGGTAGTCCATGGCGGGAACCCTAGCCCCTCTGTGCGGCTGCGGAGGCGTAGACACAGACCGTCGCTGCCATGGCGAGGTTCAGCGACTCGGCCAGTCCGTAGATCGGCACGCGCACGACCTCGTCGCACTGCGCCCGGACCTCTGCCTCCAGGCCCCACGCCTCGTTGCCCATGACCCAGGCGTGCGCCGGCGCGAGGTCGACCTCGGGCAGCAGCACGGTCCCGGCCCCGTCGGCGGCGAGGACCCGGACCCCGGCGCCGCGCAGCGCAGCGATGGTGTCCGTGACCGGGAGCCCGGTCACGACCGGCAGGTGGAACAGCGACCCGGCGGTGGACCGCACCACCTTCGGCGAGAACACGTCGACCGAGGCATCGCTCACCAGGACGGCATCGGCACCGGCGGCGTCCGCACCACGGATGACGGTGCCGGCGTTGCCCGGGTCGCGGACGTTGGTCAGCAGGACGAGCAGCCGCGGCGCTGCCGCGAGCACGTCGTCGAGCGCTGCCGAGGGGATGCGGCACACCGCGGCCAGGCCTTGCGGTGTCGGCGTCTCGCTCATCGCCGCGAGGACCTCGTCGGTGACCTCGTGGACGTGGAGCCCGGCCGCGTGGGCGGCCTCGGTCACCTCGCCGTAGCGCCGTCCCGCGTCGGGCGTGAGGTAGAGGTCGACGACCAGCTCGGGGTGGTGGCGGACCACCTCCCGCACCGACTGCGGCCCCTCGACGAGGAACCGGCCGACCTTGTCACGCACCGAGCGCCGGGACAGTGCCCGGACCGACTTGACCCGATCCGACCTGGGATTGGTCAGAGGGGTGTTCGGCTGGGGCATGTCCCGGCGCTCGGGTGGAGTGCTGTGACGCGCTGGATCAGGCGTTCGCGGTCTCGGCCACGGCCGGGACGTTCGCGCGCGAGATCTCGACGAGCGCGGTGAAGGCAGCCTCGTCGTTGACGGCCAGCTCGGCCAGCATGCGACGGTCGACCTCGATCTCAGCAGCCTTCAGGCCCTGGATGAAGCGGTTGTAGGTCATGCCGTTGGCGCGGGCGCCGGCGTTGATGCGCTGGATCCAGAGGCGACGGAAGTCACCCTTCTTGGCGCGACGGTCCCGGTAGGCGTAACCGAGGCTGTGGGTGACCTGCTCCTTGGCCTTGCGGTACAGGCGCGAACGCTGTCCGCGGTAGCCGCTGGCGCGCTCGAGGACGACCCGACGCTTCTTCTGGGCATTGACTGCCCGCTTCACGCGTGCCACGTGAGTTCTCCTTGCTGTCTAATCTGCTTGCGAGGCTTCGTGCTGAGCCCGGCCAAACAATGGGGGATGGATGGGCTCGGCTCAGCGGCCGAGGAGCTTCTTGACCTTCTTGGAGTCCGGCTTGGACACCTCGACGTCGTTCGCGATCGAGCGCGTGAAGCGCGAGGACTTGTGCTCGAGGAGGTGGCGACCGCCAGCCTGCTCGCGCATGACCTTGCCCGTGCCGGTGATCCGGAAGCGCTTCTTCGCACCGGAGTGCGTCTTCATCTTCGGCATGAGGCCGATCTCCTTGCTGTTGGTGTAACCGTGTCGTTCGTGCAGGGCGTTCGTACAAGTTGGTGCAGCCCGTCGGAGGCGGAGCCGGGCTGCGGGTGGAGCTGGCTCAGCTGGCCGGCGGGGTGCTCTCCGCCTCGGGGGCGGCGGGCTCGGCGGCCGTCTCGGTGGAGACGTCCTGCGCCGGGTCCGCGACCGCGTCCGTGTCGTGCGCGGCGGTGCGGGCGCGACGCTGCTCAGCCATGGCCTCGGACTTCTTCTTCGTCGGACCGAGCACCATGATCATGTTGCGGCCGTCCTGCTTGGGGGCCGACTCGACGGTGCCCAGCTCGATGACGTCCTCGGCAAGGCGCTGCAGCAGGCGGAAGCCCAGCTCGGGACGCGACTGCTCGCGTCCGCGGAACATGATCGTCACCTTGACCTTGTCGCCGCCCTTGAGGAAGCGCTCGACGTGGCCCTTCTTGGTGCCGTAGTCGTGCGGGTCGATCTTCGGGCGGAGCTTGATCTCCTTGATGACCGTGTTGACCTGGTTCTTACGCGCTTCGCGCGCCTTCAGTGCCGCTTCGTACTTGAACTTGCCGAAGTCCATGAGCTTGGCGACTGGAGGCTTGGCCATCGGGGCCACCTCGACGAGGTCGAGGTCAGCCTCGGCGGCGAGCCGCAGCGCGTCCTCGACGCGCACGATGCCGACCTGTTCTCCGTTGGGGCCAACCAACCGCACTTCCGGGACCCGGATGCGGTCGTTGATGCGAGGCTCGCTGATGGTGGTGCTCCTTCAGTCAGGGAATGTCTGACCGCACCCAACGAGAAGAGGCTCCCCGCCGCAGTCGCGCGAGAAGCCCCACCAGTTCCGTCACGGGTGCCCCGAGGCTGCGTGTGCTGCGTGGCTCTCGCCCGCGGCATACGCCTCGGTGACCCGGTGACCCGGCGACCGAAGCGGTCGACGCGGGTGGAAGCAGGTGCTGCTTCTCTTGCACACCGTGCCCACTGCGTTGCCGCCTCGGAGCTGGTCCGGGGCGACCCCGTGAGTGTTCACGGCCGGTCGATCTGCAAGGCTACCAGCGTGAGCACGGAATCTCCCAATCCCCACCCGACCACCGCCCGCTACGACGACCACGCGGCCGGGCCCGACCAAGTCGCCCAGCAGACCCGCGACATCTCCGAGGTCCCGGCGATCGAGGTCATCACCACCGCAGCCATCCACCTGATGAGTGCTGCCGCGGTCAAGTGCGGGCTCGCGGAGGGCCCCGACGCCGCCGAGCACCTCGACCTCGACGAGGCCCGTCGCCTGATCAACGCCCTCGCCGGCCTGATCACCGCCTCGGCACCCGACCTCGGCAGCCAGCACGCCGCTCCCCTGCGCGACGGCCTCAAGTCGTTGCAGCTGGCGTTCCGCGAGGCCTCGGTCATCCCCGACCCGCCCGGCCAGGGCCCCGGGGAGAAGCTCACCGGCTCGGTCGTCTGACCCGACCGCCCAGGCGGCCGACCCCTCCCGCCGAGAGTCGGGTCCGTGCGGTCTGGGGGTGCGTCATACCGACCCGACCCCGACTCTCGGCGGGGATGGGGTGGGGAACCGAGCACGGGTGTGGCGGGTATGGCGGGTATGGCGGGTATGGCGCGGCGCTCAGACCGTGGCTGCGGCGCGGCCCTGCTCGTCGGACCGCTTGGCCGCAGCGGCCTGGTCGGCCCGACCAGCACGGTGGCGGCGGGCCCGGCCGGAGGTGGCCACCGCCCCGACGAGGGCGATGAGCAGCCCGGCCACGGCCACGACGACGAACCCGGCGGACCAGCCGAACCGGTCGATGGCGACACCGGCCAACGGGGCACCGAGTGCTCCACCGGCGGTCATGAAGGACCCGTGCCACCCCATCGCCTCGCCCCGAGCGTCGGCAGGCACCACGCGGCTGGCCTGGTCAACGGTCGCCGTGATGGTCGGCGCACAGAACAGCCCGGCGACGAAGCCGAGCACGGCCAGGGACGGCGCCCCCGCAGCCAGCGCCATCGGAGCCGTCACGAGAGCGAGGCCACCGAGCAACCAGAACGCTGAGATGGACCGGTGCAGCCCCCCGTACACCAGGCCGCCGAGCAGCGAGCCGAACCCCCACACTGCCAGCACCCAGCCGATCGACCCGGGCGTCCCGAAGTCGCGCAGGGCCGCCACGAACGCGATGTCGGACCCTCCCAGCACGAGCGTGGCCGCGCTCGCACCCAGGCAGATCGCGAGGAACCGGGGCCGCAGCCACGCCGAACGGGGCACGGCAGCGGCGGCGGCGCGCTCGACACCCTGGTCGTCGACCTCGCACTCGGGCTCCTCCCGGATGACGGGGTCGGCGACCCACAGCAGGATGCCGGCCGCGACACCCAGCATCTGGATGACGAACAGCACCCACGCCGTCGGCCACACGGTGGCGGCCCAGACCCCCGCGGCGGGGCCGACCATGAAGGACAGCTCCACGGCCACGGAGTCCAGTGAGATGGCGGTGCGTCGCTCGTCCTCCGGGACGGCGACGATGATGGCCTGGCGGATGATCGAGAACGCCGGGACGACGAACAGCCCGGCCACCGAGGCCAGCACGAGCAGCGGCCAGTAGGACACGAACGGCGCGATGGACCAGCAGACCGCCGCGACGACGATCGAGGGGACCACGACGCGGCGCAGGCCCATCCGGTCGAGCAGCCGCCCCCGCCACGGGCCGCTCGCGGCGATGGCGATGGTGGCAGCGGCCGAGACGAGGCCGGCCGCGGCATACGAGCGACCGAGAGCTGACACGACGTGAAGGGTCAGGACGATGCCGCCGGTGAACACCGGCATCCGCACGAGGAAGCCCAGCACGAGCGCCCGGCGCAGGGCGGAGTTGGCGAGGACGCGGCGATAGCGGTGGAGCACTCCCCCACTGTCCCAGCAGCGACCGACACCGGCCAAACGGGTTTGGCCCCTGACGCCCCTGGGTAACGGGCGGGAGAGGGGAACCTCACGGATGCGGACCCCGCCCGGATCGGCGAGGGTGGAGACAGGCTTCGCGCCGCACCCGAACCTGATGCACACCGACCGGCACCGAACGATCCCAAGGAGCACCATGACTGCCCAGCACACCGGCGAGTCGATCCAGACCGCACCGTCCGACGAGGCACAGCTCGGCTCCCACACCGAGACCGGCTCCCCCGCACCCAGCGACCGCAACTCCCTGACCCTCGGCGCCGACGGCCCGATCCTGCTGCACGACGTGCACTTCCTCAACCAGATGGCGCACTTCAACCGCGAGCGCATCCCGGAGCGCAACGTCCACGCCAAGGGCTCGGGTGCGTTCGGCACGTTCGAGACCACCGAGGACGTCTCGCGCTACACCAAGGCGGCACTGTTCCAGCAGGGTTCGAGCGTCGAGATGCTCGCCCGCTTCTCGACGGTGGCCGGCGAGCAGGGCTCCCCCGACACGTGGCGCGACCCGCGCGGCTTCGCCCTGAAGTTCTACACGCCCGAGGGCAACTACGACCTCGTGGGCAACAACACCCCCGTGTTCTTCATCCGCGACACGATGAAGTTCCCGCACTTCATCCGCAGCCAGAAGCGCCTGGGCGGCTCGGGCCTGCGCGACAACCACATGCAGTGGGACTTCTGGAGCCTCAACCCCGAGTCGGCGCACCAGGTCACGTACCTCATGGGCGACCGCGGCATCCCCAAGACCTTCCGCCACATGAACGGCTATGGCTCGCACACCTTCCTGTGGATCAACGAGGCCGGCGAGAAGCACTGGGTCAAGTACCACTTCCACAGCAACCAGGGCGTCGAGGGGCTGACCGGCGAGGAGGCCACCCGCATCGCCGGTCAGGATGCCGACCACCACCGCCGCGACCTCTACGAGGCGATCGAGGCCGGCGACTTCCCGAGCTGGACCCTGTCGATCCAGGCGATGCCCTACGAGGACGCGAAGACCTACCGGTTCAACCCGTTCGACCTGACCAAGGTGTGGCCGCACAGCGACTACCCGTTGATCAAGGTCGGCACCATGACCCTGAACAAGAACCCGGACAACTTCTTCGCGCAGATCGAGCAGGCGGCCTTCGAGCCGTCCGCGGTCGTGCCGGGCATCGGCTTCTCGCCCGACAAGATGCTGCTCGGTCGGGCCTTCGCCTACTCCGACACCCACCGCTACCGCATCGGCCCGAACTACCTGCAGCTGCCCGTCAACCGCCCCCGCGTGGAGAATCTCAACACCTACACGCAGGACGGGCCGATGGCGTTCGAGCACCGTGGCGACGCCCCGGTCTACGCCCCCAACAGCCAGGGCCGCGGCTACGCCGACCAGGTCGGGGAGGTCGAGGACGGCTGGGAGGCCGACGGCGCCATGGTCCGACAGGCCTACACGCTGCGGGCCGAGGACGACGACTTCGGCCAGGCGGGCACGCTGGTCCGCGAGGTCTGGGACGACGCGCAGCGTGCGTCGTTCGTCGAGACCGTGGCGGGTCACCTGCTCGGTGGCGTGAAGTCGCCGGTGCTGGAGAAGGCGTTCGACTACTGGAAGAACGTCGACGCCGACACGGGCAAGCAGATCGAGGAGCTCGTCCGCGCCGGTCTCGGCGGGGACAACCCCGGCGGCATGGCCGACGACGCCAAGGTCGTCAAGGACCCGATCGTCGAGACGAACACCCAGGCGTCCAGCTAGTCCCGAGGCGCTGCCGCCGCACGACCCGTGCCGCGTGCCCCCGGAGCTTTCCGGGGGCACGCGGCATACCGTTGTCGCCGTGACGATCTACCACTTGGCCGAACCGCACCACTGGGCCGCCGCGCAGGAGTCGGGCAGCTACACGCAGTCGACCCGCGGTCGCACGATGGAGCAGGAGGGGTTCATCCACTGCTCGTCGGCGCAGCAGTGGCCCGCCGTCCGGCGCGCGTTCTACGCCGACCTGCGGGACCCGTTGCTGCTGCTCGAGATCGACGAGGACCGCCTCGTCGAACCGCCCGTCGTCGAGGTGGGCAACCCCGCCACCGGCGAGACATTCCCCCACCTGTGTGCAGCGCTGGACCCGGCCGCCGTCGTGCGGGTCACCGAGCTGCTGCCGCCGCACGACGGCAGCAGCACCACCTAGTCAGCTGATCGAGAAGGCCAGCCCGTCGATGCGGGCGCGGATCTCACCATCGGTGGCGAGCCGCTCGCCGATGGCGGTGGCCACGGCCTGGATGCGTTCGGCGTCGAGGCCGGGCACGAGCGTCAGGCCGACCCGCAGGACGCCCTCACCAGCCCCTCCCGCCGAGAGGGTGTGCGCCACGACGTCGGGCTGGTCCTGCAGCGCGTCGGCGACGGCCGCAGCCACCTGCGGGTCCTCGTGGGCGGGCAACCACTCCCGCTGCTGGGCCAGGGCCCAGACCATGCTGGGGCGCAGGGCAAGCGGCTGCTGGCCGGCGACGTCGATGACGATGACGTCGCAGCGTTCGCTCACCGCGGCCTGGGCGGCCCGGGCTGCAGTGACGGGCACCGGGCGGGCCTGGGGGTCCCAGGCGGCGATCGCGTCCATCGACGTGAACACGGGCAGTGCTCGCGCACCGTCGGGGGCGACGAGGGTGACCGCGGCCATGTCGGTCTGCTTCTCCACGAGGTGCTGGCCGCTGTCGTCGACCGAGACGGGTTCGGCGACGATCGGCACAAGCAGGCGTGCCGCGGCGACGGCCACCATGAGCGCGCGTTCGTCGGAGGGATCTGCCAGCGCGGCGACCAGTGCCGGGTCCGCGGCGCCCGTGTCACCGTCGAACCCGGTGCTCGTCAGCTCGCGCCCGCCGAACGAGATGCCGGCGGAGTCCTGGGACGGCGTCGACCCGGTCACGGGCGACCTGCCACGTCGAGGGCGTCGGGAAGCGTGAACGCTCCACGGTAGAGCGCCGACCCGACGATCGCGCCCTCGACGCCGTCGGCCACGAGACCGCGGATGGCCTCGATGTCGGCCAGCGTCGACACACCACCGGACGCGACCACCGGCCGGTCGGTGCGCGCACACACGTCGCGCAGCAGCTCGAGGTTGGGGCCCTTGAGCATGCCGTCCTTGTTGACGTCGGTGACGACGTAGCGCGCGCACCCCTCACGGTCGAGCCGCTCCAGGGTCTCCCAGAGGTCGCCGCCCTCCTGGGTCCACCCACGGGCGGCCAACGTCGTGCCGCGGACGTCGAGCCCGACGGCGATGCGGTCGCCGTGCTCGGCGATGGCGGCGGCAGTCCACTCGGGGTCCTCCAGGGCCGCCGTGCCGAGGTTGACCCGGCGACAACCGGTGGCCAGGGCCGCCTCCAGCGACGCGGCGTCGCGGATGCCGCCGCTCATCTCCACCTTGATGTCCAGCCGTCCGACGATGTCGGCCAGCAGCTCGCGGTTGGACCCGCGGCCGAACGCCGCGTCGAGGTCGACGAGGTGCAGCCATTCCGAGCCCTGCTCCTGCCACGCCAGCGCGGCCTCCCACGGGTCGCCGAACTGGCCCCCGGTGCCGGCCACCCCCTGCACGAGCTGGACAGCCTGGCCGCCCGCGACGTCGACGGCGGGCAGGAGCTCGAGGCGTGGTGTGGTCATGCGGTGTCCTTCACGGGTCGGGCGGATCGTCGGGCAGGCGGATCAGGTATTGGGAGGGCGCGCCTCAGAGGGCACGGACCCAGTTCTCGAGCAGGGCGAGCCCGGCGTCGCCGGACTTCTCGGGGTGGAACTGCGTGGCGGACAGGGGGCCGTTCTCGACGGCCGCGACGAAGCGACCGCCGTGGTCGGCCCAGGTCACCTTCGGGGCCACGGCCGCGAACGCTCCCGTCGGCGGCTCCATGACCCAGTCCTGCACGGCATACGAGTGGACGAAGTAGAAGCGCTCGGACTCCACCCCGGCGAAGAGCCGGGTGCCGGACGGCGGCTCGACCTCGCTCCAGCCCATGTGCGGCACGACCTCGGCGCGCAGCCGCGCCACGGTGCCGGGCCACTCCCCGAGTCCTTCCTGGGGACTGGCGGTGGGCTCCTGCGACCCCTCGAACAGGACCTGCATGCCGACGCACACCCCGAGGACCGGACGTCCGCCCGCCAGGCGGGTCTCGATCACGAGGGGACCGTCGGCGGCGCGCAGCCCGGCGAGGCAGGCGTGGAAGTTGCCGACCCCCGGCACGAACAGGCCGTCGGACTCGAGAGCCAGGCGCCGGTCACCGGTGAGGGTGACCTCGGCGCCGACGTGCTCGAGCGCGCGCACCGCCGAGTGGACGTTGCCGCTGCCGTAGTCGAACACCACGACGTGTGCCATCAGCTCTCCTCCAGTTCGGCGCGGTGCTGCGCCTGCTCGGCCATGCGGGCCTCGAAGCGGGCGACCGCCTGAGCGGTCGGGGTGACGACCTGGCCGCGGTGCTGGTCGCCGGCGGCCAGCAGGTCGGCACCCGGGAGCCCCAGGACGTCGAGCAGGCGACGCAGCAGAGCAGATGCGTCGCCGGAGTCGTCCTTGAGCACCTGGTGGACCGTCGCGGGGCTGGTTCGCGCTCGCGCTGCCGTGACGAGCTCGGGCGGCCGGGCCGCCTCGAGCCCCGGTGTGCGCACGCGGCCGGTGCCCGGCTCCCACACCAGCCAGCGGTGGGAGGGGCGGAATCCCTTGGGCTGCAGGCTGATCACCGCGCGGTGCTCGACGACGAAGAAGCCGATGGCCGGGCGCAGGCGCAGCGGCAGCGGACGCCCGGCCAGGACCGCGATGGCATCGTCGTAGGGAGCGCTGGCGCGTGACGACCCTTCCGCCGGGCGCAGTGCGGTCCACTCCCCCAGCGGGACGACGTCGCAGGCGACCAGGCCCCGCCGGACCCACGCCGACAGCGGGCCGGCCTTGGCCTGCACCAGGAGCAGCCCGCGCGAGTGGCGCGCAGGCTGCCACGGGACGCTCACGTGGAGAGGCTGCCCTTCGCGCTGGGGACGCCGACGACGCGGTCGTCGCGCGCCACGGCGGCGCGTAGCGCCCGGGCCACGGCCTTGAACTGCGCCTCGACGACGTGGTGGGGGTCGCGTCCGGAGAGCACCCGCACGTGCAGGGCGATGCCGGCGCGGTGGGCGAACGACTCCCAGACGTGGCGGGTCAGCGAGCCGACGTAGTTGCCGCCGATGAGGACGTAGGCCTGGCCCTCGGGCTCGCCGGTGTGCACGACGTAGGGGCGCCCGGCCACGTCGACGACGGCCTGGACCAGCGCCTCGTCGAGCGGGACGGTGGCGTCGCCGAAGCGGGAGATCCCGCTCTTGTCGCCGAGCGCCTCGCGCAGGGCGTCGCCCAGCACGATGGCGACGTCCTCCACGGTGTGGTGGGCGTCGACGTCGACGTCACCGGTGGCCTTGACGCGCAGGTCGATCAGCGAGTGCTTGGCCAACGAGGAGAGCATGTGGTCGTAGAAGCGCACGCCGGTGGAGACGTCGGCCACGCCGGTGCCGTCGAGGTTGAGCTCGAGCTCGACGCTCGACTCCGAGGTCGAGCGGCTCAGCGAGACCCTGCGGTCACCTGCGGTCACGACGCGCTCCTGTCCGTGGCTGTTGCGGCGATCTCGGCCACCGCGGCCAGGAACGCGTCCGTCTCGGCCGGGGTCCCGGCCGTCACACGAAGATAGTGGGGAATGCCGACGTCCCGGACCAGCACACCCCGGTCGAGGAGGTCGCGCCAGGTGGCGGCCGCGTCGACCAGCCCCCCGAAGAGGACGAAGTTGGCGTCGCTGGCGACCGGGGCGTAGCCGAGGGCGGTGAGCTCGGTGACCATCCGGTCGCGCTGCGCCTTGATGGCCTCGACGGTCCCGAGCATCTGGTCGGCGTGGGCCAGCGCCGCGAGCGCGATCGCCTGGGTCGGCGCCGAGAGGTGGTAGGGCAGCCGCACCAGGCGCAGGGCGTCGACGAGGGCCGGGTCGGCGGCGAGGTAGCCGAGCCGCCCGCCCGCGAAGGCGAAGGCCTTGCTCATGGTGCGGGTCACGACCAGCCGCGGACGACCCTCGAGCAGGGTGAGCGCGCTCGGGGTGCCGGGCCTGGCGAACTCGGCGTAGGCCTCGTCCACCACCACGACGGCACGCTCCGCCGCGGCATACACGGCCTCGACGACGTCGAGCGTCAGGGCCGTGCCGGTGGGGTTGTTGGGTGAGCACAGGAAGACCACGTGCGGCTGGTGGGCGCGCACCTGCTCCACCGCGGACTCGACCGTGAGGTCGAACGGCGCGTCGGCGCCCTGGCCGCGCAGGCCGTCGACCCAGGTCGTGCCGACCCCGGTGCTGATCAGCGGGTGCATGGAGTAGGCCGGCGTGAAACCGAGCGCGACGCGCTCGGGTCCCCCGAAGGCGAGGACGACGTGCTGGAGCACCTCGTTGGAGCCGTTGCCCGCCCACACCTGCGCCGGGTCGAGCGCGACACCGGTGGTGGAGGTGAGGTATGCCGCCAACGCCGTCCGCAGCTCGGTGAACTCCCGGTCGGGGTAGCGGTTGAGGTCGGGCGCGACGGCTGCCACCCGCGCCGTGATGTCGGCGACGACGTCCTCGGGCACGGGGTAGGAGCTCTCGTTGGTGTTGAGGCGCACGGGCACGTCGAGCTGCGGTGCGCCGTAGGGCCTGGCACCGCGCAGGTCGGGGCGCAGCAGGGCGTCGAGGGAGGTGGAGTCGCTCACGGTGTCCGCCGGCTCAGGACGCGTCGAAGCGGGCGGTGACCGCCTCGCCGTGCGCGGGCAGGTCCTCGGCCTGGGAGAGCGTCACCACGTGGTGGGCGACCTCCTGCAGGGCGGCCCGGCTGTAGTCGACGACGTGGATGCCGCGCAGGAACGACTGCACGGACAGCCCGCTGCTGTGGCAGGCGCAGCCACCGGTCGGGAGCACGTGGTTGGACCCGGCGATGTAGTCGCCCAGGCTCACCGGGGAGTAGGCACCGACGAACACCGCACCGGCGTTGCGGACGCGGGCGGCCACGGCAGCGGCGTCGCGCGTCTGGATCTCGAGGTGCTCGGCGGCATACGCGTTGACCACGTCGAGCCCACGGTCGAGGTCGTCGACGAGGACGACGCCGGACTGCGGACCGGTGAGGGCGGTGCGGACGCGCTCGGCGTGCTTGGTCGCCGGCACCCGGCGCTCCACGGCCGCGGCGACCGCGTCGGCGAGGCCGGCGCTGTCGGTCACGAGCACGGAGGCGGCGTAGGGGTCGTGCTCGGCCTGGCTGATGAGGTCGGCGGCGACGTGCACCGGGTCGGCCGAGTCGTCCGCGAGGACGGCGATCTCGGTCGTGCCCGCCTCGGAGTCGATGCCGATGAGGCCCTTGAGGAGCCGCTTCGCGGCCGTGACGTAGACGTTGCCCGGACCGGTGACGAGGTTGACCGGCTCGGCCACCACCGCGTCCTCGCCCTCACCGTCGGTGAAGCCGTAGGCGAAGGCAGCGACCGCCTGGGCACCGCCCACGGCATACACCTCGTCGACACCGAGCAGCGCGCAGGCGGCGAGGACGGTCGGGTGGGGGTAGCCGGCGAAGACGCCGGTGTTCTCGCGCTGGGGCGGGCTGGCGACGGCCAGCGAGCCGACCTCGGCGATCTGTGCGGGGACGACGTTCATGACCACGCTGGAGGGGTAGACGGCGCGGCCACCAGGAACGTAGAGGCCGACCCGGTCGACCGGGACCCAGCGCTCGCTGACCGTGCCGCCCTCGGCGACGGTGGTCGTGGTGGTCGTGCGGCGCTGGTCCTCGTGCACGATGCGGGCGCGCCGGATGGACTCCTCGAGGGCGGCCCGCACGTCGGGGGCCAGGGTGTCGAGGGCGGCGGCGAGGACCGCGGACGGGACCCGCAGGCTGGTGGGGCGGACTCCGTCGAACCGCTCGCCGAGGTCGTAGAGCGCCTGGGCACCGCGGTGGCGGACGTCCTCGCACAGCGGGCGGACCGTTTCGACGGCCGCCGCGACGTCGAACTCCGCGCGAGGCAGGAGGTGGCGCAGCTCGCGGACACCGAGCACGCGTCCGCGCAGGTCGATCGTGGACATCATGGGTCCAAGTCTAGGCGGGACCCTCGGCGGCCCTCGCCGCGGTCTCAGCCTCCGGAGGACCTTCGCGGCCCCAAGGGGTCGCTCGTCGCGTCGGGACCGGGTTCGAGGTGGTCGGGAAGGCTCCCGGTCACCCGCTGGCCGGTCCCCGACCCGTTGGCGCGATCCTGCGTGCCGGCCTGGTTCTCGTCGGCCCCGGCGTCCTGCTCGAAGGTCGCCTCGATGCTGGACGTGACCTCCTCGCGGGGCCAGCGCGCGGCCAGCAGCACGAGCACCCCGAGGGTCACCACGGCACAGATGCCGACCGACGCCGCGGGCGACGTGCGCTCCGAGAGCCATCCGGCCACGAGGAAGCAGGCCCCGGTCACCCCGATGGACAGCGCCCCCGCCAGGCCGAAGACCCGGCCGCGCATGGCTGGTGCGACGAGCAGGGTGAAGGCGGACTGCAGCGGGAGCATGTAGCACTGCATCGCCCCGGAGACGAACCACGCCACCCAGACCACGGGCAACGGCGGCTCGAACACCGTCACGAGCAGGGGCAGCGGCATGAGGAGGGCCAGGCGCATGACGAGCCGGAACTGGCGTTCGGCCGGGAGTCGGGCGATCAGCAGCACCCCCACGACGCCGCCGAGGATCGGGGCCGCCATAAGCAGGCCACCCCACGAGGAGGACCCGCTGTGCTGCGCGCCGTAGGGCAGCGCCACGGCCTCGGGGGCCGCGATGGCCAGGGCGCTGGCCAGGGACAGGACGAGGAGCATCGTCAGGACCCGGCTCGTGCGGATGTGGCCCCACCCGCGCGCGAGGTCGCCCGCGAGGCTGTTCAGCGGCGTCTCGGAGCTCTCCGTGACCGACTTGGGCGGGGTGATCCAGGCCAGCACGGCGGCGCCGAGGAGGAACGTCACGAGGTCCAGCACCAGTGCGCGGCTGGAGCCGATGAGCCCCACGATGATGCCGCCGAGGGCCAGGCCGATGGCCTGGTTGATCTGGCTGGCCAGGGTCTGCAGGCCGAAGGCCCGTGCGTAGAGCCGACGGTCGGGGAACAGGTCGGTGAGCAGCACCTGGCCGGCGGTGACGGCCGGCCCGCCGATGAACTCCAGCAGGAAGACCAGCGACAGGACCAGGACCAGCGACTCCGTGCCGGCCACCGTGGCGATCAGGGCCAGCACGAGGAGCGCTCGCAACAGGTGCGTGCCGACCATCACCGTCCGCGGCGGCCACCGGTCGCACAGCGGCGACAGCAGGGCTCGTCCGAGGATGCTGGGCACGAGGGACACGGCGAAGGTCGCTGCGGTGGCCAGGGCCGAGCCGGTCCACGAGAAGACCACGGCGGCGATCGTGATCCGCGCGATGTAGTCGCCCCAGGTCGACAGCGTCGAGGCCACGAACACCGGCAGGAACACGGGTGCGCGGAGCACCTGCGCGTACGAGGGCACCGCGACGGCACCATCCCTGCCCCTGACCATGCGCCGACCGTACCCCGCTACCGCGAACCGTAAAAGTTGAACTCGGTGACCGCGCGGGCATGTCGCGCCGCCCTCCGGTAGGCGCCCGCGAGCTCTGCACCGGAGCCGGGCTCGCCCCCGAGGATGCGGCTCACGCCGTCGGCGACCCGCAGGTCGGACGGGACGCTGTCGACGGGTCGTCCGCGGTAGAGGACGGCTGCGTTGCGCAGTCGCGACGCGAGCGTCCACGACTCTCGCAGGGCACTCGCGTGCTCCTCGCTGACCAGTCCCGCGTCCTGGGCGGCCTCCAGCGCCGGCAGGGTGCTGGTGGTGCGCAGCCCGGGGACCTCGTGGGCGTGCTGCATCTGCAGGAGCTGGATGGTCCACTCCACGTCGGTGAGGCCGCCGCGACCGAGCTTGAAGTGGCTCTTGGGGTCGGCGCCACGAGGCAGCCGCTCCGCCTCCATCCGCGCCTTGAGCCGTCGGATCTCGCGGACCTGGTCCGCGGTCAGCCCGGCGTCCGGCCAGCGCAAGGGGTCGATGAGCTCGACGAAGCGCTCCCCCAGCTCGACGTCGCCGGCGATGGGGGTGGCCCGCAGGAGGGCCTGCGACTCCCACGTCAGCGACCAGCGCTCGTAGTAGGCGCGGTAGCTCGCGAGGCTGCGCACCAGGGGGCCGCTCTTGCCCTCGGGGCGCAGGTCGGCGTCGAGCCCGAGCCCGGTGTCGGGGCCGGCGCCACCGAGCAGCCGGCGCAGCTCCTGAACCGTGGCCAGCGCCTGGTCCTGGGCGACGGCGTCCTGCGCACCCTCGACCGGCTCGTGGACGAACAGCACGTCGGCGTCGGAGCCGTAGCCGACCTCGCCTCCCCCGAGCCGTCCCATGCCGACGATGAGCAGCCGGGTGGCCGGGGGGCCGTTCTTCTCGGCGACGACGCGGACCGCGACGGACAGCGCGGCCTCGAGCAGCGCGGCCACCAGGTCGGTGAGGGCCGCCCCGACCTGGCGCAGGTCGAGCTGCCCGGAGAGGTCGGCCACCGCGATCCGGAAGAGCTCCTGGCGACGGATGCTGCGGGCGGCGCGGACGGCCCGGTCCGGGTCCTCCTGGCGCCCGGCGGCTGCGGTCATCCGCTTGACGAGGTCGGCCCGCGGGAGTGGCGTGAGCCCGCCGGGGTCGCCGAGGATCGCCACGGACTCGGGGGCGCCCACGAGGAGGTCCGCGGCATACCGGCTCCGCCCGAGGGTGTGGGCGAGCCGTTCCGCGGCGGAGCCCTCGTCCCTCAGCAGGCGCAGGTACCAGTGGGTGGAGCCGAGCTCCTCGCTCACCTTGCGGAACGCGAGCAGCCCGCCGTCGGGGTCGGCCTCGTCGGCGAACCACGCGAGCATCACCGGGAGCAGGGTGCGCTGGATGGCGGCACGCCGGCTCACGCCGGAGGTGAGCGCCTCGAGGTGCCGTATGGCGCCGGCGGGGTCGCGGAACCCCAGTGCTGCCAAGCGTTCTCGCGCCGCATCGGGCCCGAGGCGGGCCTCGGAGCTGCTGAGCTTGGCGACGGCGGCGAGCAGGGGGCGGTAGAAGAGGCGCTCGTGGATCCTGCGGACCTCGCGCGCCTCCTGCTGCCACTGCGCCACCACGGCCTTGGCGGGGTCGGACCGGTGCCCGAGCGCGCGACCCAGGCGGCGCAGGTCGGACTCGCCTGTGGGCATGAGGTGCGTCCGGCGCAGCCGGAACAGCTGGATCCGGTGCTCCAGGGTGCGCAGCAGGCGGTAGGCGTCGTCGAGCGTGGCCGCGTCCTCCCGCCCGACGTAGCCACCCCGGGCGAGGGCCTCGAGCGCCTCGAGGGTCGTGCCGGAGCGAAGCGAGTCGTCGGAGCGGCCGTGGACGAGCTGGAGCAGCTGCACGCTGAACTCGACGTCCCGCAGGCCGCCGGGGCCGAGCTTGAGCTGGCGTTCGGCCTCCGCGGCCGGCACGTTCTTCTCGACGCGGCGTCGCATCGCCTGGACGTCCTCGACGAAGTTCTCCCGCGACGCGGCCTGCCAGACCATCGGGCGGACGGCGTCGAGGTAGGCCTCGCCGAGCCTGCGGTCCCCCGCGACCGGACGGGCCTTGAGCAGCGCCTGGAACTCCCACGTCTTGGCCCAGCGTTCGTAGTAGGCCCGGTGGCTCTCGGTGGTGCGCACCAGCGGCCCGTTCTTGCCCTCGGGCCGCAGCGCGGCGTCGACCGGCCAGAGCGTGCCCTCGCCCGTCGAGGTCGAGCAGGCGCGCATCAGGTGGGTCGCCAGCGACGTGGCGGCCCCGATGGCGCGCGCCTCCTCGACACCGTCACGGGGTTCGGCCACGAAGATCACGTCGACGTCGCTGACGTAGTTGAGCTCGCGACCGCCGGTCTTGCCCATGCCGATCACGGCGAAGTCGCACAGGTCCGCGTCGTCGCCCACGTGCTGACGGGCGATCTCCAGGGCGGCCTCCAGGGCCGCCTCCGCGAGGTCGGCCAACGCCGCAGCCGCCTCCGGCAGGGCGGCCGGCGCGTCCGCGGTCGTCAGGTCGAGGGCGGCGATGCCGAGCAGCTGTCGTCGGTACCCGATCCGCAGCGCGTCGTATGCCGTCCGGTCACCGGGGTCGCGGACCGCGTCGACGAGGTCCTCAACCCGTTGGGCGGGAGTGCGCGGCTGCGCCTCGGCGACGCTGCGCCAGTGCTCGGGGTGGGCCACGAGGTGGTCGCCGAGGGCGGTCGACGACCCGAGGACGGCCAGCAGCCGGTCGCGAGCCCGGCCCGGGTGGCGCAGCGCCCCCACCAGCCCGCTCACCTCGATGCCGGGGCCGGACTCGGCGTCGCGTCGCTTCGGCTCGCTCGATCGCAGCGACTCCATCAGCCGCACGAGGCTCAGCAGGGCAAGGTCGGGGTCGGCGACGGCCGACAGCGCGTCGGGCAGCCCGTCGTTGAAGACGTCGTCGAAGGGGTCGACCAGACCCGCGAGCGCCTGGTCGGCGAGCAGCTGAACGGCGCGAGGCGGGTCGGCGAAGCCGAGGCGGGCGAGGGCCGCGGTCTGCGACACGGGGCGGGCGGACTTCACGGCCCAACCCTACGCACGCCCGCTCAGCCTGCGACGCGGACGCGTGCCCTCACGTCAGCGCGCACGAGCTCCTCGCGCAGGATCGTCCTGAAGGTCTCGGCCATCGGCTCCTCGATCGATCCCTTGCAGTCGACATAGAGCTGCACGCCGTCGGGCGTCACCTCCGGGTCGGACGTGTAGTTCGGCGTGTACAGGTCGTGCGCCATGGCCGCCTCCACCTGTGCCTCGGTGGTGTGCTCGTGCCCTGTCTCGTCGACCATCATGAACCGCTGCGCCGCCGCGGCCACAGCGGCCACGACCACGGGGGTGGCGATCGAGTAGTCCGTGACCACGAACATCTCGTGGGACGTTCCCGCGGCCTCGTCGTAGGCGAAGACGCCGCGGTCGATGGAGACGCCGTCCTGGGTCCGTGACCCGAGGTGCGCGAGCCCGGTCAGCCGGTCGGTCGCCCCTGCGGGCAGCCACACCAGCGCGGCCCCGGCCATCACGGCCAGCGCGACCAGCACCGTGACCGCGCGTGCCATCCGTGGCCCTGCCATGAGCTCCCCCTCGCGTCTCCTCACCGAGCGAGGGGCAGCCTACGCAGGAGGGCCCGACCCCGGACCCGAACCGGCAACACCGGCCCAGGCTGCTCAGAGACCCGGAAGGTAGCGCTCGAGCTCGAACCGGGTGATCTCGCCGCGGTAGTCGTCCCACTCGGCCCGCTTGTTGCGTAGGAAGAAGTCGAACACGTGCTCGCCCAGGGTGTCGGCGACGAGGTCGCTCTTCTCCATGACCCGGATCGCCTCGTGCAGCGAGGTCGGCAGCGGCTCGATCCCCATCGCCTGCCGTTCGGCCGACGTCAGGCCCCACACGTCGTCCTCGGTCTCGGGCGGCAGCTCGTAGTCCTCCTCGATGCCCTTGAGGCCGGCGGACAGCATGAGCGCGAACGCGAGGTAGGGGTTGCAGGCCGCGTCGAGGGTGCGCACCTCGACCCGGCTGCTCTGGCCCTTGGTGGGCTTGTACATCGGCACCCGGACCATGGCCGAGCGGTTGTTGTGGCCCCAGGTGAGGTGGGCCGGCGCCTCGCCGCCACCCCAGAGCCGCTTGTAGGAGTTGACCCACTGGTTGGTGACGGCGGTGATCTCGGCGCCGTGGTGCAGCAGCCCCGCGATGAACTGTCGACCCACCTTGCTCAGCTGGTAGGGCGCGCCGGCCTCGTAGAAGGCGTTGCTGTCACCGTCGAACAACGACATGTGGGTGTGCATGCCGGAGCCCGGGTGGTTCGCGAACGGCTTGGGCATGAAGGAGGCGAAGATGCCCTGCTCGAGCGCGACCTCCTTGATGACCGTCCGGAACGTCATGATGTTGTCGGCGGTCGACAGCGCGTCGGCGTAGCGCAGGTCGATCTCGTTCTGGCCCGGACCGCCCTCGTGGTGGCTGAACTCGACCGAGATGCCCATCGACTCGAGCATGGTGATGGCAGCGCGGCGGAAGTCGTGCCCGGTGCCGTGCGGCACGTGGTCGAAGTAGCCGGCCTGGTCGACGGGCTCGGGGCTGTCACCGGGCGTGAACCCCTGCTTGAGAAGGTAGAACTCGATCTCGGGGTGCGTGTAGAAGGTGAAACCGAGGTCGGAGGCCTTGCCCAGAGCGCGCTGCAGGACGTGTCGGGGGTCGGCGAAGCTCGGCGAACCGTCGGGCAGCGTGATGTCGCAGAACATGCGTGCGGTGCCGGGGTTCTCGCCTCGCCACGGCAACACCTGGAACGTCGCCGGGTCCGGCTTGGCCAGCATGTCGGCCTCGTAGACGCGGGCGAAGCCCTCGATCGCGGAGCCGTCGAACCCGATGCCCTCCGCGAAGGCGCCCTCGAGCTCGGCCGGGGCCACCGCGACCGACTTCAAGGTGCCGAGCACGTCGGTGAACCACAGCCGCACGAAGCGGATGTCGCGCTCCTCGATGGTGCGAAGGACGAACTCCTGCTGACGATCCATGGGGGTGATCCTGCCCTAGAAGGGTGGGGTGGTGCGTGCCGCACCGCCGGGGTGTTCAGCTGGCGAGCACGTGTTCAGCCCGCGAGCACCGACTGCGCGGCGTTGTGACCGGGTATGCCGCTGACCCCACCGCCGCGGCGCGCGCCGGCACCCGCGATGCGCACCTTCGGGTGGAGGGTCTCGACGCCCCAGCTGCCCACCTCGGACGCCTGCTCGGCCCACGGCCACTGCAGCGACCGGTGGAAGATGTTGCCTCCCGGCAGGCCCAGGTCGGCCTCGAGCTCGACCGGGGTGCGGGCCTCGAGGCAGTAGGCGCCGTCACCGTCGCGGAGCAGGACGTCCTGGATGGGTTCGGCCAGCACCGAGTTGAGCGACTCGAGGGTGCGGGCCAGCGCGAGGTCTTTGACGGCGTCGTGGTCCTCGGTGCTGCCCCGGAACAGCCGGGCCGGCAGGTGCAGCCCGAACAACGTCAGCGTCTGCGCGTCGGTGGCGGCCAGGTCAGGTCCGAGGATCGACCGGTCGGAGAGGCTGTGGCAGTAGATCTCGCACGGCGGCAGGTGCGGCACCCGCCCGGCGGCCGCGGCGGCATACGAGTCCTGGAGCTGGGTGTAGCCCTCGTTGATGTGGAAGGTGCCGGCGAAGGCGCCGGTCGGGTCCACGGACGAGTCGCGCAGTCTCGGCAGCCGCGACAGCAGCATGTTGACCTTCAGCTGGGCGCCCTCGGGCTCGGCCTCGGTCTCGACCGGGTCGGCCCCGGCGGCTTCCAGCAGGCGGTTGAGCACGGCCGGGGCGCACGCTGCGTGGATCGTCGAGGCGGTGGCCGACCCACCGTCCCAGGTGATCTCGCCCTCGGGGTCGACCGCGAGGACCCTGGTCCCGGTGCGGATCTCGGCACCGGCGGCCAGGGCCGCCCGGGCGAGGCCGTCGGTCACGGCGCCCATGCCGCCGACGGGGACGTCCCAGTCGCCCGTGCCGCCACCGATGAGGTGGTAGAGGAAGCAGACGTTCTGGCGCAGGTCGTCCCCGCGCAGGTCCGCGAAGGTGCCGATGAGGGCGTCGGTCGCCACGATGCCGCGCACCGTGTCGTCGCCGAAGGTCGCCTCGAGCACCTCACCGAGCGGACGGCGTACCAGTGCTTCCCAGAGCTCGTCGTCGCCGACCAGGGACGCGAGGTCACCCTCCGACCGGAGGGGCTCCAGGACGGTCGGGAAGACCTTCTCGGCGAGCCGCTGCACCCGGCCGTAGAAGTCGTCCCATGCAGCGTGCTCCCGCGCCCCACCGGTGAGGCTGGCGAAGCCTGCGGCCGTCGCGGAGGGGTCGCCGTGGTCGACGAGCAGGCCGCGAGCCGGGTCGGCGGGCACCGGGGTGAACGAGGAGTAGCGTCGCCGGATCAACCTCACGTCGAGGTCGAGATCGGTCATCACCTGTCGCGGCAGCAGCGACACGAGGTAGGAGTATCGCGAGAGCCGCGCATCCACCCCGGGGAACGCCTGCGCGGAGACTGCGGCTCCCCCGAC
This sequence comes from Pedococcus sp. KACC 23699, assembly GCF_045348425.1. Classification (GTDB taxonomy): domain Bacteria; phylum Actinomycetota; class Actinomycetes; order Actinomycetales; family Dermatophilaceae; genus Pedococcus. Next base: position 4,178,181 of record NZ_CP157483.1, read on the forward strand.
GTGGTCGGCGGCCTCCAGGACGAGGACCTTGCGGCCCGCCCGGGCGAGGTATGCGGCGGCGGTGAGCCCGTTGTGGCCGGCACCGATGACGACGTCGTCGTAGTTCACGGACGGCAGCCTACGGACCACCCGGGCCCTCCGGCGGGAGGGTGGACGAGACGGGCGCACGGAGCGGGGCCCCGGGACGTGCGTCCCGGGGCCCCGCTGTCGTGTGGTGCTGCTGAACCGGTCCAGGCTCAGCTGCGCAGGATCACTTGTCGAAGCGAACCTTGAGCAGCATGTCCTGGGCGTTGTTCGTGGTCTTGGCGACCGTGATCTTGGTGCCCGAACCCGCGACCTGGACGGAGTTCCACGGGTTGTCCGCGGTCCAGTAGTTCTTCCTGTCGAGGTCGTAGAAGGTCGGGATTCCCTTGCTGGACTTGACCGTCGTCGGCACACCGTTGCGGTGGAAGGTGACCGAGTCGGTCTTCTCCTGGCCGAAGGTGGCGTCGAACGGCTGGCGACGGTTGCCGAGCAGCGTTCCGTCGGACCACTTGACGGGCGTGGGCCGGGCATCCACCGGGAGCACCTGGCCGTGGCCGGGGTGCACGCTGGTGTTGTTGTCGCCGTACTGGCCGTCGACGTAGGTCACGAGCAGGCCGTTCTGGTACGGGAAGCGCTCCACCCAGTCAGGACGGGTGTTGGACCAACCGAAGTTGTACGGGCCGGTCTTGAGCGTCTTGTCGTAGCCGTTGTACGTGCGGTTCTCAGCGAGGTAGTAGTGCTGCACGACCTCGGAGGTCGAGCCGCCCATCCGCTTGAACCCGCTGGCCGCCCAGCCGTTGTCGCCGTTCTCGACGGTGTCGGTGAGGACCGGCGCCCCGTCCGCGGTGATGGTGATGTCGTCGAGGAACGGGCCCTCGTAGTGCAGGCCACCATCGGTCGCGTAACGGAAGCGGAAGTCGATCTTCTTGCCGGCGAACTCGCTGAGGTCCCACGTCTTCTGGGTCCACGTCTTGCTCTCACCGTCGAGGAGGGCGCCGACCTGCTTCCACGTGGCCCCACCGTCGGTGGATGCCTCCGCGTAGAGGGCGTCGTAGTCCTTCTCGATGTTGTACCAGGTCCACGCCGACACGCTGCCGGACGTCTTGCCGGTGAGGTCGATGCTCCGCTTGAGCGTGGTGTTGAGGCCGTCGGCCGACCCGCCCCACCACTCGTACGAGCCGCTGTGCGGCTTGTTGTAGGAGGTCGTCACCGTCTTGTCGGGCAGGTTCACGAGCAGCGCCTGCGGCAGGGTCTTGCTGTCGCGGTCGGCCGGGCCGATCTTGACGTCACGGTCGAAGCCGTGGTTGACCTGCTGGTAGTCCAGCCAGCCGAGCTGCATCTTCTCCCACGCGCCCATGTTGCCGGGCGTGGTGCCGATCGAGTCGGTGCCGTGGTTGAGCCACGAACCGCCGGACATCAACGTCCAGAAACCGGTGCCGTTGTCGCCACCCGCGGTGTCGTACAGGTCCGGTAGGCCGAGGTCGTGGCCGAACTCGTGCGCGAACACACCGAGGCCACCGTTCTCGGGCTCGGTGGTGTAGTCACCGATCCACATGCCGGAGTTGCCGAGCGGCACACCGCCGAGCAGGTTGCCGGCAGGGCCGGTCTTGCCCTGGTTGTTGGAGTAGGCGTACCAACGGTGCGACCAGATGGCGTCCTCGCCCTGGGCGCCGCCACCGGCCTCTTCACCCTCACCGGCGTGGATGGCCTGGAAGTGGTCGATGTAGCCGTCCGGCTCGTTGAAGTTGCCGTCGTTGTCGTAGTCGTAGCGGTCGATCTTGTCGAACTGCGCCAGGTAGGTCTTGATCTGGGCGTCGGTCTTGCCCTGGGCCTTCTGGTCGTTGTACCAAGCGGTCGCGGTATCGGCGACGAAGGGCCAGGAGCCTGCCGCGTCGCTCTGCTTGTTGCTGCCGTAGGCGGCCTCGTTGTAGGGCACGGAGACCCAGTTGGAGACGTCACCCTTGGCGAGGAACCGACCGTTGGAGAGCTTGGTGTAGAAGTCCTTGAACGACTCGCCCTCGCCGAACATCATGTCCAGGTAGTGCTGGCGGTTGAAGTCCTTGGTCCAGTAGGTCGAGTTGTCGTCGGTCTTGCTTCCGTCCCACTTGCGGTCCGGGGACGGGATGGTGTTGTGGACCGGACCGGGGGTGCCACCGGTGGCCGGCTTCGTCTTGGTGCCGAAGTCCGTGAGGACCGTGAAGATGTCCTCCTCACGGTTGACGGGCCAGGAGACGTACTTGTCCTTCGCGGCCTTGGTGCCCTTCGCGGCGGCGTTCTTGCTGCCCTTGACCTTGATGACGCGCTCGCCACCACGGGTCTCGGTGGTCGCCTCACCCTTGATGAGCTTGTTGACCGCCTCCTCGCGCAGGTCGCGCTGGGCGTCGCCGAGCGGGTTGGGCAGGTCGTGCGACCGGTTCTGGTAGTTCGGCTCCTTGGCCACCACGGGGGCAGGTTTTGCCTGCGCGGGGCTCGAAGCCATGCTCACCGCCACGGCCGCGACGGCCACGCCGGACAGGACGCTCACATAACGTCTCTTCACTGATCCTCCAATTGACGTTCACCGTGCGTGCACCTGGGTGCGGCACGCACAAGGGCGAGCCAAACACGGGAACAGGTCAGGAGGATTGTCCGAAGAGGTCTGGAAAGGGTAAAGAAATTCACCCGTTCTGCTGATGGACATGTTGTTAATGCGTCAGGACGACCTGTTTCGTGCGCTGGGGGTCCTCACCCTGCTCCCTAGACTCTCGCCCGTGAACTTCTTCTCGGCGTACGACCAGGGCTTCGCGCGTGTCGCAGCCTGCACCACCCCGGTGACGATGGCCGACCCGGCCGCCAACGCCGCGGCCGTCCTCGACCAGGTCCGGGGGCTGCACGACGACGGGGTCGCCGTCGCCCTCTTCCCCGAGCTGTGCCTGTCGGGGTACGCCATCGACGACCTGTTCCTCCAGGACGTGCTGCTCGACGCGGTCGACCGCGCGATCGTGGAGCTGGCCCGCGGCAGCGCAAAGCTGCGTCCCGTGATCGTCGTGGGAGCCCCGGTGCGCCACGGCAACCGCCTCTACAACTGCGCCGTCGTCATCCAGGGCGGGGAGGTGCTCGGCGTCGCGCCGAAGGCGGCGTTGCCCAACTACCGCGAGTTCTACGAGAAGCGGTGGTTCGCCGCCGGCGCCGAGCTCCAGGACCAGCACCTCCACGTGCCCCACTGGCCGGGCGCCGACGAGGACGGCGACATCATGTTCGGGACCGACCTCGTCTTCGAGGCCGTGGACCTGCCCGGGCTGGCCATCCACGCCGAGGTCTGCGAGGACATGTGGGTGCCGGTGCCGCCGAGCGCCCGCGCGGCACTGCAGGGGGCGACCGTCCTGCTCAACCTGTCGGCCTCCCCCATCACCGTCTCCCGCGCGGAGGACCGCCACCTGCTCGCCCGCTCCGCGAGCGCGCGCTGCAACGCGGCATACCTGTATGCCGCCGCGTCCAGCGGGGAGTCCACCACCGACCTCTCGTGGGACGGCATGACCATGGTCTACGAGATGGGTGACCTGCTCGGCGAGACCGAGCGGTTCCCCCGCGGGCGCCAGGCCACGGTCGTCGACGTCGACCTCGACCGGCTCCGCCAGGAGCGGATGCGGCAGGGGTCGTTCGACGACAACCGCCACGCGGCTGTGCTCGCAGGCGACGGAAACCCTGTGCGCGTGCGGGAGTTCACCCTCGCGCCGCCGCGCGGTGACATCGGGCTGCGCCGCAAGGTCGACCGCTTCCCCTTCGTCCCCGACGACGAGGCCCGACTGGCCCTGGACTGCTACGAGGCCTACAACATCCAGGTCTCCGGGCTCGAGCAGCGGCTGCGCGCGATGTCCACCGACAGCTGGCAGCCGAAGATCGTCATCGGGGTGAGCGGCGGGCTCGACTCGACCCACGCGCTCATCGTCGCGGCCAAGGCGATGGATCGGCTGGGTCGCCCCCGCACCGACATCCACTGCCTGACGATGCCGGGATTCGCGACGAGCGACGGCACGAAGAAGAACGCCATCCACCTCATGGAGTCGCTCGGCACCACGTGGGAGGAGCTGGACATCCGCCCGGCAGCCACGCAGATGCTGCGCGACCTCGGGCACCCCTTCGGCCGCGGCGAGGAGGTCTACGACGTCACCTTCGAGAACGTTCAGGCCGGGCTGCGCACCGACTACCTCTTCCGCGCAGCCAACCAGCGCGGAGGCATCGTCCTCGGCACCGGCGACCTGTCGGAGCTCGCCCTGGGCTGGTGCACCTACGGCGTCGGCGACCAGATGTCGCACTACGGCGTGAACAGCGGAGTCCCCAAGACGTTGATGCAGCACCTCATCCGCTGGGTCGTCTCCAGCGGGCAGTTCGAGGGCGAGGTCAACTCGACGCTGACCGAGATCCTCGACCAGGAGATCAGCCCCGAGCTCGTCCCCACCAAGGAGGGCGAGAAGATCCAGTCCACCGAGGACTCGGTCGGCCCCTACGCCCTGCAGGACTTCACCCTCTTCCACGTCGTCCGCCGCGGTTACCGCCCCAGCAAGATCGCCTTCCTCGCGTGGCACGCCTGGCACGACGCCCGGCTGGGTGAGTGGCCGGCGGGCTACCCCGAGAGCCGGCACACGGCATACGACCTCGCCACCGTCCGGCACTGGCTGGAGGTCTTCGTGACGCGGTTCTTCGCCAACCAGTTCAAGCGGTCCGCCCTGCCGAACGGCCCCAAGGTCAGCCAGGGCGGCACGATGTCGCCGCGCGGTGACTGGCGGATGCCCTCGGACGCCCGGGCGACCGCCTGGCTGGCCGAGATCGAGCGCAACGTCCCGAAGTCCTGACGACCGGCCCCCGCGCCGGCGCTGCATAGGATGCGGTCATGAGTGAGCAGCCCACCTCCCCCACGGCCACCTCCGAGGTCACCGCCCCCTACGGCACCGGGGTGCAGGCTGCGCCCCAGCGGCGCGTGCGCATCCCGCACCTGCAGGCCATGAAGGAGCGCGGGCAGAAGTGGGCGATGCTCACCGCCTACGACATGTACTCCGCGGAGATCTTCGACGAGGCCGGCATCCCGGTCCTGCTCGTCGGCGACTCCGCCGGCAACAACGTCTACGGGTTCGAGACGACGGTGCCCGTGACCGTAGACCACCTCGTGCCGCTCGTGCGTGCGGTGACCTCGGCGGCCAAGCACGCCATGGTCGTCGCCGACCTGCCCTTCGGCTCCTACCAGGCCAGCCCGCAGCAGGCCCTGGCCACCGCGACCCGCTTCATGAAGGAGGGCATGGCGCACGCGGTCAAGCTCGAGGGCGGCGCGTCGATGGTGCCCGAGGTCGAGCTGCTCGTGCGGGCCGGCATCCCGGTCATGGGGCACATCGGGTTCACCCCGCAGAGCGAGCACGTGCTCGGCGGCTACAAGGTGCAGGGTCGCGGCGACACCGCAGACCGCCTGGTCGAGGACGCCCTGGCGCTGCAGGAGGCCGGCTGCTTCGCGGTCGTCATGGAGATGGTGCCGGCGCCGCTGGCTGCCCGCGTCACCGAGGTCCTGTCGATCCCCACGATCGGGATCGGCGCCGGACCGGAGTGCGACGCCCAGGTCCTCGTCTGGCAGGACATGGCGGGGCTGCGCGGCGGCAAGGCGCCCCGCTTCGTCAAGAAGTACGCGGACCTGCGCGGCGAGCTGGCCCGGGCCGCCGCCGCGTATGCCGCCGACGTCGCCTCGGGCGCGTTCCCGGCGGCCGAGCACTCGTTCGCGGAGTGATGCGGCCGCGGCAGAACTCCTCCACCTGTAGGAGCCATCCGCCGCGCGAGCAGGGCTAACGTCCCCCGAGGACGCCCGTCCGACCCGGACCGGCGCCAACGCACCCCAGTCCTCGGAGGACCTCGTGACTCGTACCCGACGCACCGCGGCCGTCGCCGCAGTCGGTGCCACCGCCCTCGCCCTGTGCGTGGCGGCCGCACCCGCCCACGCCGGCAAGGCCACCGACACCACCACCGGCTCCGGCTCGGTCTTCATGGTCAACCCGGTGCAGTCCTCCGGTGACCAGTCGCTCACCGACCAGAACGACTCGGACGCCGCCGTCCCGGCGTCGGCGTACGCCACCGTGCCGATCCGCAACCTCGACGGCTCGGGCTACCTGCGCGGGGAGTGGGCGACGGTCGCGTCCGCCACTGGCACGCCGGCATACAGCAGCACCAACACCTTCCGATACACCCGGCACCAGGACCAGTTCGAGCAGGTGATGGCCTACTTCTGGGTGAACCAGGCCCAGGAGTACCTGCAGTCGCTGGGCTTCGGCTCGACCCTGCCGGGCATCGTCCACCAGTCGTTCGACGTCAAGGTCGACCAGTACGGCGGCGACAACTCCTACCAGACCGACAAGCCCTACCGCGTGCGGCTGGGCAAGGGCGGGGTCGACGACGCCGAGGACGCAGAGGTGATCGTCCACGAGTACGGCCACGCCGTGCACGCCTCCCAGGTCCCGGGATACGGCACGAGCGAGGAGGCCGGATCGATCGGCGAGTCCTTCGGCGACTACTTCGCCGTCTCCGTCGGGCTGGCTGCGGCGAAGCAGTACGGCTGGCCGGTCAAGGCGCAGGAGGCCTGCCCGATGGACTGGGACTCCACGTCGTACACCGCGGCGCCGCACTGCATCCGGCGGTTCGACCTCAACCTCACGGTGGCCGACAAGAAGGGCGAGGTCCACTACGACGGCCAGATCTGGAGCCAGGCGTTGTGGGAGATCCGCAAGGGCTACCAGGCCATGGGCAAGCCCACGACGGCTTGGGACCGCACGCTGATCAACAGCCAGTTCCGCTACGCGCCCGGCACGAGCTTCTCGGCAGCGGCCAAGGCGACCTACACCGAGGCGCTCGCCAAGGACGGTGCCGCCGCGGCCTCCCTCGTCAAGAGCCGGTTCGCCGCCCGCGGGATCGTCTTCTAGTCCGCCTGCTGCGGCGGTGCCCAGCACCGCCGCAGCGCCAGGAGCGCGTAGGCCCGGGCGCAGCTGACCAGCTCGTCGACGGGCACCGACTCGTCGACGGCATGCGCCTGACCCAACTCCCCCGGGCCGTACTGCACGGTGGGCACCCCGTGGGCGGCGTAGTGGCGCAGGTCCGAGCCGTAGGGTGCGCCCTCGACGCGCGGGGGCGGTGCGCCTGCCTCCGCGGCCGCGGCCAGCGTCTCGCCGAGGAGGGGGTCACCCGACGGCAACGAGCCGGACGCGAAGGCGCCGCCCGGCCACGAGACCCGCACCGGGTGCTCGGCCAACCACGGGTCCTGCTCCCCCAGCGCGGCAACCGCCTCCTCGAACACCTTCCGTGCCGTCCCTAGTGGCTCGTCCGGCAGGACGCCGTACCGTCCCTCTGCCACGAGCAGGTCGGGAACCGTGCTCGCCCAGGTGCCCGACCGGAGCATGCCAACAGAGATCGGGGCGACCAGGTCGAGATGGGCGAAATCTGTTGGTGCGTCGGCGTTCCGGCGACGCTCGAGGTCGCGCAGGCAGGACTGGACCACCTCCAGGTGGTCGAGCGCACTCTCGCCGAGGGTGCGGGTCGAGCCGTGCGCCGCGCGCCCGTCGAGCTCCAGGCGGAAGGTCAGTGACCCGGCGTTCGCGGGGATCACCGCGCCCCCGGTCGGCTCCGCGATGAGGCAGGCCGCTCCCAGGTGCCCCGCTCGCAAGGTGGCGAAGGCGCCCACGCCCCCGTCCTCCTCACCGCTGACGAGGTGCACTGCGAGCGGACGTTCGGGGGCGGCTGCCGTGGTGGCGAGGGCACGGACGGCCGCGATGATCGCGGCGACGCCGCCGAGCATGTCGCAGGCACCGCGACCCGTTGCCGTGCCGTCGGCGACGTGCAGCACGAAGGGGTCGGTCCGCCACCGGGCCGGGTCCTCGACGGGCACGACGTCGGTGTGCCCGCACAGGACGAGGGCGGGTCGTCCCACATCACCCGCCCGGGCCCGGGTGGCGACGAGGCCGACCAGCGCCTCGCGCGCCACCTCCATGCCGGGGAAGTCCGGGTGCGCCACCTCCGCGTCGAGGTCGACGTCCCACTCCGCGACGTCGAGCCCGAGCTCCCGCAACCGTGCGGCACACCAGCGCTGCACCGCCACCTCGCCCGCGCTGCCACCCACCGGCGCCTGTGCCACGAGGGCGGCCAGGTCGGCCAGGAGCGTCTGCTCGTCGACCGCCTCGAGGACCTGCCGCTCGAGATCGGTGGGGTCCTGCGCCTCCGGAGTCATGCCTACGAGCATGGCGTGGGTCGAGGTGAACGCGCCGACGATCCTGCGGCGTGTTCACCTCGACCCAAGGACTGCGGGGTCTGTGACGCGGCCGCGCGGGCCGGGCACGCGCGGCATACGGTTGGGCCATGACGCTGCGCATCGGTTACAAGGCCTCGGCCGAACAGTTCTCGCCCCGCGACCTGCTGGACTTCGCCGTCCAGGCCGAGCAGGTGGGGCTGGACAGCGTGATGGTCTCCGACCACTTCCAGCCCTGGCGCCACCACGGCGGGCACGCGCCGTTCTCCCTGGCCTGGCTCGCCGCGCTCGGTGAGCGCACCGAACGGGTGCAGCTCGGCACCTCGGTGATGACGCCGACGTTCCGCTACAACCCGGCCGTCGTCGCCCAGGCGTTCGGCACCCTCGGCGCCCTCCAGCCCGGCCGCGTCATGCTCGGCATCGGGACCGGGGAGGCGCTCAACGAGGTCGTCGTCGGGTCGGTCGAGCAGTGGCCGGAGTTCAAGGAGCGGTTCGCCCGGCTGCGCGAGGCCGTGACGCTGATGCGCCTGCTCTGGACCGAGGACCGCGTCACCTTCGAGGGCGACTACTACCGCACGACCGACGCGACGATCTACGACAAGCCCGAGCAGCCCGTGCCGATCTACGTCGCCGCCGGCGGCCCCCTGGTCGCCCGGTATGCCGGTCGGGCGGGTGACGGCTTCATCTGCACCTCCGGGAAGGGCGAGGAGCTCTACCGCGACAAGCTGCTCCCGGCCGTCGACGAGGGGCTGGGCAAGTCGGACCGCACCCGCGAAGACCTCGACCGGATGCTCGAGGTCAAGCTGTCCTGGGACCCGGACCGTGAGCAGGCGGTAGCGAACTGTCGCTTCTGGGCCGCCCTGTCGCTCACCCCGGAGCAGAAGCACGGCACCAGCGACCCCCTGGAGATGGAGCGGCTCGGCGACGAGCTCCCCGACGAGCAGGTGGCCTCGCGCTGGATCGTCACCGACGACCCCGAGGAGGTCGTGGCCGCCGTGAAGCCCTACGTCGACCTCGGCTTCAACCACCTCGTGTTCCACGGCCCCGGCGCCGACCAGTCACGGTTCCTCTCGACCTTCGCCGACCGGGTGCTGCCGGGTCTGCGCGAGCTGGGCTGACCGCGGGTTCCATTGCCTCCCAACCGAATCTAGGCTGGACCCAGACCGCCGCACCGGCCCCGGACCGGCGGGACACGAAAGGCACGAGGATGACCGAGATGGAGCCCCGCACCCGCTGGTCGGAGGTGTCCGGCGGACCCGGTGCCGCCACGGCCTACCAGCAGCGCTTCGACGACCTCGCGGCCCAGGGGATGGACATCCACGGCGAAGCGGCCTTCGTCGCCTCCCTCATGGCGCCCCCCGTGCGGGTGCTCGACGCGGGGTGCGGGACGGGGCGCGTCGCCACCCAGCTCACCGCCCTCGGCTACCACTGCGTCGGGGTCGATGCCGACGCCGAGATGGTCGATGTCGCCAGGCGGCGCGACCCGGCCACGACCTGGGTCCGCCAGGACCTGAGCCGGCTCCAGCTGCGCTCCCAGGCGTTCGAGGTCGTGGTGATGGCGGGCAACGTCGTGCCGCTGCTCGCCCCCGGCACGCTCCTGGACGCCATCGAGCGCGTGACGGCCCACCTGCAGCCCTGCGGTGTGCTCGTGGCAGGGTTCGGCCTCGACGCGGCGCACCTGCCGACGGGGTGCCCCGTGACACCGCTGGAGGACTACGACCGCGCCTGCGAGGTCGCCGGGCTGGCGATGCTGCAGCGTTACGCCACCTGGGAGAAGACTCCTTGGGTGCCCGGCGGCGGGTATGCCGTGTCGGTGCACCGCCTCAACGACTGAGGCGTCAGTCCTCGGTGGCGCCCTCTTCCCACGCGCGGTCCTGGGCGTCCCACTGGTCCGTCTTCGCCTTCGCCGTCTCGAGGGCCGACGCCGCGGCCTCGTGGGAGTCGTACGGACCCATGACGTGGTCGCCCTGGCTCTTGCTGTCGTCAGTCTCGACCTGACGGGTATCGACGTTGAACCAGTAAGCCATGGGGGTGCCCTCCAACTCGACGGATCTGCTGACCTCTCTAGACTCCACCGTATGCCGAAGACGCACGCAAGTGTGGCCCCGGGCGAGGTGTCGCCACGCCGCGCCGTCCCCGCCACCATCGAGCGACCGGAGTACGTAGACAGACCCGCCCCCAAACGGGAGGAGGGCGGTGACGTCAAGGACGTCGAGACCATCGAGCGGATGCGCATCGCCGGCCGGATCGCGGCCCAGGCCATGGCCGCCGCCGCTGCCGTGATCGCCCCCGGCGTGACCACCGACGAGATCGACCGGGTCGGCCACGAGTTCCTGATGGACCACGGCGCCTACCCATCGACGCTCGGCTACAAGGGCTTTCCGAAGTCGCTGTGCACCTCGGTCAACGAGGTCATCTGCCACGGCATCCCCGACAGCCGCCGGCTCGAGGACGGTGACATCGTCAACATCGACATCACCGCCTTCATCGGCGGGGTCCACGGCGACACCGACGCCACCTACCTGTGCGGGGACGTCGACGACGAGTCGCGGCAGCTCGTCGAGCGCACCCACGAGGCCATGATGCGCGGCATCAAGGCAGCCGTGCCCGGCCGGGAGATCAACATCATCGGGCGGGTCATCCAGAGCTATGCCAAGCGCTTCGGCTACGGCGTCGTCCGGGACTTCACCGGCCACGGCATCGGCACGGCCTTCCACGGCGGCCTGATCATCCCGCACTACGACGCGGCCCCGTCCTACGCCACGATCATCGAGCCCGGCATGACCTTCACGATCGAGCCGATGCTCAACCTCGGCACCCCCGAGTGGGACATGTGGGACGACGGCTGGACCGTGGTCACCAAGGACCGCAGACGCTCGGCGCAGTTCGAGCACACCATCCTCATCACCGAGAGCGGCAACGAGATCCTGACCCTGCCGTAGCGCTCCACCACCCGGAGCACGCGGCGACCGCAAGGAGGCGGCACACCATGTCCAAGCACGCCAAGCAGGGGCTCCCCCTCGGGATCGACGTCGGGGGCAGCGGCATCAAGGGCGCGCCCGTCGATCTCGAGAACGGTTCCTTCGCCGCCAAGCGGATGCGCATCGACACCCCGACGGCCTCGACCCCCGAGGCCGTCGCCGAGGTCATCAACCAGATCGTCGACCACTTCGAGGACGTCCGGGGCGACTCGCCCATCGGGGTCACCATCCCCGGGGTCGTCACGCACGGGGTTGTGCGCTCGGCAGCCAACATCGACAAGTCGTGGCTGGACTACGACGCCGAGCCGATGCTGGAGAAGGTGCTGGGCCACGACATCGTCCTGGTCAACGACGCGGACGCCGCCGGTGTGGCCGAGCTGCACTATGGGGCGGCCAAGGGCCAGAAGGGCCTCGTCGTCATGACGACCCTCGGCACCGGCATCGGTTCTGCCCTGATCTTCGACGGCAAGCTCATCCCCAACTCCGAGCTCGGCCACCTCGAGATCGACGGGTTCGACGCAGAGTCGCGCGCCGCGTCCTCCATCAAGGACAAGGAGGGGCTGAGCTACCCCGAGTGGGCGAAACGGCTGCAGCGCTATTACAGCCAGGTCGAGGCGTTGCTCTGGCCCGAGCTGTTCGTCGTCGGTGGCGGGGTGTCCAAGGACGCGGAGCAGTTCCTGCCGCTGCTCGACCTCAAGACGCCCATCGTGGCCGCCACCCTCCAGAACAAGGCCGGCATCATCGGTGCAGCCCACCTCGCGCAGGAGGAGCACGCCCGCCGCCAGAAGTAGGCGGGAGGCCTCAGCGCATCGACACGAGGTCCTGGAACAGGTCGGCCTGTCGGGTGCGGAACAGACCTGCACCGATGCGGACGGCAACGACGAACGCCACCACCCCGAGCACCGGGCCCACCACGAGCGCCACCCAGGCCGCCCAGCCGTAGCCGAACAGCGCGAGCCCGAACAGGACGATCTCGGGCAGCGACAAGGCCATCACGGCGCCACCGCACACGGTCTGCACGGCGAAGGTCACCCCGACCGATCCCGGGCGGTTGCTGAACGGGCTCTCCCCCGGCGACGGCACGGCATACTGCTTGACCGCGCTGGTGATCGACGCGACGGCAAAACCGTTGAGCACCACCGCGGTCCCCGTGCCCAGGGCGGCCGGGAACAGCGCCCACGAACCTCCGACGACGGGCCCCAGCAGGGCGTAGCCGGGCACGCAGACGAGGGCGATCAGCCCTGACGGGAACAGCCGACCCACCCGGTCGGCGACACCGTCGACCCCAGAGACCACGTGCAGCCAGAACGCGGTGGAGTCGTAACCGACGTCGTTGTGCTGACCCCAGCCGATGAGGTAGGCGGAGACGAGCGGCATCAGGGCGAGGAAGACCGCGGACCCCTCGCCGCCCAGTCCCGGGAAGAGCAGTCCCGCCGGGAGCAGGATCGTCATGATCGCCGGGAAGTTGAACCGCGGGTCCCGGACCCAGTAGGTGCCGGCGCGGGCGGCGATGGCACCCATCGGGGTGCCGGGCAGGTGCGCGAAGAGCCCCAGACCGTGTGGCCCACCGCCGCCCTCGCCGACGGCTCCACGCGGGTTGCGCAGGATCGAGACGAGCAGCCGCTCCCACAGCACGAACAGCACGAGGCACAGGGCTGCGGCCAGCAGCAGGCGGATGCCGGCCGACGCCCAGTCGCCCAGCATGACGTCGCCGGCGGCTGCCCACGCCCAGCCCAGAGGCGTCCAGGCAAGGAGGTCTGCCAACGCCGTCAGGCGCTCACGAGTGAGGCCGCCGTCGTTGACGAAGGCGAGCAGCGGGCCGAGGGCCAGGAGCACCAGCAGTCCTCCGACGCCGGCGATGTCGCGTCCCCGGCGCGAGGCGAGGACGGCCGAGGCCGCCCCCGAGACGACCCGGCTCGCGATGACGCAGGTGGCCAGGCCGAGTGCGCCCCCGACCAGGGCCACCAGCAGCGCCGACGGCGATCGCGAGGAGGCGAACACCGTGCCGAGGACGACCAGGACGGTGCCGACCCCCGGCAGCCCGATGAGGGCACTGAGGAGCAGCCCCAGGGCGAGCGTGCGCTCGCGGACGGCGAACGTCGCGAAACGGGTCGGGTCCAGGGTGGGGTCGATCCCGAAGAGCACGACCGGGAGCAGGGCCCAGCCGGCGACGAGGAAGGCCCCGCCGACCGTGACCAGGGTGCGGGTCAGCTCTGCGTCCCCCTGGATGCGCAGGGTCACCAGCAGGATCAGCGCGCCCAGGATCAGGCCTCCGCCGTAGAGCATCCCCAGGACCATCCCGATCAGCGCCGCGGCACTGCGCCGGGACCCGTTGCGCAGCAGGTCGAGCTTCAGTCGGACGAGGTGCGCAACCACGCGAGGCCCTTCACTTCCGTGCGGCCGCCGACGAGGTCGAGGAACCGGTCGTCGAGGCTCATGCCGGCCCTGACGTCGTCGATGGTGCCGTGGGCGCGCACCTGCCCCGCGGCGATGATCGCCACGTGGGTGCAGATGCGTTCGACGAGGTCCATCACGTGGCTGGACAGCACGACGGTGCCGCCGTTCGCGGCGAAGTCCTCGAGGATGCCGCGGATCGTGCGCGCCGAGACGGGGTCGACCGCCTCGAAGGGCTCGTCGAGGACGAGCAGCCGCGGGGCGTGGACCAAGGCACAGGCCAAGGTGATCTTCTTGGTCATCCCGGCCGAGTAGTCGATGACCAGCTTGTCGCCGGCGTCGGTGAGGCCCAGGGCGACCAGCAACTCTTCGCTGCGCTGGGCGACGAGCTCGCGGTCCATCCCGCGCAGCAGGCCCGCATAGGTCACCAGCTGTCGACCGGTCAGGCGGTCGAACAGCCGGAGCCCGTCGGGCAGGACCCCGATCCGCGACTTGGCAGCGATCGGGTCGGTCCAGACGTCGACACCCAGGACCTGCGCCGTCCCCTGGTCGGGGCGGAGCAGGCCGGTGGCCATGGACAGCGTGGTGGTCTTGCCCGCACCGTTCGGACCCACGAGGCCGAAGAACGACCCCCGCGGCACGTCGAGGTCCAGGTGGTCGACGGCCACCATCGTCGCGAAACGTTTGGTGAGGCCCCGAAGGCCCAGCGCGATCTGGTCGTCAGGCATGCCCTGACGCTAGCGGTGCCGCGCCGGACGCATGGCCTTCTCCGGGGACGCCGAGCCGAACGATGACCGGGCAGTCCCCTCGAGGTGTCCCTGCGTGAGGGGCGGTCCTCAGGGCTGGAACTGCGCGCTCTGCCCACCGGCGAGGTCGTGGATCTGGGTGCTCGGTGAGCCGAGGTTGCCGGCCTGGGTGAGGTAGAGCGTGCGCCCGACCTCGCTGAGGAGCGCATCGTGGATCGGTATGGCGTGGGGCGCCGCCAAGCGGCGCAGGAAGCCGGTCATGTCACGGCTGCGGGCCCAGGGCGCGCTGAGCGGGAAGGCCAGGACGTCGACGCGGCCCGGGTCGGCGTCCAGCGCGTCGCCCGGGTGGAAGAACACCGGCTCACCCTCGGCGGTCAGCCGCATACCGGTGTTGTGGATCCGCGGGATGTCGTCGTGGATGAGGGCGTGCATCTCCCCCACGCCGCTCACGGTGACGGACTTGACCGTGACCTCGTCGCCGGCTCGCAGCGCCCGCGCATCGATCCCCTTGTCCTGCAGCTGTCCTGACGTCTCCGGATCGGTCACGAGCTGGGCGCCCGGGCTGGCCTCCAGCAGGGCGGGCAGGTTCTCCACGTCGAGGTGGTCCGGGTGCTGGTGGGTGACGAGCACCGCGTCGAGGTCGCGCTGGTGCTGCGCCTCCGGGGAGAAGGTGCCGGGGTCGAGCAGGATGCGCGTGCCGGCGAGCTCGACGAGGAGACAGGCGTGTCCGAGGTGGGTGATCCGCATGTCCCCACCGTAGGGCGACAGACGGTGACAGGCACGCCTCGTGTGGCCGAGCGACGGGCCGGGGGTTGGCCGCAGGACGCATCGGCAGGCGATACTGGGTGTCCCCCCAACGTCCGTACGTCCGGGTTGCTGTCGACGAAGGAACACCCATGAGGAACCGGCTGGTTGCACGCTCCACCGACACCACCACGCACGAGCGGGGTGCCACGGCGGTGGAGTTCGGCCTGATGGTGGCCCTCGTCATCATCATCGTCATCGTCGCGATCACCCTGCTGGTCACCCGTTAGGGCTCATCTGCTCCCCTGCCCAGACCCCGGACAGGGGAGCCCGCGCTGGACGAACGGACGAGACGACCTTCAAGTCTTGACCAAGAGTCTGGACCCCGGTGCCGGCACGTCCTCACGATGGAGGGGTCGCGGAGCCCCCGAACCGCGAGTCGTGGTGACCCCCAGTCACCACGACCTCGATGAAGCAACGGAGATCCCCCGATGTCTGTTGGGACAAGCACCACCCGTCCGTCGTTCGCAGCGATCCTGACCGGCGCCCAGGACTCCCCCACCTCCGGGGTCGCTGCCAACGACGACGTCCACCTCGATGCCTTCTCAGGCACCGACGACGAGAAGCTCACCGCCGCCATCGACATCGCCCGGGTCTCCTCACCCCGCCGCGCGATCCGCCTCTCGGCCCGCGACCACCGCTTCACCCAGAGCCGCACCACCTTCTCCGGGATGCGCATCCTCGGGCCGGAACAGGGGCTGCGGGGAGCCGGGCCGGTCGGCACCACCGCCCCCCAGGCACCGGGCCGGTGCACCGTCACCCTCGACTGCGGCACCGGGGCTGCGTCGTGGCTCGTCGGGACCGCCACGACCTACAACGTCATGGTCGCCGGGATCACGTTCACGTCCACCAACGCAGCGACGCAGTTCTACCACCACCCCTCCTCCGCGGGGACCTGCTACGGCGCCACCCTCGACACGCTGTCGTTCCACGGCTTCAAGCACGTCCTCGGGACGCCCGTCGAGCCGTTCTCCATGACCCAGGTGACGACGAAGGGCTCCTGGCGCTGCATGGGCGCCCGCGACACGCAGTTCACCCTGCGCGGCTGCGACAACACGCTCTGGGTCAGCGGGGACCTGCACCACGGCTCGGCCCGGACCGGCCGCGGCACCTTCCTCATGCGCTTCAGCCATCTGGCCAAGACCACCGTGCGCCACCTGTTCCTGACCACCCGTAGCGGAGCTCGCGCCATCCTGGTCGAGGGTCCCGCGCTGCGGCACGGCGGCCTGGACATCAGCGACTGCGTCGTCGAAGGTCGCCACCTGGACGACCCCGCCACGGGTGCCCTCATCGTCGTCCAGGGTGGCGGGGTCTCGTTCACCAACACGACGCTCAACTTCGGCACCCCCCGCCCGACCGACTTCTCCGACGGCACCGACACGGCGCTGATCATGGTCAAGGGTGGGACCGCGCAGATCACGAACACCTGGACCTGCCGCGCCACCGGCCCATCGGAGTCGGTGCCCGTCATCGCGGTCTCCGGCGGCGCCGCATACGTCTCCCGCGTGATGGGGACGGGCGAGGCCGGACAGGCCCGCGGTGCGCGCACCGGGGGCACGCTGGTCGCCGACGAGACGCTGATGGTCGCCTGCGCCTGACCTGACCACGCCTGACCGTCTCGGTGGTGTCCCCACCGCCGAAGCAGTCAGGACTGCGCGAGCGGGACGCCGAGCTCGTCGAGCAGGCCTTGGATGCGCCTTCTGATCTCGTCGCGGATGGGTCGTACGGCCTCGAGACCCTGGCCGGCCGGATCCTCGAGATCCCAGTCCTCGTAACGCTTCCCGGGGTAGATGGGACAGGTGTCGCCACAGCCCATCGTGACGACGACGTCGGACGCCTGCACCGCGTCGTCGGTCAGCACCTTGGGCTTCTCCGCATGGATGTCGATGCCCTCCTCGGCCATCGCCTCGACGGCGGACGGGTTCACCTGTCCGGCCGGCGCAGAGCCGGCGGAGCGGACCTCCACCGCTCCACCGGACAGGTGGTGGAGGTATGCGGCGGCCATCTGGGACCGGCCTGCGTTGTGGACGCAGACGAACAGGACGCTGGGCTTGTCACTCATGGGGGTGCAGAGCCTTCCGTGTGGTCGGTGTCGCGGGCGCGGCGAAACGGCGGCGCAGGGCCAGGCTGACGTAGACGAGGGCGACGAGTGCGGGGACCTCGATGAGCGGCCCGACGACCCCGGCGAGGGCCTGGCCGGAAGCGACTCCGAAGGTGGCGATGGCGACGGCGATGGCCAGCTCGAAGTTGTTGCCCGCAGCGGTGAACGCCAGGGTCGTGGTGCGCTCGTAGCCGAGTCCGAACGCCGCCCCGTATGCGAAGCCGCCGCCCCACATGACGGCGAAGTAGACCAGCAACGGCAAGGCGATCCGAACCACGTCGAGCGGGTTGGAGGTGATGGCGTCGCCCTGGAGGGCGAAGAGGATGACGATGGTGAAGAGCAGTCCGTACAACGCCCACGGACCCACCCGCGGAAGGAATTCCGCCTCGTACCACTCACGCCCGCGCTGACGCTCGCCCAGGCGTCGGGACAGGAACCCGAGCACCAGGGGCACGCCGAGGAAGATCAGCACCGAACGGGCGATGTCCCAGGTCGAGGCGTCGATCCCGGTCTGGGACAGGCCCAGCCAGCCGGGGAGGACCGAGAGGTAGAACCAGCCCAGGCCCGCGAAGGCGACGACCTGGAAGACCGAGTTGAGCGCGACCAGGACGGCTGCGGCCTCGCGGTCACCGCAGGCGAGGTCGTTCCAGATGATGACCATGGCGATGCAGCGGGCCAGCCCCACGATGATGAGGCCGGTGCGGTACGCGGGCAGGTCGCCCAGGAAGATCCACGCCAGGGCGAACATGAGCGCCGGTCCGACGACCCAGTTCAGGACCAGGGAGCCCACGAGGAGCCGCTTGTCGCCGGTGACCGAGTCCAGACGGTCGTAGCGCACCTTGGCCAGGACCGGGTACATCATCACGAGCAGCCCGAGCGCGATGGGCAGGGACACCCCGTCGACCTCGACGGCGGACAAGGCGCTCCCGAGGCCAGGCACGAGGCGGCCCAGCAGCAACCCGGCGACCATGGCCAACCCGATCCACACGGGCAGGTAGCGGTCGAGGGTGGAGAGCCTGCCGCTGACGCCGGCGGGTTCCGAACCCGTGGCGGAGCTGGCGGACGGTGCTGGCGCAGGCACGGAGAGGGACCCTTCTCGGTGGGGTACCGGGCACGCTGGGTGCGGCGCGGCCATTGCATCGAGCTGTCTCGATGAATCGGAGCGTGGCAGGTCCCATCGACGTGTGTCAACATAGGCGAACGTCGATTCAAGGAACGTTCACCGAGGAGGGTCATGGCCAAGCAGAGCGTGGTGCTGGAGCAGCTCCCTCCTTCCGCTGGGGCCACCACCTGTGGCGTGCGCGTCGCTGCCATGCCCCGCGCGGACGCCGAGCGCTCTGCGCTGCTGCTCAAGGCAGTTGCCGACCCGGTGCGGTTGCAGCTGTTGTCGATCATCGCCAACGCGCCGCGCCAGGAGGCGTGCGTGTGCGACATGACCGAGGTCGTCGGGGTGTCCCAGCCGACGGTCTCCCACCACCTCAAGGTGTTGGTCGAGGCGGGCGTCCTGACCCGCGAACGACGCGGCACGTGGGCCTGGTTCACCCTCGTCCCCGGTCGCCTGGAGGACATCACCCGGATCTTCGGCTAAATCCGGAGTCGCCTCCACGGAGGCAGACGCCGACCTGCGCTCAGGGTGCTCTCAGAGATCCCGGGTCAGGGTGGGGGCCGAGCTCGACGTCCGGTTCCCGTTCTCCCGAAAGGCCCACCGCGTGGCTTCCCCCGTGACCAGTCCCGGCGAGCGTCCCCGCTCGAGCAGGAAGGACGCGTGACCTCGCCCGGCGCCCGGATGCGCGGTTCGGGTCGGTACGCCGCGACCCAGTACGCCGCGACGAAGGCCCCCGAGGTCGGCGCGACCTTCTGGCTCATCAAGGTCCTCACGACGGGGATGGGTGAGTCGGCCTCCGACTACCTGGCCAAGACCAATCTCGTGCTGGCCGGCCTGCTCGGCACGGTGGGGATCGTCGTCAGCCTGTGGCTGCAGCTGCGTCGCCGTACCCACCATGCGGGGACCTACTGGACCGCCGTCGCGATGGTCGCCGTGTTCGGCACCATGGCCGCTGACGGGCTGCACGTCGGCCTCGGCGTGCCGTATGCCGTGTCCACGCCGTTCTTCCTCGCCTCCGTCGTGGTGCTGTTCCTCGTGTGGCACCGCGTCGAGGGGACCCTGTCCATCCACACCATCACCACCCGCCGGCGGGAGATCTTCTACTGGCTCACCGTGCTCGCGACGTTCGCCCTCGGCACGGCGGCAGGTGACCTGACCGCATACACGATGCACCTGGGGTACCTCGCCTCGGCCGTGGTGTTCGCGGTGATGATCGCCGTGCCGTTGGTGGCATGGCGCCTGGGGTTCAACGCCATCGCTGCCTTCTGGACCGCCTACGTCCTCACCCGCCCGCTCGGCGCCTCGGTGGCCGACTGGCTGGGCAAGCCCCCTGCCCTCGGCAACGGCCTGGGACTCGGCGACGGTCCCGTCACCATCGCGGCCGCGCTCCTCATCGCCGGGCTGGTCGCTCTCTCGACCCGCCAGCCGTCGCCGGCCGGGGTCAGGGCGGTCGAACCTTCTCCCGTGCTCGAGACCGAGTAGCCGCTCCCTGCCGGCCCACGCGGTCGAGGAGCAGGTCGGCGTCCAGATCCACAGAAGACTTTCAGCCATTCCACAGCCAGCATGCCTAGCCTGAGGTGGTCCACGACCTCCCCGAGCCGCAGTCCACGGCGCGGGCGAGTGCGCGAACCTGCACCGTAGCGACCAGCAGCTTCGGAGGTACGCCTCATGACGACCACTGCCCCGGTACCGCACCGCGACCAGGTCCATGACAAAGGGCTCAAACGCGGCGCCCTCGGCCTCGTGTCCAGCGTCGTCGTGGGAATGGCCTCGACCGCCCCCGCCTACTCCCTGGCGGCCAGCCTCGGCCTGGTGGTGGCCGCAGGCGCAGGACTCAAGGCACCAGCGATCATGCTGCTGGCCTTCGTCCCCATGTACTTCATCGCCGTCGCCTACCGCGAGCTCAACGAGGCCGAACCGGACTGCGGCACGACGTTCACGTGGGCGACGCGCGCATTCGGCCCGCTGACGGGGTGGATGGGCGGCTGGGGGATCATCATCGCCGACATCATCGTCATGGCGAACCTGGCCCAGATCGCGGGCTCCTACAGCTTCCAGCTGCTGGACGAGTTCGGCCTGCACAACTCGCTCTCGACCAGCACCTTCTGGTCCACCGTCGCAGGGCTGGCGTGGATCGCCATCATGACGTACATCTGCTACCGCGGGATCGAGCTGTCGACGCGCATCCAGTACGCCCTGCTGGGGGCCGAGATCCTCACCCTGTTCCTCTTCGCCGTCATCGCCCTGGTCCGCGTCTACTCGAGCAGCCCTCCGCCAGGTTCGGCACATCCCTCCTTGTCATGGCTGTGGCCCGGAGGCCTGTCCCTGACCAACGTCATCGCCCCGGCCGTTCTCATCGCCGTGTTCATCTACTGGGGCTGGGACACGGCCGTCGCGACCAACGAGGAGGCGGACGTCCCGGGACGAACCCCGGGAAAGGCAGCCGTCATGTCGACGGTCCTGCTCCTCGTGACCTACCTGCTCGTCTCCACCGCCGCCGTGGCCTTCGCGGGCACCGGCACCAAGGGGATCGGCTTGGGCAACGCCGACAACGCCAGCGACGTCTTCAACGCGATCGGGCCCTCGTTGTACGGCTCCAGCGTGTTGGGTCACGTCGGCATGGCCCTGCTGTCCCTGTCCATCCTCTCGTCGGCCGCCGCCTCCACCCAGACCACCATCCTGCCGACCGCGAGGACCGCGCTCTCTATGGCCGCCTACCGCGCGATCCCCCGCAGGTTCGAACGGATGCATCCCCGGTTCCTCACCCCGACATGGGCAACCGTCGGCATGGGCCTGGTCTCCGCTGCCTTCTACCTGCTCATGACGTGGATCAGTCCCAACATCCTGCTGGCCTTGATCGGCGCCATCGGGCTGCAGATCGCCTTCTACTACGGGCTCACCGGGGTCGCCTGCGCCTGGTTCTACCGGCGCACCCTGACCTCGTCCTGGCGCCACCTCGCGATGCGCGGGCTCCTGCCACTCACAGGTGGGCTCTTCCTGTTCTTCATGTTCGTCTACGCCACGATCACCTATGCCAAGCCCGACAACCTCACGGACGCCGCCGGGGCGAACGTCACCATCTTCGGCATCGGCGCGGTTGCCGTCGTGGGCATCGGGTCGCTCCTGTTCGGGCTGT
The DNA here is from genome assembly GCF_045348425.1 of Pedococcus sp. KACC 23699. GTDB lineage: Bacteria > Actinomycetota > Actinomycetes > Actinomycetales > Dermatophilaceae > Pedococcus. Next base: position 4,199,720 of record NZ_CP157483.1, read on the forward strand.
TGCTGCTGGCGGTGCAGTGGCGTGTCGCACCAGCCTTCTTCCGGGGGCACACCCTTCCCCGCAGCAGCCATCCCCGATGACGGCTGTCCTGGCGGCGGCACTGCTCCTGCGCCGACGCGACGCCTGAGCTCACCCCGGCACCGCTCCCGGGGTGCTGTTGACGGCGTTGAGCCGGCTCAACGCGCTCGCCGCGATCACCAGCGCGACCAGCAGCACGACCTGCCCCGCCACCGCCAGCACCCCGGTCCGAAGCTGCTCGTCGTACACGACGACGCCGAGAGCCACGCTCAGCAGCGGGTCGACGGTGGCGATGACCGACAGGCTGCTGTGCAACGGCCCTGAGCGGAAGGCGAGCTGGGCCAGGAGCAGGCCGGACACCCCGCACGCCACGAGCACCGGCAGCTGCCAGCTCGTGAGCATCGCCAGCACGCCGGCGTTGCCCAGCACCTCGGTGGTCGCCTTGATCAGCACCGCGGTGCACGCATACATCGTCCCGACCGCGACCCCGAGCAGCGGCGCGCGGTGGGCGGGAGCCCGTCGGGCAGCCACCACGCAGACCACCGCCAGCACGCCTGCCAAGGCTGCACAGACGGCTGCAGGTCCGCGATCCGCTGCGTGGTGGACCTGGTGCGGGGAGGACGCACCCGACACGAACAGGAAGCCCACGAGACTGGCGACCAGCAGCCCGCCCCAGGCCCACTCACGCCTTGTCATTCGCGTGCCCTTGCTCAGGTGGTCGACGACCAGCGAGGTGAGCAACGCGGTCACCAGGAGGGGTTGGACGACCGAGACCGCACCGATGTGCAGTGCGTAGGCCTGCATCGTGAACCCGATGGCATCGGCCACCAGGGCTGCGATCCACCACGGGTGGCTCAAGGTCGAGGCGAGGAAGCGGCCGAGCCCTGCCGCTCCCTGACCGCTCGTGGGCGGGAGCGTGGTCGCACTGCGGTGCTTCAGGGCGGTCGAGACGGCGAAGAAGATCGTGGAGAGGAGGCTGGTGGCCACCACGAGGGGATAGTTCACGCGGCCTCGACCGAAGAGGGCGCCAGGGCCGTCCGGTTCGTGCTGATGATCGTCTCCGTCCTCTTTACCCGTGACAGGCCCGAGCGTGGATCAGTGGTTCGTCCACGCCCTCCCATTGGAAGCCGTGTGCGGGAACCATTCAACCGACATCGAGTCTTCGCCGCGCGTTCTGCGCCTGCGCGCCGCGGGCACGCAGCACCAGCCACGCCCGTCATGGCGGGGCTCGGCGGCAGCCACCTGTGGCCGGTGTCGGGCCATGTCACTCGCAGCCTCGACCACTGCGGCCCTGTAGATGCCGCTGTTCCAGCGCTCGACGTGGTCTGAGGTCCTTCGTCCCTGTGCTGCCACGGCTGCGTGCGGCAGCGTCGGGTTCGTGACGCTGCTGGTTCCGTGGCCACACCCAGGCAGGCCGTCGAGGGGAGCTGACGAAAGGCCATGACGAACATGCAGCGCCTGACCTGGAAACGCCTGGCGTCCAACGTCGGAGTCGTGCTCGGGTTCGCCCTCACCTCGCGGGCCAGCAGAGGTCGCTGACGTGGCCACCTCTCAGCCGCCCCGGACCGCGGCGGGCCACGGCGCGCCGCCGACCGAGGCCGAACCCTTAAGTCGTCTCGGAGTCGTCTCACCGTCCGCCACGAGGGCCAGGCTGCTGCGGATCCTGCGTCGCACGACCTGGTTCTGGGTCCTGGTGGTGGGGGCGGCCGCATACCTCCTCGAGCTCTCCGAGCTCAGGACCACGAGCAACCCCAACCTGTTCCCCTCGCTCCTTCTTCTCGGGTCCGCCGTGGTCCCGCTCTCGGTCATGCTCTTCGCTGCCCAGGGTGGTGAAGCCCTGATCGTGCCCGGCGGGTGGCTCCTCGCGCTCGCCAGCGTGGGCGGCGTCGTGGGAACCCTGGCCGCCGCCAGCCTCGAGTACGCCGTGGGCCCAGCGCTGCCGGGCGCGGGGATCCTGTCAAACAGGCCCGTCGTGAGCATGATCGAGGAGACCTCCAAGCTCATCGTGCCCGGGGTGGTCCTGCTGGCGCTCGCTCGCCGCCACCCCCATGTCGGCGTCGTCGTCGGCGTCGCGAGCGGCATGGGGTTCGCCGCCCTGGAGACCATGGGCTACGGGTTCACCGCCCTCCTGCGCGACGGCAGCCTGTCCTCGGTCGACGGGACCCTGCAGCTGAGGGCGTTGCTCTCCCCCACCGGTCACGTCGCCTGGACGGGGGTCACCGTCGCAGCGCTCTGGCGCATCCCCACCGCTCGGCACCGTAGGCGGGCGGTGGCCCTGTCCCTGCTCGCGTTCACCGCCGCCGTGGCGCTGCACACCGCCTGGAACTCCGATGACAGCATCACCGCCCACGTCCTCGTCGGCGCGGCCAGCACCCTGGGACTCCTTGCCACCATCCATGGAGTGCACCGTGTGGTGGCCCGAGAGGCGCGCGGCACCCCCAGCCACCTGCGGCCCGACGATGAGGAGCGCCCCAAGGATGCCGAGGAGCCCCCGGTGGTCCTGCGGTCGGTTGCCGACCGAGGACGAGCCGACGGGACAGGGCCGCAGGCTGGGCCCGGGAGTGGATGAGTCGGCCGATACGCCGGGTTCTGTCCCGCGGCCTGGTTGCCCGGGCCGCGGTGACGGTCATCCATCTACGACAGCCGTTGCCGACTGCCTCCAGCGCTCTACCCGTGTGCTCGGGCGGGCCGCCCTCGAACGCACACTGTCTGAGCTTGCTCCAGGTGGGGTTTACCGAGCCGGACCAGTCACCTGGCCCGCTGGTGGTCTCTTACACCACCGTTTCACCCTTACCGCGGTGCCTGCGCAACCGGAGCTGCGTGGTCCACCGTGGCGGTCTGTTCTCTGTGGCACTGTCCCGCGGGTCACCCCGGGTGGCTGTTGGCCACCACCTTGCCCTGTGGAGCCCGGACGTTCCTCGGCGGTGGTTGCCCACCGACGCGACCGCCTGGCCGACTCATCCGTCGCCAAGGATAGAGCAGGTATGGCGCGTGGCCGGCCACGCGCCATACCTGCGGTGACTAGTCCCGGCGGACCATGACGGCTGGCCCTTGCGGACCACAGCGATTTGGGGGTGGTCACGTGATCGAAATGCAGCAGGCGCGAGCGGCGCCGGTGCGCCACCCTCGATCCAGTGAGGGAGGGGTCCATGACCACGACAGTGAGCAGCACCAGCACCAGCGTCCGCACGACGCCGCGGACAGGCACCACGCAGGACCGGCTGGAGGTGGCGTTCCTCGGCGGCTTCCACCTGCGGGTCGGCGCGGTAAGCGTGGGTCCACGACAGCTGGGAGGGACCAAGCCCCGGCTCATCCTCGAGGCCCTGCTCGCCCACGGCGGCGCCCCGGTCTCCAAGGACAAGCTCGTCGCCATGCTGTGGCAGGGCGAGGGCGCACGGGGGTCGAAAGCCAACCTGGAGACGTACACCTGCGTCCTGCGCAAGCACCTGCAGGCGGCCGCCCCCGGCGCGGGCGACGTCATCGGCTCGGTCGCCGGGAGCTACACCATCGACATGTCGCGGGTCGACCTCGACCTCGACCGCTACGCCCGGCTGGTGCGCCTCGCCAGCGACGCGCGCACCCCGGCCGCCCAGGCACTGCCCCTGTTCGTGGAGGCGGCCTCGCTCGGTGACGCCGTCGTGCTGCCGGAGGAGGGTGACCTCGAGTGGCTGGTGGACCTGCGACGCCTCCACGCCGGCCGGCTGCGCTCCCAGCTCGTGCAAGGCGCCACCAAGGTCATGGACCTCGCGCCGGCCCTGTCCCGGCACTGGGCACTGCTGGCCCTGCGTCACGACGCCCTCGACGAGGCTGCCTGGATCGCCTACCTGTCCAGCATCGAGAGGCTCGGGTTCCACGCCGAGGGGCTGCGCGCCTACAACGACTGCCGTCGGGTGTTCGCCCGTGAGCTCGGATGTGCACCTGGGCGCGTGCTGCAGGAGATCTACGTGCGGCTGCTGCGTGGCGCCAACGAAGCCGACCACGAGCTGAGCCATCTGCTCGACGCCGTCGTCAGCCTGCACTCGGTGGCAGGCGCGAGCCAGACGGCGGGTCCCGACGACCCCAACCGAGGGCGTGCTGCCAGTCCCTCCCTGCCCTTCGAGGAAGCGCGGGGGGCGTTGTCGAGCCTGCTGAACCGCGTCGGAGCCCCGTCGAATGGTGGAGCCGCGTCCGCCCGCACGGCCTGACAATCGAGTTGGTCGGTCCTCTTCGGCAGATCGTCGCAGGCGCCGGCCACGGTCCTGTCGTCGAGGCCGAGGAGGGTCGCTCGCGGTGACTGCCGCCAGCCCGGGCACGCGCATCCTCGTCGTGGACGACCACGTCACCTTCGCCGAGCTCCTCGCCAACGCGCTGGACCGTGAGCCCGACCTCACGAGCGTGGGACACGCGACCACTGCTGCGGCGGGGGTCTCCATGTTCCGCGAGCTGAGGCCCGAGCTCGTCCTGATGGACCTCGAGCTGCCGGACGCGACGGGTCTGGAGGCCACCAGCCAGATCATGCACATGGACCCCTTCGCCAGGGTCATCATCCTCACGGCGCATGCCAAGCCCGAGTTCGCCGGCGATGCCCTGATCGCCGGCGCGTGCGGGTTCCTGTCCAAGGACGGCACCCTCGCGGACATGCTCGACGCCATCCGGACCGCGTCGCCCGGCCACATCGCGGTAGACCCTCGCCTCATGATGAATCTCATCGCCGAGGCCGGGGCGCCGCCTCCCGTCACGGTGCGGCTCAGCGAACGTCAGACCGACGTGCTCACCCTGCTCGCCCGTGGCGAAGACGTGAAGCACATCGCAAGACAGCTCAACATCTCGAGCAGCACGTGCCGCAGCTACGTGCAGTCGATCCTCACGAAGCTCAATGCGCACAGCCAGCTCGAGGCGGTCGTCATCGCCGCCCAGCTAGGCCTGGTGACGATCGACCGACCCGCGATGCAACGACGCGTCGACCCCCGCTGATGAGGCTGGCCCGACCGAGACCGTCGGAGACCGCCGAGGTCCGGCGAGCGGTCGCCCGGTACCTCATCTACGGCGCCGTCGCCCTCGTCCTGGTGTCGGCGCCCACCTTCTACGCCCTCGGCCGCATCGCCGAGCAGCACGCCCTGGACAGCGCCGCCCTGGACGGCGCCAGCATCGCACGGCGACTCCTGGCGCCCGGGGTCACCGATGGGCTGCTTGCCGGCGATCCAGAGGCCATCTCCGACATGGACCGCCGACTGGTTCCGCGGATGAGCGACGGCTCCCTCGCCCGCGTCAAGATCTGGTCGATCGACGGCGTCGTCCTCTACTCCGACGAGCACCGGCTCATCGGACGCAACTTCGCCTCGGACCTCGAGTTCGACAAGCTCAGGCCGGGAGGTCCGGCCGTCTCCTCGATCTCCGACCTCGCCGAGGGCGAGAACCTGTTCGAGACGGCGCCCAACGGCCTGGTCGAGGTCTACACCCTGCTGCCCTCGGCCGCAGGTCAGGACGTGGTCTACGAGCTGTACCTCCCCCTGGTCCTCGTGGAGCGGGAACGCAGCGAGCTGGTCGCCCAGATGGCGCCGGTGGGGATGCTGGCTCTGGGCACGCTCGCGCTGTCCCAGCTGCCCCTTGCCGTGGGCCTGGCGCGCAGGGTCAGCAGCATCCGACGCTCGCGCACCCGCCTGCTCGCCCAGACCGTCAGGGCCGTCGAGCTCGAGCGCCGCCGACTCGCCCAGGACCTGCACGACGACGTCATCCAGGACCTGTCCGGCGTCGCGGTCGCCCTGGAGTCCGTCGGCAGGGACGGTGGACGCCTGGACGGGACGGTGGACCGTGGCGCCGAGATCCTGCGCCGGGACGTGCAGCGACTGCGGGACATCGTGGCAGACCTGTTCCCCGTCACCGCGTACGAAGGAGGACTCGACGCCGCCATCCGTGACCTCACCACCGGCCTGGGCCGCCGGGGGGTAGCGGTCGGACTCGAGCTCGATCCCGACCACGGCCTGGACCCGGTGAGCGCGGGCCTGATCTATCGCGTGGCACGCGAGGCCGTGGTGAACGTCGCCAAGCACGCCCACGCCACGACCCTGAGCGTGCACCTGTCGATCACCTCGGATGCCGTCCACCTCGAGGTGTCCGATGACGGTCGCGGCCCCGACCCCGTTCCCCCGCAACGGGTTGCGGGCCATGTCGGCCTCGACATCGTCCGCGAGACCATCGAGGAGGCCGGCGGCTCGGTGGTGGTGGAGGCCAACAGCCCCAACGGAACTACGGTCCGCGCCTATCTGCCCCGGTAACACCCGGCGCGTTCCGCTCAGCGCCATCGGGTCGCACGGAGCCCTGGCGAGCCGTCCGTCCAACACAAAGATTTTTCGAAGGTCGTGGCTGCACCGTTGGCCTGTCATTCCCTCAGGAGGCAGGTGTGTC